>NZ_CAMFJF010000015.1 GCF_945956895.1 uncultured Allobosea sp. | reverse complement strand
GCGGCCGCTCGTCTCAACCAGACGAACGGCCTCCGCCTCGAATTCCTTCCCCAGCCGGCGTTGCCGCTTGCCCATGAAATGCTCCTCCTTCCTTCAGAAGAGCTCTCCAGTTTGCCGGGACAAGTCCATTCCGCTTCATCGTCGGGAATCTGGCCGGCGCCCCAGAATGGCCACAATCGCGTTGCGATACCGCTGAGCTGCTCGGCGCTCGTCGCAGCATTGATTTCCGCGTAGAATGCAGAGGCCGCCGGGCCGAGCTGACAGCCGTTCAGAGCGGCATGATCCGGTGGACACTCGGATTTTGAGAGCCCTTTAAAAGCCTGTCGGTGCGGAAAGCCTCACTTTCCGCTAACTCGTTGGAATACTGAGCATCAGGCATCCCCTTCCGGGACGCCATTTCGCCTTCATCGCGACGATCGCATGAGGCGCGCCTCGAAATCGGTGGCTACCGACGCGTCCGATGCTCTAAGCACGGAGTATGGAGACCGTCTCGCCGCACGAACTCTTCACCCATGTCCGCATCGTCCTGGGCATGGTCATCGGCCTCGGCATCACGCGGATGCTGGCCGGCATCGCCAGCTTCATTCAGCATCCCGGCCGCCACCGCGTTTCGCTGCTCCACATGCTCTGGGTCGGCTCGATTCTGCTCGAGCTCGTGCTGTTCTGGTGGTGGGAGTTCGGACTGTCGCGCATCCCGGCCTGGAGCTTCGGCGTCTATCTCTTCCTGATCGGCTATGCCGTCGTGCTCTACCTGATCTCGGCGCTGCTCTTCCCGGACAACATCGCGGAATATGCCGGCTATGAGGATTTCTTCATCCGGAGTCGGCGCTGGTTCTTTGGCCTGCTCGCGGCGGCTTTCCTGCTCGATATCGTCGATACGCTGATCAAGGGCGCCGAACACTGGACCCAGCTCAGCGGCGACTATCTCGTGCAGGTTCCGATCGGGCTGGCGCTCTGCCTGATCGCCAATGTTTCCGCGCGACGTGGCGTGCATCTCGCGCTCGCCAGCGTGCATATCCTCTACCAGTTCTACTGGATCGGTCGCGTCGTCTACACGATGGGCTGAGGGGCGACTTGGGCTGAGACGCTCAGCTTCTCGTGCCGGCCGCACCCGCGAAGGGGGCGAAATGCCTGGCGACCTGCAGATAGACATCCCGTTTGAACGGAATGATCAGGTCCGGCGTCTCCTCGAGCCTGACCCAGCGCCAGGCGTCGAACTCGGCCTTGTGGCCGCCGGCCGGGGTGAGGATGTTGATCTCGTTCTCCGAACCGGTCAGGCGGAAGGCGAACCATTTCTGCGCCTGGCCGCGCCAGCGGCCCTTCCAGGCTTCCTTGCCGATATCGACGGGCAGGTCGTAGGAGAGCCAGCCCGGCGCCTCGGCGAGAAGCTCGACCGCGGTCACGCTGGTTTCCTCGGCAAGCTCACGGCGCGCGGCCTCCAGCGGCGTCTCGCCCGCGTCGATGCCGCCCTGCGGCATCTGCCAGGCATGGCCCGGCGCGACATGCTCGCGCTTGGTCTTGTCGGCGCGGCTGCCGACGAAGACGAGGCCTTCGGCGTTGAACAGGGCGAGGCCGACGCAGGGGCGATAGCCTTCGGGGGCCTTGTCAGTCATTGCAGCGATCCCGTGGACTTGAGCGACCCTGTCGTTTTGGGCGAGCGGAAGCCGCGGGCGGCGCTCATGGGAACGAGCACGATCTTCTTGGCTTCCAGCGACTGTGCCCAGCGATTGATGCGCTCGATCGAGACAGGCAGGGCGCTGGCGGCGGCGACCGCGATGCCCTGCTCGCGGGCGGTATTTTCGAGCGCGGCCAGCTCCTTGTCGATCGCGTCGGCGCGGGTGACGCCGTCGACGACACGGTCGATCTTCAGGGCGGGGATGCGGGCGCGGTCAGCCGCGGCTGCGAGCTGGCTGCGCGCCGAGGAGCCGTCATCGATCACCATCAGGCCGCGGCCGGCGAGCTCGCGCAGGACCGGGGAGAGGGCGCTCTCGTCGGCGGTGAAGCGACCGCCGAGGAAATTGACGATGCCGACATAGCCAGTGAAGCGACCGAGCGCCCAATGCAGCTTGTCGATATTGTCAGGCGCCTTCGGACCGGTCAGCAGCGTGTGCGGGCCGGGATCGTTGTCGGGATAGTCGAAGGGCTCCATCGGCAATTGCAGGAAGACCTCGTGGCCTTCGCCGCGGGCGCGCTGGACCGTGCGTTCGAGCTCGGTGCCATAGGGCGCGAAGGCGAGCGAGACCGGCGCCGGCAGCTTCGCGATCGCATCGGCCGTGCCGTTCTGGCTGATGCCGAGACCGCCGACGAGCAGTGCGATGCGGCCGGCCGGCTTGACCGTGGGCTCGGCGCCGAGGGGGCGGGCATAGACCTTGGCCGGTGTCGCGCCTTCCGGGCCGAGCTTCGGCAGCATGCCATAGCGCGAGCGCTCGACCAGGCGGCTATCGGGCGCCGTCGCGAGCCTGATCGTGCGCGACTCGTCGGGAATGGTGATGACGATGGCCTCCGGCGCATCCTCGCCGGCGCGCGTCACGGTCACACCCGCGCTGTTCTCGAGCTGGGCGGCGCTCGCCGGCCCACGCGGCGTGGCGGTGGCCGGATCGGCGGTTGCAGATACGGAGGCGGCGGGGGCGACACGCTTCTCGATCGAGGCCACGGCCATCGGTTGGCCGCCATCGGGATCGCGACGCAAGGCAACCGTCAGGGCGAGGCTCAGCACAGCCGAACCGACGCAGCCGGCAGCGACTGTCGCGAGCCAGCGTCCCCAGGGCCTGCCAGAGGCCGCCGGGCGATCCTGGCCGAGCGGTCGATTGAGCTCCGTCAGCGGCGTTTCGGCCGAGAGAGGCCGTCCTCGAGGTTGCGACGCGGACCCGAATCAGCAGCCCGCGCGCCAGAGTACGCGCCGATCAGATCGCATCGCAATCTGATCGGTCACGCGTTCTCGATCTGAAAACGAGAGCCGGACCGGCGCTCGGCCTGGCGCCTGAGGAGCCCGACGCCGAGCCCGCAGGCTCAGTTCGGCTGCTTGGGCGCCTCGGGAGCGGCGGAAGCCGTCGGGGAGGCCGGCTTGTCCGCGGGGGCCGCGACATCCTTCTTGATGCCGCGCAGCTGGTTGAGCGCGGCGATCAACTGGGTGTCCTTGGTCGCGTCGGCGGGAACATAGGAACTCGAGCCGGACTGCTCCTCGCCCTCGCCGGCCTTGAGATGGCCCTTGAGCGCAGCTTCGCCCTTGTTCTCGACGAGCTTGTCCTTGATCTCCTGCGGGATCTCCTGCTGGACCTCGATATCCGGCGTGATGCCCTTGGCCTGGATCGAGTTGCCCGACGGCGTGTAGTAGCGCGCCGTGGTCAGGCGCAGGCCGCCATTCGAGCCGAGCGGGATCACGGTCTGGACCGAACCCTTGCCGAAGGAGCGCGTGCCCATCACCGTCGCGCGCTTGTGATCCTGCAGGGCGCCGGCGACGATCTCGGCCGCCGAGGCCGACGAGCCGTTGATCAGCACCACGACCGGCTTGCCCTTGGTCAGGTCGCCCGATTTGGCGTTGAAGACCTGGGTCTCCTCGGCATTGCGGCCGCGGGTCGAGACGATCTTGCCGCGCTCCAGGAAGGCGTCGGAGACCAGGACGGACTGGTCGAGGCGCCCGCCGCGGTTGTTGCGGAGATCGATGACGTAGCCCTTGAGCTTGTCGGCGCCGATCTCGCTCGTGGTCTTCTCGATCGCCTTGCGCAGGCCGTCATAGGTCTGCTCGGAGAAAGTGCCGATGCGGATATAGCCGATATCGCCCTCGACCCGCTCCTCGACGGCCGGCACGACGATGGTCGAGCGTGTGAGGGTGAACTCGAGCGGCTCGGTCTTGCCGGGGCGGTCGATCTTGAGCGTGACCTGGGTGTTGATCAGGCCGCGCATCTTCTCGACGGCCTGGGTCAGGGACAGGCCCTTCACTTCCTGGCCGTCGATCTGGCGGATGATGTCGTTGGTGAGGATGCCGGCCTTGGAGGCGGGCGTATCCTTGATGGGCTTCGCGACCTTGAGGACGCCGTCCTCCATCGTCACCTCGATGCCGAGGCCGCCGAACTGGCCGCGCATGTCGGTGTCCATGTCGCGGAACGACTTGGAGTCGAGATAGGACGAGTGCGGGTCGAGCGAGGAGACCATGCCGTTGATGGCGGCCTCGATCAGCTTCTGCTCGTCGGGCTTGTCGACATAGTCGGTGCGGATCTTCTCGAAGATGTCGCCGAACAGGTTGAGGCTGCGGTAGACCTCGGCTGAAGCCGCCACCGCGCTGGTCGAGGAGAGCAGCCTCGTCTGGGTAGCCAGTCCAGTCAGGCCCGCGCCCATGATGGCGCCGGCGAGAACGAGGGAAACCTTGCGCATCATCCGCGAACCTTTTCGCCTTGCGATTTCGTCCACCACGGCATCGGATCGATCGAGACGCCGTCTTTCCTGAATTCGATATAGAGAACCGGTTGCCCGGTTCCCACCCCTACGGTCGTCGCGGCAGCTTCCGACGTTTCGCCCATCGCCGCAACCGGCTCCCCCGCCAGCACGAACTGATTGAGCGCGACGTCGATCCGCTGCATGCCAGCCAGCAGGATGTAGTAGCCCCCGCCGGCGTTCAGGATCAAGAGTTGTCCGAACGAACGGAACGGTCCCGCGTAAACAACCCAAGCGTCAGAAGGCGCCGAAACTAGGGCGTTCGCGCGGGTTTCCAGCGAAATCCCGCGAATCGTTCCGCCGGCGCCGTCTGAATCGCCGAAACCACGCAATCGTGATCCCGAGACGGGCAGGGAGAGCAGGCCTTTCGCCTCGGCGAAGGCGATCTTGGGGGCGAGCCGCGCCGGGTCCTTGAAGGCGAGAGCGGTCATGCGCTCGCGCTGCTCGCGCGTCTCCTGTTCGATCGCCTGACGGGCGGCATCGGCCGCCCTGTTGGCGACGGAGATTTCCTTCTCGATCTTCTCGACGAAATCCCGCATCGAGCGCGCCTGGCCGGCAAGCTCCTTGCCGAGCGCCGCCTGTGATTCGACGTCCTTGGCCGCGCTGGCCTCGCGCTCGCGCCTGGCCTCGATCAGGGATGCCAGGCGCTGACGCTCGCTCGCGATCTGCTCCATCTCCTCGCCGATCCGGCCTTTTTCAGTGGCGATGCCGTTGCGCAACCGGACGAGCTCGGCGAGGTCGGTGCCGAGGATTTCGACTTCCTGCCGGAGGTCGGGAACGACGGCGCCGAGCAGCATCGAGGCGCGCACGGCTTCGAGGATATCCTCGGGGCGGACCAGCACGGCGGGCGGCGGGCGCCGGCCGATGCGCTGCAGCGCGGCCAGGACCTCGGCGATCAGGTTGCGCCGGCCTTCAAGCGAACGGCGAATCGCCGTCTCGCTCGATTGCAGCAGGGCGAGCCGCGTCTCCAGCCCGCCCAGGCGCTCCTCGGCGGCCTGGGTTTTCGCGGTGGTGTCGAGCAAGGCCTTGTTGAGCGCGGCGCGGTCGGCGCGGATCGCGGCCATCTCCTTGTCGAGAGCGGCGCGCGCATCCGCGTTTCCGGCGAGGCGCTGCTCGATCGCCTTGAGCTCGCTTTCGCGCGCCTGTTTCTCGACGAGCTTTTGCATCGCCTCGCGTTGGAGGGCTTCCGGATCGGGCTGGGGTGTCTGGGCCGTGGCCGAGGTCGCCAGCAGGGCGGCAAGGCACAGGCCGCGCAGTCCGGGGCGAATCAGCAAGGTCATACGCGATGATAGGGGTGGCCGGAGATGATCGTCATCGCGCGATAGAGCTGTTCGAGCACGAGCGCCCGCACGATCTGGTGCGGGATGGTCAGGGCGCCGAAGGCGAGCGTGATATCGGCCCTGTCGCGGATCTCCTCGCTCAGCCCGTCGGCGCCGCCGATGATCAGGCTGGCATGGGCGGTGCCGGAATCGCGGGCGGTGGCGAGGCGGGTGGCGAAGGCCTCGCTGCCGAGATGCCGGCCGCGCTCGTCGAGGGCAATGATCAAGCCGGGCTGCGCCTTCGCGAGGATGGCTTGAGCCTCCTCGCGCTTGCGCTCCTCGGGGCGGCGGCCCCGGCTCTCGGCGATCTCGACGATGTCAGGACCGCTGAAGCCGATGCCGCGGCCGAGCGCGACGCCGCGCTCACGATAGCGCTCGCAGAGCTCCCGTTCCGGCCCATCCTTGAGCCGGCCGACGGCGATGACCGCGAGCCGCATTGGAGGATCGCGTCAGCTGTCGAGGCGTTCGTTCGGCCGGTCGGTGCCCCACATCTTCTCGAGATTGTAGAACTGGCGCACTTCGGGCCGGAAGACGTGGATGATGATGTCGCCGGTATCGATCAGCACCCAGTCGCAGGCAGGCATGCCTTCGACGTTGGGCGTGGGAAGTCCGGACGCCTTCAGGGCTTCGATCAAGGCGTCCGAGATGGCGGCGACATGGCGGTTGACGTTACCGGACGCGATAATCATCGCGTCGGCCAGCGACGTCTTGCCGACGAGGTCGATCACCGTGATGTCCTCGGCCTTCATGTCCTTGAGGACGCGCTGGGCAAGGGCGATGCTATCGGCAGAGGGGTTGTCCGCGATAGCGGCCTGGGGAAGCGGCTTCGGCTCGGCTTCACCAAGGGTTTGACGGGTCAGTGACGTATCCTCTCGATCCTGATGCGCGTTCGCGCGGTGCGGGCAAAATAAGCTGGGAGGCCCCGGAATTCAATCGCGGCCAGCCTGTTTGCGCAGCATTGTGGAGGAGAGCGCCGAGCGCTTCCCATGCAGGAAAACCCAGGCGGGCGGGTGCGTGCGGGGCAGGACAGCCGCCTGGTTTTCGGAAATGCGCCAGCGCGACAGCCAGTTGGCGGCGGGCGAGGCCATGGCGCTATGGGTCGAGCCCGGCCGGTCGATGATCGCGATCGGCATCATCCGGGCTATCGCGCGCCACTCGGCCCAGCGGTGGAAGCCGGCGAGATTGTCCGAGCCCATGATCCAGACGAAATTGACGCCCGGGCAGCGCCGCTTCAGCGCGCGCAGCGTGTCGGCGGTATAGCGGGTGCGCAGACGAGCCTCGATGCCGGTGACATGGATGCGGGCATGGCCGGCGCCCCCGCGCGCTTGCCGCAGGCGCTCGCCGAGCGGCGGCAGCTTCGCATTGTCCTTCAGGGGATTGCCGGGCGTGACCAGCCACCAGATGCGGTCGAGCTGGAGACGGCGCAGCGCGGTGAGGCTCGCAAGCCGATGGCCGTCATGGGCAGGGTTGAAGCTGCCGCCGAACAGGCCGATGCAAAGGCCGGGCGCATGAGGCGGCAGGCGCAGAGGCTCGCTCGTCATCCTTGCTGCACGGTTCAGGGGCGGGTCTGGCCCGCGCCATGGACGCGGTACTTGAAGGAGCAGAGCTGCTCGACCCCGACGGGGCCGCGCGCATGCATGCGGCCGGTCGCGATGCCGATCTCGGCGCCGAAGCCGAATTCGCCGCCATCGGCGAACTGGGTCGAGGCGTTGTGGATGACGATGGCGGAATCGACTTCCGCCAGGAAGCGGGCGGCGGCGGCCGCGTCGGCCGTGACGATCGCATCGGTGTGATGCGAGCCGTAGCGCTCGATATGGTCGATCGCGGCATCGAGGCCGGGCACGGTCTTCACCGCGATGATCCGGTCGAGATATTCGGTCGCCCAGTCCTCCTCGGTCGCGGCGGTCACGCGCGCATCGACGGCGCGGGCCGCTGCATCGCCGCGCACGGCGCAGCCGGCTTCGAGCAGGGCGGTGACGAGCGGGGCGAGATGCGTGCCGGCACAGCCCTCGTCGACCAGCAGTGTTTCGGCCGCGCCGCAGACACCGGTGCGGCGGAGTTTCGCGTTGAGCAGGATCTCGCTGGCCATGGCGAGTTCGGCCTTGGCATCGACATAGACATGGCAGTTGCCGTCGAGATGGGCGAAGACCGGCACGCGCGCCTCGCTCTGGACGCGGGCGACGAGGCTTTTTCCCCCGCGGGGCACGACGACGTCGATATTGCCGTTGAGCCCGGAAAGGATTTCGCCGACTGCGGCACGGTCGCGCGTCGGCACGAGCTGGATCGCGTCGGCGGGGAGCCCGGCGGCTTCCAGTCCTTCGCGCATCGCGGCGGCGATCTCGGTCGAGGAGCGGAAGGAATCGGAGCCGGCGCGCAGGATCGCGGCATTGCCGCTCTTCAGGCAGAGCGCGCCGGCATCGGCGGTGACATTGGGGCGGCTCTCGAAGATCACGGCGATCACGCCGAGCGGCGTCGCGACGCGCTCGAAGCGCAGGCCGTTGGGCCGGGTCCATTCCGCCAGCACGCGCCCGAGCGGATCGGGCAGATCGGCGACCTCGGCGACGGCGTCGGCGATGGCGGCAAGCCGTTTTTCGTCGAGGGCGAGGCGGTCGATGAAGGAGCCGCTCAGGCCGGCGGCCTTGCCGTCTGCAAGGTCCTGGGCGTTGGCGGCGAGGATCTGGGCGCTGCGGGCGCGCAGTGCTTCGGCCATGGCGAGGAGGGCGGTATTGCGCTGCTCGGTCGGGCTCAGCGCGACCTTGCGTGCGGCGGCGCGGGCGCGGCGCCCGACATCCTGCATGACAGCGCCGATATCGGCGGCCTCGTTCGTCGCGATGATGCGCAATGCGCTGTCGCCGGTCATTTCACCCAACCTGAATTGATGTCCGTCGATCGAAGCTTATCCGATTGCCGGAAGAACGCGGGGC
Organism: uncultured Allobosea sp.; assembly: GCF_945956895.1. Taxonomy (GTDB): domain Bacteria; phylum Pseudomonadota; class Alphaproteobacteria; order Rhizobiales; family Beijerinckiaceae; genus Allobosea. The sequence continues at coordinate 95,586 of NZ_CAMFJF010000015.1, read as the reverse complement.
ATCCCGGACAAGCAGCGAAGCTGCGCCGATCCGGAATCCATGCCTGAACCGTTCCGGCATGGATCCCGGGTCTCCCTTCGGTCGCCCGGGATGACCGCGCGTTTTCTGGAGAACCGATGACACCCTAGCCCAGCCCGAGCGCCATGTCGTCCCGGTGGATCATCTCGGCGCGGCCGGGATAGCCCAGCACGGTCTCGATATCGCGCGAGGCCTTGCCGAGCACCAGCGCGGCCTCGGAAGCGTCATAGGCGACGAGGCCGCGACCGAGCAGATGACCTTCGGGGTCGCGGATCAGCACGGCGTCGCCGCGCGCGAACTCGCCCTCGATCCGGGTGACGCCGACCGGCAAGAGGCTCGCGCCGCCGCGCAGGGCGCGGGCCGCGCCGGCATCGAGATGCAGCGTGCCGCGCGGTTCCAGCGAACCGGCGATCCAGGTCTTGCGCGCGGTGGCGGGTGTCGATCCGGTGAGGAACCAGGTGCAGCGGCCGCCCTCGGCGACGCCGGCGAGCGGATTCTTGGCGCGTCCGTCGGCGATCAGCATATGGGTGCCGCCGGCCGCCGCGATCTTGCCGGCCTCGATCTTGGTGCGCATGCCGCCGCGCGAGAGCTCGGAGGCCGCGCCGCCGGCCATGGCATCGATCTCCGGCGTGATGCGTTCGACCACGGGAATATGCCGCGCGCTCGGATCTTTCGCAGGAGGTGCCGTGTAGAGCCCGTCGATATCGGAGAACAGCACCAGCAGGTCGGCGCCGGCCATGGTCGCGACCCGCGCCGCGAGCCTGTCATTATCGCCATAGCGGATCTCGGTGGTGGCGACGGTGTCGTTCTCGTTGATGACGGGGACGGCGCGCAGGTCGAGCAGACGGCCAAGCGTCGCGCGCGCATTGAGATAGCGGCGGCGCTGCTCGGTGTCGGCCAGCGTCAGCAGCACCTGTCCGGCGGTCAGGCCATGCGCGCCCAGCGCCTCGGCCCAGTTGCGGGCGAGCGCGATCTGGCCGACCGCGGCGGCGGCCTGGCTCTCCTCGAGTCGCAACGGCCCGGAGGGCAGGCCGAGCACGGTGCGCCCGAGCGCGATCGCGCCGGAGGAGACGACGAGCACGTCGGCGCCGCGCTGGTGCAGCTCGGCGAGATCCTCGGCCAGCGCGGCGAGCCAGGCATGGCGGAGCCGGCCGCGGTCGCGATCGACCAGCAGGCTGGAGCCGACCTTGACGACGATGCGGCGGAAATCGGAGAGCAGGGGCGTCTTCACGGGAGCACGGCGTTGTTGCGGCAGTCCCCCTGCCTGTTGGGGAAAATGCAGCGCTTGTAAAGTATAGAGGCACTCTCGGACGCGTCGGATGGCCCGAAAACGGGGCTTTGCATTGACAGAGCAGGGCGCGGTGCCCATATGCATGGGCCGGCTCACCCGTCTGATCGGGGGGGTGACCCTGCCGCCTCCATGCATTTTTGGCGTGCAGCATACAGAATCTGCCGCCCGATAAGCGCTGGAAGCGGGGCTGCCGCGCGTTGATTTCGATACCAATCCGGCCGGATTTGGATTATCTCGCCCGCGCGGGCCGATGAACGTCCGTAACAACCCGAGAGAAGATCACCCTTGAAGAACCCGAACGACCGCAGCTTTACCGACCGCCAGTCCAATTCCGCCAATGCCAAGAAGGCTCTGCTCGAGCGTTTCAAGGCCCGGCCGAAGGCCGACGACCCGGTGATGGTGCAGCGACGCGAGGAGCGGGAAGCCATCGCCGCGGCGCGCGCCGAGCGCGAAGCCGAGAAGGCGAAGATCCGGGCCGAGAAGGAGCGCCTGGAAGCGATCGAGCGTGCGCGCATCGAGGAAGAGAAGCGCCAGGAAGAGCTCGCCCGCGAGGCCGCCCGCAAGGCGGAGCAGGCCAAGCGCGACGCCGAGCGTCCGCGCAAGGTGCTGCTGGAAGCCGTGCAGTACATGCAGATGCGGACCGCCGGCAAACGCCGCTGACGCCTTTTCCGCCAGGCCATATCGGCCGGGCGACAGGAATTCGCGCATCTCTAGAGAATGCGATTTGGGGCGCCGCGAGCGCCCCTTTTCATAACCGCTTAACCGCGATGGCAGCGCGTGGCCCGGCCGAAGGCTGAATTTCCGGCAAAAACACCTCTCCGTTTCGCATCGACCTATCGGCAAATCCGCGCGTGCAGATTATTGTGCGCGCCGGGTTGAACCTTTTCCCCGCTCGCCGCGACAACTGGATGCGAGCCGGGATGCCTGGCCTTCGAGGGGCAATGCATACGGAATCGGACGAGGACCTCGTCAAACGGATCGCCTCTGGTGACCGGCTCGCGATGAAGGTGCTGTTTTCGCGGCATCAGGTGCGGGTCTACCGTTTCGTGCTGCGGCTCGTCCGCGACGAGACGCTTGCCGAGGATGTGATCAGTGACGTGTTCATGGATCTGTGGCGACAGGCTGATCGGTTCGAGGCGCGCGCCTCGGTCTCGACCTGGCTGCTCGCCATTGCCCGGAACAAGGCCTGGTCGCTCCTGCGCAAGCGCCGCGATGCCGAGCTGGACGAGGACTACGCCGAAAGCATCGAGGACGAGGCCGACGGCCCCGAGACCGTCCTGCAGAAGCAGGACAAGGGTCTCGCCATCCGCGCCTGCCTCGGACGCCTTTCGGCCGAGCATCGCGAGGTCATCGACCTCGTCTATTATCACGAGACCTCCGTCGAGGAGGTCGCACGGATCGTCGGCATCCCCGAGAATACCGTCAAGACCCGGCTTTTCCACGCCCGCAAGAAGCTGGGCGAAATGCTCAAGGCGGCCGGCATCGACCGCGGCTGGCCGTAGAATTTCCGTTATTATGAGGCGCGGCCCGGCCGCCCAGGGAGTGGCGTGATGAACGACAGCATCGCCAGCGATCCGAAACGCCGCGAGCTCGAAGAGCTGCTGCCCTTCTATGCCAATGGCCGTATCTCGGATGCGGACAAGCGCCGAGTCGAGGCCGCGCTCGGCAGCGATGCCGAACTCGCGGCGCGGCTCGATCTCATCCGTGACGATATGGCCGAGACGGTCCTCCTCAACGAGAGCCTCGGCGCTCCCTCCCACAAGGCGCTCGAAAAGCTGATGGCCGGGATCGAGGCCGAAGCCCGTCCGGCGCCTCTTCTAGCCCGCGCCCAGGAGAACAGCCGTGGCCTTCTCGGCTGGCTCGGCGGCCTCCTGGCCGCGCAGACGCCGCGCCGCCTGGCCTATGCCAGCGCTGCCGCTATCGCGCTGATCGTTCTGCAGAGCGTGGCGATCACCGGCCTGGCACTGCGCGACGGAGGCCCCGGTTTCCAGACTGCCTCCGCGCCGGGCACGCGCTCGTCGGAGAGCTATGTGCTGCTGAGCTTCTCGCCCGAGGCGAAGGCCGGCGAGATCGCCTCCTTCTTCAAGCGTTTCGATGCCTCGGTGGTCGACGGCCCCCGCGCCAACGGTTTCTTCAAGGTGCGCGTCGGCGATGCCTCCCTCTCCTCCAGCCAGATCGATGCGATCGCGGCGCGGATGAAAGGCGAGAGCGCCATCGTCAGCTTCGTTGCGCCGGCGCCGTGATCCGGCTGGCGCGGTCGTGAGGCGCCATGGCATGATGTTTTCGTCGCAGGAGGGCTAGGCCATGCTGCCGTCCCCGTTCGCTCGCCGGAAATCCTCGGTTCGGTGCCTCGCCGGCGCCGGCTTGCTCGCATGTGCGCTCGCGTTCGTGCCGGGACTGGCTTTCGCCCAGCCCGCAGGCGGCACCGGCGACGGCAGGCGCATCGCGCCGACGACGAGCCCGCAGCAGCCCTCGGCCGGCGGAACCAACCGCTCGATGCGCGTGCCGCCCGGCTCCTGGCTGCAGCCGCGGACCCAGCGCGCCATCGTGCCTGCGCTCGACGAGAACCGCTTCGTTCCCGACGAGGTGCTGTTCGAGCTCGCGCCTAATGTCGAGGCGGAGACCGTGCTGCGCCGCTATGGCGCGACATTGATCGCGCGGCAGCGCTTCGATCTCGCCGGCGTCACCATCATCAGGGCCAAGCTCGAGGCCGGGCGCGACCTGCGCGCCGTGCTCACCGAGATGGCCGACGACACCAACATCGCCGGAGCGCAGCCGAACTTCCTCTTCGAATTGCAGCAGGATTCGATGGCGCCCGCCGGCCAGCCGGGAGGGGCGACCACGGCCTCGTCCGATTCGACCGCCTCGGCACAGACGCCGCCGAGCCTGCGGCTGGCCGATCCCGCAACGGCGGCGCGCGGTAGCGCGGCGGTGCGGCGCGTGCTGCCGCCACAATATGTCGTCGACAAGCTGCGGCTCAGCGAAGCGCGCAAGCTGGCACAAGGGCGCGGCGTCAGGGTCGGCATGATCGATTCCGGCGTCGACATGGACCATCCCGAGATTCAGGGCTCGGTCCTCGGCTATCTCGACGCGATCGACGGGCTGGCGACGCCGCATGCCCATGGCACCTCGATGGCGACGGCGATCGTCGCGCATGGCGAATTGCAGGGCATCGCCCCGGCAGCCCGGCTCATCGTCGCCCGCGCTTTCGGCGGCCCGCAGGCTGTCTCAGCCAACGGCAAGTCGTTCCAGATCCTGACCGCGCTCGAATGGGTCGTCCAGCAGCGTGCCAAGGTGATCAATCTCAGCTTCGCCGGCCCGCAGGACCGCCTGCTCTCCAAGGCATTGGCCGGCGCGAAGGAGCGCGGCGTCATCACGGTCGGCGCCGCGGGCAATGGCGGAGCCCGGTCGGCCCCGCTCTATCCCGGCGCCGATCCGAGCGTGATCGCGGTGACGGCGACCGATGCCGAGGACAAGGTTTTCATTGAAGCCAATCGCGGCAGCTACATCGCGGTCGCGGCACCGGGTGTCGACGTGCTGACGGCTGAGCCCGGCGGGCGCTACGCCTTCACCTCGGGCACCTCGATCGCTGCGGCCCATGTCACGGCGCTGGTCGCGCTCCTGCTCGAGAAGCAGCCGGAGCTCGATTCCGACAGCGCTCGCCGGGTGCTCGGCGACAGCGCTGTCGATCTCGGTTCGCGCGGGCGCGATCCGGTCTTCGGTGCCGGCCGCATCGATCCGCCGACAGCGCTCGCCCGGGTCCTGCCGGTCGCGACCGCGCGGCCCTGAGGCTCGCGGCCCGTCGTCCGGTTCAGAGCTGACGACCCAGCTTGCGCTCGACCTGACGTTTCTCCCAGGCAGCGTTGAGAAACGGGATCTTGTCGAAGACGCGCAGCCCCTTGAAGGCCAGCGCCACGCCCCAGAACAAGGCGACCCACAGGAACCAGAGATAGCGCGCATCCATGGTGAGATTGATCGCGGCGAGGATTGCCACGACCACCGCGTATTGCATTATCCGCAGGTAGAAGCGCTTGATCTCCCTGACCTGATTGAGCGCCAGTTCCTCGTCCGGCGTGATGGCCGGTGTCCGATCTGCCAATATCATATCGTTTTCCCTCAGTTCGCTGAAATCCATCTCGAAGACGGAAGCGAGCGACTTGAGGGATTCCACGCTCGGCGCCTGGCCATTCTCGATCCTCTGGATCGTCCGGACGCTGAGTCCGCTGAGATGCGCCAGCTGCTCCTGCGACCAGCCGCGCTGAAGTCTGAGCTTCTGAATGAGCATGAATCCCTCGTTGCTCGCCTCGATCGCAGGATGCGGCGGAGTGGAACGGGTGCGCCACGTCAGGAGCCCGACATCGACCCGACATTAGCACGACAGCGCGGTGGCGGGTTGCATTTCGCCGCCGTATCGGCCTGATGGCGCCATGCCGCGCCCCAAGCTTCTCTTCGTCGCTACTGAAGACTGGTTCTTCGCCTCGCATTTCCTGCCGATGGCGCGGGCTGCGCGCGAGCTTGGCTTCGACGTCGCGGTGATCGCGCGCGAGCGCAACCACCGGCGGGCGATCGAGGCGACCGGCGCCCGGCTGATCGGGCTGGAGGCGGAGCGGCGCAGCCTCGATCCGCGGGCGCTGTTCAGGCAGGTCGCGGCGCTGAAGCGCCTGATCGCGGCGGAACAACCCGACATCCTGCATTGCATCGCGCTGAAGCCGATCGCGCTCGCGGGGCTCGCCGGCAAGCTCGCCGGTGTCGAGCGGCGGGTCTATGCGCTGACCGGGCTCGGCTTCCTCGGCGCGAAGCAAGGTGCGCTCGCGGCGGCGGCGCGTTTCGCGGCGATCACCTGGTTGCGCGGTGCGATCGACGGGCCGCGGGTGCGGTTCCTGTTCGAGAACCCCGACGATCCCGTGACGCTGGGGCTCGACCCGCAGGATGGCACGAAGGTCGCAATCGTCGGCGGCGCGGGCGTCGACCCGTTGATCCTGATGCCCTCGCCGATGCCGCCGGCGCCGCCGCTCAAGGTCGCGCTGGTCGCGCGCATGCTCTGGTCCAAGGGCGTCGATCTCGCGGTTGAGGCCGTCCGGCTCGCGCGGGCCGAGGGCGCCAAGGTCACGCTTACCATCCATGGCGCGCCCGACCCGTCCAATCCCAAGGCTATCCCCGAGACGACGCTGAAGGAATGGGCGGCGCGGCCGGGCATCACCTGGGCTGGGCCGACGCGCGATATCGAGGGCGTCTGGAAGGCGCATCATCTCTGCATCCTGCCCTCGCGCGGCGGCGAGGGCCTGCCGCGCACGATCCTGGAGGCGGCTTCCTGCGGCCGGGCGATCCTGACCACGGATGTGCCGGGCTGCCGCAGCTTCGTTCGGGACGGACAGGACGGCATGGTCGTGCCGGCCGATGATGCGGCGGCGCTGGCCGGGGCGCTCGTCACCCTCGCCGGCGCTCCCCGTCTCGCCGAACGCATGGGCGAGAGTGCTCGCGCGCGTCTGCTCGACGGACATACCGAGCGCGACGTGATGAATGGAGTGAAGGCGCTTTATCTCAGTCTGCTCGGCCTTGCAGTGCCGGACGCCGCAGCATGAGCGGCGAGGCCATCCTCGATCGCGAGGCCTTCATCCGCGCGCATACGCGGCTCTTGCCGGTGCCGTATGCTCCGGAGATTTCCTTGCATGTCGCCGAGGAAGCGACAGAGCTCTGGCAGAAGACCGAGGATGAGCTTGCCGTGATCGGCCTGCCGCCGCCCTTCTGGGCCTTCGCCTGGGCGGGCGGGCAGGCGCTGGCGCGCTATCTGCTGGATCACCCCGGCATCGTCGCCGGCCGCCGTATGCTTGATTTCGCCTCAGGCTCCGGCCTGGTGGCGATCGCGGCGGCAAAGGTTGGAGCGGCGCCGGTCGAGGCCTGCGATATCGACGGTTTCGCGGCGGCGGCGATCGGCATCAATGCTACAGCCAATGGGGTCGCGGTGACATCGCGCTGCGAAGACCTGATCGGCTGCGACGAAGGCTGGGACGTCGTCTGCGCGGGGGATGTCTGCTACGAGCGCGACATGGCCGAGCGGGTTGTCGATTGGCTCGCCGGGCTGTCGGCGCGGGGCGCGACGGTGCTCATCGGCGATCCCGGCCGCAGCTATCTGCCGCGCGGCAAGCTGGAGGCGGTCGCGAGCTATGAGGTGCCGGTGACGCGCGCGCTGGAGGATGCCGAGATCAAGCGCAGTTCGGTCTGGCGGCTCGCCGGGTAGGCATATGCACCGGGGCCTGCCCCCTCTCCCCTTGCGGGAGAGGGCTGGGTGAAGGGTCGCGCGACGATTCCCGTCATTGCGAGGAGCGTCAGCGACGAAGCAATCCAGGGGGACGTAGAGCTCTGCCGCCCTTGGATTGCTTCGCTGCGCTCGCAATGACGGATAGGGCAGTGCGACCCCTCATCCGGCCCTTCGGGCCACCTTCTCCCGCAAGGGGAGAAGGGAAAGGCTCACGCTGCGCGCCGCCGCGCCGCTCCGATGCTGCCGGCTGCTCCGCCCTGCTCGGTCCGGAAGGCTGCGACCAGTCGGTTGAGCTGCTCGATCTGGTCGAGCAGGACCCGTGCGGAAGCGGCGCTCTCCTCCGCCAGCGCGGCGTTCTGTTGGGTGATCTCGTCCATGTGGCTGACGGTCTGGCTCATCTCGTCGATGCCATTGGCCTGTTCGCCGGAGGCCGAGGCGATCTCCTCGACCGTGCTGGAAACCTTGGCCGAGGCGGCGACGATGCGGTCAAGCGTTTCGCCGGCCTGGCGGACGAGCTTGACGCCTTCGGCAACCTCCGCGTCCGAGGACGAGATCAGGCTGGTGATGTCCTTGGCGGCGCCGGCCGAGCGCTGCGCCAGCGCCCGCACCTCGGCAGCGACGACGGCGAAGCCGCGCCCGGCATCGCCGGCGCGCGCCGCCTCGACAGCAGCGTTGAGTGCCAGGAGGTTGGTCTGGAAGGCGATGCCGTCGATCACGTCGGTGATCTCCGAGATGCGCTTCGAAGCGCCTTCGATCCTGGCCATCGCCTCGACGGCCTCGCGGACGATGTCGCCGCCGGTGCGCGCGACATTGCGGGCTTCGTCGGCGAGCGAAACGGATTCGCGCGAGGCCTGGGTCGAGGTCTTGACTGAAGCCGCGAGCTGCTCGGTCGTCGCCGCGCTCTGTTCCAGGGCCGAAGCCTGCTGCTCGGTGCGCATCGAGAGGTCCTGTGCACCGGTGCTGATCTCCTGCGAGGAGGAGGCGATCGCGAACGAGGTCGCCTTGATGGTGCCGACCATCTCCTGGAGACGCGCCATCGCGCCGTTGAAATGATCGCGGATCTCGGAATATTCGGCTGGTATCTCGGCGCTCATGCGATAGGTCAGGTCGCCTTCGGCGAGGGCTGCCATGCTCTGGCTGACGCAGGCGATGGCCTGGTCGCGCTCGGCCGCCTTGGCCTGCTCGATGGCGCGAGCCTCGGCCTCGGCCTTCAGCCGGGCTTCCTCGGAGGCTTCGAGATAGACGGTGATGGCATAGTCCATGTCGAGCATGGCGGCCTTGACGATGGCCCCGATCTCGGCCGAGCGCTCGGCGGCACCTGACATGCGCTTGCCGAGCGCGTTCTTCGGCCAGCGGGCTTCCAGCACGCCGGCGAGCAATTTCTCCAGGATCAGTGCATAGCCGCCGATATACCAGCGTGGCTCCAGCCCGATCCGGGCATGGATCTGCCCGACCTTCGTGACGGCACCGACATAGTGCTCGTCGAACCGGCCCGTGGCGATGCTGTTCCAATGCGTGCGCTGGCGCTGCTTGGCGTTCTCGATGTGCTGCTCGCTGCCGAAGAAGGCCCGGGTCTCCGGAAAGCTGCGGAGCTGTGCGTAGAAGGCATCGAGCGCGGCAGGGATGGCGGCATCCAACGTGTCGCCGACATCGTGGATGCGGTCCTGGGCGGCCTGATCGAGGCCGATGAACGCCAGGCGCCTGGCGAGATGATCGGGTGCGGACATGAAACGGAGATTCCGGGTTGGGCGTGATGGTTGTGGTTGGTCTCCCCTCTCGCGCAGCGCGGGTTAATAGCTGGTGATGGCAGGATTGATCCTGATCAATCCGGTTGCGGCCCAATGCCTCAGTTGCCGACGTCGCCGGTTTCGTGCTTGTCGAGGAACGCTTCCACCGGCAGGTGGCGGAAATCGGCGAGCGCGGCGCGCAGACGGACATGCTCCCAGTCCCACCAGGCCAGGGCCTGCAACCGCTCGGCGACATCCTCCGGAAAACGCTGCCGCACCGGCCGGGCCGGATTGCCGGCAACGATGGTGTAGGGCGCGACATCCTTGGTGACGACGGCGCCGCCTGCGACCACCGCGCCGGTGCCGATATTGCGGCCGGCGAGTACGATGGCGCCGTGGCCGATCCAGACATCGTGGCCGATGGTGACGGCATGCGCGCGCCGCCAGTCGAAGAAGGCTTCGTCATCCTCGGCGTCGTCGAAATAGGCGGCGGCGCGATAGGTGAAATGCGACTGGCTGGCGCGATGCATCGGGTGGTTGCCGGGGTTGATCCGGGTCATCGCCGCGATCGAGCAGAACTTGCCGATTGTCGTGTAAATGACATTCGCGTCGTTCACGACATAGGAGTAGTCACCCATCGTCGACTCGGCGAAGATGGTGCGCGCACCGATGGCGGTGTAGCGGCCGAGCGTCGCCTGCCTCACCTGGGCGGTCGGGTCGATCAGCGGTTCGAGTCCCAGCTTCTTCGCGGCCATGTCCTTATCCTCTCCTGATATCGCGCCCCCCGCCGTGCAGACGGGTGTGCTCGTTCTCGTGGTCGGTCCGTCCGGAGCGGGGAAGGACACGCTGATGGAGGCGGCGCGGGCCGAACTCTCGACCGATCCGCGCTATCGCTTCGCCCGCCGGCTGATCACCCGGCCGGCCATGGCCGGGGCCGAGGATCACGATTCCTGCGACGAGGCGGGGTTCCGCGAAATCGAAGCGAATGGCGGGCTTGCCCTGAGCTGGCAGGCGCATGGGCTGAGCTACGGCATTCCGGCCGCGGAGCTTTCCGGCATCGGCGCGGGCGGCGTGGTGATCGTGAATGTCTCGCGGGCGGCGATCGCGGTGGCCGAGCGCCTGGCGCAGCGCGTGGTCGTGCTCAACATCACCGCGCCGGTCGCGGTGCTGGCGCAGCGACTGGCAGCGCGCGGACGCGAGAGCGAAGCCGATATCGCGGCGCGGCTGAAGCGTGAGGCGCCGCTGACGGCGGAGCGTGCCGAGATCGTCACGATCATGAACGACCGGAGTGTCGCCGAGGCGGCGGAGGAACTGCTGGCCGTGTTGCGGGGATTTGGTCGATAGCAACGGCAAATGCCGCATCGCAGGCATCTCGCCGCCGTCATGCACGGGCTTGACCCGTGCATCTCCTGAAAGAGATTCTCGGGTCTGCGCTACGCTTCGCCCGAGAATGACGGATCGGTTCGGCAAAGAATGCTCACCCGAACGAATAGGAATCGAGCAGGCGGAAGCGGCCGGCGCGGTCGTCCTGCCTGAACAGCGCGAAGCGGTCGATTCTGACCGGGTCCGCCGGCACGGCGGCGGCATGGGCGGTCTCAAGCGCCTGCTTCACCGGTCCCGCCTGTTCCGCCGGCAGAGAGCTGGTCAGCGTCATGTGGAAGCGGAAGGCATCGCCGACATAAGGGTAGCCATAGGCTTCGAGATAGGCGTGCTGCGCCGGGGTCAGCGGGCTCTTGAGGCGTCGTGCCTTGTCCGCCTCGGACAGCGGCGCGCGGAAGAGTTCGAAGGCCTGCACCGTTGCGAAGGCTAAGCGCTGTAGGGCCTCGCTCGGCTCGGACGGTGTCAGTGCCACGAAGGAGCCGAGGGCCGTGACGCTCAAGCCCGCCAGCTCCACGGCATCGAGCCCGGCGGCATGGTTGCGGGCGAAGGCGCGCAACTGTTCCTCGCTGCGGCCATGGGCAAGCTCGAAAGGTGCCTTCAGCGTGGCGTGGAAGCCGTAGCGACGGGGCTCCTCTGTAAAGGCCGGCCATAGGGTTGGATCGCGGCCTGGCGGGACCGCGAGAGGCAGGTCCTCTCCGGTCAGCGCGTCATAGCCGAGCGTCGTGCTGCCGAAGCGCCAGAGGGCGCTGTCGGCAGCGGGGGCGTAATAGACGGCGTAGCGCGGCTTGCTCAAAATGCGCGCTCGCCCTGTGACCAGACCGCGGCGAGAACCGGCGTCGCGCCCAGCACCTTGAAGCGGACGAGATCGGCGCGCAGCCCCGTCTTGAGATGGCCGCGATCCCGGAGGCCGAGGATATCGGCGACCTTCCAGGTGACCATGCCCATCGCCTCTGGCAGCGCGATGCCATGGTCGGCATTGAGCTTGACCACGGCCTGGAGCAGGCTCGCCGGGACGTAGTCTGACGAGAGGCCATCCAGGAGGCCCTTTTCGGCGAGTTCGGAAACCGAGACGCCGCCGGAATGCGAGCCGCCGCGCACGACGTTCGGCGCGCCGGCGACCGTGGCGAGGCCGTGCTGCTTGGCGGCGGCGGCGGCCTCGACCGTGGTCGGGAATTCCGAGATCACCGCGCCGGAGGCGACGCCTTCCTCGACATGCTCGGGGATCGTGTCGTCATGGGTTGCGAGCGGTATGCCGCGCGCGCGGAAGATGTCGACCACGGCCTGCCAGTTCTTGGCGACATTGGCAGCGCCTTCGCGCTGGCGCAGCACCACGTCCTCCTCGAACTCCGCGACCGTCTTGCCGTTGCCGACGGCATAGGTCTTGAGGTGCTGGAGATCGCGCCACTGGCGCTGGCCGGGGGTGTGGTCCATCAGCGAGACGAGCTGGACCAGCGCGTCGTCCTGATAGGGCTCAATGTCTTCCAGCAGCTGCGGGCTCGTCAGTTCGCAGCGCATGTGGATGCGGTGGTCGATGCGGAAGACGTTTTCGCTCTTGCCATAGGCCAGGGACTTCATGACATCGGCAAAGATGTCCTTGCGATAGTCCTTGGCCGAGAAGGGCGTGCCGGCGCAGACGGCATCATAGACGGTGGTGACACCCGCCGCGGCCATCTGCGCGTCATGGACCAGCGCCGCCGCCAGTCCGTTCGGCCAGAAGACCTTCGGGCGCGGCATGAAATGCTTTTCCATGTTGTCGGTGTGCATCTCGACGAGGCCCGGCGCGACATAGTCGCCGCCGACATCGATGGCGCCGGGCAAGGAGGACTTGCCCTGGTCGACGGCCGTGATGCCATTCGCGTCGAAGGCGATGGTGCCGGTGACGACCTCGTTCTCGAGGATCAACCTGGCATTGGTGAGAACGGTCTGCATCGTCAGGCCTTCCGGAAAGCGGTGATGTCGAGATAGCGCGTCGCAACGCGTTCGCGAACCGCCTCGTCATGGAAAATCCCGACGATTGCCGCGCCGGCGGTGCGCGCCTCGGCGATGAGTTCGACGACGACGTCGCGGTTGGCGGCGTCAAGTGAGGCGGTCGGCTCGTCGATCAGCATGATCGCCGAGGGATCGACGAAGGAGCGGGCAATGTTGACGCGCTGCTGCTCACCGCCGGAGAAGGTGGCGGGCGCGAGATTCCAGAGCCGCTCGGGCAAGTTGAGTCGGGCGAGCATGGCCTTGGCGCGTTCGGTCGCGGTCTCCGGTGTGGCGCCGCGCGCAAGCAGCGGGTCGCGGACGATGTCGAGCGTCGAGATACGCGGGATCACGCGCAGAAACTGCGAGACGAAGCCGAGCGTGCGGCGGCGGATGTCGAGCACGGTGCGCGGCACGGCGGCGACGATATCGACCGGGCGCCCGGCATGGGTGATGCGGATCGCTCCGCTCGTCGGCTTGTAGTTGCCGTAGAGGATGCGCAGCAGGCTCGATTTGCCGGCGCCGGAGGCACCGGCCAGCACCAGCGCCTCGCCGGCCTCGACATGGAAATTGACGTTGTCGAAGACGGGCAGACGCGCTCCGCCCTGGTTGTGCAGGGTGAAGGTCTTGGCGACGTTCTCGACCTGAATCATCGTGGTCATGGGGTCAGTGCCTTGTGCCGGCGAGGTGACGAAGGTGTGACGGGCGAGGGCTCGTCATGCTCGGGCTTGACCCGAGCATCTCAGGCAGGAGAAGCGCCCCTTCCTGCACGAGATTCCCGGGTCTGCGCTGCGCTTCGCCCGAGAATGACGCTCTGCTTTCCTTACACACTCAGCACCGCCGAGGTGAGAAGCTGCGTATAGGCGTGGTGCGGATCGTCCAGCACTTGGTCGGTCAGGCCCTGCTCGACGACGCGGCCGTCCTTCATCACCATCAGGCGATCGGTCAGGAGTCGGGCGACGGCAAGGTCGTGCGTGACAATGATCGCCGCGAGCCCGAGATCGCGCACCAGCACGCGCAAGAGGTCGAGCAGGCGGGCCTGTACGGAGACATCGAGGCCGCCGGTCGGCTCGTCCATGAAGACGAGGCGGGGTTCCGAGACCAGCACGCGGGCGATCTGCAGGCGCTGCTGCATGCCACCGGAGAACTGGCGTGGCCGGTCGTCGATGCGGGCGCCGGCGATTTCGACGCGCTGGAGCCAGTCGAGCGCGCGCTCGCGGATCTGGCCGTAATGCCGGTCGCCGCGATCCATCAGCCGCTCGCCGACATTGCCGCCGGCGGTGACGTCCATGCGCAACCCGTCGCGCGGGTTCTGGTGGACGATGCCCCAGGCCGTGCGCATCAGGCGGCGGCGCTCCTGCTCGGAGACAGAGTAGATGTCGAGCGGCTCGGCGCCGCCACGGAACAGCACCTCGCCTTCGTCGGGCTTGTCGATGCCGGCGAGGCAGCGCAGCAGGGTCGATTTGCCCGAGCCGGATTCGCCGACGATGCCGAGCACCTCGCCCGGCCAGAGATCGAAGGAGACATCGGCGCAGCCGATGCGCTCGCCATAGAAGCGGCTGACGCCGTCGACGGAGAGCAGGGGGGCGGGTTCGAGATCGAGCTCGGCCGCTGCGACATGCAGGGTCATGGGGTGGTCTCCTCGACCAGGCCGCTCGCGGCGGCATCGCCCAGCATGGTGCCGCGATGGCCTTCCGCCCGGCGGGTCTCGCAATAATGGCTGTCGGAGCAGACGAACATGCGTCCGCCCTGGTCGTCGATCACGACCTCGTCGAGATAGCTGTCGCCCGCGCCACACAAGCCGCAGGGCTGCGTCCAGCTCTGGATGCGGAAGGGATGATCCTCGAAATCGAGGCTCTTCACGCTGGTATAGGGCGGCAGCGCGTAGATGCGCTTCTCGCGGCCGGCGCCGAAGAGCTGGAGCGCGGGCGACATATGCATCTTCGGATTGTCGAATTTCGGGATCGGCGAGGGCGCCATCACGTAACGGTCGTTGACCATGACCGGATAGTCATAGGTCTTGGTGATCTCGCCATAGCGGGCGATGTCCTCGTAGAGCTTGACCTGCATCAGCCCGTATTCAGCCCAGGCGTGCATCTTGCGGGTCTCGGCCTCGCGCGGCTCCAGACGGCGCAAGGGTTCGGGCGTCGGCACCTGATAGACCATGACCTGTCCGCTCTTCAGCGGCGCTTCCGGGATGCGGTGGCGGGTCTGGATGATCGTCGCCTCATCCGTCGCCTCGCAGGTGCGGGCATCGGCAGTGCGCTCGAAGAACCTGCGGATCGAGACGGCGTTGGTGGTGTCGTCGGCGCCCTGATCGATCACTTTCAGCGTATCGGCCGGACCGATGATCGCGGCGGTGATCTGGATGCCGCCGGTGCCCCAGCCGCGAGCCAGGGGCATCTCGCGCGAGCCGAAGGGCACCTGATAGCCGGGCACCGCGACGGCCTTGAGCAAAGCGCGGCGGATCATCCGCTTGGTCTGCTCGTCGAGATAGGCGTAGTTATAAGCCGGTTTGGTATCGTCCGCTGGCATCTGATGGACGGTCATTCCGCAGCCTCCGGCATCGTATCGGGCTCTTTGGCGCCCTGTTCCTGTGCAAGCCGCTCCTCGCGCTCCCTGCGGATGCGGCGGATCAGTTCGAGCTCGCCCTGGAAATCGACATAGTGCGGCAGCTTGAGATGCTCGACGAAGCCCGCCGCCTCGACATTGTCGGCGTGATAGAGGACGAATTCGTCCTGCTGCGCCGGGTAGTTCGTCGCCTCGCCGAAATCGCGCGCCTTCAGGGCGCGGTCGACCAGTGACATCGACATCGCCTTGCGCTCGCTATGGCCGAAGACGAGGCCGTAGCCGCGGGTGAACTGTGGCGGGACGTCCTTCGAGCCCTGGAACTGGTTGACCATCTGGCATTCGGTCAGGGTGACGTCGCCGAGATCGACCGCAAAGCCCAGCTCCTCCGGCACGAATTCGACCGCGACCTCGCCGACGCGGACCTCGCCGACGAAGGGATGCGTGCCGCCGAAACCGCGCTGCACGGAATAGCCGAGGCCGAGCAGGAAACCCTCGTCGCCACGCGCCATCGATTGCAGGCGCACGTCGCGGTCGGCCGGGAAGGAAACGGGATCGCGGGTCAGGTCGAAGGGGCGCGGATCGCCTTCCGGCGGCTCCTCGGCTTCCATCAGGCCTTCGGCGCCGAGGATGTCGGGCACGCGCGGCATGGTGGTGTCGAGCGGGGCTCTGTCCTTCTCCCCTTGCGGGAGAAGGTGCCCCGAAGGGGCGGATGAGGGGTCGCGCAGGTCGGAAACGTTGGCGCCCGTCTTTGAGGACATATCGGAAGCGTCGCGCGACCCCTCACCCCAACCCTCTCCCGCAGGGGGAGAGGGGGCGCGTTGAGGTTCCGTCTCCATCAACGCAAAATCGAAGAGCCGATGCGTATAGTCATAGGTCGGGCCGAGCACCTGCCCGCCGGGCAGGTCCTTGTAGGTGGCCGAGACACGGCGGCGGATCGCCATCTGGGCGGTGTCGAGCGGCTCGGAGGAGCCGAAGCGCGGCAGCGTCGTGCGATAGGCGCGCATCAGGAAGGCGGCCTCGATCACATCGCCCTGAGACTGTTTCAGCGCGAGCGCGGCGAGATCCTGATCGTAGAGCGAGCCCTCGTTCATCACGCGGGCGCAGGCCAGAGCCTGCTGCTCGCGAATCTGGGCGACGGTGATTTCCGGCACGGCCAGGTCGCCGCGGCGCGCTTCGGCGACGAGATCATGCGTGGCGAGGATGGCGGCTTCGCCGCCTTTGACGGCAACGTACATCAGCGGGCCTCTTCAACTTGTGTCGAGCGCGGCAGGCCGATCAAGCCCTCGCCATGGACGAGCAGGACATCGACGCCGAGCGGATAAAGCGCACGGTTCTCGCGCAGCTCGTCGGTGAAGCCGGCGCGCAGGCCTTGCGGCGTGATGGTGCGCGAGCCGAGGATGCCGGGTCCGGCCAGAGTGAGGGCGGGGCCGTTCTCTAGCGCCGCGACCTGCACGATCACCGTGGTCGAGCGATCCGGGAACTGGTCCGTGCCGAGGTCGAAGGCCGAGAGCTTCGGCTGATCCGCCGTGCCGTCGATGACAGCGAAGGTGGCATCGGCGGGATCATCGACGAGCGCGGCGCCGCAATGGAAGCGCAGCCAGGCGCCGGCCGGGCCGTTGCGCAGGGCTTCCGGCAGCCAGACTGGGGTCTCGTAATCGGCGAGCGTCAGCAAGGCGGTCGCCGTCGCGGTCGCGAGACCTTCCGGCGGCGTGATCTCGCCTGCGACCTGTTGCAACATGCCGGGTTCGGAAAGAGCGGCGAGCAGGGCGCGGAAGGCGGCCTGCGACTGGAAGACGGGATCGGCGAAGCCGGGAGCGATCATGGTTTCAGCCGGCATCACGAGCCCCTGACCAGTGTGAAGAAGTCGACCTTGGTCGCTGCCGCCTTGCGCGAGGCGAGGTCGCGGGCGGCCGCCTGCTGCGCCGCGAGGGCCGCGATGCCCTGATGCAGGCCGCTGTCTTCGGCCTCGTCCTGGAGGCGGGCATCGAGCAGGGCGGCGAGCCGCGCCTTCCGGCCGTCGCGGCCGAGCGCATAGGAGAAGCCCATCCGTCCGTTGGAGAGACGCACGACGCAGCGCGTCACGGTGGCTTCGCCGAGATTGAAGCGGCGGCCGGCGCCGCCGGCGCGGCCTTCGACCATCACGGTGCCGGTCTCCGGCGCCTTCAGCAGGTCATGGTCCGGCGGATCGCCGAGCAGGGTTTCAATCTCGCTGCGGGAGGCGCGCGCCAGCGTCGCCATCCAGCTTTGCCTCGGGGTTCTTGGGCTCATCGGCGCGGGCTCGCTGGTCAGTTCCGAATGTCTAGACTATGCTAGGGGAGTTGATGACAAAGGTCTATACTTTTTGAGCGACAATTCGATGACGGATGCGGTACTGGCGGAGCGTGACGGGGGAACGGCCTGGCGGCGCATCGCGGACGAACTGGCGGATGCGATCGGGCGCGGCGAGTACAAGCTCGGCGATACACTGCCGGCCTCGGTCGCGCTGGCGGAGCGCTACGGCGTGCATCGCCATACGGTGCGGCAGGCGTTTCGCCATCTGGCCGATCAGGGTCTGGTGACGGTGTCGCGCGGGCGCGGCACGCAAGTGACGGCGCCGCGCTTGCCCTATCCGATCGGTCGGCGGGTCAGCATGCGCACCAATATGGGCAAGCTCGGCATCACCGGCACGAGCCGCATGCTGACGGCCGAGGTGGTCGTGGGCGAGGTGGTGGCCTGCACGGCGCTCAAGCTGAAGACCGGGACTCCGCTTTGGTGCGTGCGTGGCGTGAGTCTTGCCGACGGCGTGCCGATGGGGACCGGTACGCATTGGCTCTCGGTCGAGCGCTTCCCGGATTTCGACCGGGCCTATCGCGAGGCGGGGGGCTCGATCACGGCCGCCTTCAAGATCTACGGCATCACGGATTACGTGCGCCTGTCGACGCGATTGACGGCGCGGCTGGCCGATGAGCGCGAGGCCGGGCTGCTGGAAATCGCGCCCGAGGCGGCGGTGATGATCTCGATGGCGGTCGACGCGCTGCCGGATCTGACGCCGATTCACCTCGTCACCAGCGTCTTCGCCGCCGAGCGCATGGAGATGGTGATCGAGCCGTTCGCGGATTGAAGCGAGGTGCCGCGCTTCGTCATGGTCGGGCCTGTCCCGACCATCCACGTCTTCCTTTGTCGAGGACGGTGTTCAAGACGTGGATGCTCGCCACAGGGGCGAGCATGACGGTGGGTAGAAGACTCGATCTTTCCGGGTCTGTCGCTGTCTTCACCTCGCCCGGCGGCCGATGATCGCGAAGCGCAGCTTGCCCGACAGGAAGTCGATGGCCGAGACCGCGGCGAGGACCAGCAGGATCAGGAAGGAGACCTGCTGCCATTCCAGCGTGCGGATCGTCTCGGCGAGATAGAGGCCGATACCGCCGGCGCCGACGATGCCGATGATGGTCGAGGAGCGCGTGTTCGACTCGATGTAGTAGAGCACCTGGCTTGCGATCACCGGCAGGACCTGCGGCAGCAGGCCGAAGCGGATTTCATGCGCCTTGCCACCGCCGGCGGAGGATACTCCCTCGACCGGCTTGCGGTCGGCCGCCTCGATCGCTTCCGAATAGAGCTTGCCGAAGGCGCCGAGGTCGCTGGTCATGATCGCGAGCATGCCGGCGAAGGGGCCGAGGCCCACGACATTCACCCAGATCAGCGCCCAGATCAGCGCATCGACGCCGCGAACCGTGTCGAGCGAGCGGCGGGCGAGAAAATGCACGACGCGGTTGGCGACGACGTTGCGCGCCGCGATGAAGCCGAGCGGCAGGGCAAGAATGGCGGCGAGCACCGTACCGAGGAAGGCGATGGCGATAGTCTCGAACAGCGCCTTCACGAAAATGATCGCGCGCGCCCAGGAGCCGGGATCGGGCGGCAGCATCAGCACGACGAAGGTGCCGAGATTGCCCAGGCCCGCGACGAGCTCCCAGAGCGAGGTCTCGAGCGTCGTCAGCCCGTACAGGAAGAATCCGGCGAGCACGGCGATGGTACCGATGGTCGCGAGCTTGGTCTTGAGCGAGCCGCGGATCGCGGCCTCGTGGCGGCGCAGGATGTCGGCGCGCTCGGTTGTCGAGAGGGCGAGGCTCATCGGCCATGCTCCAGGCTGAGGAGGGCGTGGCGCAGCCGTTCGGTGCCGTAGTCGATCAGCATGACCGCGACGATGATCAGCAGCAGGATGGCGCTGACATCGGTGAAGTAGAATTTGCGGATGGCTTCGATCAGGTCCTGGCCGATGCCGCCGGCGCCGACGAAGCCCATGATTGAGGCGCCGCGGACATTGATCTCGAAGCGCAGCAGCGCGTAGCTGGCGAAGTTCGAGAGGACCTGTGGCACCACCGCGAAGCGCACGATCTGCCACCAGCTGCCGCCGGCCGCGGTGATGCCGTCGACCGGCTTGAGGTCGATATTCTCGACCACTTCGGAGAAGAGCTTGCCGAGCGCGCCCATGGTGTGGATCGCGATGGCGAGCACGCCGGGCAGCGGGCCGAGGCCAAAGGCGATGACGAAGATCAGCGCGAAGACGATCTCGGGAACGGTGCGGCAGAATTCGAGATAGCGGCGCACCGCGAAGCGCAGCCAGGTGGCGCGGCCGAGATTGGCAGCGGCGGCGAAGCAGAACAGGAAGGCGCCTGCGACGCCGAGGATCGTGCCGATATAAGCGATGAGCACGGTCTGCCAGAGCAGCTTCAGCCAGCCCTTCAGGCCCCAGTACCATTCGGCGAGGTCAGAGCCGAGGCTGGCGAGCCGGAGCGTCGGCAGCGTCTCGTAGATGTATTTCGGAAAGCGGTTGATGTTCTCGAAGAACTTGGCGAGATCGACTTCGGCACCGCGCGCCGAGAGCAGCACGCAGGCGATGAAGACGGCGATGCCGATCAGGGCCTGCCGGCGCTTGGCTGCGGAGGCCTGCCGATAGGCCTCGGCATGGGCCCGGATGGCCGGGGCGTTGCTGTCGATCGCGAGGGTCATGGAATTGCGTCCGTTGCCGGAGAGGGCGCCAGGTGGCGCCGCAGCCGTCATGCTCGCCCTTGTGGCGAGCACCCACGCCTTGAGCCCCGCATGTGATCAGCGCAGCGAAGGCGTGGATGGTCGGGACAAGCCCGACCATGACGGCGAGAGCAGGCGTGCTGCTTACGACGACTTCTTCTTGCGGAGGTCGTCGACGAACTTGTTCAGCTCGATGATCGGGTCGTAGGCCTTGTTGTCGACGGCAACGAGCGGGCCCTGCTTGCCTTCATAGATCTTGTCGAAGGCGGCCTTGTCCTTGCTGGCGAGGTTCAGGACGGCGTCGCGGATCTTGGTCTTCAGCTCTTCCGGCATGTCGGTGAGATAGGCCATCGGCGAGTTCACGATCTGCTCGGACTTGAAGATGATCCGGAAGTCCTCGGCCTTGGCCATGTTCTTGCGGGCCATGCGCTGCAGGTTCGATTCCTGCTCGTCGTTCCACCAGTTGGCGGCGATGTCGACCGTGCCCTGCTGGAGCGCGATGATCGCGTTCTCGTGGCTGCCGGTATAGACGACCTTCGAGAAGAAGGTTTCCGGCTCGATCTTCATGCCGTTCAGCGCGAAGCGCGGCACGTTGTTGCCGGAGGTCGAGTTCGGGTCGACGAGGCCGAGATTCTTGCCCTTGAGGTCCTCGACCTTCTGATAGGGCGAGTCCTTCTTCACATAGAACACCGAGTGATAGCCCTTGGTGCCGTCGAGGTTGGTCTCGATGGCGAAGGCATCGACCTTGGCGCCGGTCATGCGGGCGCGGGCGAAGGAGGACGGGCCATAGGAGGCGATGTGGATGTTGCCGGTGCGCTGGCCCTCGATGATCGCGGCGTAGTCGTTGGCGATGCGCAGCGTGACCTTGGTGCCGAGTTCCTTGGCGAGATACTGCACGAAGGGGGTGTAGCGCTCGGTGACGCCGGAGGCGTTCTCAGAGGGGATGATCGCGAAGACGAGCTCGGGATACTTGGCCTTCCAGTCCTGGGCGAAGGCGGGCATCGCCGACATGGCGAGGCCGGCGACGGCGAGCTTGAGGGTATGACGACGGGTCAGCATCGATGTGCTCCTGGTTGCAGTCGTAGTCGGGACGGTCTTCTCGCGGCGCCGGCCTTCGGGCCGGCCCGGCGATCTCTGGAAATCAGGCGATCTTCTGGCGGGCGCGCTTCGCCTCGGAGGCGGCGATGGCGTCGAGCGCATCCAGCGCCTCGGCGCCGGCATCCTTGGCCTCGATGCCGTAGAGTTCGGCGGCGATCTCGCGGGTCAGCGCCTGCGGCGCATCGTCGAACACGACCTTGCCGGCGGACATGCCGATCAGGCGGTCACAGTATTTCGCGGCGATGTCGAGATCGTGCAGGTTGCACATCACGGTGATGCCGTCCTCGCGATTGATGCGGAACAGTGCGTCCATGACGACCTGGGTGTTGCGCGGGTCGAGCGAGGCGATCGGCTCGTCGGCGAGGATGATGCGCGGCTCCTGGACGAGGGCGCGGGCGATGGCGACGCGCTGCTGCTGGCCGCCGGAGAGAGTCTCGGCACGCTGCGCCAGGAGATGGCCCATATCGAGACGCTCGAGCGCCGCGATGGCGCGGATCTTGTCGTCCTCGGAGAAGCTCTTGACCAGGGTCAGCGCCGCCGAGCGATGATTCAGACGGCCGAGCAGGACATTGGTCAGCACATCGAGACGGCCAACGAGATTGAACTGCTGGAAGATCATCGCCGTGTCGCGGCGCCAGCGCCGGAGCGAGGCGCCCTTCAGGCCGGTGACGTCCTGCTCCGCGCAGACGATCTTGCCGGAGGTCGGCTCGGTCAGGCGGTTCAGCATGCGCAGGAGCGTCGACTTGCCGGCGCCGGAGGGGCCGATGACCCCGACCATTTCTCCCTTCGGCACGGTCAGGGTCACGGTGTCGACCGCGTTCCTGTCGCCAAAGCGCTTGGTCAAGCCTTCGATGCGCAGCATGAAATGGTTCTCGGGCACGATGCGGGCATGAGCCCATTCCCGTCCGGCCAAGGCTGGAGGGTCAGGCGTCTCGATCGCCGCGAGCCCTATCGGCTGCGGATGACAGCGGCGTGACAGGATGTGGAAGGTCTCGAAAGGAGCAATTGCGCCGCCGCGAGCCGGTCAACGTTTCGTGAGGTCTCTGAAATGTGCTTGGACGATCCGCGGCTTGTCGTCAGGATGAGCGTGGATGTTTGTGTGCGGCGGAGATGCCCGTGGCGGAGGGCCTCTGAACGGCAAGCATCTTGCATCGATGCCTGCGAGGCCGGATCGATGCGGCATCGGCGCAAAAGCCTTTGTTTTTGTGCCGCTGTGGCGCGCCGGCATCTTAGCAACGCCTTTCGTTCCATTTAAGACTAATGGGCGGCAACGGAGCCTCCAGCCTGATGAAGCGGTTCGTCCTTCTTGTTCTCGTTGCTGCCGTCGCGGGCGGTGGTTATTATGCCTACCGCAACCAGCGTGCCGGCACGCAGCAGGCACAGGCCAGCGCGGTTTCGGGGCCGCGCGGCGTGCCGGTCGAGGTCGCATCCATCGAGCTGGCGACCGTCAACGAGGAGGTCGAGGCGCTCGGCACGCTTGCTGCCGATGAATCCGTGGTGATCGCGCCGGAGATCGCCGGCCGCGTCGTCTTCCTCGGCTTCAAGGAAGGCGAGCGCGTCAAGGTGGGCCAAGAGCTGGTCAAGCTCGATACCGCGATCCTCGATGCCGAGCTCAAGCAGGCGATGGCCGATCTGGGTCTCGCTCGCGATACCAATGACCGGCTCAGGGGGCTGGTCTCGCGTGGTTCGGGCACGCAGGTTGCGCTCGATGAATCCGCCGCGAAGCTCGCTTCCACCGAGGCCCGCGTCCAGCTCGCCAAGGCCAAGCTTGCCCAGTCGACCATCGTGGCGCCGTTCAACGGCGTCGTCGGCCTGCGCTCCGTCGGTGTCGGCGACTATGTCTCGGTCGGCAAGCCGCTGATCACACTGACCAGCATCGATCCGATCAAGATCGATTTCCGCGTGCCCGAGATCTATCTCAGCCGCCTCAAGACCGGCCAGCCCGTGCAGATGAAGGTCGATGCGGTGCCGGACCGCAGGTTCCAGGGCCAGATCTACGCGATTGATCCGGTGGTGGACGTGAACGGCCGGGCGATCCGCCTGCGCGCCAGCATCCCCAACGCCGATCTCGCGCTGAAGCCCGGTCTCTTCGCCCGGCTCGCCATCACCGTCGACCAGCGCGAGAACGCGATCCTGGTGCCGGAAATGGCGGTGGTGCCGGATGCCGTCGGCAAGATGGTCTATGTCGTCGACAAGGGTAAGGCGAAGCGCGTCACCGTCGAGCTGGGCAAGCGCCTGCCGGGCAAGGTCGAGATCGTCAGCGGGCTGAAACCCGATATGCAGATCATCACCGCCGGCCAGATGCGGCTGCGCGACGGCGCGATCATCGTGATCAAGGACAAGGTCGTCCAGACGAGCCAGCTCTAGGACTGACTCATGAGCCTCTTCGAACTCTTCGTCCGCCGGCCCGTTCTCTCGACGGTGCTGAGCCTTCTGGTGATGCTGATCGGCATCGTCTCCTATGGCCGCCTGACCGTCCGCGAATATCCGAATATCGACGAGCCGATCGTCTCGGTCCGCACCGATTATCGCGGCGCCTCGGCCGAGATCATCGAGACGCAGGTCACCCAGATCCTGGAAAACTCGATCGCCGGCATCGAGGGGGTCGAGATCCTGTCCTCGACCAGCCGCCAGGAGCGCAGCTTCATACAGGTGCGGTTCCGACCGGATGTCGACCCGGACGTCGCGGCCTCCGACGTGCGCGACCGCGTCAGCCGCGTGCGCAGCCGCATGCCCGACGAGATCGACGAGCCGGTCATCGCCAAGGTCGAGGCAGACTCGCAGCCGATCCTCTACCTGTCGCTGACCAGCTCGCGGCACGGGCCGCTGGAACTCACCGATTTTGCCGATCGCTTCATCTCCGACCGCGTGCAGAACGTCACCGGCGTGGCGGAGGTGCGCATCCTCGGCCAGCGCCAGTATGCGATGCGGCTCTGGCTCGATCGCGCCCGCATGTCGGCCTATAATGTCAGCGTCCAGGAGGTCGAGGCCGCGGTCCGGGCGCAGAATATCGAGATTCCGTCGGGCCGCATCGAGAGCAATGACCGCGAATTCACGGTGCTCTCGCAGACCAGCATGACCACGCCGGCGGAATTCCGCGAGATCGTCGTCAAGGATGCCAGCGGCTTCCCGGTCAAGGTCAAGGATATCGCCAAGGTCGAGCTCGGCGCGCGCGAAGAGCGCAACGCCGCCTGGTTCCGCGGCACGCCCTCGGTCACGATCGGCATCGTCAAGCAGGCGACCGCGAACCCGCTCGATGTCTCGGCCGGAATCGAGGAAGCGCTGCCCGGCATCATCGAGGACCTGCCCCAGGGTATGTCGATCGCCAAGTCCTACGACAGCTCGGTCTTCATCGACCGCTCGATCAAGGCGGTCTTCCAGACGATCATCGAAGCGATCGTGCTGGTCGTGCTGATCATCTTCATCTTCCTGCGCTCGGCCCGCGCGACCTTGATCCCGCTGGTGACGATCCCGGTCTCGCTGATCGGCTCGTTCGCGCTGATGTATGCGTTCGGCTTCACCGTGAACACGCTGACGCTGCTCTCGATGGTGCTCGCCATCGGCCTCGTCGTCGACGACGCCATCGTCGTGCTGGAGAACGTGCATCGCCATATCGAGGACGGCATGCAACCGACCCCGGCGGCGATCCGCGGCATCAACGAGATCGCCTTCGCCGTGGTGGCGATGACGCTGACGCTGGTCGCGGTCTATGCGCCGATGGCGTTCTCGACCGGCCGCACCGGCAAGCTCTTCATCGAGTTCGCGCTGACGCTGGCCGGCGCGGTGCTGGTCTCGGGCTTCGTCGCGCTGACGCTGACGCCGATGATGTGCGCCAAGCTCCTGCGTCATCACGAGAAGCACAGCTGGCTCTACAATGTGCTGGAAAGTGGCTTCAACGCGCTGTCGCGCGGTTACAAGGCCTCGCTGCGCGCGGCCCTGTCGGTGCGCCCGCTCGTCGTGCTGCTGGCGCTTGGCGTCGCGGGCGGCGGCTATTACTTCTTCACGCATCTGCGTGCGGAATTGTCGCCGGTCGAGGATCGCGGGACGATCAACGTGATAGGCGTTGCCCCTGAAGGCGCGACGATCAGCTTCACGGCCGATTACGCGCGCCAGGTCGAGGAGTACTTCAGGAAGATTCCCGAGGTCGACACCTATCTCGTCATCACCGGATTCCCCGACGTGACGCGCGCCATCGCCATGGCCCGCCTGAAGCCATGGGAAGAGCGGCATCGCAAGCAGCAGGATCTCGTCGCCGAGATCAACCGGGGGCTGTCGCAGATCCCGGGCATCCGCATGTTCGCGACCAACCCGGCCTCGCTCGGCCAGGGCCAGGCGAACAGCAAGCCGGTCGAGTTCGTTCTCCGCTCGTCCGAGCCCTATGCTCAGATCAAGTCCTATGTCGACCAGCTGATGAACGAGGTCGCGAGCTCGCCGGTCCTGACCAATGTCGAGAGCAACCTCATTCTCGACAAGCCGCAGATCAAGGTCTCGATCGACCGGCAGCGCGCCGCCGATCTCGGCGTCAATGTCGACATCATCGGCCGCACCATGGAGACGCTGCTCGGCGGCCGGCAGGTGACCCGCTTCAACATGAACAGCAAGCAATACGACGTCGTGCTGCAGGTCGAGGGCGCCGAGCGCAACACACCGCAGGCGCTGCAGTCGATCTACCTGATGGGACGCGGCGGCGCGGTGGTGCAGCTCTCCAGCCTGGTCCGGCTCGAGGAGACGGTCGCGCCGAAGGAGCTGGTGCGCTTCAACCAGCTGCGCTCGGCGACGATCACCGCGATCCCGGCGCCGGGCTATTCGCTCGGTGACGCGCTCAAGGTGCTGGAGGAGGGCGCGCAGCGCGTGCTGCCAAACACCGTGCAGATCGACTATTCCGGCCAGAGCCGCGAGTTCAAGCAGTCGGGCGCGAGCATCTTCGTCGTCTTCCTGCTGGCGCTGGGCTTCATCTATCTGGTGCTGGCGGCGCAGTTCGAGAGCTTCGTCGACCCGATCGTGATCATGGTCTCGGTGCCGCTCTCGCTCACCGGCGCGCTGGCCGCGCTCTACTACACGGGCGGAACGATGAACGTGTACAGCCAGATCGGCCTGATCACGCTGGTCGGCCTGATCACCAAGCACGGCATCCTGATCCTGGAGTTCACCAACCAGCTGCGCGAGGAGGGTAAGGAGACGATCGACGCCCTCGTCGAGGCGGCGGAGCTGCGCCTGCGGCCGATCCTGATGACGACGGGCGCGATGGTGCTCGGCGCCGTACCGCTGGCGCTGGCGCATGGCGCCGGCGCGGAAAGCCGCTCGCAGATCGGCTGGGTCATCGTCGGCGGCATGACCTTCGGCACGCTGCTGACGCTCTATGTGGTCCCGGTCGCCTACAGCTACCTCGCCCGCAAGGTCCATGGCTCGCGCCATGCCCCGCATGACGAGGTGCATGGCGCTCACGGAGCTCATCCGGCGCCTGCCGAGTAAGGATTACCCGCCGTCATCCCGTGCGCGCTGCGGTATGAAATGCCGCTGCGCAGACACGGGACCGCGTGACGAGAGGGCGCCTTTTTCCGAGAACGGTCCCGCATCTGCGCCGCAGCACTGAGGTGCCGCAGCGCGTGCGGGATGACGCGGTGGGAAGCGGTCGTTACTGCAGCCTCACCGACACGCTTTCGCTCGCCCCGGTCGCGTCGATCACCGAAATCCGCATGAAGCCCTTGCCGGGCGGCTGCCATTGCGTCTCGCGGCGGCGCTGCGGCTCGGTCACCGGCGCGCCGTCGACCAGCCAGGTATAGGGCGGCGAGCCGCCGGCAGCCTTGAGGTTGAGGCGGCCGCTGCCGTCGAGCGCGGCGGCGGAGAGGTCGATGCGGGCGCCGTCCGGTGGGAAGGCGAGCTTCAGCGTCGGCGTCGTCATCGCCATCACGGTCTTGGGCACGTCCTGCCGGAGATGCCGGAGCGGCGGCGGCAGATGCCCGGTGCTGGCAATGATCGCGTCGGCCGGCTGCGGGAAGGGGCGCGGATCGATGCCGAGCCGGGCGAAGGCGTCGAACAGGATGGGGGCTGCGACCGCGCGCCCGACCAATCCAGGGACCGCGCCATTATCGGCGCGGCCGACCCAGACGCCGATCGTGTGCTTGCGGTCGAAGCCGACAGCCCAGGCATCGCGATAGCCATAGGAGGTGCCGGTCTTGTAGGCGATGCGGCCGGGCACGGCGTTGAGCGGTGGTGGAGCGCCAAGCAAGGTGTCGGCGACATACCAGGCCGCGACGGGATCGACGAGGCGCGTTCCACCACGCGAGCCCTCATCCTGAGGAGCGCTCGCAGAGCGCGTCTCGAAGGATGGTCCAGAGCGCGCTGGAGCATCCTTCGAGACGCTGCTCCGTGGCTCCTCAGGATGAGGGCTGAGGGAGGAGGAGGCCGAGTCTCGGAAGCGCAGCGGCAGCATCTCGCCGCCGCGGGCCAATCCGACATAGGCGCGGGTCAGATCCTGCAAGGTGATGCCGAGGCCGCCGAGCCCGACGGCGAGGCCGGGCGCGCCGCTGTCCTTGGGCATGGCGATCGCGACGCCGGCATCACGCAGGCGCGAGAGGAAGCGCTGGGGGCCGAGCGCGGACAGCAGTTCGACGGCGGGCACGTTGAGCGAAAGCTGCAAGGCCTTGCGCGCGCTGACCATGCCCTGGAAGGTCATATCGAAATTCTCGGGGATATAGATGCCGTAACGCGCCGGCCGGTCCTCCAGCATCGTCTCGGGATGGGCGATGCCGTTGTCGAAGGCGAGCGCGTAGATGAAGGGCTTCAACGCCGAGCCCGGCGAGCGCAATGCCCGCGTCAGGTCGAGCGCGCCGGCGCGCTCCGCCGCAAAATAATCGACACCGCCGACAGAGGCGCGGATCTCGCCGGTCTCGTTGTCGACGGCGAGGATCGCGATCGAGACCTGGGGGGCGAGGCCGAGGCTGCGCTCGCGCGCTAACCCTTCGAGCGCGGCTTGCAGGCGCGCATCGAGCGAAAGCTTCTGGACGCGTTCGGCCGGCGCCTCGGCAACGGCCTGCTCGGCGATATGCGGGCTGAGATTCGGGAAGGGGCGGCGCGCGACCGGGATCGGCTCGTTGCGGGCGGCTGCGACCTCGTCCGATGTAGCGAGGCCGGCCTGCTCGATCCGCTCCAGCACGCGTTCGCGCGCCTTGCGGGCGGCTTCGACGAAACGGTCCGGCCGGCGTGTCTCGGGCGATTGCGGGAGCGCGACGAGCAGGGCCGCCTCGGCGGTGGAGAGCCGCTTCGGCTCCTTGCCGAAATAGGCGAAGCTTGCGGCGCGGACGCCTTCGAGATTGCCGCCGAAGGGCGCGAGCGTGAGATAGAGGTCGAGGATGCCGGCCTTGTCGAAGCGCCGCTCCAACTCGATGGCGCGTACGGCTTGCCGGAGCTTGGCTGAAAGCGAGCGCTCCTCGCGCGGTTCGAGCAGGCGCGCGACCTGCATGGTCAAGGTCGAGCCGCCGGAGACAACGCGGCCGTTCACGAGCATCTGGCCGGCGGCGCGCAGCATGCCCAACGGGTCGATGCCGCGATGCCTGTCGAAGCGCTTATCCTCGAAGGCCTTGAGCATGGCGAGATAGCGCGGATCGACATTCTCGCTGGTGACCGGGAGTTTCCAGCGCCCGTCGGCGGTGAGGAAGGGGCGTAGCAGCTTGCCTTCGCGGTCCAGTACCACGGTCGAGCGATCAGCCGCGGCCGAAAGGTCGAGCGGGGGGAGGGAGCGGGCGTAGAGGGCGAGGGCGGTGGCGCCTGCAATCGCCGAGACGGCGAGCGTGACGGCTGCGATCTTCAGCCTGCGGAAGGGCTGTCGCCGCTTCCCTTCTCCCCTTGCGGGAGAAGGTGGCTCGGCGAAGCCGAGACGGATGAGGGGTCGCGCTATGCCGGCCGAAACCTGCGTCGTGAAAGAGCGCCAGCGATCGAGCGCGGCGCGACCCCTCACCCCAACCCTCTCCCGCAAGGGGAGAGGGGGTTCTGTTGCGCTCGATCTTTCGTCCTGCGCCATGATGGCGATGCCCTCACCGCGCCGAGGTGATCTCCACCGCGCCGAAGCCCGTGCGGCCGAAGCGGTCCGGCCGGTACATGTCTTCGATCACGGCGGCAGGGGAGACGTAGCGACCGGGCGAGACGGCGCGCGCGATATAGGCGACGGTGTAGGAGGGCTTGTCGCTCTTCGAGCCCGAGCGCTCGAAGGCCGCGACGAAGCGGTCGTCGCGCGACTCGGTGTGAACCGGCGAGACCTCCTGCTTCAGCCAGTCGAGCCCTGCGACCGAGGCGCCTTCCGTCAGGTTGGCGTTCTCGATCTCGAGCCCGGCAGGCACCGGATCGACCAGCAGCAGGCGGCCATAACGCGGCGTGGCCTCCGTCACGGTCAGCGCCACGACATAGCGCTCGTTCTGGCGCAGGCGCGCCGGATCGGCCTTCTCGCCCTTCATCGTGTAGATGACGCGCTCCAGCCCGAAGCCCTGATTGAGCGCCGGCTCAGGCGCGGTCGGGATGCCGGCGACGGTGATGACCGCCTGGGCATTGCCTGCGCCGGGATTGGCGATGGTCAGGGACTTCGCCTCCAGCGCCTCGGCGGAGAGCGTGCGGTAGAGCGCGCCCTTGCGGGCGGTGCCGTCGACCGTCAGCGTCATGCCCTCGGCGTCCTTGGCCATGGCCTGCGCCGCCAGCACCATCCACATCTGCTCCTGCGTCGAGGTGTAGCTGTAGCGGGCGCTGTTGCGGGTGGCGTCGACGATCGAGACGGCGCGGCTGATATCGGCGCGCTCGCCATTGGCTTCCGCGATCAGGGCGAGCACGCCGGCGCCGTCGCGCAGGCGGGAGCCGTAATCGGGGCGCGACAGACCATCATCGCTCGCCTGCTGGAGCAGGCCCAGTGCGCTGCCGAAGGCGGTGCGGCCGCGGCCGCGATCGCCCAGCGCCGAGAGCGCGGCGCCGATCTGGGCGCGGGCCAGCGGCGTCGCGAAATCGCCGAGCTTGTTGTCGGCGAGATAGCGCAGATCGCCCATCACCGGCCGGCCGTTGCGGGCGAGCACATAGAGCGCGTAGGCGATGCCGGCTGCCTCTTCCTTGTTGATCTCGCTGGTGTTGACGACCTGATTGCGCAGGCGGTCGAGCGCGAGGTTGAAGGCGATCTGCGGCACCGCGAACTGCTTCTCGCGGGCCCGCGTCAGGAAGTCGGTGACGAAGGCATCGAGCCAGAGATCCTCGCCGCCGACGCCCCAGAGGCCGAAGGAGCCGTTGCCGCCCTGGCGCGCCAGCACGCGCTCGATCGCGTTGACGACGCGCTCGTCGGCCTTGTCGTCGAGGGCGAGCTGTTCCAGCGAGGCGAGCTGGTTGACCGCGAGCAGCGGCAGGGCGCGCGAGACGGTCTGCTCGGTACAGCCATAGGGATAGCGGTCGAGCGCCTTGAGGAGTGCCGGCACGTCGAGCGAACCGAAGGGCGAGATCGTCACCGAGACCTGCCCGGAATTCGGCACAAGATCGGCCAAGAGGTCGGAGGAGACGGTGATCGCCCCGCCATTGCCGGGGATGGCACGGACGATGCGTCGGGCGATCGTTGCGGCGGAGGGCTGCACGCGCACGGCAAGGTTCTGCACCGTGCCGATGCCGTTCGGGCCGGAGACGCGCACGTCGAACTCGGCGCGGCCGAGGCCTGCGGCCGTGACGGGGATCGTCATCTGCGTCTTGGCGCCTGCGCCGAGCTGCATGGTGCGGCGGGTGGCGTCGGCGGCGACCAGAACCGGACCCTTCACGTCGAGGTCGACGGTGTAGGAGCCGGCGGGGCCCTCGACATTGTCGACCTGCAAGTGGAAGCGCGACTGGTCGCCGATGGCGAGGAAGCGCGGCAGCGTCGCTTGAGCGACGATCTGGTCGCGCACGATCACGTCGGCGCTGGCCTGGCCGGTGCGTCCGGCCGACCAGGCGACGCCCATGACACGCACCGCGCCGTTGAAGGCCGGCAGGTCGAAATCGATCTTCGCCGTGCCGTCGGCCCCGACCTTGACCACGCCGGAATAGCGGGCGAGCGGCTCCTGCGTCGGCTTCTCGCCGTCCATCTTGGGCGCGGCGTCGCCGCCGGTGCGGATCGCGCCGCGCGTGCCCTGCATGCCGTCGATCAGGTAGCCGTAGAGATCGCGCAGGTCATGGCCGAGCTGGCGCTGGCCGAAGAAGAATTGGCTCGGGTCCGGGCTCTCGTAGCGGGTGAGGTTGAGGATGCCGATATCGACGGCCGCCAGCGTGACATAGGCCTCTTCGCCCGCCTTCATGCCGGTGACCTTGACCGGCAGCGACAGCGTCGTGAGCGGGCGCACCAGCTTGGGCGCGCCGAGATCGAGCGCCAGCGTGCGCGTCTCCTTGCCGATCTGGAACCAGGAGAGGCCGATGGCGCGGCCGGGCAGGCGCTTGGCGGCGGCGTCCATCGGGCGATGGGCGAGCACGACGAGATAGGCGCTGGCGCCCCATTCGGCCTTCACGGGAATGCTGGCGGAGGTGCCGCCCTCGGCGATGTCGATGGTGCGGATATCCGCGACCTTGTCGGTGACGACGGCGAGGGTCGCCTTGCCGGCGAAGCGCGGCGACAGGCGGACCTGTAGGCTCTCGCCATCGGCATAGGACGCCTTGTCCAAGGCGACATCGAGCACATCCGGCGTATCGGCGGTCTTGTCGCTCTCATAGCCGACGCTGAAGGAGACCGAGGTCTCGGCCGCCTCGTTGCCGTCCGAGGTCACGTCGAGCCGGTAATTGCCCCATTCGACGGGCGCGGCGATCTTGGCGCCGGCAGCCTCCGCCACCGCGATCTCGCCATCGGCGACGCGGCGAGTGGTCTTGACGCCCTCATAGTTCCAGCGGCCGTCCTGGAAGAACCACTGGTAGTTGCGGCGGACCTTGGACAGCACCCATTTCACGCCGGGCCGGGCGAGGCGCTTGCCATCGCCGGTCGCCATGATGACTTCGAAATTGGCGGTCTGGCCGTTACCGAGATCGCCGTCCTTGAACAGCTTCTTCACGCCGATGGCGGCGCCCTTCGGCACGATCGGCAAGGTGACCGAGCGGGCGATGGCGCGCCCGCCGGGCTCTCCGACGCGCACGGTCATCTCGACTTCGAGCGGGCGGTTGGTGTCGGGCTGCTGGACCGGATTGGTGATCGTCGCCTTGCCGGCGGCGTCGGTCGTGGTGCTTTCCTCGAATTCGCTCTGGACCGGCTCGAAAGCCTCGTCGGTGAGGCCGACCTGATAGTCCTTGAAGCCGGGGATAGCGCTGGCATCGGCGGCACGGATCGTCATCGAGCCGGTGACGTCGAGCTCGGAGCCCGGCGCGCCGTAGAGATAGCGCGCGTTGACGTCGAGTTCGGCCGGCTGGCCGGCCTGGAGCAGCGGGGCCTTCGGTGTCAGCGTCAGCTCCAGCCGTTCGGGCACATAGTCCTCGACAAGGAAGGAGGTCTCGCCGATCGCCTGCCCCTTGGGGTCGGAATAGGCGAGGACGCGCCAGGTGCCGGTCGCGGCGCCGGAAACGAGCTGGATCGAATGGGCGCGCCCGCCCGCACCCTGGTCCTCGACCTGACGGCGGCGATACTCCACGCCGTCCGGGCGCTTGACCACGATGGTCAGCGGCAGGCCCGTGACGGCCGCTCCCTTGGCGTCGCGCAGCAGCGAGGTCAGATAGACCGTCTCGCCCGAGCGATAGACGCCGCGCTCGGTATAGAGATAGGCGTCGAGGCCCGAGGGCGCGACGCGGCCCTTTACGCCGCGATCGGAGAGGTCGAAGGCGGTCTGCTTGAGGTCGAGGAAGCCGTAATCCTCGGCGAGCGAGGCGGTGACGAGGCCGGGCGCATTGCCGCCCTGGCCCTTGCCGAGGCCGGCATCGAAGCGGGCATAGCCGTTGCCGTCGGTCTTGGCCGTGCCGAGCACCTCGTTGTTGCGGGCGATCAGGCTCAAGGTCGCATTGGCGATCGGCTTGGCATCGGCCAGCGAGCGGGCGAGCACATGCACGCCATCCGGGCCGGTGAAGGAGGTCAGCCCGAGATCGGAGACGACGAACCACTGCGTCGCCCGTGTCGAGCCGTCATCGTAGGAATCGCCGTCGTCGCTCGCGGGCGCTGTGGCTGGCCCGCCTGAAGGCTTGGCGAACATCACGTAGACGCCGGGCTTCAGGCTGCCGACCGCTTCGGTCACCGGGAAGGCGGTGATCACGTCCTGGTTCAGCTCCGACTTCACGTCCATCGTGCCGGTCCAGACGGTCTGGCCCTTGTCGCTGGAGATCTGCCGGGCGGAATAGGAGCCGATCTGGCTGAGGAAATCCTCGGAATGGACGGAGTTGATCAGGTTGCGATCGCCGATCCGCATGACTTCGAGGTCGAGCTTGCCGGAATTGACCGAGACTACGGGCACGCCCTGCTGGCCGGTGCGCGGCAGGACGTAGTTCTTGCCGGTGAAGCGCACGGAGGGGGTGCGGTCGCGGACATAAATCTCGTAATCAGCCGATTTCAGCAGGGTCTCATCGGGGATGGCGGAGGGCACGCCCTGGCGAATGACGATGGCATAGCGCTCGCCATGCTTGAGGCCGTCGACACAGATCTGGCGGTCCTCGGCGCTGACGGCGAAATCGCCCGATCCTTGCGTGTTCCTGCCGCCGGAGATCGCGACATAAGGCGCGAAATCGACGCGGCCGCGCGCCAGCGCCTCGGAGAACTCGAAGCAGGCGCGCGGGCTTGCGGCGTCGGAATCGGTCTTGTTCGAGAGCAGGCGGAAGCCGCGTTTTTCGCGCAGGCTTTCATAGGAGCTTTGCAGGGCGGGATTGGCGGCGAGGTCGAGGCTGAGCCGATAGGTGGTCAGCGCCGGGCGCCAGAGCTCGTTCTTCTCGAAGGTGCGGGCGAGCACGCCGAGCGACGCCGCCTCGTCATTGCGGTTGGTCGAGCGCTGATAGGCGAGATAGGCGGCGGCAACCGCGCGCTCGCGCAGTTCCCAGCGCTCGCGATAGTCGCGCGGCTCGATCGCGTTGGCGGCGCGCGCCATCAGGCGCCAGCCGGCGGCATTGGCGGAATCGGCGACGATCGCGGCATTGGCCTGTGGCAGGGCGGAGCGGGCATCGCCGCGGCCGAGTGCGACCTCGCCGGCGCGGATCGCGTCCACAGCGGAGCGGTTGCCGGCCGCAACCTCGCGCTTCAGCCGCTCTTCCAGGCGCTGCCCATCGGCCAGCAGGTCATTGCGGACATAGGCCTTCTGGGCGAAGGCGGGGGCGGCCGCCAGCGTGAGCGAGAGGGCGAGCGCGAGACGGGAAAGCAGGGTCATCGTCGGTCCTCTTCGTCGATCGGCCCGGCCAGGATCGCCGGACATGGCTTCAGGCCGATGACGGCGTGAGACGGGGCCGGCAGGCTATCACCGTGCCGCGCGCGTTCAAGTCATGCGAATGCAGGTAGCGCCCCGGGAGCTGGGCCAGCGGCTGCGCAGTGCTGCCGGAACGCGGGAGAGGCCTATTTCTTCAGGAAGGCCATGAAGGCGGCCATGGCCTCCGGGGATTTCAGGCGTTCGCCGAAATGGCGCGCCTCGGTCGCGATCGTCTCGGCGACCGCCTGGGCCGAGCCGCGCTTGAGCAGCATCTTGGTGAGCGCCAGCGATTCTGGCGGCAGTGCCGCGAGCGCCTTCGCCTTGGCGAGGCCGGTTTCCAGCGCTGTGCCGTCCTCGGTGACGGCGTTGACGAGGCCGGCGGCGGCGGCGGCCTCGGCATTGAAGGCTTCGCCGAGCATCAGCAATTCCGCCGCCTTCTTCGAGCCGGCGACGAGCGGCAGCAGGTGGCTCGATCCACCCTCGGGGCAGAGGCCGAGCGTGACGAAGGGCAGGCGGAAGGTGGCGGAGCGGGCGGCGAAGGCGAGGTCGCAATGCAGCAGCATCGTCGTGCCGATGCCGACCGCGAAGCCCTCGACCGCCGCGACGATCGGCTTCTTCGCGGCCGAGATCACCGCGAGGAAATCGATGGCGACGCGGGGGCCTTCGCCGGCCGCGGCAGCTATGGCGAAATCCTTGATGTCGTTGCCGCTGGTGAAGGTGCCACCGGCACCGGTCAGCAGGATCGCGCGAACGGAGGCATCAGCCTCGGCGGCGGCGATCGCTGTGATCAGCCCAGCATAGCTGGCCCGGTCGAGCGCGTTCTTGCGATCCGGTCGGTTCATGGTGATCTGCACCACGCCGGCCGCGACGGTTTCGCTCAGCACTTCGCTCATCGGTCCGCTCCCTGATTGCCGTGCCGGGATCGCATGCGCCTTCGCCGGGGGTCAAGCGAGGCCGGATGCGCCTTTCGTTGCCGGCCGGCGCTTGACATCGCGCGGTGCGGATTCTCCCTTGCCTGCCCAGATCATCGCGCGTCCTGCTGGACGCGATAACGATGATCTATCAATTTGGCATCGCATCGGATTTTTCCGAAAAGTGGAATCCACTTTTCGGTCCGATGCTATAGCGCCTTCACTGCCCTGGCTTGCGAGTCGGGCGCAGGACAGGGATTGCGGAGACGTCGATGACGAAGGTTCAGCTCGAGGTGCGCGGCAAGGTCGCGATCGCCACCATCGACAATCCGCCGGTGAATGCGTTGGGCGCCGCCGTCCGCGAAGGGCTGGCGAGCGCTATCAAGCAGGCCAATGCCGATGCTGCCGTGGTCGCGATCGTGATCGCCTCCGCCGGCAAGGCCTTCATTGCTGGCGCTGATATCAGCGAGTTCGGCAAGCCGCCGGCTCCGCCCAACCTGCCGGATGTGCTCGACGCGATCGAGGGCTCGGCGAAGCCGGTCGTTGCGGCGATCCAGGGCGTCGCGCTGGGCGGGGGCTTGGAAGTCGCGCTCGCCTGCCACGCCAGAGTAGCCCTGCCGGCCGCGAAGCTCGGCCTGCCCGAGATCAAGCTGGGCCTCATCCCCGGCGCCGGGGGGACGCAGCGCCTGCCGCGCCTGATCGGGGCGGCCAAGGCCTTCCCGATGATGCTCTCGGGCGAGCCGATCTCGGCCGGCAAGGCGCTTGAATACGGGCTCCTCGACGAGGTCGTCTCCAGCGACGTCGTGGCCGCCGCGATCCGGCTGGCCGACGCGCTGGCAGCCGAAGGGCGGCGTCCGGTCACGAGCGCGGCCACCGGCGAATTGATAGAGGCCGATCGCGAGGCCTTCGAGGCCCTGGCCAAGGATGCCGTGAAGAAGGCCGAGGGCATGCCGAACGTGCCGGCGCTGGTCGAGGCCGTGCGCGCGAGCTTCACGCTGCCTTTCGCTGAGGGCGCGGCGGTGGAGCGCAAGCTCTTCCTGTCGCTGCTCGTCGACGAGCGTTCGAAGGCGCTGCGCCATGTCTTCTTCGCCGAGCGCGAGGTCGCGAAGGTGCCGGGCATCGGGCCGGAGGTGAAGCCGCGGGAGATATCGAGCGCTGCCGTGATCGGCGCCGGTACGATGGGCGGCGGCATCGCCATGTGCTTCGCCAATGCCGGCATCCCGGTGACGCTGATCGAGACGGCGCAGGCCGCGCTCGACAACGGCGTCAAACGCATCGGTGCGATCTACGACATCTCGGTGTCGCGGGGATCGCTGACGCCGGAAGCGAAGGCCGGGCGCATGGCGCTGATCAAGCCGGCGGTCGGCCTTGCCGCTGCGGCCGGCGCCGATATCGTCGTCGAGGCCGCTTTCGAGGAGATGGGCGTCAAGCAGCAGATTTTCGGCGAACTCGACAAGGTGGCCAAGCTCGGCGCGATCCTCGCCAGCAATACCTCCTATCTCGACGTGCCCACGATCGCGGCGGCAACGAAGCGCCCGCAGGACGTGATCGGGATGCATTTTTTCAGCCCGGCCAATGTCATGAAGCTCTTGGAGATCGTGCGGCCGAAAGGCGCGGCCGACGATGCGATCGCGACGGCTGTCATGCTCGGCCGCAAGCTCGGCAAGGTGCCGGTCGTGGTCGGCAACGGCTTCGGCTTCGTCGGCAACCGCATGCTGGAACAGCGCACCCGCGCCGCCGAGCGCCTGCTGGTCGCCGGCGCCCTGCCGCATGAGGTCGATGCGACGCTGGTCGGCTTTGGCTTCAAGATGGGTCCCTTCGCCATGGCCGATCTCGCCGGCAACGATATCGGCTGGCGCTCGCGCAAGGCGCGCGGCCTGAAGGCTGCCGTGGCCGATGCGATCTGCGAGGCAGGCTGGTTCGGCCAGAAGACCGGGCGCGGCTATTACATCTATCCGCAAGGCGCGCGCGCCGGGCAGCGCTGCCCGGAGGTCGAGGCGCTGATCGCCCGCATCTCGGCCGAGCAGGGCGTGACGCGGCGCTCCTTCACGCAGGAGGAGATTCTCGCGCGCCTGCTCGACCCGATGGTGAACGAGGGCGCGCGCATCCTGGAAGCGGGCATCGCGGCGCGGCCGGGCGACATCGATATCGTCTGGATCAACGGCTACAACTGGCCGGCCTGGCGGGGCGGGCCGATGTTCTGGGCCGACAGCGTCGGGCTCGACGTGATCGTCAAGCGGCTGGAAGCGCTGGCCGCCGAGATCGGCGACAAGGCGCTGGAGCCGGCGCCATTGCTCAGGCGCCTCGCGGCCGAAGGCAAGGGTTTCGCGAGCCTGAAAGGGTGACCGGATCGGTTCGTCGTGCTCGGGCTTGACCCGAGCATCTCTTGCCGGAAGGGGTTCTGGCGCCTTCTTCTGCCTGAGATTCTCGGGTCTCCGCTTTGCTCCGCCCGAGAATGACGGCAGGTGGAAACCGCTTTATCCTCGCCCGATCCGATAATCTTCCGAGGAGACCCGCTTGGCTTCGGGTTTGTTTGCGCTGCTGGACGACGTTGCCGGCATCGCCAAGATCGCGGCGTCCTCCGTTGACGATGTCGTGGCGCAGGCCGGCAAGGCCGGAGCCAAGGCTGCGGGCGTCGTCATCGACGACGCGGCGGTGACGCCGCGCTATGCCGTCGGCTTCGCAGCGGCGCGCGAACTGCCGATCATCTGGCGGATCGCAATGGGCTCACTGCGCAACAAGCTGCTCATCCTGCTGCCGGGCGCGCTCGTGCTGGCGCTGGTTGCTCCCTGGGCGATCACGCCGCTCCTGATGGCGGGCGGCATCTTCCTCTGCTTCGAGGGCGCCGAGAAGCTCATGGAGCTGGTCATGCCGCATGGCGCCCATGGCGAGGGCCAGGCGAGCGAAGCGACCGGAGATCCGGCGGCGCTCGAACAACAGAAGATCGCTGGCGCGGTGAAGACGGATTTCATCCTCTCTGCCGAGATCATGGCGATCACGCTGGCCGGCGTCTCCGGCCAGTCCTTCTGGATGAAGGCTGCAGTGCTCGCCATCGTCGGCATCGGTATCACCGCCGCGGTCTACGGCGTCGTCGCGCTGATCGTGAAGGCGGACGATGTCGGCGTCGCGCTCGCCGCCAACCCGCGGCCGGCGGCGAGCCTGCTCGGCTTGCGCCGGCTGGAGCTGGGCGAGGCGGGAGCACTCGACCACGCGCTGTCCTGGATGACGCAGCCCTTCGGGCGCGGCCTCGTCGTCGCCATGCCGCATTTCCTGAACCTGCTCGGTGTGGTCGGCACGGCGGCGATGCTCTGGGTCGGCGGCGGCATCATCATCCATGGGCTGGAAGAATATGGCCTCGCCGGTCTCGGCCATGGCGTGCATGGTCTCGCGGTCGCGGCAGGGCGCGCGCTGCCGGCAGCGCTCTCGGGTGCCGGTGAATGGCTGGCCGGGGCGGTGCTGGCGGCCGTGTTCGGAGTGGTCGTCGGCGGTCTCACCATCGTCGCGATGCACTGGCTGGTCGGGCCGGTGGTGAAGCTGTTCCGGAAGGATGCCGGGAAGCCCTTGCCTGATGGCGGGCGTGGTTCATAAGGCGTCATGCTCGCCCTTGTGGCGCGCATCCACGTCTCGAACACCGCACGGCATCCATGGAGACGTGGATGGTCGGGACAAGCCCGACCATGACGGTGAGCTAATCCAGCCAGGTGGTGAAGCCCTCGACCGGCTCGCGCTCGGGCACGAGGCGGTTGGCCGGGGCATCGGGATCGGCCTTGCCGATGGCGATGCCACAGACCACGACCTCGTCCTCGGGGATCGCGAGCTCGCGCCGCACGATCGGGTGGAACTGCGCGAAGATCGCCTGCGGGCAGGAATCGAGGCCATGGCCCTGGGCGGCGATCAGCAGGGTCTGGATGAACATGCCGAGATCGAGCCAGGAGCCGATCTCCAGATCGCGGTCGATGTTCAGCATCAACGCGACCGGCGCATCGAAGAAGCGCAGGTTCGCGGCGGTCTGGCGCTTCATGCCCTCGGTATCGCCTCTCACCACGCCCAAGAGGCCATAGAGGTCCCAGCCGACCTTGCGGCGGCGCGCCAGATAGGGCTCGCGGAACTGCGCGGGGTAATAGCGGTACTCCTCGACGCCGGGGCGCTCGCCGGCATCGAGCGCCGTGAGCAGTGCGGTTTCGAGGCGGGCACGAGACTGCGTGCCGATCAACCGGAGCTTCCAGGGCTGCATGTTGGTGCCTGAGGGCGCCTGCGCGGCGAGATCGATCAGGTGGCGGATAAGGGCTGGGTCGACCGGGTCGTGCAGGAAGGCGCGGATCGCGCGGCGCGCACGGATGGCGCGCTCGATGGCTTGGTCAGGCGTCATCTCGTCGATCATGCACCGCATCCCCGGGCTCCGTGACGGTCCGGGAGTCTGGCATAGCCAAAGGCCCGGCGCCATAGCCGATCGCCAGCGCTCAGGCTGGCAGGATGCGCCCGCGATTGAGGATGTTGCCGGGGTCGAGCGTCCGCTTCAGCGATGTCATCAGCGCGAGCTCGGCTTCCGAGCGGCTCATGCCGAGATAAGGTCTCTTGAGAATGCCGACGCCGTGCTCGGCCGAGATGCTGCCCTGCTTCTCGCGGACCAGCTCGTAGACGATCTCGGCGAAGCCGGAGAAGTCCCCCGTCTCGTCATGGAGCGAGAGGTGCAGGTTGCTGTCGGCGAGGTGGCCGAAGACGATCGGGAAGGCCGTGCCACTGCGGGCCTTGACCCTCTGGCGCAGCAGCGCAACGGCATCTGCCATCGATCCCAGGGGAATGCTGACGTCGAAATGGATGCCGGGCGGCAGGTCGCGGTAGAACTCGTAATTCGCCTCGCGATAGGCCCAGAAGCGCTGCCGGTCGCGGCCGGATTGCGCGATCAGGGCATCGTCCAGCAGACCTTCCTCCGCCAACTCGGCAAGCGCTTCCGCGAAGCTTTCCTCGCCGGTGCTGCTTGGCCCCATCGCGGCCTCGATGACGAGCACGAGTTCGGGCTCTGCGGCAAAGGGAACGGGCAGGCCGCTCTGCTCGGTCGCGGCCTTCATGTATTCCGACCACATTGCCTCGAAGGCGAGCAGACCGCCGCCGAGCCGGGCTTCGAGACGGTTGAGCGCCGCGAGCGCGTTGCCGACACTGCCGGCGGCGCAGAGCGCGGTCTGCGTGCCGTTGACCGCCGGCTGCAAGGCGAGTAGCACGCGGGTGACGACGCCGAGCGTGCCCTCGCTGCCGATGAAGAGCTGCGTCCAGTCATAGCCGGCATTGTTCTTCACCACCTTCTTGAGATGGCTGACGATACGGCCATCGGCCATCACCGCTTCGAGGCCGAACACGTTGCGGCGGGTCATGCCGTAGCGCAGCACCTGCACGCCGCCGGCATTGGTCGCGACATTGCCGCCGATGGTGCAGGTCCCGCGCGCACCGAGATCGACGCCGTAGAGGAAGCCGGCTTCCGCCGCCTTCTCCTGCACGACCGCGAGCGGCGTGCCGGCGAGCACGGTCATCGTCCGCGCCACCGGATCGATCTCCTCGACGCCGGTCATGCGTTCGAGCGAGAGCGCGACCTCGCCCG
Organism: uncultured Allobosea sp.; assembly: GCF_945956895.1. GTDB lineage: Bacteria > Pseudomonadota > Alphaproteobacteria > Rhizobiales > Beijerinckiaceae > Allobosea. The sequence goes on along the minus strand of NZ_CAMFJF010000015.1, from coordinate 54,429 downwards.
CCTGCGGCGTGGCGCCGCCGGCAAGCCCGGTCATGCCACCCTGGACGACGACAGGCAGCGCATGCCGCGCGCAGATCGCCAGCACTGCGGCGACCTCCTCGGTCGTCCGCGGGGCGACGAGGAGCGCCGGGAGGCCTTCCGGCGTGTCGGAGGCGTCTTTGCGGTTGCGGGCGGGGATCGCCTCGCCGCTGCGCAGGCCGCCGGAGCCGACCACCTCCGCCAGCGCCGCGAGCGCGTCGTCGGGAAGGGGCATGGCAGGCTCCGTCGGCTCGTCAGTCGGCTTTGCGCGCCGCGAGGAATGCGGCGTGTTCCTTGACCAGGTCGCCGGCCAGCGCCTTGGCGATCAGGGCGCGGGTATTGGGCAGGCCGTAGATCGCGGCGAAGGAGCCGAAGCGCGGGCCCTGATCCTCGCCGAACATCACCTGGTAGATTGCCTTCCACCAGTCGCCGGAGACGCCCGGCCGCTCCGGCGTCGCGTTCTTGGCGGTGAGGTTCTGGTAGCGCGGGATGGCACGGGCGACGTCGAGCGCCGTGTCCTGCACCATCTCGGGCGTCGGATCGGCCGGCAGGGCCGCTAGCGCCGTGTCGAGCTTGGTGAAGGCGTCGCGCTCGACCTCGTCGGCCGGGCGGTAGCTCTTCGCCGGCTTCACGAAATCGCGGAAATAGGCGATCGCGTAGCCGACCAGCGCATCGAGGCGCGGATGGGTGTCCGGCGACATGCCGGGCGCATAGCGCTGGAGGAAGCCCCAGAGCACGGCCTTGTCCTCGGAATTGGCGACGGCGACGAGGTTCATCAGCAGGCCGAAGGTGACCTGCGTCCTGACCGCGTTGTCGCCCTCGCCCGAGGCGATCACCTCCGGCGCCGGCGGGTTGCCGTTGTGGATGTGCCAGACCGGGTTGCCGAGGCGGTTCTTCCAGTCCTGCTTCTCGTAGCCGCCGAGGAACTGGAGATACTCGTCGACCGCGCGCGGGATCACGTCGAAATGCAGCTTCTTGGCCTCGCGCGGGCGCTGGAACATGTAGAGCGCCAGGCTCTCCGGCGGGCCATAGGTCAGCCATTCCTCGATGGTCAGGCCGTTGCCCTTCGACTTCGAGATCTTCTGGCCCTGCTCGTCGAGGAAGAGCTCGTAGTTGAAGCCTTCCGGCGGTGTGCCGTCGAGCGCGCGGGCGATCTGCGAGGAGACCTTGACCGAGTCGATCAGGTCCTTGCCGGCCATCTCGTAATCGACGCCGAGCGCGACCCAGCGCATCGCCCAGTCGGGCTTCCACTGCAGCTTGACGTTGCCGCCGGTGACCGGGGTGACGAACCGCTCCTTGGTCTCCGGATCGGTCCAGGCGATGGTGCCGGCCTCGACATCGACCTCGCCGATCGGCACCTGCATGACGACGCGCGTCTTCGGGTGGATCGGCAGGAAGGGCGAATAGGTCGCGGCCCGCTCCTCGCGCAAAGTCGGCAGCATGATCTTCATCATGGCATCGTAGCGCGCGAGCATCTTGAGCAGTGTCGCGTCGAATTCGCCGGCGCGATACGAGTCGGTCGAGGACTTGAACTCGTAGTCGAAGCCGAAGCTGTCGAGGAAGGCGCAGAGCCGCGCATTGTTGTGGCGGCCGAACGAGTCATGCGTGCCGAACGGGTCCGGCACCTCGGTCAGCGGCTTGCCGAGATTGTTGGCGAGCAGCTCCTTGTTCGGCACGTTGTCCGGCACCTTGCGCAGGCCGTCCATGTCGTCGGAGAAGGCGACGAGCCGGGTCGGGATGGTGTTGCCGGTCAGCACCTGGAAGGCATGGCGGACCATCGAGGTGCGCGCGACCTCGCCGAAAGTGCCGATATGCGGCAGGCCCGAGGGGCCGTAGCCGGTTTCGAAGATCACCGATTTCTTGCCGGATTTCTCGATGCGGGCCACGAGCTTGCGCGCCTCCTCGAACGGCCAGGCGGCCGAACGCTGGGCGGCGTCAACGAGGGCTGCGTCGAAGGCGGGCATGAGGGGCGGTGTCCTCTCCTGAGTGAAAAGCCATATCGCAAAAGCGAAGAACGGCTTTCGCAGATTGCGAAGGCCGTCGTCAATGCGAGAAGGCGGTTGAAATGCGGCAAACGAGGGTGCGGCCCCCGCGCAAAGCGCCTTGCCGGCTCGGCATGACCGTATAGGGTCTGCCTCGTCTTTTTCCAGTTCGATGATGCCTTGAAAGGATGCCGCCTTGGACCGCGACCTGCTCGACAAGCTGACCGCATGGCGACGACATCTCCACGCCCATCCCGAACTCGGGCGCCACGAGAAGCTGACCAGCGCTTTCGTGCAGGAGAAGCTGACCGAGCTCGGCGTGCCCTTCGTGGCCAATGTCGGTGGCTATGGCGTGGTCGCGACGCTGACGCGCGGATCGTCCGAGCGCACGGTGGGTCTGCGCGCGGACATGGACGCGCTGCCGATCCAGGAGGTCAACGACGTTGCTTACAAGTCGAAGACGCCGAATGTGATGCATGCCTGCGGCCATGACGGCCACACCACCTCGCTGCTGGGCGCGGCGGCGCTCCTCAAGGCCGACGAGGGCTGGAGCGGCACGGTGCAGTTCGTCTTCCAGCCGGCGGAGGAGGGAACCGGCGGCGCGCTCGCGATGCTGGATGACGGCGTGCTGGAGCGCTTCCCGATGGAACGTGTCTTCGCGCTGCATAACTGGCCGGGGCTGGAGGCCGGTACCGTCGCCGTGCATCGCGGGCCGGTGATGTCGGAGGCCGGGCGCTTCAAGGTCACGCTGACCGGCAAGGCCGGCCACGCGGCCCTGCCCGAGCAGACCCATGACCCGATCGTGGCGATGGGGCATCTCATCGTGGCGTTGCAGACGATCGTCTCGCGCAATGTCGATCCGATGGAATCGGCGGTGGTCTCGATCGGCCAGGTGCATGGCGGGCTCGCCTCCAACCAGATCCCGACCAATGTCTTCATCGAGGGCACGTTCCGCACGTTCGTGCCGGCGGTGCGCGACCGTTTGCTGGCGCGGCTCAAGGGCATTGCCGAGAACATCGCCGCGACCTTCGAGATGACGGCGGCGGTGGAATACAACTATGGCGTCGCCACGATCAACACGCCTGCGGAAGAGGACATGGCCGCCGCCGCCGGCGAGGCCGCGGGGCTGCCCGTCCGGCGCGACATGAAAGCGAGCACGACCGGCGAGGATTTCGCCTATTTCCTGGAAAAGCGCCCGGGCTGCTACATCTGGATGGGCAATGGCCCCGCGGTGAACGGCGGCGCCTTGCACAATGATCGCTACGATTTCAACGACGCGATCCTGCCTGCGGCTTCCGGCTGGCTCGCGGCGGTGGCCAAGCAGGCGCTGGCCAGCAACGCGCCGTAAAGCAGCTACCTCCTCGTCATTCCGGGGCGGGCCGCAGACCCGAGCCCGGAATCCAGAGCCGATGCTGCTGGTCGCAAGGGCTCAGCCGTTCGGTTCGTTTCTCCGATCGGCGGCATCGGTTCTGGGTTCCGGGCTCATTGCTGCGCAATGCCCCGGAAAGACGGCGGGGTTTCGTGCCTCAATACGGACTGACCGGGAAGAAGCGCAGATAGAGGCGGGCGTAGGTTCCGTCGTCCCAGAGACCTTGCAGCGCGTAGTCGATGGCGCGCTTCAGGGCAGGGTCGTCCTTGCGCAGCAGGAAGGCGACGCCCTCGCCGAAATAGCGGCTCTCCAGATAGGGGCCGCCCGAAAAGGCAAACTCGCCGCCGCTGCCGGCGAGCGCCAGCGACAGGGCCACGCCGCCGCCGAAGACATATTCCGCCTCGCCGCTGCGGAGCGCCGCGATCGCAGCATTGAGATTGGCGCTCTCGCGGCGCTGCACGAAGGGCATGAGCTGTTCGAGGAAGGCCTGATGGGCCGTGCCGGAGACGACTGCGACCCGGCGTCCCAGCAGGGTCGCGCCGTCTAGCGCTGGCCGGGCGTTGCCGCGCGTGGTCATGAAGCGGGCGGGGGCGCGAAAATAGAGATGGCTTGCGGCGAAGCGCTCGCGCAGGGCGGGCGTCAGGTTCATCGCCGCCGCGAGCACGTCGCCCCGGCCCTCGGCCAGCGAGTCGGCGAGCGTATCGAAGCGGCGTGGCTGGATCGTGCAGGTCCAGGCCAGCTTGTCGCAGGCGGCGCGGGCGAGCTCGACCGAGAAGCCGGTCAGCGCCCCGTCCGGCCCGGCGAAATGGAAGGGCGGGTAATCGTCATCGGCGAGGAAGCGCACGACGCGCGGCGGGCCGGGCTCCGGCCGGTCGAGCCGGATACGCGGGTCCCAGAGATTGGGGATGGCGATGCGCGGCGGCTCCTGCGCCAGGGCGGTGGCGGCGGTGAGGAGCGAGACCGCAAGAGTGAGCGCGCGAAGCATCGCGCCTATGTGGCGTGGGATGCCGATGCGGATCAAGGGCCGAGGAGGGACATGTGGGCCCGGCCCCCTCTCCCCTTGCGGGAGAGGGTTGGGGTGAGGGGTCGCGCGACGTTTCCCGTCATTGCGAGGAGCGAAGCGACGAAGCAATCCAGGGGACGTAGCGCTCGACGTCCCCTGGATTGCTTCGCTGCGCTCGCAATGACGGATAGCGCAGCGCGGCCCCTCATCCGGCCCTCCGGGCCACCTTCTCCCGCAAGGGGAGAAGGGAAGGCGGCCGAGCGATCAGCCCAGGCTCGCCGCCGCCGCCTTGGCGCCCTTGTCGAAGAGCGCAGCGAGGCGGGCGGTGACCGGCTTCGTGAACCGCTCATCGCCCGGCAGATCGGTCCCGAAGATCGCCTCGATCCCGGTCAACGCGGCGACCAGCGCGCTCGCATCACGCCCGGCAGCTTCCGTGCGGCGTTTGAGTTCGGCGGCCAGCGGATCGCGGACGTCGATCGCGCCGCCCTTCTCGTCGGTGCCGGTGACATAGCGCATCCAGGCGGCGACGCCGAGCGCGAGATGGTCGATTCCGCCGCCGGCCTTCAGCCGCTCGCGGATGGTGCCGAGCAGGCGCTGCGGCAGCTTCTGCGAGCCGTCCATGGCGATCTGCCAGGTGCGGTGGCGGATGGCCGGGTTCTGGAAGCGGACGAGCAGCGCCTTCGCGTAATCCGCCAGCACGACACCTTGCGGGGCCGGTACGGTCGGAATGATCTCGGCCCAAAGGCCTTGCAGAAAGCGGGCAAGGACGGGATCGCCGCTGGCCTCTGCCACCGTCTCGTGGCCGGCGAGATAGCCGAGATAGGCGAGTGAGGAATGCGCGCCGTTCAGCATCCTGAGCTTCATGAACTCGAAGGGCGCGACCTCGGAGACCATCTGGGCGCCAACCTCATGCCAGTCCGGGCGGCCGGCGGCGAAGACATCCTCGATCGCCCATTGCCGGAAGGGCTCGCCGATGACGGGCGCGGCATCCTCACGTCCGGTCAGGCGAGCCACCTCGGCGATGTCAGCATCGGTCGTGGCGGGGACGATGCGGTCGACCATCGTCGCCGGGAAGGCGCCGTTGGCCTCGATCCAGGCGGCGAGCTTGTCGTCGGTCAGCGCCGCGAAGTCGCGGACGAGGCCGCGCAGGACATGGCCGTTGGACGGGAGGTTGTCGCAGCAGAGCGCGGTGAAGGGTCCCAAGCCCGCATCGCGGCGCGCCTTCAGACCGGCGACGAGGATGCCGACGGCGGAGCGCGGCGCATGGGGATTGGCGAGGTCATGGACGATGTCGGGATGATCGGCCTTGAGCCTGCCGGTCGCGGGATCGTGGCAATAGCCCTTCTCGGTGACGGTGAGCGAGACGATGCGGATCTCGGGCGCGGTGAGCTTCGCGATGAGAGCGGCAGGACTTTCGGGCGCGACGAGGACATCAAGCACCGAGCCGATGACGCGCAGTTCCGGTCCGGTCGGCGCGAGCTTGAGCAGGGTGTAGAGCCCGTCCTGCGGCTTCAGTCGGTCGCGCTGGTCGGGACGCTGGAGGCTGGCGCCCACAATGCCCCACGCACCGAAGCGCTTCTCCAGCGCGTCCTCGGTATATTCGGCGAGATGGCCGCGGGCGAAGGCACCGAGGCCGAGATGGACGATGCCGGCTTTCAGCGCGGCGCGGTCATAGGCCGGACGGCGGACCGAGGCCGGCAGGCCGGCGAGGGTGGAGGCGGAGAGGCGGGTCACAGCTTGTAGGCCTCCTTGGCGAGGCGATAGGCGAGGTCATGGGCGACCTCGGCCGCCTCGTCCTCTTCGAGCCGGTGCTCGGCGACGAGCTTGGCGAGATAGGCGCAGTCGACGCGGCGCGCGACGTCGTGGCGGGCCGGGATCGAGAGATAGGCGCGGGTGTCGTCGTTGAAGCCGACGGTGTTGTAGAAGCCGGCTGTCTCGGTCGTCAGTTCGCGGAAGCGCAGCATCGCTTCAGGCGCGTCGAGGAACCACCAGCCCGGTCCGAGCCGCAGCGCCGGGTAGTGTCCGGCGAGGGGAGCGAGCTCGCGCGAATAGGCTGTCTCGTCGAGGGTGAAGGCGATGACGGTGAGGTTGCGTTCGTTGCCGACGGCGTCGAGCAGCGGCTTCAGCGCTTCGACATAATTGGTCTGCGTCGGAATATCGCAGCCCATGTCGCGGCCGAAATGCTCGAACAGCGCGGCGTTGTGGTTGCGATGGGAGCCGGGGTGAATCTGCAGGACGAGCCCGTCATCGAGGCTCATCTTCGCCATCTCGGTCAGCATCTGGCCGCGGAACAGGTCGGCATCCTTGGCCGAGACCTTGCCCTTGAGGATCTTGGCATAGAGCTTCTCGGCCTCCGCATCCGAGAGATTGGCGGTGCGGGCGGTGGCATGGCCATGGTCGGAGGAGGTGGCGCCGCGCTCCTTGAAATAGGCGCGCCGCTTGCGATGGGCGTCGAGATAGCCGGTCCAGGAGCCGATATCCTCGCCCGTCAACTCGCCGAATTTTTCGAGATTGTCCGAAAAGCCCTCGAACTCGGGATCAACGACGCCGTCGGGCCGGTAGGCGGTGACGACCTTGCCGTCCCAGCCGGACTCGCGGACCCTATCGTGCCAACGCAGATCGTCGAGCGCGCCTTCGGTCGTGCTGATCGCCTCGATGTTGAAGCGCTTGAACAGGGCACGGGGCCGAAGCTCCGGCTCTTCCAGCTTGGCGGCGATTCTGTCGTAGATCTTGTCGGCATTCTCAGGCGTCAGGCGCTCGTTGATGCCGAAGACGGTCGAGGTTGCATGCTCGAACCAGAGCCGCGTCGGCGTGCCCCGGAAGAGATGCCAGTGATCGGCGAAGAGCTTCCAGATCTTGCGCGGATCGGTCTCGACCTCTCCGCCATCCTTGCGGGCGATGCCGAGCTCCTCCAGCCGGACGCCCTGCGAATAGAGCATGCGGAAGATATAATGGTCCGGCTTGACGAAGAGGGTCGCCGGATCGGGAAAGGCATTGTCCTCGGCATACCAGCGCGGATCGGTATGCCCGTGTGGCGAGATGATCGGCAGGTCGCGGACCGTGGCGAAGAGCCGGCGCGCGATGCCGCGCGTCACCGGATCGGCGGGGAAGAGGCGATCGTCGTGCAGCAACATGGGCATCTCCATCGGTCGAACGATCTCTAGAGCCGGCTGCAGTACGGGTCAATTGCCTGGTATACTAGTGCGCCAGAGAGCGCTTCGTGCCCAACGGGGATTGCATCGGAAGCGGGCTTGCGTTCGGCCTGTTTCCCGCGCCATCCTCTCGCCGTAACGGCATCGGAGCGATGGATATGACGACGCGGCGTGAACTCCTGGCAGGGGCGGGACTGGCAGCGCTGGCGGCGCAGCTTCCCGTCGTCGCGCTGGCCCAGGCGAAGGACAGCGTGACCATCGCCCAGACGCTGGAGCCGCCGACGCTGGACCCGACCTCGGGCGCCGCGCAGGCGATCCGCGAGGTGACGCTGCAGAACATCTTCGAGGGCCTGGTCAAGGTCGACCGCACCGGCAAGATCCAGCCCTGCCTCGCCGAAAGCTGGCAGATCGCCGACGACAACGTCACCTATCGCTTCAAGCTGCGGCAGGGCGCGAAATTCCATGACGGCACGCCCTTCACCGCCGAGCAGGTGAAGTTCTCCTTCGAGCGGGCGGTCGCAGCCGACTCGACCAACGCCCAACGCCAGCTCTTCACGCCGATCGCCGAGATCACGACGCCGGACCCGGCAACCGTGGTGATCAAGCTCAAGCAGCCGACGGCGAATTTCCTCTTCGGCCTCGCCTGGGGCGATGCGGTGATCGTGGCGCCGGCCACGGCCGCCAGCAACAAGACCAATCCGGTCGGCACCGGCCCGTTCAAATTCGTGCGCTGGAACCGCGGCGACCGGCTCGAACTCGCCCGCAACGACGGCTACTGGGGCGAGAAGCCGGCGCTGGCCAAGGCGACCTTCCGCTTCATGTCCGATCCGCAGGCGCAGGTCGCGGCGCTCAGGGCCGGCGATGTCGACGCCCATACCAATCTCTCGGCGCCGGAAGCCGTGCCGCAGCTCAAGGCCGATGCCAAGCTCAAGGTCACGATTGGCGGCACCGAGGGCGAGACGGTGCTCGCCACCAACAATGCCAAGCCGCCCTTCGACAATCTCAAGGTGCGGCAGGCGATTGCCCATGCGCTCGACCGCAAGACCATCGCGCTCGGCGTCTACGGTTTCGACGTGCCGTTGATCGGCAGCCATTTCTCGCCGCTGCACCCGGCCTATGTCGACCTGACCGGCACCTACCCTTACGATCCCGCCAAGGCCAAGGCGCTGCTGGCTGAGGCCGGCTTCCCCAACGGCTTCAACTGCACGCTGAAGCTGCCGCCGCCCTCCTATGCCCGCCGCTCCGGCGAGATCGTCGCCGCACTGCTCGCGCAGATCGGCATCAACGCGGCGATCGAGCCGCTGGAATTTCCGCAATGGCTGGAGCGCGTCTTCCGCAACAAGGATTACGACCTCAGCATCATCGCCCATACCGAGCCGCTCGACATCGATATCTACGCGCGCGACGGCTACTACTTCCAGTACAAGAACCCCGAGTTCAAGGCGCTGATCGCCAAGATTTCGGAGACGCTGGACGATGGCGCCCGCAACGAGCTCTACAAGCAGGCGCAGCGCAAGCTGGCGCAGGATGCCGTCAACGGCTTCCTGTTCATCCTGCCGAAGATCACGGTGGTGAATGCCGCGCTCGAGGGCATGTGGACGGACTGGCCGCTGCCGGTGACGCCGTTGGCTGAGTTGCGCTGGCGGTGATCCCACCGTCATGGACCCAGCCGGGTCATCCCGGGCGACCGGAGGGAGACCCGGGATCCATGCCTGAACCTTTGCCAGAAGCGCTCCGGCATGGATCCCGGATCGGCGCCGCTGCGCGGCTTGTCCGGGATGACGGCGTGGAGAGGGGTGGGGCGTGATCGGCTATATCCTGCGCCGTCTCGCCGCGCTGGGCCTGACCCTGCTCGCGGCGGCGGTGGTGATCTTCGTCGTGCTCGAAATCCTGCCGGGCGATCCGGCGGCGGTGACGCTCGGCCTCAATGCCGCGCCGGAGGCGCTGGCCGCTCTTCGGGCCGAGATGGGCCTCGACAAGCCGGCGGTGCTGCGCTTCTTGCTCTGGCTGGGCGGGCTCGCCACCGGCGATCTCGGCCAGAGCTATACCTATCGCGTGCCGGTGCTGCAGCTCATTGCCGAGCGCATGGCGGTGACGCTGCCGCTGGCGCTGATGGCGATCGCGTTGGCGACGGCGATCGGCATTCCGCTCGGCATGCTCGCGGCTTCGCGCCATGGCAGGCTCACTGACGCCGGCGTGATGGCCTTCGCGCAGGCCGGGCTCGCCATCCCGAATTTCTGGTTCGGCCTTCTGCTCGTGCTCGTCTTCGCGGTCGGGCTCGGCTGGCTGCCGGCCGGCGGCTTCCCGGGCTGGCAGGCGGGGATCGGCGTCTCCCTCAAGGCGCTATTGATGCCGGCCTTGGCGCTCGCCCTGCCGCAGGCCGCGATCATCGCGCGGGTGACGCGCTCCTCGATGCTCGACACGCTGCAGGAGGATTTCGTCCGCACTGCCCGCGCCAAGGGGCTGAGCGAAGGCACGACAATGCGTCGGCATGCGCTGCGCAACGCGCTGATCCCGGTCGTCACCATCCTCGGCCTTCAGTTTTCGGTGCTGATCGCGGGGGCGATCATCATCGAGAACGTCTTCGCGCTGCCGGGGCTGGGACGGTTGGTCTTCCAGGCCATCGCCCAGCATGACCTGATCGTGGTCAAGGACCTCGTCATGCTCTTTGCCGGGCTGGCGATCCTGATCAATTTTGCGGTCGAATTGCTCTATGGGCTGATCGATCCGCGCCTGAGGCAATCATGAGCGCGGTTCAGGACAAGGCGCCCGGCGGCAAGCGACACTGGTGGCTCGCGCCCTCCTTCGTGATCGGCATCGTGCTGGCCATGCTCGTCGTTGCGGCGGCGCTGACGTCTTACGTCTGGACGCCCTACCAGCCGACGCAGATGATGATTCTGAACCGGCTGAAGGGGCCCTCCGCCGCGAATTGGTTCGGCACGGACCAGTTCGGCCGCGACGTGTTCTCGATGATCATGGTCGGCGCGCGCAATTCGCTGGCGGTGGGGCTGGGCGCGGTCGGCATCGGCATGGTCGCAGGCACGGCGCTGGGGCTGGCCGCGTCCGTCCGGCGTGACGGTATCCTCGACCACATCATCATGCGCACGGCCGATTTCACGCATGCCTTTCCGGCCGTGCTGACCGCGATCATGATGACCGCGATCGCGGGGCCGGGCATGCTCAACGCGATCGTCGCCATCGCCGTTCTGAACCTGCCCTATTTCGCGCGGCTCTCGCGCGGGGCGGCCTTGCAGGTCTGGGCGCAGGATTTCATCCAGGCGGCGCGGGCGGCGGGCCTGAACAACCGGCAGATCACACTGCGCCATGTCCTGCCGAATATCGCCGGCATCCTGGTGGTGCAGGCGACGATCCAGTTCGCGCTCGCGGTGCTGGCCGAGGCGGGGCTGTCCTATCTCGGCCTCGGCACGCAGCCGCCGAATCCGTCCTGGGGACGGATGCTCAACGAGGCGCAGACCTTCATGGCGACACAGCCCTGGCTCGCGATCTTTCCGGGGGCCGCGATCGCCTTGACCGTGCTGGGCTTCAACTTGCTGGGCGACGGTCTGCGCGACGCGGTTGATCCGCGCTTGCGGCGCGCCCGGTGAGGTCGCCGCGCGCCCTCAGAACAGCAGATGCGGTGCGAAGAGCGCGAGGCCCATGAAGCCGATCGCAGCGGCGCCCAGGCCGCCGCCGACGAAGGCGAGCAGCGTCACGCCGGTGATGATCGAGGCCGAGACCACGACGATGCCGATCTGGAGCAGGCCCGAGGCGATCTCGAAATTCTCGTTGCGGGCCTTGTAGTCGTCGCGCTTCTGCTCGGCCGCCTTGGCCCGTGCGGCCAGCTCCTTGCGGCCTTCATTGGTTTCGGGCTCGGTGTCGTAGCGGGTCGCCGTCGCCTTCCAGGCCTCGATGCGCTTCTGTAGCCGTTCGCGCGCGGCAGCGTCGGTGGTATCGGCGAGATCGAGCTCCATCGCCTCCGTCGCTGTGCGCACGACGGTGCCGCGGATCGTCTTCGCCTGGAAGAAGGCCCAGAGGTTGGAGGCCTCGATATTCTTGGCGACCGCCTCGTTCTCGGCGTTCTTGCCGCCGATCTCGGCCAGCGCCAGCAGCAGCGCCAGCACGGCAATCAGCAGCGCGATCTTCTTGTTGCCGTTTTCCGGCGTCTCGACATGGCCTGACATCGAATCATCCCCAGGGTGGCTGGCGCCTTGTGAGGGTGTTCCGTTGCGGCATCAAGAGGGATGCGTTCAGTGCCCGGCGCGGGGATGGGCGGCGTCATAGGCCGCCATCAGCCGGGCCGAATCGATGCGGGTATAGATCTGCGTCGTTGAGAGCGAGGCGTGGCCGAGCAATTCCTGGATGGCGCGCAGGTCGCCGCCGCGCCCGAGCAGATGCGTCGCGAAGGAATGGCGCAGGGAATGCGGCGTGGCCGAGGAGGGCAGGCCGAGTGCGCCGCGCAAGCCCTCGACCGCGAGCTGGATGATGCGCGGCGAGAGCGGCCCGCCCTTGGCGCCGACGAAGAGTGGGCCGCCCAGTGGCAGGCGCCAGGGGCAGAGCTTGAGATATTCCGCGATCGCCGTGACCACGACGGGTAGCACCGGCACCATCCGCGTCTTGCTGCCCTTACCGATGACGGTCAGCGTGTCCCCGGCCTGTTGCGGGGCCTGGGCGCGGGCGAGCGAGAGCGCCTCCGAGATGCGCAGCCCGCTGCCATAGAGCAGGCCGAGCACGGCAGCATCGCGGGCGAGGATCCATTGCTCGCGCTCCTCGCCGGCGCGGGTATCGGCTTGGGTGACGGCGCGCGCGGCCGAGGGTTCGAGGGGGCGTGGCAGCGACTTGCCGAGGCGCGGACCTCGCGTCGCGGCGAAGGCGGCGGCGGTGAGCTTGCCCTGGCGCTCGCCGAAGCGGGCGAAGGAGCGCAGCGCCGCGAGCTGGCGCATCAGGGTGCGGTTGCCAACATTGTCGCGTCGGCGCTGGCCGAGGAAGGCGCGCAGGTCGACGGGCTTCAGCGCGGCGATGTCGGAAAGCGAGGGCGCGCCGCCGAGGTGCCCGGTGAGGAAAGCGTGGAACTGGCCGAGATCGCGAGAATAGGCCTCCAGCGTCTTCGGCGAGAGGCGCCGCTCGGCCGCGAGATGCGAAAGCCAGTCGCGCCGGAAGGAGTCGAAATCGGTCATAAGGGAAGCATGACTCTCCTGCCTTAACAGCAGCCGAATCGGTGCTAGACACTGGCGAGCGAAACACGCGGTCATCCCGGACAAGCCGCGTCAGCGGCGCCGATCCGGGATCCATCGTAGAGCGCGGCACCCTATGATGGATCCCGGATCTCCGCTTCGCTCCGTCCGGGATGACGGCGGTGGTGTTTTTGGCGATGGCGCAGTTCGACCTGATCAACGACGACATGAGTGAAGAGGCGCCGGCCGGGACGGTCGACGTGCTGATCCCGCTCGGGCTCGACCAGGCTTATAGCTATGCCGTGCCGGCCGGGCTCGTGCTCAAGCCCGGCGATGTCGTGCAGGTGCCGCTCGGCCCGCGCGAGACTGTCGGTGTGGTCTGGGAGGTCGGATCCGGGCGCGGCGGCAATCTCAAGAAGGTCGCCGGCAAATACGACATGCCGCCGCTCGATCCGGCGCTGCGCAAGCTCGTCGACTGGGTGGCCTGGTATACGCTCGCGCCCAAGGGCTCGGTGCTGGCCTTGGCACTGCGGCGCCAGCCGGACGACACGCCGGAGCGGCCCAAGCTCGGCGTCAGGCTCGCCGGTCCGCCGCCGGGGCGGATGACGCCGGCGCGGGCGCGCGCCATCGCTGCGGCGGAGGGCGGCCTGCTGATCGCGAAATCGGCGCTGGCCGAGGCAGCTTCCGTCAGCGCTGCGGTGATCGATTCGCTCGTCGATGCCGGTACCTTCATCGTCGTGCCCCTGCCGCGCGAGGCGATTGCGGCCCTGCCCGATCCCGATCATGCCGTGCCTGAACTCTCGGAAGGGCAAGGCGAGGTCGCGCAGGCGCTGGTCAAGTCGGTGCAGGCTAGAGCGTTCGGCGTCTCGCTGCTCGAAGGCGTCACCGGTTCGGGCAAGACGGAGGTCTATTTCGAGGCGGTGGCGGAGGCGATCCGGCTCGGCCGCCAGAGCCTGATCCTGATGCCGGAGATCGCGCTGACCGCGCAGTTCATCGACCGGTTCGAGGCCCGTTTCGGCGTCAGGCCCGGCCTGTGGCATTCGGCGGTGACCGGCCGCAAGCGCGAGCGTTTGCAAGCGGCAATTGCGAGCGGGGAGGCCAAGGTCGTGGCCGGCGCCCGCTCGGCCCTGTTCCTGCCCTATAGCGATCTCGGCCTCATCGTCGTCGATGAGGAGCATGAGAGCGCCTACAAGCAGGAGGACGGCGTCTCCTATCATGCCCGGGACATGGCGGTGGTCCGGGGGCGCATCGAGAATGCGCCGGTCGTGCTGGCTTCCGCGACGCCCTCGCTGGAGACCCGCGTCAATGCCGAGCGTGGGCGCTATGCCCATCTCAAGCTGCCGGAGCGCTTCGGTGGGCGTGAGTTGCCGCAGCTCGGTCTCGTTGATCTGCGCCGCGACAAGCCGGAGCGCGGGCGCTGGCTCTCGGGCGCGCTGATCAAGGCGGTCGAGGTCAATCTGGAGGCCAAGGAGCAGTCGCTGCTCTTCCTCAACCGGCGCGGCTATGCACCGCTGACGCTGTGCCGCGATTGCGGCCATCGCTTCCAGTGCCCGAACTGCTCGGCGTGGCTGGTCGACCATCGCTTCCGGCGCGCGCTGGTCTGCCATCATTGCGGCCATGTCGAGCGCCGGCCGCATGAATGCCCTGCCTGCCACAAGCCCGAGAGCCTCGTGGCCTGCGGGCCTGGCGTCGAGCGTCTCGCCGAGGAGGTCGCGACACTTTTTCCACAGGCGCGTTCGATCGTGCTCTCCAGCGATTTTCCGGGCGGGACGGAACGGCTGAAGACGGAGCTGATGGCGGTGGCCGAGGGGGAATTCGACATCGTCATCGGCACGCAGCTCGTCGCCAAGGGCCATAATTTCCCCGGAATGACACTGGTCGGGGTGATCGACGCCGATCTCGGCTTGACGTCCGGCGATCCGCGCGCGGCGGAACGGACCTTCCAGGCGTTGCGGCAGGTCACAGGACGCGCAGGGCGGGGCGAGAAGCCGGGCCGCGCCCTGCTTCAGACGCATGACCCCGAGCACCCCGTGCTGAAAGCCCTGATCTCGGGGGATCCGGAGCGGTTTTATGCCGCAGAGGAGGCCTCGCGGGAGGCGGCGGGCCTGCCACCCTTCGGGCGACTGGCGGCGCTGATCGTCTCCGCCAACAGTCAGGCCGAGGCCGAAAGCCATGCTAGGGCTTTGGCGCGCTCGGCCGAGGCTGGTGACGGAATCATGGTGCTGGGGCCGGCGGAAGCGCCTTTAGCGGTGCTGCGCGGGCGCCATCGCATGCGCCTGATCGTCAAGACGGCGCGCGAGATCAACCTGCAGGATTACCTGCGCGCCTGGCTGAAACGGGCGCCCCGGCCGAAGGGCTCGGTCCGCGTCGCGGTCGATGTCGATCCGCAAAGCTTCCTTTGAACGGCTGAAAGGCGCGGCAAAATCGCCGCTTATGATGGCCAATCAGCGATTGCGCGGTCCGGAACCACATGCTAGTGCACCGCCACATTTCGGTCGCGAAGTCGTCTAGCCGACTTCGCGCCTAAGATACTCGCAGCGCCGGGACCATGCACTCCACCTTCGTTCCGAAGGTCGCCGGTGTGGTTCCTTGAAACGAGAGACGGGAAGCGTGGCTGAAGGCGGATCGCAGGGGACATTGGTGTCGGGCGTAGCTCAGCGCTATGCCACCGCTCTGTTCGAGCTGGCTGAGGAGGCGGGTGCGATCGACACCGTCGCGGCCGCTCTGGATAGCTTCAACGGTCTGCTCGCCGAGAGCGCCGACCTCACCCGCCTGATCGAGAGCCCGGCCTTCACCGCCGAGGAGCAGGTCGCGGCGATCAAGGTCGTGCTCGAGAAGGCCGGCATCACCGGCATTGCCGCCAATTTTATCGGCCTCGTTGCCAGCAAGCGCCGCCTTTTCGCGCTGCCGGGCATGATCGCCGGCTACAAGCGTCTGGTCGCCGAGGCCAAGGGTATCGTCTCCGCCGAGGTGACGGTCGCCGAGCAGCCGACGGCCAAGCGCGTCGACGAGATCCGCGCGGCGCTGAAGGGCGTCGCCGGCAAGGATGTCGACGTCGCGATCAAGATCGACCCGACCCTGATCGGCGGGCTCATCGTCAAGATGGGCTCCCGCATGGTCGACGCCTCGCTGAAAACCAAGCTCAATTCAATTCGTCTTGCCATGAAAGAGGTCGGCTGATGGACATCCGCCCCGCTGAAATCTCCGCCATCCTGAAGGCTCAGATCTCGAATTTCGGCTCGGAAGCTTCGGTTACCGAAGTCGGCCAGGTTCTCTCCGTCGGTGACGGCATCGCCCGCGTCTACGGCCTCGACAAGGTCCAGGCCGGTGAGATGGTCGAGTTCGAGTCCGGCGTGCGCGGCATGGCGCTCAACCTCGAGAGCGACAATGTCGGCGTTGTGATCTTCGGTTCCGACCGCGAGATCAAGGAAGGCCAGACAGTCAAGCGCACCGGCGCCATCGTCGACGTCCCCGTCGGCAAGGAGCTGCTCGGCCGCGTCGTCGACGCGCTCGGCAACCCGATCGACGGCAAGGGCCCGATCAAGGCCGCCAAGCGCGCCCGCGTCGACGTCAAGGCCCCCGGTATCATCCCGCGCAAGTCGGTGCATGAGCCGATGGCGACCGGCCTCAAGGCGATCGACGCCCTGATCCCGATCGGCCGCGGCCAGCGCGAGCTCATCATCGGCGACCGCCAGACCGGCAAGACCGCCGTCGCGCTCGACACCATCCTGAACCAGAAGTCGCTGAACGGCGAAGGTTCGCCGGAGAGCCAGAAGCTCTACTGCGTCTACGTCGCCGTCGGCCAGAAGCGCTCCACGGTTGCGCAGTTCGTGAAGGTCCTGGAGGAGCGTGGCGCTCTCGAGTACTCGATCGTCGTGGCTGCGACCGCCTCGGACGCCGCCCCGATGCAGTTTCTGGCACCCTTCGCCGGCTGCGCCATGGGCGAGTTCTTCCGCGACAACGGCATGCACGCCGTCATCATCTATGACGACCTTTCCAAGCAGGCCGTCGCCTACCGCCAGATGTCGCTGCTGCTGCGCCGCCCGCCGGGCCGCGAAGCCTATCCGGGCGACGTGTTCTATCTTCACTCCCGCCTGCTCGAGCGCGCGGCGAAGATGGGCGAGGCCGCCGGCCTCGGCTCGCTGACGGCGCTGCCGGTCATCGAGACCCAGGCCAACGACGTCTCCGCCTACATCCCGACCAACGTGATCTCGATCACCGACGGCCAGATCTTCCTGGAGACGGACCTGTTCTACCAGGGTATCCGCCCGGCGGTGAACGTCGGCCTCTCGGTGTCGCGCGTCGGCTCTTCGGCGCAGACCAAGGCGACCAAGAAGGTCGCCGGCAAGATCAAGGGCGAGCTCGCCCAGTATCGCGAGATGGCCGCCTTCGCGCAGTTCGGCTCGGACCTCGACGCGGTCACGCAGCGCCTGCTCAACCGCGGCGCCCGCCTGACCGAGCTCCTGAAGCAGCCGCAGTTCTCGCCGCTGAAGATGGAAGAGCAGGTTGTCGTGATCTATGCCGGCGTGAACGGCTATCTCGACGCGCTGCCGGTCACCAAGGTCCGCGCCTTCGAGGACGGCCTGCTCTCGCTGGTGCGCGGCAAGCATGCCGATATGCTCAACGAGATCGGCTCGACCAAGGATCTGTCGGACGCCAACGCCGCCAAGCTCAAGGACATCGTCGCGGGCTTCGCGAAGTCCTTCGCCTGATCAGCGGGCGTTCTGGTCGGGCTTGTCCCGACCATCCACGTCTTCGCCGCGAGTGCGGCGGGCGTGGGAGATGAGAATGAGGTTCCAGACGTGAATGGTCGACACAAGGTCGACCATGACGGGGTGAGAGCGCCACATGCCTTCTTTGAAGGATCTTAGAAACCGCATCGCCTCGGTGAAGGCGACGCAGAAGATCACCAAGGCCATGCAGATGGTCGCGGCTGCGAAGCTGCGCCGGGCGCAGACGGCCGCCGAGGCCGCGCGCCCCTATGCCGAGCGCATGGAGACGGTGCTGTCGAACCTCGCTTCCGGCGTGTCCGGTTCGAGCACGCCGCGCCTCATCGCCGGCACGGGCTCCGACAAGGTGCATCTGCTGCTGGTACTGACCGCCGAGCGCGGCCTGTGCGGCGCCTTCAACTCGTCGATCGCGCGTCTGGCGCGTGACAAGGCGAATGCGCTGAAGGCCGACGGCAAGACGGTCAAGATCATCTGCGTCGGCAAGAAGGGCTACGATATCCTGCGTCGCCAGTTCGCGTCGGAGATCATCGAGTTCGTCGACTTGCGCGAGTTCAAGCAGGTCGGCTTCGCCAATGCCGAGGCGATCGCCCAGAACGTACTGGCCCGTTTCGCGAACGGCGAGTTCGACGTCGCGACCCTGTTCTTCTCGAAGTTCCGCTCGGTGATCGCCCAGATCCCGACGGCGCAGCGCATCATCCCGGCCGAGATTCCGGAAGGGACGAAGCAGACCGATGCCGTCTACGATTACGAGCCGGACGAGGGCGAGATCCTGGAAGCGCTGTTGCCGCGCAACCTGACCGTCCAGGTCCTGCGCGGGTTGCTTGAAAACGCTGCTTCCGAGCAGGGCGCGCGCATGTCGGCGATGGATTCCGCCACGCGCAACGCCGGCGAGATGATCAAGAAGCAGACGCAGCTCTATAACCGCTCGCGCCAGGCGATGATCACGAAGGAACTGATCGAGATCATCTCCGGCGCGGAAGCGCTCTAACCGCCTAATCTTCGCCGGTGGCGCGAGCCGCCGGCAGCCGTCACATCCGAATGCGCTAGTCCCGAGGTTCCGCCATGGCCAAAGCCGCTACCAAGACCACCAAGAAGACCGCCGAGAAGCCCGCCAACACCGGCACCGGCCGCGTTGCCCAGGTCATCGGCGCCGTCGTCGACGTGCAGTTCGACGGCGCCCTGCCGGAGATCCTGAACGCGCTCGAGACCGACAACCTCGGCAACCGCCTCGTCCTCGAGGTCGCCCAGCATCTCGGCGAGAACACCGTTCGCACCATCGCGATGGACTCGACCGAAGGCCTGGTTCGCGGCCAGTCGGTCACCGATACCGGCGCCCCGATCGCCGTCCCGGTCGGCGACGAGTGCCTCGGCCGCATCATGAACGTCATCGGCGAGCCGGTCGACGAAGCCGGCCCGATCCTGACCACCACTACCCGCGGCATCCACCAGCCGGCCCCGGCCTATTCCGAGCAGTCGACCGAGGCGCAGATCCTCGTCACCGGCATCAAGGTCGTCGACCTGCTGGCTCCCTACGCCAAGGGCGGCAAGATCGGCCTGTTCGGCGGCGCCGGCGTCGGCAAGACCGTGCTGATCATGGAGCTGATCAACAACGTCGCGAAGGCCCACGGCGGTTACTCCGTGTTCGCCGGCGTCGGCGAGCGCACCCGCGAGGGTAACGACCTCTATCACGAGATGATCGAGTCGCACGTCAACAAGGACCCGAAGGAGAACAACGGTTCGACCGCTGGCTCCAAGTGCGCCCTCGTGTACGGCCAGATGAACGAGCCCCCGGGCGCCCGCATGCGCGTCGCCCTCTCGGGCCTGACCGTCGCCGAGCACTTCCGCGACCAGGGCCAGGACGTGCTGTTCTTCGTCGACAACATCTTCCGCTTCACGCAGGCGGGTTCGGAAGTGTCGGCGCTGCTCGGTCGCATTCCTTCGGCGGTGGGCTATCAGCCGACGCTCGCCACCGACATGGGCAACCTGCAGGAGCGCATCACCACCACGACCAAGGGCTCGATCACCTCGGTGCAGGCGATCTACGTGCCGGCGGACGACCTGACCGACCCGGCGCCCGCGACCTCCTTCGCTCACCTTGACGCCACGACCGTGCTCTCGCGCTCGATCGCGGAAAAGGGCATCTACCCGGCGGTCGACCCGCTCGACTCGACCTCGCGCATGCTCTCGGCCGACATCGTCGGTGAGGAGCACTACGCCGTCGCCCGTCAGGTCCAGCAGGTGCTCCAGCGCTACAAGGCGCTGCAGGACATCATCGCGATCCTGGGCATGGACGAGCTCTCGGAAGACGACAAGATGACGGTCGCCCGCGCCCGCAAGATCGAGCGCTTCCTGTCGCAGCCGTTCCATGTCGCGGAAGTCTTCACCGGCTCGCCCGGCAAGCTCGTCTCGCTCGAAGACACGATCAAGGGCTTCAAGGGCCTGGTCGAGGGCAAGTACGACCACCTGCCGGAAGCGGCCTTCTACATGGTCGGCTCGATCGACGAAGCCGTCGAAAAGGCGCAGCGCCTGGCCGCCGAGGCCGCGTAAGCGACCGAATGCGTCATCCCCGGGCTCGCCCGGGGATCTCATGACCAGAAACTGCTGGTTTCCGAGATGGCAGGGCTCAAGCCCGGCCATGACGAGCCGGGGAGAATGAAACGATGGCCACCTTCAAGTTCGAACTCGTCTCGCCGGAGCGCATCCTGTTCTCGGGCGACGTCGTCAGCGTCATCGTCCCTTCGGTCGAGGGCGAGATGACCGTTCTCGCGGGCCACGCGCCGCTGGTTGCGACGCTCAAGGCCGGCATCGTCTTCGTCCAGACGACCGACCAGAACGGCAAGGAATTCTTCGTCAATGGCGGCCTCGTCGAGGTCAATCAGGCGACGACGACGATCCTGGCTGAGCAGGGCCGCTTTCTCGAGGATGTCGACACCGCCGTTCTCGACGCCGAGATCCTGACCGCCGAGACCCGTCTCGCCGGGTCGCATAACGAGGACGAAAAGAAGCGCCTGCAGGACACGTTGGTGCAGCTGCACGAGTTCAAGCACGTCTTCGAACAGCGCAAGGCGGCGTGATCCGCGCTTGAGCTTTGGAATTTGGAAAGGGCCGCGCGAGCGGCCCTTTTTAGTTGATCGGGCCAAGCTGCCGTCATGCTCGGGCTCGACCCGAGCATCTCTGGAAGAAAGGCCTGATCTTGCATGAGATTCTCGGGTCTGCGCTTCGCTCCGCTCGAGAATGACGCGCTCTGTCCTCAGGTCGTCGCGAAAGCCGCGAAGGCCTGCGCCACCTTCTCGTAGACCGGCCGCTTGAACGGCACGACCAGGCCCGGCATCTCGGCGAGCGGGTGCCAGCGCCATTCGCTGAATTCCGGCGGCTCGTCGCCATTGGGCTTGCCGATATCCATCCCGCTCTCGCTGCCGGTGAAGCGGAAGGCGACCCAGCGCTGGCGCTGGCCGCGGAAGGCGGCGAGCTTGTGCCAGGGGCCGTCATAAGGCGGGAAATCGTAGCTCCACCACTCCTGCGTCACGGCGAGAAGTTCGGCCTGCGTGACGCCGGTCTCCTCCTCCAGTTCGCGGCGGGCGGCGGCGACGATATCCTCGTCGGGGTCGATGCCGCCCTGTGGCATCTGCCAGTCGAAGCCGGGCAGCACGATCTCGGGGCCGGCGCTGTGCGAGCGGCCGGCAAAGACGAGGCCCTGGGCATTGAACAGGGCGACCCCGACATTGGGACGGTAGGGGAGGCTCATGGCGCGAGCATAGGGCGACGCTACGCCAAGCGGAACCGCTTGCAGATCAATCGTTCGATCGGGGCATCACGCAGGCGAGCAGGCCGGGGAAGCGCTGCTCGATATCGTCGCGGCGCAACGCGTTCATCCGCGTCACGCCCTCGTTGCGGGTGCGGATCAGTCCGGCCTCGCGCAACACGCGGAAATGATGCGAGACGCTCGACTTCGGCCGGTCGCCCTCCAACGCCTGGCAGCTCTGCTCGCCCTCGACCGCGAGGCGGCGCACGACTTCGAGCCGGAAAGGGTCGCTCAGCGCATGGAAGACGTCTTCGAGCGCGATCTCATCGGAGGCAGGCAAGCGGGCATGGCGCATGGGGCAAAGCTTATCACAGGGTTTTGAACTTGCCAAAGTTCGAAAAATATCGAACTATCGAAATATAGAAACCCACCCGCGTGGAGCTCCATCATGCCTGGCCTGTTCGACCCCTTCAGCCTGAAGGGCATCACCCTTCGCAATCGTATCATCGCCTCGCCGATGTGCCAGTACATGGCGCAGGACGGCGTTGCCAACGAATGGCACCGGGCGCATCTCGCCGGTCTGGCGCGTGGCGGCGCTGGTCTTGTCGTGATCGAGGCGACCGGCGTCTCGCCGGAGGGGCGGATCACGCCCGGCTGCCTCGGGCTCTGGAATGACGGGCAGGCGGAGGCACTGGCGCCGATCGCCGCCGAGATGCGCAAGGCCGGCGCCGTCACCGGCATCCAGATCGGCCATGCCGGGCGCAAGGCCAGCGCCAACCTGCCCTGGGAAGGCGACGATCACATCCCGGCTAATGACGAACGTGGTTGGGAGACGATCGCGCCGTCCGCGGTCGCGCATGGCGGCGGGCTGCCGCGTGTGCCGCGGGCGATGACCACGGCCGATATCGCGCGCGTGCGGAACGACTTTGTCGCGGCGGCGGAGCGCGCTCGCGATATCGGCATCGAGTGGCTGAAGCTGCATTTCGCCCACGGCTACCTTGCGCAGAGCTTCCTCTCGATCCATGCCAACAAGCGCGAGGATGCCTATGGCGGCAGCTTCGAGAACCGCAGCCGCTTCCTGATCGAGACGCTGGCCGCCGTCCGCAAGGTCTGGCCCGAGAACCGGCCGCTCTCCGCCCGGCTCGGCGTGATCGAATATGACGGGCGCGACGAGGAGACGCTCGCCGAGGCGATCGAACTGGTGAAGCGCCTCAAGGCCGAGGGGCTCGACTTCATCGATGTCAGCGTCGGCTTCTCGACCACCGAGGCGAAGATTCCGTGGGGGCCGGCGTTCCTGGGGCCGGTCGCAGAGCGGGTGCGACGCGAGACCGGCCTGCCGGCTTCGACGAGCTGGTATATCAGCAAGCCCGAGCAGGCTGATGCGTTGATCCGCGAAGGCAAGGTCGATCTGGTGACGCTGGGCCGGCCTCTGCTGGCTGACCCGCACTGGCCTTATGCGGCGGCGCAGGCGCTCGGCGTCGACAATCCGGCCTGGGCGACCCTGCCGGCGCCCTATGCGCATTGGCTGGCGCGCTATCGCGCCGCCTGAGGGCTTCATCCGAAAACCGCGGCGATGCGATGAGGGGCCGTTCGGCCCCTCGTTCGTTTGCAGGAGGGATTATAAGCGGCTTGCTGCGAGAATGGCGCGGGCTTCCCTCCCTGAGGGAAGAGCGAGGGCCGACGCGATCCGAAATCGTAACGGAACTTCCGTCATGTTGACGGCATTTCAACATCTTATGATGTCAGGAAGACTGGACGCACGGATGTGCCGTGTTGAAGCCAGCAAGGCGCCCGGAGGCTCGACATGTCGATCGCTTCGCCCTCTCGTTTCCCGATGCTGAGCCGCCGTGGATTCGGACAGTTCGCGATCGGGGCGGTGGCGGCCTGTTTCGTGGGGGGGGCGGGCGGTTCATGCGGAGGGAAACACGCCCGTTCGCTTTGCGCTGGACCGGCGTATCGACGCGCTGACGGCGCCGTTCCTGGCGGCGCAGGACAAGGGCTATTTCGGCTCCGAAGGGCTCGATGTCGTGATCGAGCCGGGCAATGGCGCGCGCGCCATGCTGCAGCGCCTGGCGGCGGGCGCGCAGGATGCCGGCTTCGGCGATATCAACGCGCTGATCCGCTTCCGCGACGAGAATCCCAGCGCCGATCTCAAGGCGGTGATGATCATCCATGATCGGCCGGGCTACGCCTTGATCGGCCGCAAGAGCCGGGGGATTTCGGCCGCGCCGGCGAGTCTGGAGGGCCGCAAGCTCGGCACGGCCAGCATCGATGCCAGCTTCGCGCAATGGCCGCTGTTCAAGAGCCTCAACAAGATCGACGACAGCAAGATCAGGATCGAGACCATCGGCCTGCCGGTGCGCGAGCCGATGCTGGCCTCGGGCGAGATCGATGCCCTCTTCGCCTTCGGCCCCTCGACCGCGGTCTCGCTCCAGGCGCGCGGCGTGCCGGGCGAGGATATCGTGCTGATGGAAATGGCAGAGCACGGCCTCCTGCTCTATGGCAGCGCCGTAATCGTTTCCGGCAAGCTCATCGCCAGCAAGCCGGATGCGGTGCGCGGGCTCGTGCGCGCGATGATGCGCGGCATCCGCGACACCGTCGCCAATCCTGCTGCTGGGGCGCAAGTCGTCCTGCGGCGCAACGAGGGCGCGCAAGTCGAGGTGGAGCGCGACAAGCTCGTTGCCGTGATCGAGCGCAACATCCTGACGCCCTATGTGCGGGCGCATGGTCTGGGTGGGGTCGACAGCGAGCGCTGGGCGCAGGCGCTGGACCAGCTCGCCCTTGCCGGGAGCTTCCGTGACAAGGCACGGGCAGGCGATGCGTTTACCGACGCATTCCTGCCCCCGGCCGGCGAACGCATGTTCTGAGTGCATCGTGACGTTTGGAGAGGGGGCGCCCGGGGCGGGTGACAGCGGCCGGGCGCTTGCCTATCGTGCCGCGCCTCCCACCGGACACCCATCTTGATCCTGCCAGACCTGACCGATTACGCCGCGCTGCGCGAGAGTTTCCGCTGGCGCATTCCGGGCCGCTACAACATCGCCGTCGACGTCTGTGATCGCTGGGCCGCGGTCGAGGCTGATCGTCCCGCCATCATCGAGGTCTCGCAGGACTGGCAGGTCAACCCGGTCAGCTTCGGCTGGTTGCGCGAGCATTCCAACCGGCTGGCGAATGCATTGCGAGCCCGCGGCGTCGGCCGGGGCGACCGTATCGCGATCCTTCTGCCGCAAGGGCGGGCGGTGCTGACAGCACATCTCGCCGCCTACAAGCTCGGTGCCATCGCGGTGCCCCTGGCGGCGCTGTTCGGCGTCGATGCGCTGGCCTACCGACTGACCGATTCCGCTGCGAAGGCCGTGATCACCAATGCCGGCGGGCTGGTGAAGCTCGGCCAGATCACCCAGCCTCTGCCAGAGCTCGCGCTACGCATCTCGACCGACGGCGCCGATGGCGGTGTCGAAGATTGGGACGGGCTGCTGGCCGAGGGCAGCCCGGATTTCATTCCGGTCGATACCGCTCCGGATGATCCGGCGCTGATGATCTACACCTCGGGTACGACGGGCAACCCGAAGGGTGCGCTGCATGGCCACCGCGTGCTGCCCGGCCATTTGCCGGGCGTGCAGATGCCGCATGAATTCATGCCGCGGCCGGGCGACCTTGCCTGGACGCCGGCCGACTGGGCCTGGGCCGGCGGATTGCTCAACATGCTGTTGCCGGCGCTGCATTTCGGCGTGGCGGTGGTGGCGCGGCCGGTGACGCGCTTCGAGCCGGAGGAGGCCTACCGGCTGATCCAGGATCTTGGCATCCGCAACGCCTTCGTGCCGCCGACCGCGCTCAGGATGATGCGTGGCGCCGGCAGCCCACAGGGGCGCTGGAATCTCAACCTGCGCACCGTCGCGGCGGCAGGCGAGGCGCTCGGTGCCGAGACCCTGGAATGGGGGCGCGAGGCTCTGGGGCTGACCATCAACGAGGCCTATGGCCAGACCGAGTGCAATCTCGTGCTGGCGTCGAGCGCGGCGCTCGGCGTCAGCCGTCCCGGCGCGATCGGCAAGGCCGTGCCCGGCCACGAGGTCGCGATCATCCGGCCGGACGGCACGGTCTGCGCGGCCGGCGAGGAAGGGCAGATCGCGGTGCGCCGGCCCGACCCGGTGATGTTCCTGGAATACTGGCGCAACCCCGAGGCTACGGCGGCCAAGTTCGTTGGCGACTGGATGACGACCGGCGACGAAGGCGTGCAGGACGAGGAGGGCTATGTCCGGTTCATCGGGCGCGACGACGACGTGATCACCTCGTCGGGTTATCGTATCGGGCCGGGCGAGATCGAGGATTGCCTGCTGCGCCATCCGGCGGTGGCGCTGGCGGCGGCGGTTGGCAAGCCGGATCCGCTGCGCACCGAGATCGTCAAGGCCTTCGTCGTGCTGAAGCCTGCCTATCATGGCTCGCCGGCTCTGGTCTCCGAGCTGCAGGGTTTCGTGCGGGCGCGGCTGTCGGCGCATGAATATCCCCGCGAGATCGCCTTCCGCGACGAGCTGCCGCTGACGACGACCGGCAAGATCATCCGTCGGCTGCTGCGGGCCGAAGCATAGGGGCCGGGCGTCATTCTCGGGCTTGACCCGAGAATCTCGTGAAGGAGAGGCTCCGGCGCGTTTTTCGGCAAGAGATGCTCGGGTCAAACCCGAGCATGACGCTCTTGGTCTGTCGCCTCCGAGACCTGCCCGAGGAAAGCCGCCCAGAGCTTGCGCACGGTGTCTTCCTCGATGTCCTTGACGATCAGGACGAGGCGCGAGCGGTGGTCGGCATCCGGCCAGGCTTCGAGCTGGATCGGCGGATGCAGGATCTGCTGGACCGCGTGGACGAGCAGCGGCCGCCCTGGCTCTCCGGCGATGTCCACCAGCCCCTTGAGCCGCAGCAGGCGGGGGCCATGGATCGAGCGCAGCAGGGTCCAGAACAGGTCGAAGGTGGTGCGCGCGACTGGCTGGTCGGCGGTCAGGGCGAAGGCGCGGATCGAGGCGTCGTGGCGATTGACGTCATGCGGGTCCTGGCCATGGGCATGGTCATGCCCATGGTGGTGATGATCGCTATGATGGTGGCCGTGATGATGATGGCCGCCGGGCAGCACATCCTCGGCCAGCCAGTGGCGCAGCGCCTGCGGCTGCTGCGCGAGATCATAAAGACCAGCACCGATCAGATCGTTGGCCGGCGCGTCCGGCGCGAGGATGGCGATTCCGGGATTGAGGCCGTCGAGGCGTTCGCGCAGGGCGGCCACGGCTTCGGGAGCGGCGAGTTCGGTCTTGGTCAGGACGAGCCGGTCGGCCGCGACGACCTGCCGGCGGGCCTCCTCATGGGCATCGAGCGTCGCCATGCCGTTGACCGCATCGACCAACGTGACCACACCGTCGAGCCGGAAGCGCATGGCGAGATAGGGGTGGTTGATCAGGACGTTGAGGATCGGCGCGGGATCGGCGAGCCCGGTCGTCTCGATGACGAGGCGCGAGAAGGCAGCGATGCGGCCATTGTCGCGCCGGCGCAACAAGTCCTCCAGCGTGACGATGAGGTCGTCGCGGATGGTGCAGCAGAGGCAGCCGGACTCGAGGAGGATCATGTTCTCCTCGACGCCCTCGATCATCAGATGGTCGAGGCCGATCTCGCCGAACTCGTTGATGAGCACGAGCGTGCCGGCGAGCGCGGGGTCCTTCAGCAGGCGGTTCAGCAAGGTGGTCTTGCCGGCGCCGAGGAAGCCGGTCAGCAAGGTCAGCGGGACGGGCAGGGGGCGGGCAGGGTCGCCGGTCATGGATCGCAAAGCCTCTAGGATATCGGATCAATCCGATATCCTATCAAAGGGAGAGATCACCCCGCGTCCCGAAGGGCGCGGGGGAGTCTAGGCAGACACGACGCGCCGCCTCGTTTGTTCTAATATTACATTAGTGGCGATGGCCGCGATGACAAGGGTGCAACCGGCATATTGCAGCGGGCCCAGCCGCTCGGCGAGAACGATGGCGGCGATGATGACGGCGAAGACGGGCTCGGCGCAGAAGGCGAGGCCGGCGGGGCCGGGCGCGACGCGGGCCAGCGCCAGGATCTGGAACAGGAAGCCGACGATATAGCCGCCATAGGTGATGGCGACGGCGACGGGGGCGAGCAGGAAGGTCTGGGGCGGCAGGAAGCCGCCGGTCAACAGCAGCACCAGCGCCGCCACCGGCAGGATGACGACATGCGACCAGAACAGTTTGGGCAGTGTCGGCGTCTCCGCGCAGCGGGCAGCGGCGAAGAACTGCGCGGCCGCACTGACGCTTGCCAGCATCGCGAGCGCAAGGCCGCGTGGATCAAGTCCGTGAAGATCAGGGCCGACGACGAGAGCGATACCGAGAAAGGCTGCGAGTGCGATCGCGAGCCTGTCGGCTCGGAAGGGGGCCGGCGTGAAGACGGGTTCGGCCAGCACGATCAGGACCGGGAAGGTGTAGAACACCACCGCCGCGACCGATACGGGCACGAAGGCGACCGAGGAGAGATAGGCGATGCCGACCAGTGCCGTCATCAGGCCGAAGAGCAGGACGGGCTGCCGCTCGCCGCGCCGCAAGGCGAGCGAGCCGCGCCAGACAAGAGCGGCGCCGCCAACGAGGACGAGCATCAGCAGGACGCGGTAGAAGACGAGAAGCGGACCGCTGAGGCCCGCTTGGCCGGCGATCTGGGCGCTGACGATATTGGTGCCGAAGGCTGCGGCCGAGGCCAGAGCCAGGGCGAGGCCCTGTCGCTCGTCAGTCCGGCTCCGGTCGGGGCTGCCTGGGTTCAAGCCCGCCTCAGGCGTCGTTGGCGGGCTTGGTCTTGGCGCCGGGCTTGCCCGTCGACGGCTTCACGGCGGCTTCGGCGGGCTTCGGCTTGGCCGGTGCGGTGCGGGCGGGTAGAGTCTTGAGGGGCACGGCCTTCGCCGGCTGAGACTTGGCGGACTGTGTCTTGTCAGTCTTCGCATTGCGCGCGGCCGGCTTGATGCCGGCGGCGGCGCCGGGGCGCAGGCTTGCGGCATTGGCCTTGCCGGGCTGGACGGAGCCCTGGAGGCGCAGCGGGCCGCCTTCGAAGGCATCAGTTGAGGGCTGGACCGGCGCGCTCGCAGGCGCGAAGGCCGTGGTGCCGCGCGGGATCGAGCCATTGCTCGAAGCCGTCCGACGGGTGGGCGGCAGAGCGAGACCGGCGGCGACGGGCGCTTCCGGCTCGATGGTCGGCGTGCCGCGGGCGACGCGCGAGCTCGGCTGGGCCGTCGCATTGGCGGCGAGCGGGGCGCCGGCGGAGCCGGCTGTGCGGCCGAACGAGACCTGCACCGGCACCGTCTCGGCGCGCGGGCCGAGGGTCAGTCGCCCGCGCGGCGTGCGTGTCGCCAGCGTGCCGGCAGACTGGGTCGCATAGACCGGGAAGCGGCCGTCATCGGCATCGCGGCCGGGGATCGGCGCGGCTGCGATCGGCCCTGGGGCGTCGGCATCGTCGGCGAGCGCGGTGCCGCCGCCGCGATGGCGGACGTCGTCGCAGATATTGGGAGCGCGGGTGCCGCTCGGCGGCATCGAGGAGACGCTGTAGCCCGACCCGCCCCAGGCGGAGAACCCCTCATCGAGGAGCTGGGCGGCCTTGACCGTCCGGTCGGTGCCGGAGAGCGAGCCCAGGACGACGGCGATCAGTGTGCGCCCGCCGCGGTTCGCGGTCGCGACGACGTTGAAGCCGGAGGCGCAGGTGAAGCCGGTCTTCATGCCGCCGATACCGGAATAGCGCCCGACCAGCCCGTTGGTGTTGTGCATCACCTGCTTGCCGAGTTGCACGGCCGAGGTGCCCCAGTAATCGGAATATTGCGAGAAATCATGCATCAGCGCCATGGCGAGCACGGCGAGGTCGCGGGCGCTGGTCTGCTGGTCGGGATGGTCCCAGCCATTGGGGTTGACGAAGCGGGTGTCGCGCATGCCGAGGCGCTGCGCTTCGGCGTTCATCATGGCAACGAAGGTCGGGACGTCGCCGCCGACGCCCTCGGCCACGACATAGGCGATGTCGTTGGCCGATTTCACCATCATGATGCGCAGCGCGTTGTCGAGCGTGATCTCCTGGCCGGGCCGGGCATAGACCTTCACGCGCGGCTGGCTGGCGGCGAGCTTCGAGACGGGAATCGCGGTCTCCAGGCCGAGACGCCCCTCCCGCACCGCCTTCAGCGCGAGATAGATCGTCATCATCTTGGTCGTGGAGGCCGGGCGCCAGGCTTGCGTCGCGTTCTCGCTCGACAGCACCGCGCCGCTGGACGCGTCGATGACGAGGCTGGCTCCGGCATAGGCCGGCCCCGTCAGAGCGGCACCGAGGGCGAGGGCGGCTGCGAGGCGGGAAGCGATCATCGGGCGGGTCTGAACCTGTCTTGCTCGGAACGGTCTTGCGGGTAGCTTGGCCGGTGACGACGGCGCAGGGTTCAACGCGACGCATGCGGCAATTTCGAGACGGCCGCCACATTCGTCTGCCCTGGAACGCATACCTACCCCTTGCGGAGCGATTTGCCTAGCTGCGGCGGGCGGTCCACAAGCGGAGGACTGTTCCGCTTCTCCAAGGCTTGTCGCGTGGCTTTCGGCCTTCTCTGGATACCGGCGACCATCGCCGCCTCGCTCTTGCAGACTGCGCGCAACCTGGCGCAGCGCTCGCTTACCGAGACTATCGGCGTCGTCGGCGCGACGCAGGTGCGCTTTCTGTTCGGCCTGCCTTTCGCGATGCTGTTCCTGGCGCTCGCCTGCCTCGGCCTGCAACGCCTGCCGCCGGCGATCGGCATGGCCTCGCTCGGCTACACGCTCTGGGGCGCGCTGACGCAGATCGCGGCCACCGCGCTGATGCTGGCGGCGATGCGCGAACGCTCCTTCGCGGTCACCACCGCCTATACCAAGACCGAGCCGGTGCAGGTTGCGCTGTTCGGCGCGGCGCTGCTTGGCGACGCGCTGACGCCGCTGAAGTTCCTCGCCATCGCCATCGCGACCGCCGGCGTGATCGCGGTGTCATGGAAGCCCGGCGAGAAACTGACCCGCGCCGGCTTGAGGCCGGCCGTGCTCGGCATCGTCTCCGGCGCCTTTTTCGCGCTCTCGGCGATCGGCTTCCGCGGTGGCATCCAGGCCTTGCCGGAGGGCTCATTCCTGATCCGTGCTTCGACCATTCTCGTCCTCGGCCTCGGGCTCCAGACCCTGCTGCTGATCGCCTATATGCTCATCGCCGACCGGCAAGCGCTGATCCTCAGCCTGAAGAGCTGGCGTCGCTCGCTCTCGGCCGGCTTCCTCGGCGCCGCGGCCTCGCAGTTCTGGTTCATCGGCTTCTCGCTGACGACGGCCGCCAATGTCCGGACGCTCGCGCTGATCGAGGTGCCGCTGGCGCAGATCGCCTCGCGCAAGCTGTTCGCGGAAGGCACGAGCCGGCGCGAAATGCTGGGCATGGCGATGATCGTCGGCGGGGTCGGGCTGCTGCTCTCGCTGGCATTGCGGTGAGGCAAGGGGCCGGCTAGTTCTGAAAGCACAGGCCCCGCCAGCCGATCCGTGCACGGCCACCATGCGCGGATACCGGCTTGCCGGGTGGCACAAGGCTGCCAAGATAACGTGTAGCTGCACATCAAGGGAGTAACCGTCATGAGCGCTGCGATCGTGGGCTGGGCCCATACGCCGTTCGGCAAGCAGGATGCCGAGACTGTCGAAAGCCTGATCGTGAGGGTGGCGGTCGAGGCCCTCGTCGATGCCGGCATCACCGCCGACGAGGTCGACGAGATCGTGCTCGGCCACTACAACGCTGGCTTCTCGGCGCAGGATTTCACTGCATCGCTGGTGCTGCAGGCCGATCCGGCCCTGCGCTTCAAGCCGACGACCCGCGTCGAGAATGCCTGCGCCACCGGTTCGGCCGCCGTGCATCAGGGCGTGCGCGCGATCAGGGCTGGCGACGCCAAGGTCGTGCTCGTCGTCGGTGTCGAGCAGATGACCAAGACGCCCGGCCCCGAGATCGGCAAGAACCTGCTGAAGGCCTCCTATCTGCCGGAAGATAGTGAAGTGCAGGGTGGCTTTGCCGGCGTCTTCGGCAAGATCGCCGCCGCCTACTTCCAGCGCCATGGCGACCAGTCCGATGCGCTGGCGATGATCGCGGCGAAGAACCACAAGAACGGCGTCGCGAACCCCTATGCGCAGATGCGCAAGGACCTCGGCTACGCCTTCTGCCGCGAGGAGAGCGAGAAGAACCCCTATGTCGCCGGGCCGTTGAAGCGCACCGACTGCTCGCTGGTCTCGGACGGCGCCGCCGCGCTGGTGCTGGCCGACGAGGAAACCGCGCTCCGGATGCGCCGCGCCGTCGGCTTCCGCGGCATGGCCCATGTCCAGGATTTCCTGCCGATGTCGAAGCGCGACATCCTGAAATTCGAGGGCGGCGCGCTCGCCTGGAAGCAGGCGCTGGCCAAGGCGAACGTGACGCTCGACGATCTCTCCTTTGTCGAAACGCATGACTGCTTCACCGTCGCGGAACTCATCGAATACGAGGCGATGGGCCTGACCAAGGAGGGCGACGGCGCCCGCGCGATCAAGGAAGGCTGGACCCAGAAGGACGGCAAGCTGCCGGTCAACGTCTCCGGCGGCCTCAAGGCCAAGGGGCACCCGATCGGCGCGACCGGCGTCTCGATGCATGTGCTCTCGGCCATGCAGCTCACTGGGGAAGCGCCGGAGGGCATGCAGCTCAGCGAGCCGCGTCTCGGCGGCATCTTCAACATGGGCGGGGCTGCGGTCGCCAATTACGTCTCCGTGCTCGAACGGATCAAGTAAGCCTCCTACCGGCCGGCAGAAGCGGAACTCCCGACGTGATCGTCTTCATTGCGCTTCTGCCGGCCTATGTCCTCTCGATCTTCTACCGCTCCTTCCTGAGCGTGATCGCCGGGCCTGTCATGGCCGATCTCGGCATCGGCCCGGCCGCCTTCGGCCTGCTCGGCGCCGCCTGGTTCATCGCCTTCGCGCTGGCGCAGTTCCCGGTCGGCTGGGCACTCGACCGGCTCGGGCCACGCCGGACTGTGGCCTTCGCGATGGCGATCGGCACCGTCGGCGCCTTCCTGCTGACACAGGCCGGCAGCGCCGCGACCGCCGGTTTCGCGATGGCGCTGATCGGCATCGGCTGCTCGCCGGTCTTCATGTCCTCGCTGTTCCTGTTCGCGCGCAATGCCGCGCCGGAGCGCTTCGGCCTGCTGACCTCGCTCTTCATCGCGCTGGGCTCGCTCGGCAATATCGCGGGCGCCGCGCCGCTCGCCATCGCCGCCGGGCATTTCGGCTGGCGCGGCGCGATGATGGCGATGGCGGTGGGCTTCCTCGTCGCGACCGTGCTGGCGGTGACGCTGGTGCGCGACCCGCCGCCGCGACCGGCTTCCGCCACGCCCGACGAGGGGCTGCTGCAGGGGCTCGCCAGCATCCTCGCCCTGAAGCCGCTCTGGCTGATCGCGCCCCTGACCATCACGGGCTATGCCATCGCCGCTACGGCGCGTGGGCTCTGGATCGGGCCGTTCATGACGCAGGTCCATGGCTTCGATCCGGTATCGGCCGGCCATGCGGCCTCGATCATGGCGGCCGTCATGATCGCCGGTGCCTTCGTCTATGGCTGGCTCGAAAGCCGC
Source organism: uncultured Allobosea sp. (assembly GCF_945956895.1). Classification (GTDB taxonomy): domain Bacteria; phylum Pseudomonadota; class Alphaproteobacteria; order Rhizobiales; family Beijerinckiaceae; genus Allobosea. The sequence goes on along the minus strand of NZ_CAMFJF010000015.1, from coordinate 21,642 downwards.
ACCGGCCGGGCCAAGACGATCGTCACCTGGGGGACACTGCTCACAGTGCTCGGCTTCGCCGCGCTGGCGCTGAGCGGGCAGCAATCGCATCTGACCGCGGTGGCGTTGTTCTCGCTCGTCGGTGCGGCGGGCTTCACCTACGCCATCCTGATGGCGCATGCGCGGCAGTTCTTCCCCGAGCATCTGATCGGGCGCGGCATGACCTTCGTGAACTTCCTCTTCATCGCCGGTGCGGCGGCGGTTCAGTCGGCCTCCGGCTGGTTCATCGCCGAGCAGCGTGCCGCAGGGCTCGATGCGGCTACGACCTTCGCCAACCTGCACTGGGCCTTCGCCGCGCTGCTGCTGGCCTCGGTCGCGATCTACGCGCTGTCGCCGGCGCGGCCGAAGCGCTAGAGGGGTCTACACCTCACCCGGAGCCTTTGCCGCGATCGCCAGGGCGTGGACGCGGTCGGCCAGTTCTTGCGCCAGGGCGGCGTTGACGAGGCGGTGGCGCTCGAGCCGGCTCTTGCCGGCGAAGGTTTCCGACACGATATCGACCCTGAAATGAGTCTCGCCGCCCTCGCGCCAGCCGCCATGGCCCTGATGCTGGTGCGATTCATCGATGACCCTGAGCGCCTGTGGCGCAAAGGCCGCGGTCAGCTTTTGCGTGATTCTTTCGCTGATTGAGGTCATGATCGCGCCACCGTTGCCATGATTGTTCTGTCGGTTCGGCGATGTGCTGCATCGCACTTGCCGGCACTAGCCCTTGCGTCTCATAACCCGTCGACGATGAACATCAACTCTCGCCTTTTCGACAGCATCAGGATCGGAGCCTCCGAGGCGGAGGCGCCGCTGGAAAGCGACGGGCCGCGCTGCGATCATCCCGGTTGCGCGCGCGGCGGCGAGTTCCGGGCGCCGAAGGGCCGCGGTCGCGAGGGCCAGTTCTTCCGGTTCTGCATGGACCATGTGAAGGCCTATAACGCGACCTACAATTATTTCGCCGGCATGGATGACGAGGCGCTCGCCGCCTACGCCAAGCAGGAGGAGATCGGCCACCGGCCGACCTGGAAGCTCGGCGTCAATTCCAAGGCAGCGCGGATGTCGCAGCGCGGGCGCAAGGCCAATGGCGAGGCCAGTGCCGACATGCACGATGCCTTCAACCTGTTCGGCGCGCGCAACAAGCAGCAGGCGGCCCAGCCGGAATCGCGCGTCGGCATTGTGGCGCGCAAGGCGCTGGATACGCTCGGCCTCGACGACACCGCCGATTCCGTCGCGATCAAGGCGCGCTACAAGGAACTGGTGAAGCGCTTCCACCCGGACGCCAATGGTGGCGACCGCTCGCGCGAGGGCACGCTTCAGGAAATCCTGAAGGCGTACCAGCAGCTCAAGAGCGTGGGAATGGTGTGACGGGAAGGGGCGCCGTCATCCCGCGCGCGCTGCGGCACGCAGTGCCGCTGCGCAGATGCGGGACCGTATGACCATAGGGCGCCTTTTCCTGAGAACGGTCCCGTGTCTGCGCAGCGGCGTTACACGCCGCAGCGGGCACGGGATGACAGCGGTCAGTTGGCTTTCGCCGCCAGTCCCGCGACATCGGCGATGATGCCGTCCAGCGCGAAATCCTTGGGCGTATAGACCCGCGCCACGCCCATGTTGCGCAGCGCGTTCTCGTCGTCGGGCGGGATGATGCCGCCGACCACGACCGGCACATCCATGCCGGCGACGCGCAGCCGCGCGGTGACATCGCGCACCAGCGGCAGATGCGAGCCGGAGAGGATCGAGAGCCCGATGATGTCGGCCTGCTGCTCGCGGGCCTCGCTGACGATCTCCTCCGGCGTCTGGCGGATGCCGCCATAGCTGACGCTCATTCCGGCATCGCGGGCGCGCACGGCGATCTGCTCGGCGCCGTTGGAATGGCCGTCGAGACCGGGCTTGCCGACGAGGAAGCGCGGGGCGCGGCCCAAGCGTTCGGTCGCCTTCTCGACAGCGGCTTTCGCGGTGGCGAGGCCTGTCGCATCCCCCAGCTTCGTCGTGTCGACGCCGGTCGGTGCGCGGTATTCGCCGAAGATCTCACGCAGGGTCTGCGCCCATTCGCCGGTGGTGACGCCAGCCTTGGCGCAGGCGATCGAGGCCGGCATGACATTGCGGTTCTCGCGGGCGCTGGCGGCGAGTTCGGTGAGCGCTGTCTCGGCCGCCTTGGCATCGCGGGCCGAGCGCCAGGCCTTGAGCCGGGCGATCGCCTCGGTCTCGACCGAATCCGGCACGGTGACGACGGCGCCGTCGCCGGCCGAAAGCGGGGAGGGCTCGCTGCTGGTGAACTTGTTGACGCCGACGACGACCTGCTCGCCGCGCTCGATCGCCTCGATCCGGCGCGCGCCATTCTCGACCAGCGCCTGCTTCATGTAGCCGCTCTCGACGGCGGCGAGCGCGCCGCCCATGTCGTCGATCTTCGCCAGCTCTTCGAGCGCGGCCGCCTTGAGCGCGGCTACCTTGGTGTCGATCACGGTCGAGCCGTCGAAGATGTCGCCGAATTCGAGCAGGTCGGTCTCATAGGCCAGAACCTGCTGCATGCGCAGCGACCATTGCTGGTCGAAGGGGCGGGGCAGGCCGAGCGCCTCGTTCCAGGCCGGGAGCTGCACGGCCCGCGCGCGGGCCTTCTTCGACAGCGTGACGGCGAGCATCTCGATCAGGATGCGGTAGACGTTGTTTTCCGGCTGCGGCTCGGTCAGGCCCAGCGAATTGACCTGCACGCCATAGCGGAAGCGCCGCATCGCCTCATCGGCGATGCCATAGCGGCCGAGCGTGATCTCGTCCCAGAGTTCGACGAAAGCCCGCATCTTGCAGAGCTCGGTGACGAAGCGCATCCCGGCATTCACGAAGAAGGAGATGCGGCCGACCGTGCCGGGGAATTCCTCCGCCGAGACTTCCGGCCGGGCGCGAATGGAATCGAGCAGGGCGATCGCCGTCGCCAGCGCGAAGGAGAGTTCCTGCACCGGCGAAGCGCCGGCCTCCTGCAGATGGTAGGAACAGACATTCGTCGGGTTCCATTTCGGCAACTCGCTGGCCGTGAACACGACGATATCGGTGGTGAGCTGCATCGAGGGGCGCGGCGGGAAGACATAGGTGCCGCGCGACAGATACTCTTTCACGAGGTCGTTCTGGGTCGTGCCCTGCAGCAGCTTGCGGTCGGCGCCCTGCTCGTCGGCGACGGCGATATAGAGCGAGAGCAGCCAGGCTGCCGTCGCGTTGATCGTCATCGAGGTGTTCATCTGCGCCAGCGGGATCTGGTCGAACAGGGCCCGCATGTCGCCGAGATGGGAGATCGGCACGCCGACCTTGCCGACCTCGCCGCGCGCCAGGACGTGGTCGGGGTCGTAGCCGGTCTGGGTCGGCAGGTCGAAGGCGACGGAGAGGCCGGTCTGGCCCTTGGCGAGATTGGTCCGGTAGAGCCTGTTGGACTCCGCCGCGTCGGAATGGCCCGCATAGGTGCGGAAGATCCACGGCTTGTCGCGCTGGGCCGTTTCCCGGCCGCCTCGGTCCGTCGCGGTCATGGCGTCTCCCCGTATTGCAGAGCAATCTGAATGTTGCACTGCGGCGAAGATAACGCCAGAGCTTCGGTTATGTCCCCTGCGACGTTAGGCTGACGACGGCTGGGGCGAGCTTGGGCTCGATTCGGGCGGCATCATCGAAACGCAAGCCGATGCTCTGCGTCTTAGGACGAAGCCTGCCGATGGTTCCAGTGAGTTCCGGGCGCTCAGCGCGAGCGCGAGGAGAGGCTGCCCCTGATATCGGCCGTCGACAGAAGCGCCACGCGACGATCATCCTTCGGCGGGGCGACAAAAGCCCGCAAGGGCGCCTTGGGCAGGTCGAGATCGAGCGGCCGGCCGGGGGGCAGCGGTGCGTTCCGGACCAGGGTGACCATCGGGCTCTCTAGCGCCGGCAGCTTCGGCGCGGGCGCCTCAGGCGCGAAGGCGAGCGGCGCCGCGGCGAAGGAAGCCGCGGCGGTTGCCGACGAAGACGCCGTCGTGAGCGGGATGGAGGTCGTGGAGGCCGAGGCGAGCTGGATCGTCGGCTCCTCGATGCGGCGGCGCTCGGGACGCTCGCCCTTGAGGTAGAAGGCGTTGCCGCCGGCGACCGTCACATAATGCATGTTGGGATAGTTGAAGCGCATCCCGGCCATATGGAAATGCTTGGCCGATCCGACCGCCTCGTTGCGGCGGCCATTGAGGATGTCCTCGGCAAGGGCTTCGATCTGCGGCCGGGTGCGTTCCGGCATCGGGCGAGTGAGGACGCCGGCGGCGAACTGGCGGGGAGCGCCGACCACGCCACAGATCGTTTCCGGATAGCGCGCCGATTCGACCCGGTTCATCACGACCGTGCCGACGCCGAGCAGGCCCGATTCGCTCGAGCGGTTCGATTCGAAATACATCGCGCGGACGAGGCATTCCTTCTCGCGCGGATCGGCCTTGGCCAGCGTCACGGCGTGCTTGCGGGCCTTGGCGGGTTCTTTCACGGCTGGGGCGGCAGCGGAGGTCGCGGCCGTCTCGACCGGGGACATGCTGCAAGCGCCGAGAGCGGGAGCGGCCAGCACGATCAGAAGCGGGATCGCCTTGCTGCCATGCCGGGATTTCTCACCGGAACGAAGACCATGCGCAGCGATCGTGGTCCGCTTCATGCGGCAACCTCCTGAGTTCCGGACCCGTGATCGCCGAGGGCGGCAAACCGGGATTGCCGGCAAGGAACCGCGAATTCCATAACAGAAAGTTAATCCGGGAAGGAAGGGGGGAGGCGGAGCGAAGGGCCTTCGAGCGTCTCGCGACAGGAGGCGCCCGGCTGATACCGCCTTGTTACAAAACGAAAAAGATCGTGATGCCACATCGAAAAATTTCGTCCGGGCCGCTTCCCATAGGTTGTCAAAATCGTAATGCCGGCACTGATGAAAGCCGTCGCGAGCGCGGTTTCGTGATCGGAACCGATCGAGAGGTGCGTCAGTTCCCCGAGCCGGGCAGGCGCGGCAGCGGCAGGAACTCGACGCCTTCCTCATGCAGCATCCGGGCGTCGTCAGGCGTCGCCTCGCCGTAGATCGCGCGCTCTTCGGCCTCGCCATGATGGATCTTCAGTGCCTCGTCGGCGAAACGCTTGCCGACATGCTCGGCATTCTCACTGACATGCCGATGCAGCGCCGTTACCATCTCGCGGAAGGCGTGTTCCTTCTCGCTCATCAACGCGACCGGCGCCGGCGCGGCTGCCGCAGGGGCGGAAGCCTCCACCGCCAGTCCCGGCCCCGGCCCCGGTGCCTTCGGATCGAGGTCGGTGCGGGCGACATTGGGCGCCATGATGGCGCGCTCGACCTTCGCGCTGTTGCAGACGGGGCAGGTGACGAAGCCGCGCCTCACCTGATCCTCGAAGCCGGCCGAGGAGGCGAACCAGCTCTCGAATTCATGGGCGTTGTCGCAGATGAGGGCGTAACGGATCATGTCGTCATAGATGGTGGCGCGCAGCCGCCAAGGCAAATGGCTAGTGGCGGAACACTGAGGCGGGGGTGGCCTGCTCTGACTCAGGCGGCCAGGAGCTCGTCGAGCTTGCCGCGGGCGTCGAGCGAATGGATATCGTCCGAGCCGCCGACATGCTTCTCGCCGATGAAGATCTGCGGAACCGAGGTGCGGCCGCCAGCGCGCGCGGTCATGGCCTGGCGCAGCTCAGGCTTGCCGTCGACATCGATCTCGGCGAAGACCACGCCCTTGCGGGTTAACAGGGCTTTGGCGGCCTTGCAATAGGGGCACCAGGAGGTGGTGTAGATCGTGACCGGCGGCATCGGGACGCGTCTCTCGTTTCGATCCGCCTCATGTAGTGCCTTCCCGGCCATCCGTCACGACCCGCGCGAAGGTCAGCACGTCAACAGCGCTCGCGCCGGCCCGCAGCAGGGCGCGCGAGGCGGCATTGACCGTCGCGCCCGTGGTCAGCACATCGTCCACCAGCAGGATGCGTCGGCCTTCTATCAGCTGGCGCATCGCCACAGGGACATGGAAAGCTCCTTGCAAATTCTCGGCACGCTGGGGGCGCGTCAGCCCGATCTGCTGGCGGGTGCGTCGAATTCGTGTCAGCGCCGTGGCGGCGAACGGCAGCCCGGTTTCGCGGGCGATCAGCTGCGCCAGGGCGGCAGCCTGGTTGAAACGCCGACGCCAGAGCCGCGTTCGGTGGAGAGGTACCGGCAGGACAAGATCGGCATCGGCGGTGAGCTCGCGCCCGGCCTGCGTCATCATCCGGCCCAGTGTCAGCGAGAGCTCGACGCGGTCGCCGTATTTCAAGCGGTGGACCAGCTCCCGCGCCGTGCCGTCGAAGCGGCAGACGGCGCGCGCCCGGGCGAAGACCGGCGGATCGGCGATCGCGGCAGGCGAGAGCAGGCCGGGGCCGAGATCGACGGGGAAGGGCGTGCCCAGGCGCTCGCAATAGGGGCGCTCGATGAAACCGATGCCGCGCCAGCAGGCCGGGCACAGTGCCTGGGCTTCGCCAGTGGCAGCTCGACAGGCGATGCAGGTCGGCGGGTAGACGATGCCAACCAGTCCGCGCCAACCGGATCGCAGGGCGAGACGAGCATGCCCCACGGGCTTCCGCCAAAGCGCTGCTGCCGGTCGCGCCCCCTCGGCTGCGTTGGCCGTTGATGGCGCGTGCTCCTGATCGGGCGCTGTCTCGCCATCAGCCGTCTCGATCCGCCACTCAGCCATGGCTGCGTCGCTATCCCAGCTTGAAGCGGGCCGGCCGATACCGTCCCGGACCGGATGAGCATCGGGCTTCATCCAGAGAAGGACAACTGCCGATGGGCCATCCTGAATGGTTTTCGATGGCGTGCTCCCCCCGACCCGGGTGACGCGGAGAGCGGGTGTTCGGCGGTGATCAGCGAGAAAACGCGCAAAATACGAGCCGTTATCCCCAGAGAGAAGGGCTTTTCGCTGCGTGTTTATCCCGTTTTGCATCTTTATGCCGGGGCGATGCAAAAAGCTGTTGCGGCGGCGCGGTTGTCCGACTACATAGGCGCCCTCGGCCAGCGCTGCTCCCTTCGTCTAGCGGTCTAGGACGTCGCCCTCTCACGGCGAAAACAGGGGTTCGAGTCCCCTAGGGAGCGCCACCGTTTTTTCAATTAAATCAATGATTTAGCGGGTTGCGCCCTTCGGGGCGTGTAATATCCGTGTAATAAGACGGCGGTGGCTTTCGGTGGATTCCAATCAATGCCGGCAGACACCTTTTTCGCCGGTGGCGGCTTCAGGTGTGCCGCGCACCAGCCCTGGTCGCCGGTCACGGTCGTCGCGGCAGGAACTCGGGCCAGTCCACAGGCTGCTGATGGAGAATCAGCCGCACAACCTTCTCAGACAGGGCGCGTTCGAGAGCGTGGCCGAAATTCTCAATCGAGCGGATCACTGTTGGCGCATGCAATAGGTGTCGCCAATTTTGCGGCTGCTCCCCTGAACGCTCCCAGTTAAGCAGGTGAACCAAAGCGGTGTGCGCGAACTGCATTTGATCTTCGCGAGGGCGGAAGCTCAGTTTGATGCGATCTGGAAAATGCTCTTCGTCCGACTCAAGCTCCAGCCCAGTGAAAATCTGTTGCGTTTCAGGATGAAGGTCGTTACGACGCTGTCCTTCTCGGTCAGTAAAGTATACATCAGATATTCTCATCCGCCATTGCTCCGAAAAGCTAATGCCAGAATCATCATCGCGTTTCTCGGTATGAAGCAATTCTTCTTTGGCGCACTCAAAATGAACGCCAGATTTTTCGGATATGCCGAAAGCTACATCTCCAACCAAAACGCCGAGCAGATTTTGTCGCAATGCCTCCGAGAGGCTAATGTTAAAGTTGACGTTTGCAAGGCGCATGTGCCGCGCTTCAAAAAGCATCCAAATGGAATTATATTTCCAGGCAATCAGGAGTGGGCGGCCGATTAGATCGGCGTAAGCCTTGATCTTTCCCATATAGTCGGGTCGAAATGAGATTGTTTGATCTTTGCTGACCTTCACTTCAACAAGGCAGGGGCCGGCGTCTTTGAAATTCGCGAACAGGTCTGGAACTTGATACGTCGCGCGTGATGATGCTGGCGCTTGCACCTGGTCGAGCTTATGGATGAGCGTGGTTCGACCCAGCCAACTACATATAACGCTGAACTCGTCCTCTGCCGGCAGGCCACGATTCAACCCAACGACGCGCTCAGCAATAGCCTTTGCATCCGCCGCGTATCCCAACTCGCTCAGAGTTTCTTGGATGAGGCGAGCCAGGTCGTCGCTATTTCGGGCGGGAGCGTCGTTCATGGTGGCAAGACTTTGCATGCCACCGGCATGCTGAAAAGCTTCCGGTGATCCAGTCCGTCTAGACGGACCCTCTGTGCCCGCTCTAAGCGGGCAGCCGGCCGCTAGATCATCTGCGATCCGGCGCGGCAAATCCGAGCCGTCGCGCTTCTGCCGCGAGGCTGAAGAGAGCGTCTTCAGAGAGGATCGCCGCATCAAAGCTGGCTTGCAGGCGTGCGTCTTTCGCCACCAGGCTTTCGCCAAAAGCCACCGCTAGTCGCAGCTCGTCCAAGCCTCCGGGTTGCCGGGCAAAAAACTGGCGAACCTCGGCAACCCTTCTGTCCATGCCTGCATTACCGGCTGCAATTGCATCAGCGATGCGCTTGTCGCCGGCGACCCCGGCGACGAGAGACGCCACAACGCGCACATCAAGGCCTGCCGCGCTCGCTGCCGCGCCAAAGGCGTCTCTTTCGTTCGCATCCTGGAAAGCGTGGGGAGCAAGCACGGTGTACTCGGCCGCCGGGGTCGTGCCGGCTGCCGCCGCGTCGCCAGATTGGTCCGCGATAGTCCTGTGCTGCGCCTCGGCGGCCGTGCGGGCCGGGTCCACACCTAGCGCGACGAGACCGCTGCCGCCGGCCGTGATTTCGTCGTGCACCGCTTTCATCAGTCGCTCGCGCCCGGCCGGATCACGGTCCATGCCGGCCATCCTGGCGGTCAGGGCGTCCATGGCAGCAAGCTGTTCCACGCTCGGGGCGGCCGAACGGCTCGCGGTGGTGCCGATCGGAGCATAGCCGGCGGGCTCGTGCGCGGCCGGGGCCTGGCTGGTCGGGATCGGGGCTTCGGACATAGTCATTGCCTTTCAGAGTTGAGCGAAAGCGTTGGGGGCGGCGCGCTGGCGGTCCTGCCTGGCACACGCCGGTAGCGCGGGGCATTCAACCGTCAGTTCCTTCGGCTCGGGACGGGCATGCACGAGATGGCCAGCGGCCGGCAGGATGACCAGCGCAACCTCTGGCGGCAGGCTCAGAGACAGCGGGGCTGTGTCGCTTGCGCCGAAGGCCGTACTGCGAAGGGTGACGCTGAGATGGGCTTCAGCCGGCGGCGAGGCAGTCAGGTCGTCGTCATCGGCGTTGACGTGCAGCACGGCTTCCCGAAAGCGACGCTCTGCGCGCCGGCTGTATGGTGCCACGACACGAACATGCAGGCGCTCGCCGGGCGATAGAAGGACTTCAACAGCCGCGCCGGGCTGGGCATGGTCCGACGCCCAATAGAGCGCCGCTTCGGCAGGGCTGTAGCCCATGGCCATCACTCCCATTCGGTTTCCGGCTGCGGAGCGGCGGCGGCTTCGTCCAGCACCGGCTTGCCGAAATAGGCCACCAGCGAGGCCAGCGATTGGCGGTGTTCGGACGGCGCGTGCAGCGGCCGGGGAATGACGCTCGACTTGGAGATGAGATAGGACGCCGTGCTTAGCAGAGCCTGCGCCCCGAGGTTCTGCCCCCCGCCAAAGACGGGCTCCTTCAGATGAGGCGGCATCACGGCGTAGAGCCGGCCGACTTCCTCGACCAGCGCTTGGAAGCTCTTGGCGAACTCGACCGCCGCCCGGTCGGCTTTCTCGGCGTGCTGGATAAGCGATTGCACGGCCGCGCCGGCTGCCTTGAGCTTGGGGGCCTCGGCCGCGCTGGCGCGTTTCGCGTCGAGCGCTGACAAATCGGCCTGCACCTGCTGGAGCGCGTCCTGCGCGGCCTTCAGTTCGGCCTCGGCCCGGACGACTGAGTCAGTGGCTGAAGCCTTGGCCTCACTGGCGATCTTGCTTCCGTCCGTGGCGGCGCGCGCCGTCGCACGGTTGCACTCGGCGCGGGCGTCGCCGACCGCCAGCCCGAGCTTCTGACACTGGCTTTCGAGTGCGGAAGCCTGGCGAGCGAGTTGTTCCCGCGCAGAGCGGGGGCCGGACTTGGCGAGTGATGCAGACACTGCGGCGGACACGGCGAAGCTCCAATGAATTTCGCCGGAGCGTAACGTTAAAACGACGCTTCGTGAAGCATAAAATTTGTATTCGACCGTTTTTGTATTACGCATGGAAAGTTATGCATTACATCCGCGTCGTTGTATTGCGCGTCGATGGGAAAAGTAGTTCTCGTAACTTGCAAACTATTGTTAGCAGCGCCAAATAACCGGAACTATGGGTACGCGATACCGCGCGGCGACGTTGGGCTGGCTTTGGGGCCTACCGGGGGGCGAAATTCGCAATCCGTTGTGCTCGATTCCCGCATGAGTTCAGCCGACCGGCCGGCGCGGCATTGCCGCTGGCTCGGGTCGCGAGTGGGGGGCTTGCGCGCACCACCAATGGCGATGGCATCGCATGCCATCCGGCAGGCTCTGCACGCCAGGCAGCAAAGCCTAGCACAGACAAAGCGCTTGACCACGCGAATCCGAGGGCATTACATTTCAATCAAGGTTCGTCGATTGGAGTGTAAGGCATGGCAACAGGTGCTTTCGTGGCCTATTACCGCGTCTCGACCGCGAAGCAGGGCCGGTCAGGCTTGGGGCTTGAAGCCCAGCGCGAGGCCGTACGGTCGTTCCTGAACGGAGGCGATTGGCGTCTGCAAGCCGAGTTCACAGAGATCGAGAGCGGCAAGCGCAACGACCGTGCTGAATTGGCCAAGGCGCTCCAGGCTTGCCGCGTCTACGGGGCGCGGCTGGTCATCGCAAAGCTCGACCGCTTGTCGCGCGATGCTCACTTCCTGATCGGGCTACAAAATGCCGGGGTGCCATTCGTCGCGGCAGACATGCCGGAAGCGAATGAACTGGTTGTGCAAATCATGGCGGTTATGGCTCAAGCCGAGCGCAAGATGATTAGCGCCCGGACCAAATCCGCGCTCGCGGCAGCGAAGGCGCGTGGCGTGAAGCTTGGCGGCCATCGCGGGGCGATGATCTCCGAAGCCGTGCGCAACCTCGGCAATACGGCTCGCACGGCCAAGGCGCAGACCTTCGCGGCCGATCTAGCTGCCGCTATCGAGACAGTGCGAGCCGAGACCGGCGCAACATCGGCCGGGGCCATCGCGCGGGAGCTAACCAGCCGGGGAGTGCCGACCCGATCCGGCAAGACGCAATGGCAGGCCGTGCAGGTCCAGCGCATTTTGCAGCGGATGGCAGCATAGCACAGCGCGGCTTTCCACCGCTGCTCCGATGTTTCGATTGACAGCCGCCGCTCTACTGATGTTCTTATTATGTTCTCATTAGCGAGAGCATCAGCATCATGCAGCTTCACCCGGCGATCATCGGGCAACCCCGCTTTCTGCCCTGCTTCCTGAAGCCGGTTTGCGCCGGTTTTCCGTCGCCGGCCGATGACTATCTGGATGCGCCTATCGACCTGTCGCGAACCTTGATCCAGAACGCTCCGGCGACGTTCATCATGACCGTGCAGGGCGATAGCGCCATGGATGCCGGCATATTCGACGGCAGCCTTATCACCGTGGATCGCAGCCTGAAGCCCCGCGACGGCGATGCGATCGTGGTGGACGTGAATGGCGAGCGCAGCGTGAAGCTCTTTCGTTTAGTCGGGGGCCGGCCATGTCTCGCGTACGGCAACCGACGCTATCCCGCCTATGAGCCTGGCCCCGATGCCGATATCGAGATTTTCGGCGTCATCACCAATGCCGTCCGGCGCTTTCGCCGGTGACGCGCTCGTTCGCCCTGATCGACGGCAACAGCTTCTATTGCTCTTGCGAGCGCGTCTTTGATCCGGCGCTGAAGGGCAAGCCGGTCATTGTCCTGTCCAACAATGACGGCTGCGCGGTAGCGCGCACGGCCGAGGCCAAGGCGCTCGGGATCAAGATGGGCGCGCCGATGTTCCTGATTCGGGACATCGTGAAGCGCGGCGGCGTCAGGGTGTTCTCGTCGAACTATGCCCTTTATGGCGACATGAGCCGGCGCATGGGCACCGTCTATGAGCGGTTCGCCTCGGAGATCGAGACCTATTCCATAGATGAGAGCTTTCTGGACGTGACGCCAGTCGCGCCAGAGCATCGCGAGGAGATGGCGCGCGATCTGCGGGCAACCGTGACCGCCTGGACCGGGGTTCCGACCTGCGTCGGCATCGGGCCGACGAAGACGCTGGCCAAGCTCGCCAATCGCATCGCGAAAGATACGCCCCAGCTTGGCGGCGTCTGCGATCTCACCAGCCCGGCGGCACGGGCCGAGTGGTTGCCGCTGATGCCGCTAGGCGACGTATGGGGCATCGGCGCGGCTTCCCAGGCCAAGCTCGCGGCCATCGGCTGCAAGAGCGCGGCGGATGTCGCGGCGCTTGATCCGAAGCAGGTCCGCAAGGTTATGACGGTCGTCGGGGAGCGGATTATCCATGAGCTACGCGGCACGCCCTGCATCGACCTGGAGAGCGTCGCCCCGACGCGCAAAGGATGCGCCGTTACGCGCTCATTTTCCGGCCGCGTGGATGATCTGGCGACGATGCTGGAGGCCGTCGCATCGCACGCCACTCGGCTCGGCGAAAAGCTCCGGCATCACGGCCTCGCAACCGACCATGTGACGGTGTTCTACCATACCTCTCCGCACGACATCGGGCCGGCCAGGTCCGTCTCGACCACGGTCGATTTTCCCGAGGCGAGCAATGACACACTCGTTCTGGTCCGGGCGGCGAAATGGGGCGCGCGACGCATCTGGAAAGGCGGCCATCGCTACAGCAAGGTCGGGCTGATGACGGTCGATCTGGTCGCGCCGGAGCTATCGCAGCGCGCGTTGATCGGCGCATTGGATCGCGAGCACAGTGGCCGGCTCATGGCTGCGCTCGATGCCTGCAATGCCAGGTTCGGACGCGGGACCGTCTTTCCAGCCGCTGCCGGTGTCGAGCGTCAGCGCAAGGCGTGGACTACGAAATTCGAGATGCGCTCGCCGTGCTGGACCACGCGGATTGATGAGGTGCCGGTGATCGCGGCTTGTTAGGCCGGCCTCTCAGAAGCCCCCGTGGCTTTCCAATAAGCAATGCACGCATCACGCTCAGAGCGCGCGTACTCGCGCGCAGCATTGAATACCATTCTTTCGTGTTCAGCGAGGTGCACAGCCTCTAGCTCATCGAATTCGGCAAGCTGTGCATCTGTCGGCCAAACATACATCAGTTGCTTCAATGTCGGCCGAAGGATGCTTCCTGACAGATAGCTCCTGCGATTTTTCAGATACTCGGATCGAGCTTTCAGTTTCTCAGTTTCGTAGCGATCCAGTGCGGCTGTGAGTGCTTGGGCATAAGCCGCCCAAGCCGTCTTTCGTGGTTCCGCCGTCCTGTCTTCGAACTGCGGATCAGGAAACCACGAAGAACTCAAATCCAGTGGAACTAACTCCGACATCGCGCATTCCCCAGCGGCAGGCGTCGCATGAAAAGCCACAGGGTAAAGTGTGTCCAGAGGCCCGGCACGGATTAGTGCATCCCCGGAGCACCGTCGCGCCTTCGCACGTCCCAACGCCGGGCCAAGGCACCGTCCCTGCAAACTTTGGTTCTCTCGGATTGCGCTATTGCCGCTGCAAACTGCCGTTTCATCGGCTTGCGGCCATGGGCGTCGCTTCAATGCCGTCAGCATTTGTCGATACGCGCGCCTGGACAAGGATGCTCAAAGTTGCGGGAGAAAGAAGAAGGAGAGAGACAATAGGTTTCTATTCGCGCTCGCGTATCGACAAATGCTGACAAGGGCGCGATGAATGCTCCGCAATTCATCGAAAGCGGCCAATCCGTGCTAGTGCTCGCTAGTCTGCGCTTCGCTGATGATACGATGCCCGTTTGCTCGAATGCGCGTTGCGTCGGCGGCTAGCTGTATCGTGCGGAGTAGCGGGAGATTGCTCGGGACGGCCTTGCTCGCGGGAGATGTACCCTTCAGGCCGTCGAACATCTCGTGGACAAACTCTCTGACGGTCACGAGCCGCGCGCCACCGATCGACCTGACATTGCCGCTGGCGAACTGGAGAACAAGCACCTGCTCCAGCGTTTCGGGCAGTTCGATGCCTCGAAATGCATCCTTTATGTATTTTCGGCCGCGCTCAAATTTTCCGGAAAACCGGAGTTGTCGCTGCTCAGTCGAAAGGGCGTCCAACGAGCATTCAACATGTAGCAGGTGCTGAGTGACCGGATTCAGCGCGACAACGTCAAGCTCGCCTTCAAAACCGCCTTTGGCGCGTGCGCCAACTGCAACGGATTGGCGCACGAAGTAGCCTCTATATTGAAGCCACTCTGATACGAGTTGCTCAAGGTGGTTCATACGGTGCCCATAGCCCTGCGGTGACGCGGAGCGCGTCACCATTCCCCTGATCGAGGCTTACCCGCCATCGCCGCATCGTGGAAGCGATCCCGGCAGCCCCTAACCGCTTGCCCTGCGTGGCCCGTTCATCAGCCGAGCCAACTCCTGCTTTCGGCGCTCCTCGGCCGCTCGGCGCTCCGCGAACTGAGGCAAGACGCCGGGCAGCACCTTCCAGGTGCGGTTCTCCGGCCCGTGGTTGTCCGGCTCAAGCCATCCACCCGCAACAAGAGGTCCAAGCTCACGGCCGATCCTGAAGGCGTCCAGGTCGCGAAGGCAGGATACCTCTCGCATGGCGTCGCGGGTGGTCAGCCTCTCGCGCCCGGATGTGAGCACCCACGAAGCAATCTTGCGGAGCTTGTCCGTTCCCGCAGCCTGATCGGCAAAGCCGTAGAATTCGAAAGCGTGCGGAAGGATGAACTCCGAAAACAGCGTCTCGACACGTTCGGCTGTTTCGCTGATCACGCGCTCCGAGAACCAGTGCTCTAGCCCCTCGGCGACATGAAACAGCAGTGACAGCGTGCCAAACAAGCCATCGAGCTTGCCGACGAACTGAGCGAAGCCCGGTCTCGTGGTCTCGGCCGCCATTTGTAGATCATGCGTCCGCTGACGGAACCGCGCTGCGATCTTCAGTGCTGCATCATCGAACTCGAAGCGCATCGCGTCCAGGCCGGCCGCGCTCTCGATCAGAGCCGAATACCCGGCATTCGATACCGGCCGATCCTCGGCAACGCGGCCCGGCTCGACGAAAACCGGCAGGAAGCGCTGCAACAGCCCGTCCGACTGGAGCCCCTGAAGCTCAGTAAGCCGGTCAGGCTGGATGCCGCCTATGATGGAGACCGACAGGTTCGGGACGACAATGCTGCCGCGCGTAACGCGATCCACGGTATATGGGCCGCCGTTGAACGCCTCCAACCAAAATGCGCGGTCGGCCATTGGTCCGCGACCGCTGCCGTATTTCTCCATGCTGCCAATCCAGCCCGCAAGCTCGTCTCGCTTGACCAGAACGCCGCGATCCTGCCCCGCCAAGATGCCGGCCAACGCCTCCATGGTGACATCGCCGGCCACGAGCCGCGCCGGTTGAGGAGGCTTCTGGTCGTCTTCGCCAAGGAAATCGCAATGCTCTTTCCACGCTCGCCAGCGTTGAGCCTGGAGCTTTTCCAGCGGCCGCAGGGCCTCGCCGATGATGGGCGTCTTTTTGCTGGACGGCGGCCCGGCTAGCAGCAGCCAGAGGCGCGGGCTCGCGGACCACCCGCCGTTGCGCATCATCCGCAGCGACGTAGCATGGTTGACCGCACCCGAGAGCGCCGCCAGCGCGGCGAGCCCGATGGCACTTCGGCATGCCCCCATGGTGGTGCTCTGCTCCGAGGCGAAGCGGTCGATAGAGCCAGGCAGCAAGCCCTGCGGGAGGGCGGGAACGATCACCTCGCGCCATGGATCGAAGATCGGGCCGGCGGCCGAGGAGGGCGGCGGGGAAGGCGGGAGCACCACCGCGCCTTGCCAGTCGGCCGCAGCGGCGGCGACACCGCCCGAGCCCTGGCGGGTCTGGACATAGTTCTGCGCGTTCGTGCAGAGGGTCAGCAGTTCTTCACGGGTCCACGGTGGCAGGCACCGCTCGTTCCAGTGCTCGGCCATAAGGTCGGCCGCGCGCTCGGCCGAGACCCCGATCTCGACAACGCGCGCCGCGACCGCGTAGGTGGTGTTGTTGCCGCCGCGTCCCTCGACCGCGATAGGCGCGTCTTTCTGGAGATAGTGAATTGCGAATACGATGTCGTCAGGATCGTCGATGCTGACGGCCGGGCCGCCTTCGCGTTCACGGGCGGTCTGAAGCCGATTGACCAGCCAGGCCGGGGCTTCGGCGATTGGAGCGTCGCAAACCACCTCATAGGACTTCCCGTCCCGCATGCAGCCCGGCCCAACACACTGACCGCCACGGCCTCGGATATCGATGCCACTCACGTCCTGGCCGCTCTCGTCTAGCCGGCGAAAACCTCCCGGCGAGCACCCATGCGCTTGCCAAGTCGAAAAATAGAGGTGAAGCCCGCCAGACGGCGAGCGGACGGTGAAGGTTTCGGGCCGGGTGCCGTATTTCGCGAGTTCGGCGACGCCGTCTTTCCCGTCCTTCACGTCCAGATCGACAATGAGCAAGTGGCCACCGGCCGGAAGCGGGTGCCCGCCCGAGATCCCGTAGCTATAGCCGGCGTCAACCCACGCCTTCACTTTAGCGGCGTCGTCGGTTGCGTCGTTCTGCCAGCGCTCGTCAACTGGACGCCTGGTGTTCGCTTGGACGCGGATAACCTTGCAGCCCCTTCCAATCATGGCCAACGCATGATCCAGCATAGTGACGGGTCCGGAGGTGGCCGGCTCATCATCCCAATCTTCGGCGGGCGTAGACTGCTCTATCCGTCCGCCTAGTCGGCGCGGCGCGGCCGCGCTGTAATGGCTGCTCATCGGTTCGGATGGTGAAGTATCGGGCTCAGGAGCTTTGCGCTCGCCGAACCAGCTATCGAAAGGATCGCGGTCAGCCATGGTCAGCGCTCCCCTGCGGTCGTGCGCGTCACGGCGCATGGTGGAGCGAGGGTGCGGCGAGGGTTGCCAGGGGCATCCGGCGAAACAATCAGCGGGCCGAGATGTTCGTCGGCTATCGTCAGCGGTTCAGGCTTGGCCTCGGCCAGAGCCGGCTCGCTGTAGTGCAACGCGCCCAACAGGGGATCGATCTCGATATAGGTGATCCGTCCGCGCCAGCGGTTGTATTTCACAAATATTTTCTGCATAATTGGGCCACTCCGGTTGAGCGCGTGTCGGCGGCCAGGCCTACGCGGGTAGTTGTCTTCAGCTTTGCGAATTGGACGGCACCAGCTCGATAGGGTCGGTGCCGTTCTCTATTGGCTCCCCAAATGCACGGATGAAGCCGAAGGCGTGGAGCGTCTCCAGGCTTTGGACGCTTCCGACCATTCCGCCGATGGGGTCGGAGTAGAAGATCGGACCGCCCGGATATCGCTGCCAGCAGTACGCATCGAATGCGTCGCGGAAGGTGCTGGCCGGCTCCCGCCAGAGCCATCCATACTGGCGCATCTGCTCGCCGAGGTGATCGCGCCAGGCTCTTCGAAGGACGACGCGCCAGACGCCTTCCTCGGATCGCTCAACGAGATAAAGCAGCGCTGTCATTGCGATCCTCCTTGGCTTTGCCGCGCGCGCGACGCTTCGCGCGGCGGCTGGTCGGGCGGTTCAGCAGCGGGGCGTGCGCGGCGATCTCAGGTGAAGCGACAGGGTGGGCCGGCGCAGCCGAGGAGGCCGTCGTCAGGATTGATGGCCAGTGTGGTTGGGCCATGATCGCGGCGAGTCCGGCGGCGCTGAGCTTCGGGGGCGCGGCTAGCTGCGGGGGAGCTTCAGGCTGCATGCTCTGCCTCCCCAACCCAGGCGAGCAGATCGCTCCTGCGGATAAGCCGGCGACGGCCGATCTTGATGCTGGTCAGCTTGCCGCGCTGCATTTCGAGGTACAGAAAGGCGCGGGAGACACCCGTGAGGCGGGCCGCCTCCTCGGGCGAATAGGCAAGGCGACCGTCGTTAGCCGACGAAGTTTTGGGTTTGGCGCTCATGGCGAAGCCTCCGAGGCGTGCGTCAGCACGACCGATGTCAACCGATCAGGTGGGTTCGCGCGGGGGTCTGGCTCGGCTCGCCAATGAAGCAGGGCACCACCCCGCCTGTCACAGTGCTTTAGGTGCGGCCTTGCAGCCGCTGCACCCCCGTACATGGTTGACTGTAAGAGAGCATGAGCGCCTCGCCTTGTCAACGGGGTCGGTACTTAAGCTGCTGAAAACGCATAACTTTCTATGCGTTTTACTAGGCCAGCGCAACGATGGCGCGGCGCGCCATCTCCGTCTCGGCATCAGCTATCCATTTGGAATAGTGAGTCTCTATCATCTTCGCCGAAGTGTCGTGCAGGTCAGCGACCAGCCGGACAGAGAGGCCCGCGCGAAGCCCTCGGATGATGCTGGAATGCCGAAGGACGTAGGGCACGACATCGGCCGCTAACTCCGCCTCCTCGGAAATCTTGGCCCATGCTCGCGTCATCTGGCTCGCTGTCTGCCACGCGCCGCGCCGTTCCCGCACCCACGTTGCGGGGCCGGTCTGCTTATGGGTCCAGCGTTCCAGCAAGGGGTCGCTGCTCCTGCGCCGGGCAATGGCCGGCTTGAGCGCCGTCAGCACGTCGTCGCCAATCTGCACGGGGAAGGCGGCGCGCTGTTTCTCGCCACGGCCCTTGTTGCTCACGGGAACCATGATCCGCTTGCTGGCGCTCTCGACATCACCAACGCGGATAGCGGCGATCTGGCCAAAGCGTGCGCCCGTTGCGGCCAGCAGAAGGACCAGCCGATAGAGATCGCCTTCCCAGCCGTCGCACTCGTCCACCTTGGAGGCGGCAGCGATAACGGCCCGCACCTCATCGTCACTTAGCGGCTGGACTTGCCGCGCGATGGGAGCATACGCTTTCGTCGCCTTGAACGCAGCTTTGACGATGCCGGAGAGCGCAGGAAGGGTTTTACGCTTCTCGTCCGCTGCCTTGTTCAGGGCAGCCTTCAGATCATTGACCGTGCGCTTGACGCTCGTGGCAGCTAGGCCCGTCAGGCTGGCGCGCCAGTCCTTCAGGTCGTCTTCCTCAAGCTCATGCAGGTTCTTGTCGGCCACGGGCTTGGACAGCACGTGGCGTTTCATCCTGGAGCGCCCGTCCAGCTTCAGAGGCTTGTCGGGGCGCTGCGCTCGTTCGTTGCTTTCGCGGTCTGTCAGATAGGTTTCGACTGCGCTGCGGACGGTCGGGATCGGCCCCGCTGCGGCGACTGCCGCCGTCGCGCGGCCCAGTTCGACGGCGCGCCGGGCTGCGGCCAAGGCTTGATCGAAGGACAGTGTCTGCTGGCCATCCGCAGCGAGCACGTCATCAGCAGCGCCGATGCCTTCCCGCTTGTAGCCAGCCCCGGCGCGCCATCGCACCACCCACTCCCCGCCGCGCCGGCCACGGCGGTAGCCAAGGTGAACGCCGCTATCGATGCCGCGCCAGTGCACTCCAGGCGCGAGCTTGTCGCGGGCGGAGCGGGTTGTCATCGGGCTCTCGGAAAGGGTCTTTGCCATCGCTGCCATTCACAGGTTTCGTGTAATATCCGTGTAATATACGGACCTGTGAATCGGTGGACAATGGGGGACGCAAACATTCTAACTCATTGATTTATATAGACCGTCGTAGACGGTTATGGACATAAAATTGCTGAAAAACTGTCCCTCTCACGGCGAAAACAGGGGTTCGAGTCCCCTAGGGAGCGCCATGGCTGAAGCCGATTTCGGCTTATCCTCCAAGCGCTTAAGGTGTTCACGCGGTTGCTCCCAGGGTTACATGGGGGTTACAAGTGCCGCGAATCGTCCTCCGTCTTGGGCCGCTTATGGTTGCCGTGAAGTACCTCGCCCGGAAGAAGCCTTCGGGCCTCTACATGTACCAGCGGCGCATCCCTGATGACCTGCGCAAGCACTACCCCGGCAAGACGCACTACAAAGTCAGCCTGAAGACCTACAGCGAGGCTGAGGCCGCCAAACTCTGCATTGAGGAAGCCAAGCGCGTCGAGGGCCTCTGGGACTCTCTGCGGTCCCCTGAGGCTAGGGCGGTAGGGCGGACCACTCCAGAGAACACAGCAGCGGCGAAGGAGCTTCTGAAGCTCTTAGGGCTGGAGGCTGGAGAGGCGTATTGCCCGGCAGGTCCCCTGACTCCTGAGGCTGGCATCGCCATTGATGTCTTCATTGACCATGTCGACAGGCGAACGAAAGGTGCCTTCAGCGAGGCCCGCGATCTTGAGCATCAGGGTCAGCACTGGGTGGACTCCGGCAGCATGATGACTGCCGTTGAGCAAGAAGCCTCGCGCCTTCTGCTATCTGATCCCTCCCAGAAGCATATCCTCCTGAGTGATGTTCTGACTTCTTACCTCAAGCACAAGGGCGGCGGGGACAAGTTCGATATTGCTAACAAGCGATATGTTCGACTGCTGACTGATGCTTATGGTGATTTGCTGTTGGGTGCCTACACTAGGCAGAACGTCAATGACCTCAGGGACAAAATGCTCGCCAGTGGCTCCAAGACAGCCACCGTGAAGCGTTACTTCAAGTCCCTGAGCGCCATCTTCACCCACGGCATCGATGAATTTGACCTCAAGGACGCCAAGAACCCATTCCTGCGCTTCAAAATTCCAAAGGATGGTCAGGACGCTAAGGCTCGCCCTACGTTCACCAATGGTGAACTCAAGCGCATACAGGCTGAGTGTAAGACACTAGACGACACTCCCCGGCATATCGCGGCTATTCAATCTGATACGGGAGCCCGCATAGGCGAGATTATCGGCCTGAGAAATTGATACAAAATGGATGTCGGGAAGGCAATAGCTGATGCGACCTGACGGCCAATGTTCCGGAACAATCCCCTCAATCTGATAGACTCACGCGCTCCCGACCTCTCGGCCTTGAGATTCACAGGGTCGCCACGACTGCCAGATGCTCGCCTGCTTCGATTCTCTGAAACGTGGAGCCTCCCTTGGAGCCTCTCCAGCGCGCCACTTTGTCTCGGATAATTCCAAGGGGCTTTAAGAAAGCCGGTAAAGGCGTGCTATCAGTTGTTTGAAGTCTCAGGGGTGTGCGTCATCCTCCTGCCATCTGATCGAATGTGATCAATGCATGGCAGACAAAAGAAAGGCCCCGCCACTTATGACGAGGCCCTCATTAGAATTTATTGAATGGTCTGCTCAGCGGCAGCCGCAGGACTGCTTGCCGTTGAAGGCTGTCGAGCAGTTATAGCGTGTACCGGGCGGGCAGGAAGCCCAAGCAGCAGCATTGAAAGCAACGACGGCGGCGATGGTAACGAAGGCCCTAAGCATTTCCAGCTCCCCAAGTTTGTGACGCTGCAAGGGAAGCTCGATTTCCTTTTCTGTCAAGTTGCTCTCGGCGCATTCTGGCATTCGTTATTAACAAGGGTGATGCTGGCCAGCTCCTCTTCAAGAAAAGAGCAGAGGGGTACAATGAAACGGCCCCCGAATTCCCCGGACAGGTCTCACCCTTAAAATAAGGGTTGGGA
>NZ_CAMFJF010000014.1 GCF_945956895.1 uncultured Allobosea sp. | reverse complement strand
ATAGCCTTCGCCGCAACCTTTATCTTCTGGCTCAATCAATGAGTCCTGAGCCTAATGATCCCCCTCGCATCGGAAGGCGGCGGGAGCGTAGCGGCGCTCTCTGGATCGACCATCGCGACCCTGGAGCGACGTGTTGGCCCGTTCGTGGATCAAGTGCTGGCGAAGCATGCCTTGACGGTGGCCAGCGACACCCGCGCTGCACTGCTACTATGGACAGCGCGAGACTTGGTGAAGGCGGCCCGCCGCATCGCCGGCATGGCGGAAGGGGACTACTCCCCCGATCCGGATGCAACCCGGCGCCCAACTTTTTCCAGCCCATCAACGAAGCCCCCGCCGGTGTCGGCCGCGCGGGATGAGAAGCAGGGCCGCTTTGCCCTATCTCAAGTCATCGCGGACTACTTCACGGAGTTGCAGGACGGCGGAAGGCGAGCGGACCGGGGACGCATTGCGCGGAAGCGGTGGCAGCCAATCTTTGACGCTTTCGCGGAACTGATCGGAAAGGACGACATCCGCGATATCGAGCCGACCGATGTGGTTCGCTGGAAAGATCATCGCATCGCCAGCGGCATCAGCACCAGCACGGTGGCCAAAGTGGACTTGCCGGCCCTCAAGGCAGTCTTTGGATGGGCGGCCAGCAACGGCCGCATTCCTAGCAACCGGGTACAGGTCCGGGTTACAGCTTCACGCGCCCCGATCACGCGGGAAAGGGGCTTTACCGACGCGGAAGCCGAGACCGTCTTGTCCACCGCCCTTTCGCGGAAGGCAGGCCCGCGCGAACTCTTACAGACCGTTGCAGCATTCCGCTGGATGCCGTGGCTCTTGGCGTATACCGGCGCCCGTGTTGCGGAAATCGCCCAACTCAGGAAAGAGGATATCGACCTGAGCGCAAAGCCCCCGACATTGCGGATCACCCCCGAGGCAGGCAGCGTCAAGGCGAATGCATTCCGCATTGTCCCCCTGCACCCCCACTTGATGCAGCAGGGTTTCGGGGCCTTCGTGAAGGGCAGCAAAAACGGGCCGCTGTTCCATGTGGCGGGAACGAAGGCCAGCACGATCGCCGGGAAGATCACCGCAGCCGTGCGGAAAATCGTACCGGATAAGGCCGTGCAGCCCAACCACGGATGGCGACACCGCTTCAAGACCATCGCGAGGGAGCGCGGCTTTGATCCCCGGATCGTGGACGCCATCCAAGGCCATGCGGCCAGGACGGCGGGCGAAGGGTATGGTGACGTGACACCCAAGGCGATGATGTCAGGTGTGATTAGCAGAATTCCCGCCTACAAGACAAAATCCGCCACGTCTTAAGACTTGACCTGTAATCTATCCGCCCCCCACCCTGGCGACGGGTAAAGATACCTTCCTCTTGGCAATAATTAGCGCAAGGAAGCTATCATGGCCGCCACACTTTTTGTCCCTGGAATCTCTCTTGATCTCATTTGGCCCTCCCCGAAGGACGGTCACGATACGCTCTGGACTTTCTTGCTACGCGAGGCACCGGCGACGCTGGCCCTAGCCCCGGCGACCGCCGACGCCTTCGCGGATGAGATGGCCGACGCGGCCCATTGGGCGGAGCAGGCCGGCATCGCTCCCGTTGAGAACGGCGCCACCGTCGCCTATCCGACCTTCATCTGGCGCTGGGCGCTGTTTCCGTCGAGCGCCCCGAAAGCGGCGCCACGTAAACACTGGCGCGATAGGGGCCAGCCTCCCCAGTAAGGCGAAACAAGCGGCACGGTGAGGGGGACAACAATAGCCCAACACAACTCCGCCCGCTGCCTCTCCGGCGGCCGGCTGCGCCGTAAGACCCTGCCTGCCGTCGTCTCAAAGTAAATGCGACAGGCAGGGCCGGCGTCCCCATCTCTCATGGCCGCGAGGCCAACTTTCAATTCATGGAAAAGCACCACAACTTTAGACGCCCCGGCAGCCCCCTTCAGCCTGCCGCAATTACCTATCGAGAGAACCCCGACGATAAGGCCCTTGCGGCCTACTCTGACGGGTCGTCACTCGGAAATCCCGGCCCCGGCGGGTGGGCCGTAATCATCGTCAGCCCGGAGGGCAAAACCCGCCTCTGTCGCGGAACGATCCAGAACACCACGAGCGGCCGGGCCGAGCTTTTGGCCGCCATCAACGCGCTCCTGGAACTTCCTAGAGGGACACCCGCTACCCTGCGGACGGATAGCCAGTATGTCTCGGAAGCGGTGAACACCCACCGCCGCCAATGGGAAGCCAGCGGATGGCGAAACGGCAAGGGCCTGCCGATTGCCAACAACGACCTGTTTGCCGCCTTGTTCGCCCTTGTGGACGCCCGTCCCGGCGTTGTCGTCGAATGGGTGCAGGGCCACGCTCACGACCCCCACAACGCCCTTGTGGACCGCTTGGCGAGAGCTGAGGCGGAGAAGGCCCGCGCGGAGCGGCACTGATGGAAGTCGTATCCATCCCTATCAGCAGCATTGCGAAGCGGGCGGAATGGCAGGTCCGCAGCGGGCTCGATAAGGGCGCCGTCCGCCGCTATCAGGACGCCTATATCGCCGGGAGCAATATGCCCCCAGTGCGCTTAGCGAAGACCGAGAACGCCCTTTTCGTGATCGACGGATGGCACCGCCTCGCCGCAGCCGGGAGAGCGGGCCTCGACATGATCGACGCCACGATAGAGGCGGCGAGCAGCGCGGAGGCGGCATGGCTTGCGGCGGAGGCCAACCTTTGCCACGGCGTTCCGCTCAAAAGAGGGGAGCACCGCAAGGTGTTCAGAGCGTTTATCCGGGCGGGGAAGCACCGGAGGGGGAAGAACCTGATACCCTATCGGGAAATCGCCAAGGCCCTTCACGGCGTCAGGGCGCACACGACGATCCGCAATTGGATGCGCGAGGATTTCCCGATTATCGCGGAAGCGTATGGCCCGGCCGAGCCGCACGGGAACCCCGGCGCCGACGCGACATGGGCGATCCTCTCAACATCCGATCTCAGTGCCGCCTTGGAGCACCTGCATAGTCTTGCAGCGATCCGCGATGCCCTCCCCACGGCACAGCGGGAGGCGCTTACGGGCGCCATCCGATACCGCCTCGGGCCGGAATGGGAGACACCGGAACCAAAGGACTTCTAACGGCCTGTTCAATTTGAACGTCCGCTATGAACAACGCGGGGCCTATCGCTCTGCAATGTCTCGCAAAATCGGCTCCATGCGGCGCTGTGATTTTCCCGGTTTCCGCATAGTTGGCGCAAAAATCTGTTAGGCGGCCCTCGACAGGGGAGGAACTCGCGTTTCCCCCTGCCGGCCCCCTTCAGCCCCAGTGGTCAAACCAGGGCCATCTTTCAGGAACTCCCTTGCGCGGAGCGGCCCCGCCGGTCGCCAGGACGGCCGGCCTTAGCACGGCCAAGGGCAGCACCATGGGAGCCGAGGGCCGCCGCTACGCACCATCGCGTTGGCACTGCTTACCCCATCCGCCGGCCTGAGTCAGATTGCCGCAACAGATGTCGTTGCATCGCCGCGACCTTATCCGTATCGTTTCAATCAACGTCCGATGACTGAAACGTTATGGAGAGCGGGATGGAACTCGCAATCGCCTATCTGCTGTTCGTCAGCGCCGCTGTGCTGGTCGTCGCTGGCATGGGCAAGCTGCGCTACTGAGGGGCTTGCGATGGCAAACGGGGCTTTCGTCGCCTACTATCGGGTCTCGACAGCGCGACAGGGCGCATCGGGGCTCGGCATTGAGGCTCAACGGGACGCAGTCTCGCACTACCTGAACGGCGGCGATTGGCGTCTTGTAGGGGATTTCACTGAGGTTGAGAGCGGCCGGCGCTCGGACAGGCCCGAACTCGACCGCGCGGTTGCCATGTGTCGGCTTCACAAGGCGGCGCTTGTGGTCGCGAAGGTCGACCGGCTTACACGGTCCCTAGCATTCCTATCGCGACTGTTGGAGGCCGGGATTGATGTGCGCTTTGCCGACCTGCCCTCCATAGAAGGTCCCACCGGGCGCTTCATGTTGCAGCAGATGGCCGCCGTAGCTGAGTTGGAGGCGGGAATGATCTCCTCGCGAACAAAGGCTGCCCTAGCTGCGGCCAAAGCGCGTGGGAAGAAGCTCGGCGGGCACCGGGGCGCCATCCTGAGCGCCGGGGCCAGACAACTCGGCACCGCACGGCGGATCGAACGGGCGCGAGAGAGGGCCGATGACCTTACCCCGGCAATTGCCAGCCTGAGAGCAGACGGGGCCAGCAGCCTTCGCGAGATCGCAGCGGGGTTAACCCGGCAGGGCATCCCCACGGCCGCCGGTAAAGCCCAATGGACCGCCGCGCAGGTCGCTAGGGTTCTTGCAAAGGCATCAAAGCTCGCGTCAGGGCCGGATGAATTCTCCCCCCGCACCAATCAGCGCCCCGGTCCCTAGCAGACCGAACATCGCGGCCTCACCCCAGCCGTAGCCCTTCAATCGCAGGGCCAACACGGCAACCGCGAACACGAATATCGTGATGATTTGAAGCAATCGAACGTCCCCAGCGCATTTCGATCATGCCATGCCGCTGCGGAAAGTGAAGCCTGCGAATGGCAAGACCATCTGCCAGACCGATTGTTTTTTTTGCGCCGGCCGCTAGCGACGTGAGACACCCCTATGGTACACAACCTACCTGAAACTGGCGAACGCATCCGGTAATATCAGCTACTTAGGACTGCCTCTGAGGTTTTCAATCCTCTCTCGCAGCACCAGCCTTCCTCACGATATCGACGCTTGGCTTCCGGCAGTCTTCGCTGACTGGCATCACTCCTTTGTCATCGGCTCGCATTCCTCTGCGCAGAACCGTCTTCTAGGATGGCTCGTCACCGACGGAGCCTGCCATGCCCAAGCGCATCATTACCTCTGACCGCATCCACAAGGGCCGCCTGCCCTTCGCCCAGGCGACGGTCGCCGGCGGCTTCATGTTCGTCTGCTGCGTCGGAACCGACAAGGAGGGCAAGCTCGCGATCGGTGATCCCCGGGCTCAGACCCAGCAATGCATCGACAATATCAAGGCGCTGCTCGAGGAAGCCGGCGGCAGCCTCGACGATGTCGTGAAATGCACGGTCTATGTCACCGACCGCGCCTATTGGGAGCCGATGAACGAGGTCTATTTCGCCAATTTCGCCAAGGCGGCGCCGCATCGCGTCTCCTGCATCGTCAACGGGCTGGGCTCGCCGCATTGCCTCGTCGAGATCGATGCCACCGCCTATCTCGGCGACAACGCCTGATCTGCGGCTGGCGCAAGCCGCATCGCGCGGGCGTAACCGCGCGGCGCGAAGCGCAGCGCCATCAGCCCCGCCAGCACAGCGCAAGCCAGATGCATCAGCCAGCCGGCGGTGAAGCTGCCACCCGCATCGCGCAGCAACGTGACGATCCAGGGCGGGATGGCGGAAATCAGGAAGCCGCCGCCCTGCATCAATGCCGAGAGCGCTCCGGCATTGGCGGGATTGTCAATATGGTCGAGCGCCACGATCAGGAACAGCGCGAAACTCGCCCCGAGTCCGATACCGATAGCCACCGCCCAGCCGGTTGGCGCGGCAAGCGGCCACCAGGCGAGGCCAGAAAAGCCAATGATCTGGCAGGCGAGCGCGAGCCAGATCCAGAACCGGCGATCGGGATTACGGGCAGCCAGCGCAGGGATGCCGAGCGCCGCTACGGCTTGGCTCGCCGCCGTCACCGCCAGCAGGCCGCCGCTCTCAGCGCCTGACCAGCCCATCGCTTGATAGGAGGGTGCGAGCCAGGCGACGATGGAGGCATAACCGCCATTCACCAGCCCGAAGCAGATCATCAGGAGCCAACTGCGCGGGCGGCGCAGCAGCGCAAACGTCGGCAGCCCGCCGCTCTGCCCAGATCGACCGGATGGCAGGGCCACCGCCGAAACCAAAGCTGCCATTGCGGCCGGCAGGGCGATCCAGCCGAGGCCGAGATGCCAGCTGCCGGAGCGATCCGCGATCAGCGGCGAGAGCTGCGCGCCGAGCGCGCCGCCGCCCATCAGCATCGCCGAATAGAGCCCCATCACCACCGCGACCCGGCCGGGAAACGTGGCTTTGACGATGCCGGGGAAGATCGATTGCACCACGGCGACGCCCAGGCCGCAGAAGGCCGCCGTCACGATCAACGCCTCACCGCTCGTGGTGACCAGCCGCAGAGCGGCGGCCGCACAGAGGATGCAGAGCGCACCGACCACGGCAGTCCTTGCGCCGAGCACGCGCTGGAGCCAGGGGCCGGCAAAGGCGCAGACACCCATCAGCAGCATCGGCACCAGCGTGAACAGCGAGAGGCTGCCAAAACCCAAGCCCGTCGCGGCCCGTATCTCCACCGCGAGAGGGCCGATGCTCGTCAGGAAGGGGCGCAGGTTCAGGCCGACCAGCACCACGGCCGTGAGCAGAAGCGCCCGTGAAGCGCCGGATCGTGCAGGCGTCATGGCTTCAGGCCGGCCCCGCCTGGCGCCGCTTCCATTCGGCATAGAGATCGGGCCCGGTTTCGCGGCGGACCGGTACATAGGCGATCTTCATCGACTGCTCGGCGAAGGGTTTCGCCAGATCGGCATAGATCGCCGCCGTCGACAGGCCGAAAGGTGCGCCGTCGTCGTTGGAATAGGCGTAATAGACCTCGCTGACGCCGGAGAGCCGCATCGCCGCCATGCACATCGGGCAGGGATGGCCGCTGGCATAGACCGCGCAGCCGGCGAGGCTGGGCGACGCGAGCTTGCGGCTCGCCGCGCGCAAAGCCGTCATCTCGGCATGGGCGGTGGGATCATGGGTCGCGATGATCTCGTTGACGCCGGTCGCGACGACCTCGCCATCCCTGACGACGACCGCGCCGAAGGGCCGCCCGCCCTGCTCCATATTGGCCTGCGCGAGCTCGATCGCCTCGCAGAGAAAGCGCTGTGCCTGGGACATGCTCTTCTCCCGTTCAGCGGCCGCCGGCGGCAAGCAGGATCTGCTGCATCTTCTGCTGGCCGCGGCTGCGGGCGTGCTGGAGTGGGGTGACGCCGTCGCGATCGGCGAGATTCACATCGGCGCCGGCCGCGAGCAGGTCCTTGACGATCTGCTGATGCTTCTCGCCGCCATCGCTGAGGATGATCGCCTCCAGCAGGCCGGTCCAGCCGAGATTGTTGATGTGATCGACCTTGACGCCGGCCGCGATCAAGGTGCGGACCGTCTCGACATGGCCGCGCTCGCAGGCCGGAATCAGGGCGGTGCCGCCATAGCGGTTGGTGCTCTTCAGGTCGGCGCCATGTTCAAGCGTCAGCTTGAGGATCGCGAGGTGCCCGCGCGCGCCGGCATAGAGATAGGGGCTGTCGTTGATGGCGTCCTTGGCATTGACGTCGGCGCCGGCCTCGATCAGGGCGCGGGCGGCGTTGACGCGGTTCTCATGGGTGGCGACCAGCAAGGCGGTCTGGGCCCGACTGTCGCGCCCGTCGACGGCGACGCCCTCGGCGAGGAGCCGCTTGATCGTGGCAACGTCGTCCCTGGCCGCGGCGGCGTGCAATCTGGTGTCGGTCATGGCTTGTCCGAAGGCTGTCTGCGGGCCGAAGGCCAGCAGGAGAAGAACGAAGGCGAGGATCGGCGAAAATCGGGTCAATTCCGTCTCCCTCGGGAAGCGCGGGCGGCATCGGCCGGCGCGGCGTCATCCCTGTCGACTTGGTCGAAGCAAGCTCGCCTTGCTGTTCAGATAAAGACCGCATCGTCCATCTGAAAATTAAATATCTGGATATCGTTCAGTGGCTTTGCGAATATCGGGAGCATCTCCGCTCCAGACACGCGCCGCCGGCTCCGATGCTCGACCCTCGCCTGCTTCGCTCCTTCGTCGCCGTCGCCGATACCGGCAGCTTCACCCAAGCGGCCGAGCGGCTCAACATGACGCAATCCACCGTCAGCCAGCAGCTCGCGCGGCTGGAGGAGGCTGTGGGACGCGGATTGATCGACCGCTTCGCCCGCCCGGTTCGCGCCACGGCCTCGGGCGAACGGCTGCTCGGCTATGCCCGGCGCATCCTGACGCTGCAGCAGGAAGCAGAGACCATGCTCGGCGATTCCGCCGGCACCGCCTCGATCCGCATCGGCGTGCCCGACGACATCGTGACCGGCGCCATGGCGCAGGTCTTCGCCGGCTTCACGCGGCAGCATCGCGAAGTCCGGCTCGACGTGGTCGCGGGCCTGAGCCGCGAGTTGACACGGCGCTACCGGGCCGGCGAGTTCGACATCGTCATCGTCAAGGAGCCGTCCGCCAGCTCCGACTACCGCGCCAGCTATCCCGAGGCGATGGCCTGGTTCGAGAGCGCGGACGCTCCGGAGAGCTGGCCCGAGCCGATACCGCTGGTGACCTTCCCGCCCGGCGGACTCTACCGCGACGCGATGTTCGAGCGGATCGAGCGCGAGCGGCAGCGCTGGTACATCGCGCTGTCGAGCAGCAGTCTCCACAATGTCATCGTGGCGGTCGAGGCCGGGCTCGGGCTCTCACTCCTGCCCGTCGGCACCACGACCGGCCGCCGAGTCAGGCCCTATGCGCCCTTCGGCATGGAGCCGGCGATGGTGGTCTCGGTCTATTCCTGGGAGAAGGGCGGCCTCATCGCCGAGCTGGTCTCGGCCATGAGCGCGGTGCTGGCGCAGCGCTACAGCATTCCCGGCCCGAGTTGAGCGAAACTCAAGCGCGACGGGCGGGGACCAGGATCGCGCCGGAGGCCGCAATCACGAGACAGAGGCCGAGCCAATCGGTCGGCGTCGGCCGCTCGCCGAGCAGCAGCACCGAGCCGAGCACGCCGACTGCCGGCACCATCAGCGTGCCGAGGCTGGCGATGCCCGCCGGCAGGCGCGCCACCACCGTGAACCAGAGGAAATAGGCCAGCGCCTGCGCGCCGATGATGTGGAAGCTCAGCGCCGTCAGCACACGCGGCGAGAGCAGTTTCGGCACCGGCAGCCCCTCGAAGACGAGCATGCCGATGCCGGCGACCACGCCGCCGATCAGCAATTGCCAGGCGGCGATTGTGAGCGCCGGGGCCGAGACCGGCCAGCGCTTTGTCACGATCGTGCCGAATGCCCAGCTCACCGCCGCGCAGAGCGCCAGCATCAAACCGAAGGACAGTTGCCCGGCGAGAATCAGCGGCAGGCCGAGGCAGATGAGGCCGGCAATGCCAAGCGCGAGCCCGGCGAGGCGCCGGCCGTCGAAAGCCTCGCCCAGCACGAAGCGCGCGAGCAGCGTCGCCCAGATCGGCATGGTGAAGGTCAGGATCGCCGCGCGCGAGGTCGGCGCTGCGAGCTGCGCGAAGGCGAGCAGCACGTTGAAGGCGGCGATCGAAAGGAAGCCGGCCACGACCAGCCGCGGCCATTGCCTACGCGACACGGCGAGCGGGACGCCGCGCCCCAACGCGACGGCGACGAGGACGAGCCCGGCGAAGCTCATGCCGGCGGCGCGCAAAGTCCAGGGCGCGATCTCGATCAGCGATATCCGCACCGCCGGCCAGTTGAAGCCCCAGAGCAGCCCGAGCAGGGGAACGAGCAGCAGCGCCCTGCCCGGTCGCCCCGCGCCCTCGCGGACGCGCGGCGATCCCATGTCTTGCTTCAGCGTCGGAGGCTCCGAAAACCGGTTCCCACTTTTCGGTCCGATGCCCGGCTTGCCCGCGCTCACCCCTCGATGCTTTCGAGCCCACACCATTCGGCGACGAAGAGCGCCATGGCGCCGGTGATGCGCTTCACCGAGGCGAGGCTGACGCGCTCGTCGAAGGCATGGATGTTCTCACCCATCGGGCCGTAGCAGAGCGCCGGGATCTTGTCGTAGAGCGCGTGGACGCGGGTATCGAGATAGGCCGCCGTCATGAAGCTCTTCAGCGGCTTGCCGAGCGCGGCTTCATGGGCGCGGCCGAGCACGGCCTCCGCCTCGCTGCCGGGCTCCAGCACATAGCCCTCGGCCCAGAAGCCGTTGAAGGTGACCTTCGGGGGGTTGTTCGCCAGGAAGGAATCGCCACGCGCGGCCTCGCGGATGCAGTCCTCGATGCGCTGCGCCGTCTCCTTGGCGGTGACGCCCGGATAGAGCCCGACGCGGCAATCGACCCGGCACCAGCAGGGCACGGAGGAGGCCCAGTCGCCACCCTCGATCTTGCCGATGTTCAGGTTGATCGGATGCGGATCGTCCTCGAAATGCTCGCGGCCCGCCTTCTCGATGTTGAACTGCTCCTCGAGCTTGCGCAAAGCCGCGACGACGCGATAGGCGGCGTCGATCGCGTTGGCGCCGGTGCCCATCTCGCGGACATGGGCGGGGATGCCGCGCACCTCGAACTGGAACCAGAGCACGCCCGCATTGGCGCGGGCCAGCATCTCATACTCAGGTTCCGGGATCAGCGCAGCCTCGGCGCGATAGCCGCGTAAGTGCGTCATCAGCGCACCGTTTCCGGTCGATTCCTCCTCGACGACGGATTCGACATAGACCGTCGCCGCCGGCTGCATGCCGATGCGGCGGAGCGCATCGAGGCAGAAGAGATTGGCGGCGGAACCTGCCTTCATGTCGGCGCTGCCGCGGCCATACATCCAGTCACCCTCGATCACGGGGTCGAAGGGCGCGTGCTTCCATTGATCTGCGGGACCGGCCGGAACGACGTCGACATGGGCCTGCAGGATCAGCGAGCGGCCCTTCTCCTCGCGGGGGCGATGGATGCCGACGACGATCGGGGCTTCGGAATGCGTGTCGGAGAAAGGCGCGCCGCCGGGATGGGCCGCGATCGCCTCCCTGTCCATGGCGAAGCGGTCCATGGTGAAGCCGCGCTGCTTCATGGCGCGGAAGATGAAGTCCTGGACCGTGTGCTCCTGCCCGCGGGTCGAGGCGAAGCGGACCAGTTCCTGCGTATAGGCGACCTGTTCGTCGAAGCCCGCCTCGACGGCGGCGAGGATCTTGTCACGCAAGGCGGGATCGAGAGGCATGGGCAGGCTCCGGCAAAAAGGAAGATCGATGACCACCCAGCCCTCATCCTGAGGAGCGGCCGTCAGGCCGCGTCTCGAAGGATGGTCCAGAGCGCGCTGGAGCATCCTTCGAGACGCCGCTCACGCGGCTCCTCAGGATGAGGGCTGAGAATACGAGACGCGACGCAACCCGCGACTATTAGTGCCCGAAGCGCCCGCCGCCCGGCACCGCCGCCAGCAGCTGCCGCGTATACGCGTGCTGCGGGTCGGCGAAGATCGCGGCGGTCGGCCCGCTTTCGACGATGCGCCCGCGCTGCATCACC
Organism: uncultured Allobosea sp.; assembly: GCF_945956895.1. Classification (GTDB taxonomy): domain Bacteria; phylum Pseudomonadota; class Alphaproteobacteria; order Rhizobiales; family Beijerinckiaceae; genus Allobosea. The sequence goes on along the minus strand of NZ_CAMFJF010000014.1, from coordinate 93,141 downwards.
GCGATGCGGTCACAGATCTGCGCGGCGACGCGCAAATCATGCGTGACGAAGAGAATGGCGAGGCCGAGCCGGCTCTGGATATCCTTGATCAGCTTGAGGATCTGCGCCTGCACGGAAACGTCGAGCGCCGAGACCGCCTCGTCCGCCACGAGCACGTCCGGTTCGAGAGCGAGCGCCCTTGCGATGCCGACGCGCTGGCGCTGGCCGCCGGAGAATTCATGCGGGTAGCGATCGATGGCATTCGCGGAAAGGCCGACGAGCTCCAGCAGCTCCTTCGCCTTCGCCAGCGCCTCCTTGCGCGGCGTGCCGTGGGCGACCGGGCCGTCCGAGATGATGCGGCCGACCGTCTGGCGCGGGTTCAGCGAGGCGAAGGGGTCCTGGAAGACCATCTGGATGCGCTTGCGCTGGCGGCGCAGTTCGGCGGGCTTCAGTTCGGAGAGGACGAGATCGCCGAGCGCGATGCGGCCGCGATCCGGCTCGATCAGGCGCAGGCAGCAGCGCCCGACCGTCGACTTGCCCGAGCCGGACTCGCCAACGAGGCCGAGCGTCTCGCCGCGAACGAGCGCGAAGGAAATGTCGTCGGCCGCCTTGACCTCGCGCGCGACGCCGAAAAGGGAGCGCTTGCGATAGGTCTTGCCGAGCCCCTCGACACTGATCACCGGCGCGGTATCCGGCAGCGGCGGCAATTCAGCCGGCGTCAGCGAGGGCACCGCGGCGAGCAGCTTCTGCGTATAGGGATGCTGCGGAGAGCCGAGCACCTGATCGGCCGTGCCCTCCTCGACCAGCACGCCCTTCTCCAGCACTGCGATGCGGTCGGCGATCTCGGCGACCACGCCCATGTCATGGGTGATGAAAAGCACGGCCGTGCCATGGCGGTGGCGGAGATTGTCGATCAGCTTGAGGATCTGCGCCTGGGTGGTGACGTCGAGCGCGGTGGTCGGCTCGTCGGCGATCAGGAGCTTGGGTTCGAGCGCCAATGCCATCGCGATCATCACGCGCTGGCGCTGGCCGCCCGAGAGTTCATGCGGATAGGCCTTCGCAAGGCGCGGCGGATCGGGCAGGCCGACCTCGGTCAGGAGCTCGATGGCGCGGGCGCGGCGCGTCGCCTTGTCGTGCAGGCCATGGGCCGCGAAAGTCTCGACGATCTGGTCGGAGATGCGCATGACCGGGTTGAGCGAGGTCATCGGCTCCTGGAAGATCATGCCGACCTCGCGGCCGCGCACGTCCTGCATCGCCTGTTCGTCGAGGGCGAGAAGATCGCGGCCCGCGAGCCTGATCGCCCCGGCGACCGGCTTCACCGCCTTGGGCAGTAGGCCCATCACGGCATGGGCGATCATCGACTTGCCGGAGCCGGATTCGCCGACGACGCAGAGCGTCTCGCCGGGCTGGATGGCGAGCGAGACGGTCTCGACCGCATTGGTGCGGTCGGCCATCGCCGGCAGTGCCAGCGTCAGGCCTTCGATGGAGAGCGCGGGAGCGGTCATTCGCGCCCCCGAGCCAGACGCGGGTTCAGCGCATCGTTCAGCCCCTCGCCGGCGAGATTGAGCGCGAGCACGGTCAGGAAGATCGCGAGGCCCGGGAAGAACGAGATCCACCAGGCGTCGAGCAGGCGCGTGCGACCGGCGCCGACCATGTAGCCCCAGCTCATCAGGTTGGGATCGCCGAGGCCGAGGAAGGAGAGCGAGGATTCCAGCAGGATCGCCGAGCCGATCATCAGCGAGCCCATGACGATGATCGGCGCGATGGTGTTGGGCAGGACCTGGCTGAAGATGATCCGCGGCGTCGACTGGCCGATCGTCACCGCCGCCTGGACATATTCGCGACTTCGCAAGGAGAGCACCTCCCCTCGCACCAGTCGCGCCACGGGTGGCCAACTGACGACGCCTATCGCGAGCACGATCGAGCCGAGCTGCGGCTGAAGGATCGCGACCAGCACGATCGCGAGGGCGAAGGAAGGAATGGTCTGGAAGAACTCGGTGAAGCGCATCAGCGCGTCATCGACGAAGCCGCCGGCATAGCCGGCGACGGCGCCCAGCGGCACGCCGATCACAAGCGCGACCAAGGTCGAGACAACGCCGATCATCAGCGAGACGCGCGCGCCATGGACGAGGCCGGCGGCGAGGTTGCGGCCGAGCGTGTCGGTGCCGAGCGGGAAGCGCTCGTTGACGAAGGGCGCGAGGAAGGGCCGCGCCACCGGGCGCCAGGGCGATTGCGGATAGAGCGTCGGCGCCAGGATCGCGAAGGCGACGACGGCGAGCAGGATGAGGATACCGATGACGGCGCCGCGATTGCGGGCGAAGCGCTTGAGGAAGTTCATGCATGCGCCTCGATGCGCGGATCGACGATCCGGTAGACCAGATCGGTCGCGATGTTGAAGCAGACGACCATCGCCGAGGAGACGAAGAAGACGCCGAGCAGGACGGAATAGTCGCGCTGGACCAACGCATCGAACATCAGCCGGCCGATACCTGGCCAAGCGAAGACGGTTTCGGTCAGGACGGCGCCGCCGACGAGCTGGCCTGCCTGCAAGCCAGCCAGCGTCACCACCGGCAGGATGGCATTGCGCGCGACATGCCGGCGCCAGACTCTGGCCTGAGAGACGCCCTTGGCGCGGGCCGTCTTGACGAAATCGGCACCCGCCACCTCCAGCATCGAGGCCCGCATCATCCGGGCATAGAGCGCGGTGAAGAACAGGCCGAGCGTGAGCGAAGGCAGGACGAGGTGCTGGCCGATATCGAGCGCCCGCGCCAGGCCGGTATAGTTCGCGCCGATGGTTTCGTAGCCGACATTGGGCACGAGCCCGAGCTTCAGCGCGAAGACGATCTGGCTCATCAACGCGATCCAGAACAGCGGCGTTGCGTAGAAGGCCAGAGCCAGCGTGGTGATCAGACTATCCGACCATTTGCCGGCCCGGCGCGCGGCGAGCGCGCCCATCGCGGTGCCGACGACGAGCGAGACGAGAAAGGCCGCGCCGGTCAACAGCAATGTCGCCGGCAGGCGCTCCATGATCAGGCTGAGCACCGGCTGCTGCTGACGATAGCTGAAGCCGAGATCGAAGGTGAGATAGCCCTTCAGATAGATCCAGAGCTGGGTCAGGAAGGGCTGATCGAGACCGAAGCGCGCGCGCAGCTGTTCGAGCAACTGCGCATCGGCGGCGCCGGCCTCGCCGGCCAGCACCTGCGCGGGATCGCCGGGTGCGGCGCGGATCAGCAGGAAGTTCAGCACGGCGATGGCGAAGAGCACGATGACGCCCTTCACGAGCCGGCCGGCGAGGAATTGCGCGAGGTTCATTCAGGACTTTCGTGAAGCCTGTCATCCCGCGCGCGCTGCGGCGCGAAGTGCCGCCGCGCAGACGCGGGACCGTCATCAGGATAGGGCGGCCTCGAAGGCCAACCCCGATACGATCCCGGATCGCTGCCTTGCGCCGTCCGGGATGACGCGCCTTTTCGAGCCCGCCGTTTACTCCTTCCAGGCGTCGCGGAAGCCGTCATCGACGCCGATACCGGTGGTGACGAGGTTCTTGACGTTGCAGCGGTAGATGGTCGGGAAATCCATCTCCAGCAGCCAGAGCACCGGCAATTCGTCGGCCAGAAGCTTCTGGACCTTGGTGTAGAGCTCCTGGCGCTCCTTGTCGGTCGGCGCGATCGCCGCGTCGGCGAAGAGCTTGTCGACCTCCGGATTGGAATAGCCGCCGACATTGGCGAAGGGATTGCCCTTGGCGATGTTGGAGGAGATGTAGGAGCGCGCCACGCCCATGGCGGGGTCGCCAAGCTGGTAGAGGAAGTTGAAGTTCAGATCGAAATCCCAGTTCGACGCCTTCTGCGTCCAGCCGGGCACGTCGGTGTTCTCGATCTGCACCTTGACGCCGACATCCTCGAGATTCTGCTTGATCGCCTCGGACCAGCGGCTCCAGGTCTCGCCATAGGGCAGGTTCAGGAGCTTGATCGTCTCGCCCTTGTAGCCGGAGGCCTTGATCAGCTCCTTCGCCTTGGCGGGGTCATAGGCGTATTTCGGCACGTCGCCCGAATAGAACTTGGTCTTGGACGAGATCGGCCCGGTCGGCAGCTTGCCGAGGCCGCCCCAGACCACGTCCTTCCCGAATTCGCGGTCGATCGCGTACATCAGCCCCTGGCGGAACTGCTTGTTGCCGAGGATGCCGTTGCGCACGTTGGGCGTGAGCCAGGCATGGGGGGCGAACATCTCCCAGCCCTTGGTCGTCATGCAGGTATTGGGCAGCTTGGAGAGGCGCGCGACGTCGTAGACATCGACGGAGCCGCCGGTCAGCACGTCGACCTTGCCCGTCTCGTAGGCAACGGCGCGGGCGGCTGCATCGGGAATGATCTGCCAGTAGATCTCGTCGAGGTTCGGCTTGCCCTTCAGCCAGTAGTCCTCGTTCTTGACGAGGTAGATATAGGAGCCCTTCTTCCACTCCTTGAGCTTGAACGGGCCGGTGCCGATCGGCGTGTTGTTGGCCGGGTTCGCGCGGTAATCGGTGCCGTCATAGATATGCTTGGGAATCATCGGCGCGGAGGCGACCTCCTGCGTCATGATCATCGGGCCGAAGGGCTGCTTCAGCGTGATCTTCACGGTGAGATCGTCGACCTTCTCGATCTTCTCGACCTGGGCGTTGACGATCGGGCGCCAGCGCGGATGCACGTCGCGCAGGAACTTGTCGAGGGTGAAGACGACGTCATCGGCCGTGAACGGCTTGCCGTCATGCCATTTCACGCCCTCCTGGAGCTTGAAGGTGTAGGTCTTGGCATCCGGCGAGATTTCCCAGCTCTTGGCGAGCGAGGGCTGCGGCTCGAGCTTCTCATTATAGCGCAGCAGCGACTCGTAGATATTGCCGGCGACCATGTTGGTCGGGCCGTTCTGGTTGAGGCCCTGCATCAGCATCGGCGGCTCGGGCTGGACGACGACATGGACCGTCCCGCCCTTCTTCGGCTCCTGGGCCGCCACGCCGCCCAAGACGAAAACCGACGCCGCCAGCGCCAGACTCACCCGCAATCCCGTCATCCCACGCACCATCTGCCCGTTCCCCTGCCTCGTACCGAGATCATATCGTTTGAATCGGGCCTCGTCGGACCGGACCGGCGCCATCGCACCCGATCCCGCGCCTCTTGGCAAGCGGCGCGCCAACTGCCCGGATGGATCAGCGCGCCATGCTCGCCAGCGCATCCCGCATCGAGGCGCTGGAAATGCCGAACAACCCGACATAGTGCGACTCGAGATCGGTGATCACGAACATCACGGTCGAGATCGAGACGATGCCGATCGCGAGCACGATCGCGGCGAGCCGCCGGCGCGGGATCTGCAGGCCGAAGCTCAGAAAGACCAGCATCAGCCAGAAGGTCAGGATACTCGTGAACAATGGCGAAGCCGGGCCGCGCACATCCTCGATCACGGCCCAGCGCCGCTGCTGCACCTGCTGATAGACCGAGCGGCATTCCCCGGCGACATTGGCTTGGAACGTATCGGCGGGGACGAGGCCGTTGATCGCCCGGCCGACCCGGGCGATCAGGGCGCCGAGCGACGGATCGGCGCCCTCGCGCGCCATGGCGCTCGTATCTGGATAGGACACGCCAGCGGGCTTCGGCTCCCGCGGCCAGGTGCTGGCGATCACGCCTGCGGTGTAGCCGCGCAGGTCGAGGCGAATCGACTCCACCCCTGCTCCGTAGCTGCGCAGACATTCGTCGAGCTGGGCGAGCTGGGCCGCGTCGGCATTGCGGTCGCGATAGGCCTGATCGAACGCCCCTTTGACGCTGGAGAGCTGCAAACTGAGCACGAGGGCGGCGAAGGTCACGAGCAGGCTCGTCACCAGCCGGATCGCCTCCATGGTGCGTTCGGAGAGATGCTCCTCGGACAGCCTGTCGCGCAGCTTGACGCCGAAGATGGCGCTGCCGCTCATCAGCGCGCAGAAGAGGAAGGCTGCCAGCGCCTCGGCCATGGTCGCGATTGCCTCCGGACAGGTGCGGTTGTGTCCACATGCCGGTCCAGAGGGCGTGCGATGGCGGATTATGTCAACAGCACGGCAGTAACCTGTGCCGCAAAAACCGCGCGCTCAGCGGAGTTCCTCGACATAGGTCGCGACGAAGCGCACGAGTTCGCTCTGTCGGGCCGTTCCGGTCTTGGCGAAGAGGCGCTGGAGATGGGTACGAGCCGTGGTCGGCGCTATGCCCAGCCGCTTGGCGGCGATGATCGTGTCGAGCCCCTCGACCATCAGGGCGAGCATGCGCTCCTCGGTCGGCGTCAGGCCGCAGGCTTCGCTGACCCAGGCGACATTGCGGTCGATCGCGCTCTCGGGGTCGTCCACCGTCAGGACGAAGAGTTCGATGCTGACGAGATGGACGGCGTCGACGGCGACCTGCCGCCCGTTGCGCAGCACCAACGGCAGCCGCGTCTCGCCGGCCGCGCTGCCATTGCGGCAGCGCTTCAGCCAGACTTGCAACCGCGCCATGAAATCCTTGTCGCTGGCCGTGAAGCGATCGAGACCGCCCAGGCCGTCACGGGCGAGCGCTTCCGCGCCACGGTTGCCGAAGCGCTGGTTCAACTCGGCATCGATGACGAAAACCGGCTTGGAGGCCCGCCCGAAGGCCTCGGGAGCCATGTCATGGCGCGGATGAAAAGGGGCGTAGCTCATCCTGCCGACAATCGAAACGTGAAGCGACATCGCAATATCCATCCCTGCAATCGAAGGATCGCCGCGCCCGTCGCTCAGGAAACCCGAGGCTCGCCGAATGCGGTTCCGTTCTTCTTGGTCGCGCCGGACCGCGAGCAGGTTCAACGCCGTTCGATTTTGGACTTCCGTTGGATATCGCATCGGGAAAGTCGCGATGGGTTCTTCCACCACAGGCCGTCAGGCGGTCAGCGTCAGCCGGTAGGTGTAGGTATCGCCCCGGAACAGGCCCTCGACATATTCGAGCATGTCGCCGTCGGCGCCATAGCTGCGCCGCTTGATCAGCAGGCAGGGCACGGGAGCATCGAAGCCGAAGATGGCGCATTCTTCGGCCGTCGGAGCGGCAGCCTCGATCATCTGGTCGCAACGCGTCAGCGGCAGGCCGAGTTCGGCGAGCCGGGCATAGACCGAACCCGAAAGATCGCTCTCGGCCAGTTCGGGCAGGCGCTCCAGGTTGTACCAGGCGACTTCGCGCGACATCGGAATGCCGTCGCCAGAGCGGATGCGGACCAGCTTGAGGAAGCGCGCATGCGAGGAATGGCCGAAGATCGAGGCGATCGAGCGGTCGCTGACCACGGTCCGTTCGACGATGCGGGAAGATGGCACGCGCCCGAGCTCCTGCATTTCCTCGGTGAAGCCCTTGAGCCGATCCATGCCGGAATGGAGGCGCGGCCCGGCACCCTGCACGATCGAGCCCAGACGTCCCTGCGCGCTCAGCAACTTCCGTTCGCGCAAGGCGTTGTAGGAGCGCTGCACAGTGGTGCGGCTGATATTGAGCCGTTCGGCGAGTTGTCGCTCCGCGGGAAGCGTCGTGCCCGGTGGCAAGGTCCCGTCGCCGATCAGCTGGGACAGCTGGTCTTCAAGCTGCTGGTAGAGCGGCTTGGCAGTGTCCGAGCGCAGCTCCAGCAGGTTCTGGAAGGGCGGCTTTGAAAGAGGCGGCTTAGGGGCTGTCATCGTTTGCATGAGCGTGACACAACCGGCGTAGCAGTTCGCGAATGGGAAAATCAAATCCCCGGAGACTGTCATGGTCGGCAAAGCCGTTTTCGTGCTCGGGAGCTTCGTCGTCGCCTGCACGGCGAAGGTCTCCCGCTTCCCGCGGCCGGGGGAATCTCTGGCAGCCGAGATCGTGACGATCGAGCCCGGCGGCAAGGGGCTGAACCAGGCGATCATGGCGCGCCGCCTCGGCGCCGAGGTCGACGGCCTGCTCGCAGTCGGCGACGACCTCGCCGCCAGCTTCGCCCTGCCCGCGCTCGAACGGGCCGGCTTGCCGCAATCGATGCTGCTGCGGCTCACGGGCAGCACCGGTAGCGGCATCGGCTTCACGGACGCGCGGGGCGAGACCTGCCTTGCCATCGCTCCCGGCGCCAACTTCGCCCTCTCGGCCGAGCATGTCCGACAGCGGGCACCAGCCATCGCGAAGGCGGCGCTGGTGACCGCGCAGTTCGAGATCGGCGATGCACCGATCGAGGCGGCCTTCGCCTTGGCCCGGCAGGCGGGTGTTCCAACCCTGCTCAACCCCTCGCCCTTTCGTGCGATCCCCGCGGCAATCCTGGCGCTGACCTCGATCCTCGTCGTCAACGAGACCGAAGCCCGCAGCCTCGCGGCAGCGCTCGGCCGGGATGAGGACGGAGCCGCCGAGCCGCAGCACTTCGGAAAGGCGTTCGGACCCGCCCTGCTGAAACAGGGGCCGCAGTTCGTCGTCCTGACCCGGGGCGCGGCCGGGGCCATGGCCGTGGCGGCCGACGCCGCTCCCGTCATGCAGGAGGGATTTCGGGTCGAAACCGTCGATTCGCTGGGGGCCGGCGACGCCTTCGCCGCCACGCTGGGCATCCGGCTGGCAGCGGGGCGGCCATTGCCGGACGCGCTGCGCGATGCGGCCGCAGCCGGTGCCCTGACCACCATCCGGCATGGCGTCTTCGACGCGCTGCCGACGCTTGCCGCCATCGAGGCCTTGAGCGGCCGGTAAAGCGGGTAGGAACCCGTCAAAGTGTTTGGAATGCTTTTGGACTTTTCCTGAGTACTCCATGCTGGTAACTTCGAAAGAGCACACTATGCGTGCGCCCTCCGTGGCTAGCCGGGATGTCTCATGCCGCGCCCCGATGTCGATGCCGTCATGTCCGCCATCGACCGGCTGCTCGCCGGAGCGATGGACGAGGAGCAGATGCAGACCGCCGCGGAAACGATGCGGCAGCTGTTCAATGGCTCGAAAGCCTGCTTCGCGGGTTTCGGCCCCAGTCCCGAGGACTGGGCGTCTTATGCGAGCAATCCCGACCCCGCACTGCAGGAGCGCTGTTTCGGCGAATTCGCCCCCGACTTCGTCGAGGTGGGCGACGCGCTGCGCGACATTCCGCTCGGCGTCGTCTACCATGATCACGACGTGTTCGGCGCGGAGGCCTTGCGTAGCACGCGCGTCTGGCAGGAATGGATGCGTCCGCAGGACATGTATGGCGGCATGGCCTGCCGGCTCGCCAAGAACGGGCAAGCCTTCTGGTTCTTCGACGTACAGCGCGGCCGGGAGCAGGAAGGGTTCGATGCCGAAGATGTCGCCCTGCTCGAAAAGCTCTATCCGGTGCTGCGCCGCGTCATCGAATTGCGCCGCCATATCGGCCGGGTAACCATCCAGCGGGACGAAGCGCGCGGCGCGCTCGACCGGATCGCCATGGGCATCGCGATCCTCGACCAGGACATGCGGATCGCCTACGCCAACGAGGGCGCCGACGAGATTCTTGCCGACCCCGACAGTGCGATAGGCCTGCGCCAGGGCCGCCTCTTCGCACGCCAGCCGGCCGACCAGCGCCAGCTCAAGCAATTGGTCGAAAACACGCTGCGGAGCGCGCAGGACCCCCTCGCCCATCATCAGGCCAGCATGATCCTGCGTGGCGAGGACGGTTCTCATTCGCTTTCGGCCTGCGCCATGCCGGCGCCCTCCTCCGCCGCACAAGCACATACGGCAGGCAAGGTGCTGATCGCGCTGCGGCGGCTGGAAACGGCGACCAATCTCGTCGCCTGCGCGCGCCAGCTCTTCGACCTCACCGACGCCGAAGCCAAATTCGCTTCCGCGCTCGCGAGCGGCTCCTCCGTGACGGACGCGGCCGAAGCCCAGGGCGTCCGGATCTCGACCGCACGCACGCATCTGGCGCGCATCTTCCAGAAGACGAACACGCGCCAGCAAAGTCAGCTCGTCTCACTGCTGCGCAACGCGGCGCTCCCCCTGCGCCCGCGCTGAAATATCGACGTCGGGACTGGATTGGGACGAATTCACGCGCCTGCCCGGCTCGCACGCCTGCTATCCCCTCCGCCAGATCACCAGGGGGAACCTAGGGGAGCTCTCGCGCGCCTTTCGTCATCCAAATGGCGGAGACGACCACGACAGTGCGACGGAGTCTGCCTGCAAAGGCAAGCGCTGCCTATCGCTGATCGCTTCCATCGCGATCGGCATTGCGGCGGCCGGGGCGGCAATCCGCCAATTGCGGCTCTTGGCAAGAACGCGAGGTCGTCCCGGGCGACCAAAGGGAGACCCGGGATGACACGGCACGCAGGTCAGGCGTCTACTCGCCCGGCTGCGGGCCGTCATAGCCGCCGATGATGACGAGGTCGGACTGGCCGGCGGCGCTGAGATGCTTCACCGCCTCCTGATATTCAGGCGAGGCGTAGCAGGCACGGGCCGTCTCCTCGTCCTTGAACTCGATGACGACGTTGTGCTTGCGGCCCTCGCCGCGGGCGAGCTTGTATTCGCCGCCGCGGACAAGGAACTTCGCCCCGTATTTGGCGAAGGCCACGGCATTGAGCGAGCGGTACTTGGCGTAGGCCTCGGCGTTCTCGACGTCGACCCGCGCGATCCAGTAGCCCTTGGCCACGGCTCAGGCCCCTTCCACCGCGACGAGATCAATCTCGCCGGCGCCTTCGCGCAGCTTCCGCGCCTCGGCATATTCAGGCGAGAACAGGTAGGCGCGCGCCGAGGCGAAGTCGTTGAACTCGATGATGATGTTGCGGGCGCGGCCTTCGCCCTCGCCCACCGTCATCTGCCCGCCGCGCACGATCGGCGTGCCGCCATAGATCTTCATGACCTCGGAGGCCTTGGCGGCATAACCCGCCCACTTGGTCGCGTCGGAGACCTTGGCGCGGCCGATGACATATCCCTTGGGCATGGTGCTATCCGTCGTTTGAATCGGGTCTGAGGCTATTCTTTTGTCCGGGCATCGGATTGATCCGAAAAGTGGAAGCCACTTTTCGGTCCGATGCTCCGGAGCTTACGAAGCCGCGACGATCTCGTCCATGACCGCGCCTGCCGCCGCACGCGGGTCTGCCGCGCGGATGATGGGACGCCCGACGACGAGATGATCGGCGCCGATGCGGATCGCCTCGGCCGGCGTGAGCGTGCGCTTCTGATCGCCCGCCGCGCTGCCGGAGGGGCGGATGCCGGGCGTGACGATGATCATGTCCTTGCCGATCACCTCGCGCACGATTTCCGCCTCGGCGGCCGAGCAGACGATGCCGTCGATCCCGGCCGTACGGGCCTGTTCGGCGCGCAGGCGCACGAGATCGCGGACCGCGAGCCCGTAGCCGGCATCGCGCAGGTCGCCATCGTCATAGGAGGTGAGCGCGGTGACCGCGAGCAGCTTGAGGGCGGCATCGCCGCGCCCCTCTACCGCGCCGCGCATGGTCTGCGGATAGGCATGGACGGTGAGGAAGGTGACGCCGAGCTTGGTCAGCGAGTCCACGCCCTCGGTCACGGTATTGCCGATGTCGTGCAGCTTGAGGTCAAGGAAGACCTTCTTGCCCTCCGCAACGAGCTGGCGCGCGAGGTCGAGCCCGCCGGCGAAAGCGAGGCGGTAGCCGATCTTGTAGAAGGTGACGCCGTCGCCCAGCGTCGAGACGAGGCGGTAGGCATCCCATACGGTCGGCACATCGAGGGCGACGATCAGGCGGTCGCGGACATCGTTGATCTTCTGGTTCATCAACCGGCTCCCTGAGTTTCGAGGGAAGGCGCACGATTCGAAGGAGGATGCAAGCGCGAGAACGGCAGCTACGATGCGTAGGACATCCTTCTACGCATCGATGCCTTGCCAACAAATCTGTTCCCGCCCTCAGGCCAATCCTCTAGGCCTCACGCTCCGTTCTTCCGGAGACGCCGACGATGTCCTTGGCCGCCCTGATCGGGTTCCTGCTGCTGACCGGCATGGCGGCCTATGTCCAGACGCTGACCGGCTTCGCCTTCGGGCTGATCACGATGGGCGGCGTCGGCCTGACCGGGCTGCTCTCGCTGCCGGATGCGGCGATGCTCGTCAGTATTCTCACACTGGTCAACGCGACGCAGATGCTGCTCAAGGGCTGGCGCGATGTCGACTGGCGCAAGTTCGGGTTGGTGCTGATCGCGAGCTGGCCTTTCCTGTTCATCGGCTTCCATCTGCTGGGATGGCTCGCCGCGAGCCGGGCCGACTGGCTCAGGCTGGCGCTCGGCTTCGTGATCATCATCTCCAGCCTGCAGCTCGCCCGCAAGCCCGAGCCGCTCAAGCGCCCCTCGGAAGCGCCGAGCTTCCTGTTCTTCGGCAGCATCGCGGGCATCATGGGCGGCATGTTCTCCACTGCCGGCCCGCCACTCGTTTACCACTTCTATCGCCAGCCGATGCCGCTCGTCGTGGTCAGGGAAACGCTGGTCACGATCTTCGCGCTGAACGCCCTGTTCCGCACGGGGCTGGTCGTCGCCACCGGCCAGATCCCCGCGCCATCGACGCTGTCAGGGCTCTTCGCCATTCCGGCGGTGATGCTGGGCACACATCTGGCGCGGCGCTATCCGCCGCCGCTCACGCAGGCCGTGATGCGGCAGGTCGTGTTCCTGCTGTTGTTCCTGTCGGGCGTCTCGCTCGGCGCGCCGGCCGTCACCCACATGCTCGGCTTCTGAAACCTGCAGCCTTGCGGCGACCAAGCCGTCATTCTTGGGCGAAGCGAAGCATCGACCCGAGAATCTCGTGAGGAGAAGGGCTGGTTTCCGAGATGCCCGGGTCAAGCCCGGGCATGACGACGGTAGGCGGTTCCGCCCCCGCCTCGCCTCAGAACTGCGACTCCTGCGGCGCCTGCGTCGCGAAAACCTGCTGGAAGACCTGGGCCCATACTTCCGGCGGCTGCGCGCCCGAAACGGCGAGCTTGCCGTCGACGATGAAGAAGGGCACGCCGGTGACGCCGACCTTGCGGGCGTGATCCTCCAGCCCGATCACCGTCTCGCGCAATTCGTCATTGGCGAGTTCGTCACGAGCGGCCTGCTCGTCAAAACCCTGCTCGACCGCGATCTGGACCAGCGTCTCGAGATCGCCGATATCGCGCCCGTCCTGCCAATAGGCCTTGAACAGGGCGGCGGTCATGTCCCCGCCGCGCTGCACGGTCGAGGCGGCCGCGACCAGCATATGGGCCATGCGGGTGTTGACGCTGCGCGTCACCTTCGCCCAGTTGAAGGTCACGCCGCTCTCCAGCGCCGCCTCCGACAGCCGGACCTCGATCTCCTTGCGCTTGCCGGGGCCGAACTTGCCTTCGAGATATTGCGTGCGGTCCATGCCTTCTTCAGGCATTTCCGGATTCAGCTCATAGGGCAGCCAGGTGATGGCGAAGCGCTCGTTCAGGCCGTAGCGCTCCAGCGCCGTCTCCAGCCGCGTCTTGCCGATGAAGCACCAGGGGCAGGCGATGTCGGAGACGATCGCGAGCGGCAGCTTGTCCTGCATATCAATGTCCTTGTCTCAGGCCGGCGGGTAGCGATGCTGCCTGCCGTGACGGTCTTCGGCGACCGCTTCCACGCCGGGCGTCTCGCAACCGGAAAGGAAGGCAGGGCCGACCGGAATCTTGCCGGCACCGCCGGGGATGTCGAGGATATAGGTCGGCTGGCACAGCCCGGAAAGGTTGCCGCGCAGGCTTTTGACCAGCGCCTGCCCTTCTTCCAGCGTCAGCCGGAAATGCGAGGTGCCGGGCGCGAGATCGGGATGGTGCAGGTAATAGGGCTTGATGCGGTTCTCGACGAAGGCGCGCATCAGGGCACCGAGCGTCTCGACATCGGCGTTGATACCCCTGAGCAGGACGGACTGGCTCAGCAGCACATGGCCGGCATCGGCCAGCGTCGCGATCGCAGCACGGGCGTCATCGGTGAACTCGCGCGGATGGTTGGCGTGGATCGCAATATAGCTCGCCTTGCCGGGGATGCGCAGCGCCCTCGCATAATCCGGCGTGATCCGGCCGGGATCGACGACGGGCACGCGGGTATGCCAGCGCGCGACCTTGATATGCGGGATCGCGGCCAGGCGCTTCGCGACCTCACGCACGCGGCGAGCGGAGAGGATAAAGGGATCGCCGCCGGTCATGATCACTTCCCAAATCTCGGGACGGGAGGCGAGATAGGCGAGCGCGGCGTCGAGCTTGGCGCCGGTCAAAGCATCGCCACCGGGGCCGACCATCTCGCGCCGGAAGCAGAAGCGGCAATAGACCGGGCAGGCATGGACGAGCTTCAGCAGCGCGCGGTCAGGATAGCGATGGACCACGCCCTCGACCGGCGAATGAGCATCGTCGCCGATCGGATCGGCGAGTTCCTGTGCCAGCGTCACCAGTTCGGCCGTATCGGGAATGAACTGGCGCGCGATGGGATCAACTGGATCAGTCGGATCGATCAGCCCGGCGATGGCCGGCGTCACCGAGACGGCATAGCGTTCCGCCACCTTCTGCAAGGCGTCGCGGCGCGCGGGCGCGGTCAGGCCGGCCTCCACGAGCGCGTCGATGCTGCGCAGCGGCTGGCCTCCGGGGGGCTGGTGAACGGTCATGCCCATCCCCTGCCCGGTTCCGCGACCGGCGTCCAGAGCACATCCTCGATCCGGCGCGCGCCCACGCAGAGCATGACGAGCCGGTCGAAGCCGAGCGCTATGCCGGACGCCGCCGGCATCAGCGCCAGCGCTTCCAGGAAATCCTCGTCGACAGGATAGCGCTCGCCATAGATGCGCTCCTTCTCGTCCATGTCCGCTTCGAAGCGACGGCGCTGCTCGGCCGGGTCGGTGAGTTCGCCGAAGGCATTGGCGAGCTCGACGCCGCAGGCATAGAACTCGAAGCGCTCGGCCACGCGCGGGTCGCCGGGCTTGGGCCGCGCGAGCGCCGCCTCGCTGATCGGGTATTCGCAGAGGATCGTGGCGCGGCCGCGGCCGAGATGCGGCTCGATGCGCTCCGAGAGCACGCGGCTGAAGATGTCGGACCAGCTATCGTCCTCGGCCAGGCGGATGCCGGCGGCGATGGCCTGTACTGCCAGCGATGCCCGGTCTGTCTTGCCGTCGGGCGAGACGGTCGCGAGCAGGTCGATCCCGGCATGGCGGGCGAAGGCGTCGTGCAGCGTCAATCGCTCGGGCTCGGCGAAGGGATCGGCCTCGATGCCGCGCCAGCGCAACGTCGTGGCGCCGGCGGCGCGGGCAGCCTCGGCCAGCAACGCCGCGCAATCCTGCATCAGCGCCTCGTAGTCCTCGCCGGCGCGATACCATTCCAGCATCGTGAATTCGGGATGGTGCAGCGCCGTGCGCTCGCGATTGCGGAAGACGCGGGCGAAATCGAAGATGCGGGTCTCCCCGGCCGCCAGCAGCTTCTTGGCGGCGAACTCCGGCGAGGTATGCAGGTAATAGGGATGCGGCTCTGCGGCATTGTCGATCAGCGTCGTGCCGAAGCCGTGCAGATGCGTCTCGTTGCCGGGCGAGAGCTGCAGGATCGCCGCCTCGACCTCGGTGAAGTCGCGGGCCTCGAACCAGCGGCGCAGCGCCGTCTTGATCCGCCCGCGCGCCAGCAGGGCCGGGCGGCGGTCGGCATGGATATCGGGCCGCCAGAACGGCGTCGGGGATGAACTCATCGAATCTCGCGTCGAATGCGTCGGAAAGCTTTCGTTTCGCGCGCGAATGCGGTAGTTGCGCGGCGACAGAATTCGCATAGAGCATCGCGCGAAAAAGTGGGAACCGGTTTTTCGCGAGAGCGATGCTCTGAATTTTAGATTTGGCGCGGGGGAACGCCGCGCACCAGCAAGGACATTCACGTGGTCAAGGTCATCGCCTCTTCCGTCCGCAAGGGCAACGTCCTCGAGCTCGACGGCCATCTCTGCACCGTCATCTCGGCCGAGAGCTTCTTCCCCGGCAAGGGCACCCCGACGACGCAGATCGACATGCGCCGCATCTCCGACGGCACCAAGATGACGCAGCGCTACAAGACGACCGAGCAGGTCGAGCGCGCCTATGTCGAGGATCGCGACTTCACCTATCTCTACCAGGACGGCGAGCAGTACGTCTTCATGAACCCGGAGACCTACGACCAGATCCATGTCGATAAGGACGTGATCGGCGACGCTGCTCCCTATCTCCAGGAGAACATGAAGGTCTCGCTCTCGGTCTTCGAGGACAAGGCCGTTGCGATCGAGCTGCCGCAGCGCGTCACGCTCGAAGTCGCCGAGACCGAGCCGGTGACCAAGGGCCAGACGGCCTCCTCCTCCTACAAGCCGGCGATCCTGTCGAACGGCGTGCGCAGCGCCGTGCCGCCGCATGTCGGCGTCGGCACCCGCATCGTCGTGATGACGGCCGACGGCTCCTATGTCGAGCGCGCGAAGGACTGATCCAAGAAGCCGCCGTCAACGCTGCTGCGGCGGTCGACTGACGGCGCTTTCTGCACTTCCGGCGCTCACGTACTGAAGTACGCTCCGCTCCGGTTCTCGAAAGCACCGCCACTTGCCTCTCCGCAGCGCATTGCCGACAACCTCTTGTGTGCAGAGCGCAGCAGAAAATTCTCCTCTATAGCTTTACGCAGCGGGCCCTTTCCGGGCCCGTTGTTGTTTCCGAGGACATCATGACGCTCACAGTCAAGGCCGCCGCCCTTTCCGGCTTCGTGCAGACGCTCAAGGCGCTCGACGCCATTCTCGACAAGGCCGTGGAACAGGCCGAGACTCGCAAGATCCAGCCGGAAGTGCTGCTCTCCGCCCGGCTCGCGCCGGACATGCTGGCCTTCACCCGCCAGATCCAGCTCTGCTGCGATTTCGCCAAGAACGCGGTGGCGCGCCTCTCGGGCGGCGAGAACCCGCGCTTCCCCGACGAGGAGAAGAGCTTCCCGGAGCTGAAGGAACGCATCGCCAAGACGCTCGCCTTCGTCGCTGCCGCCGATGGCGCCGCGCTCGATGCCGGGCTTGCCCGCGAGGTTACCTTCCCACGCGGCCCCTCGGCGACCGTGACGATGACGGGCGAGGCCTATCTCACCCGCTTCGCCATCCCGAACTTCTATTTCCACGCCACGACGGCCTACGACATCCTGCGCCAGAACGGCTTCCAGATCGGCAAGCAGGACTTCCTGCTGGGCGTCTTCGACGCCTGAGGCGCCCCGTGCCGGCGACGCCGACGATCGCGATCGAACCCGCCTCTCCCCGCGATGCCGGGGAGATCGCGACGCTCTATCTCGCCTCGCGCGCCGCCGCCCTGCCCTATCTGCGCCGCTGCCACAGCGACGAGGCGGTGCGGAGCTGGATCGCGACCGTGATGCTGGCAACCGGCGAGACCTGGGTGGCGCGCGAGGCCGGGCGCATCCTCGGCTTTGCGACGCTGAACGGCGAGGAGCTCGACCAGCTCTATCTGTTGCCTGGGTATTTTCGCCGCGGCATCGGCACGCTGCTGCTCGCGAAGGCCAAGGAGCGCAGCCCCGAGCAGCTCAGCCTGTTCACCTTCCAGCGGAACACGGCCGCGCGGGCCTTCTACGAGCGCCACGGCTTCCGCCTCGTCGATCTCAACGACGGCAGGCGCAATGTTGAAGGCGAACCGGACGCGCTTTACGTGTGGCGCAGATCTTTTTCGACCGAGGGCTTGTAATCGGGAGAAGCCCTCCCCATCTTGTGCTCACGGCGATGTCGAGGGCGTTCCACGGCCCTCCAGTGCCCGTGAAGACGGCCATGAGCCGAACGTGTGACGCCGGATGTACGCGCACCGTTCCGCTGCATGGCCGTTGGCGTTTCCGGGGCCTGCCTCAAGCGTCATGCTCGGGCTTGACCCGAGCATCTCCAGCAGAAGGAGGCCCCCTTCCGGCCAGATATTCTCGGCTCTCCGCTTCGCTTCGGCCGAGAATGACGGCTGTGATTAGCCCTGCAGGAACGGATTGTTCTGCCGCTCCTCGCCGAGCGTGCTCGCGGGGCCATGGCCGGGCAGGAACTGGACATCGTCGCCGAGCGGCAGGAGCTTGGTCTTGATCCCCGAAATCAGCGCCTCATGGTCGCCATAGGGGAAATCGGTACGGCCGACCGAGCCGGCAAAGACAGTGTCGCCTGCCAGCAGGAAGCGCAGGTCCTTCTGGAAGAAGGTGACATGGCCCGGCGAATGGCCCGGCACATGCGCGACCGCGAAAGCGAGGTCGCCGAGCGTGACCGTATCGCCATCCTTCAGCCAGCGCGTCGGCGCGACCGCCTTCATGCCGGGGATATCGAAGCGCAGGCCCTGCTCCGGCAGGGCGTCGAGCAGAGGCTTGTCGCCCTCATGCGGTCCGATGATCGGAATCGACAGCGCTTCGGCCAGTTCGGTCGCACCGCCAGCATGGTCGAGATGGCCATGGGTCAGCCAGATCGCGACCGGCGTGACGCCGAGTTCCTTGATGGCGGCCTGCAGGCGCGGCACGTCCCCACCGGGATCGACGATCGCAGCCTCGTTCGACTTCGGCTCCCAGACGATCGAGCAATTCTGCTGGAACGGCGTCACCGGCACGACGGCGATCTGGAGCGGCGGCTGCTGGTCGGTCATGGAACGCCTTTCGCGTGTCTCAGAAGGCTCTTACCGCCCGCCGCAGCGATTGGCGATCAGCGCGCGGTAGTTCACCAGCTGGGAATCCATCTCCGCGACATTGCGCGCGCGCTCCGCGCCGTCCTGACAGGTGGCGAAGACCGAACGGGCCTTCTGGAGATAGGCGACATGCTCGCGAAAGGTCCGGCACTGCGTCGCCTGGTCGGCGTTCGCCACACCGGCAAGCCGCGTCTGCTGGACGCGGAAACCGGCCTCGTTCTGGAACAGGTCGCGCGAGCAGGTTGCCGGGAGCTGCTGCTGGGCCAGCACGGGGCCGGCAAGCAGAAGCATCCCCAAGGACAGCGCGAGCCTCATCCGAGGTTCAGCTCCTTGAAGAAGTCGTTGCCCTTGTCGTCGATGACGATGAAGGCGGGGAAATCCTCGACCTCGATCCGCCAGACCGCCTCCATGCCGAGTTCGGCATATTCGAGGACCTCGACCTTGCGGATGCAGTCCTGCGCCAGACGCGCCGCCGGGCCGCCGATCGAGCCGAGATAGAAGCCGCCATGGGCCTTGCAGGCTTCGCGCACGGCTGCCGAGCGATTGCCCTTGGCCAGCATCACCATCGAGCCGCCGAAGGACTGGAACTGGTCGACGAAGGAATCCATGCGGCCGGCCGTGGTCGGGCCGAAGGAGCCGGAGGCGAAGCCCTCAGGCGTCTTGGCCGGACCGGCGTAATAGACCGGGTGGTTCTTGAAATAGTCGGGCATGCCCTCGCCGCGCTCCAGCCGCTCGCGGATCTTGGCATGGGCGAGGTCGCGGGCGACGACGATGGTGCCGGTCAGCGACAGGCGCGTCTTGACCGGATGCTTCGACAACGTGGCGAGAATTTCGCTCATCGGCTGGTTGAGGTCGATCCTGACGACATCGCCGCCAAGCTTCGCCTCGTCGACATCCGGCAGGTACTTGGACGGATCGGTCTCCAGCGCCTCCAGGAAGATGCCATCCCTGGTGATCTTGCCCTTGGCCTGGCGATCGGCCGAGCAGGAGACGCCGAGGCCGATCGGCAGCGAGGCGCCGTGGCGCGGCAGGCGGATGACGCGCACGTCATGGCAGAAATACTTGCCGCCGAACTGCGCGCCGACGCCGAGCGCCTGCGTCATCTTGTGGACCTCTTCCTCCATCTCGATGTCGCGGAAGGCGTGGCCCGAGGGCGAGCCCTTCGTCGGCAGCGCATCGAGGTATTTGGTCGAGGCGAGCTTCACCGTCTTGAGGTTCTGCTCGGCCGAGGTGCCGCCGATGACGATGGCGAGATGGTAGGGCGGACAGGCGGCGGTGCCGAGCGTCAGGATCTTCTCCTTCAGGAACGCCATCATGCGGTCCTTGGTGAGAAGCGATGGCGTCGCCTGGTAGAGGAAGGTCTTGTTGGCCGAGCCGCCGCCCTTGCAGACGAAGAGGAACTTGTAGGCGTCCTCACCCTCGGCATAGATGTCGATCTGCGCCGGCAGGTTGGTCGCGGTGTTCTTCTCCTCGAACATCGAGAGCGGCGCGAGCTGCGAATAGCGCAGGTTGCGCTTGAAATAGGCGTCCGCCACGCCCTCGCCGAGCGCGGCCTCGTCCTCGCCGTCGGTCCAGACCTTGCGGCCCTTCTTGCCCATGATGATGGCGGTGCCGGTGTCCTGGCACATCGGCAGCACGCCGCCGGCCGCGATATTGGCGTTCTTCAGCAGATCATAGGCGACGAACTTGTCGTTCGAGGTCGCCTCGGGATCGTCGAGAATCTTGCCGAGCTGGGCGAGATGGCCGGGGCGCAGCAGATGGTTGATGTCGATGAAGGCCTGTTCGGAGAGCTGGCGGATCGCCTCGCGCGAGACGCTCAGGACCTCGCGGTCGCCGATCTTCTCGACGCTGACGCCCTCGCTGCCCAGCTTGCGATAAGGCGTCGTGTCCTCGCCGAGCGGGAAGAGATCGACATGCGTATAGGCCATGACCAGCGGCTCCGAAACAAGTTGCGCCGCGATCAAGACATGGAAGACGCGGCGCCGATCCAGCCGGCGTCATAGCCCGTCGGTCGGGATCATCCAAGCAGTCTTTAGGGAATCCAGACTGGCATCGGCATCGTTCCGAACGGCGCCAGTATCGTCATGCTCGGGCTTGACCCGAGCATCTTAGAAAAGAAGAGGCTCGTCCGGCACGAGATGCTCGGGTCAAGCCCGAGCATGACGGCGTGTTCAAGCCGCCTGCGCGGCCGATTCGGCGAGGATCGCGTAGATCGCCGCGGGGTCGCGGACCTTGCGGACCTGATCCAGAACGGACTGGTTGCGCAGCACGCGCGCAACGCGGGCGAGCGCCTTGAGATGGTCCGCGCCAGCGCCCTCTGGCGCGATCAGCACGAAGATGATGTCGACCGGCTGGCCGTCGAGCGCGTCGAAATCGATCGGCTTCTCGGTCTTGGCGAAGAGGCCGACGAGACGGTCGATGCCAGGCATTCGGCCGTGCGGGATCGCGATGCCCTCACCGATTCCGGTGGAGCCAAGACGCTCGCGCTGGAGCAGGGCTTCGAAAAGCTCTCGGTCCGGCAGGCCCGTCAGCGTGGCGGCATGCTGTGCAAGCTCCTGCAGAGCCTGCTTCTTGCCGTTGGCCCGCAGCGGCGAAATCACCGCAGCAGGGCTCAGGAGATCGGTCAGCGTCATTCGCCCGTCCATGCATGTCCCGTGCCGGCCGAATTGCGTCGGCACGGGTCAGGTTCGACGGCCTGAGCGGATCGCCCGCCGGCCTCAGGACAGCGATGCCGGCGGGTCGATCCAGCCGATATTGCCGTCGCGGCGGCGGTATACGATGTTCATGCGGCCATTGCCAGCGTGGCGGAAGACAATGACCGGCGCGCCGGTGAGGTCGAGTTCGGCCACGGCATCGCCCACCGTCCTGACATGCAGGGATTTGGTCGATTCCGCGACGATCACCGGGTTATCGCCAGCCGTAACCCCATCGAAATCCTCGATATCATCGTCTGGAGCGGCGATCACATAGCTGGGGATTTCGATTCCCACGTCACGGCCATTGGCACTCGAACGGTCCTTAAGCCGGCGCTTGTAGCGCCGCAGCCGCTTCTCGATGCGCTCAGCCATCTTGTCGAGGCTGGCGTAGGGATCGTGGGCGGTGGCGGAGGCTTCCAGCGTAATCCCGGAGGACAGGTGCAGGACGCCGTCGGTCCGGAAGGCGGTGCCGTCCTTGTCGACCGTGACGTGGCCCTGGTAGCCACCCTCGTAATATTTGCTGACCGCCGCAGCGACCCGCTCCTCGGCCTGACCGCGGAGGGCCTCGCCGACATCGAGATTCTTGCCGGAGATTCGCAAGCTCATGGAGTGCTTCCCCTTGTTTAGCCATGGCCCTGTACGGCCATCTACAGGAGCTAAGAACCGGGAGTCGGGGTTGTCAATGAGCCGGCGCAATCATGACGCAGATACGTGGCCGCTCTGGAGCGCTTCCGCTTTAGCGCTCGGCCGCCGCCATCGCGACTTTCTCGCGCCGGCGCTCCATCGAGGACGGGATTCTGAGGGATTCGCGATATTTCGCCACGGTGCGCCGGGCGATGTCGATGCCGCCATCCTTGAGCCGGGTGACGATGGCGTCGTCCGAGAGAACCGCCGAGGGTGCCTCGTCGTCGATCATCTGCTTGATCCGGAACCGCACCGCTTCCGCCGAATGCGCCTCGCCATAGCCGGTCGCGGCGATCGCGGCCGAGAAGAAATACTTCATCTCGAAGACCCCGCGCGAGCAGGTCAGGTATTTGTTCGAGGTGACGCGCGAGACGGTCGATTCGTGCATGCCGATCGCGTCGGCCACGGTCTTGAGGTTGAGCGGCCTGAGATGCTCGACGCCATGGGCGAAGAACCCGTCCTGCTGGCGCACGATCTCGCTCGCGACCTTCAGGATCGTCCGGGCGCGCTGCTCGAGCGAGCGGGTCAGCCAGTTCGCCGTCTGCAGGCATTCGGCGATGAAGGCCTTCTCCACCTCGTTGCGGGCAGCCCTGGAGACCCGCGCGTGATAGGTCTGGTTGACCAGCAGGCGCGGCAAGGTATCGGGGTTAAGGTCGATCAGCCAGGATCCGTCCGGCGCGGCGCGGATGAAAACATCCGGCACGACCGTCTCGGCGGCCGAGCCGCCGAAGGCGCGGCCGGGCTTGGGATCGAGGCGGCGGATCTCGCCGACCATGTCGGCGATATCCTCGTCATCGACGCCGCAGATGCGCTTCAACGCGGCGAAATCGCGCTTGGCGACGAGATGCAGGTTCGCCACCAGCACCTGCATTGCCGGATCGAAACGGTCGCGGTCACGCAGCTGGATGGCCAGGCATTCCGCGACATTGCGGGCGGCGACACCGGAAGGATCGAAGCTCTGGACGATCTGCAGCACGGTTTCGACCCGGCCGACGCCAACGCCGAGTCGCTCGGCTATCTCCGCAAGAGGCTCGCCGAGATAGCCGCTGTCGTCGACGGCATCGATGATGTGGCGGCCGATGATGCGCTCGCCCGGCTCGACCACGGCGAGATCGAGCTGCGCGATCAGATGGTCGTGGAGCGAGGCGTCCGCTGTCAGGCTGCTCTCGAAGCCTTCGGGGTCGCCGTCGAAGGAACCGCCCGTCGCGCCATAGGCGCCGCCTACGATCGGCAGGCTGTCGGCGCCGCCGGCCTCGCTGCGTGCCGGGGTGGGCTGCTCGTTCTGGAAGACATTGTCCAGGCCGGTACCGAGCCGGCCTTCCATGCCCTCCTGCGTATTCAGGCTCTCGGCCTTGGCAAAGCTCTCGGCATCGGCTGCGTGCGGGCTGTCGCCTTCGTCGGAGCGCATCGGCCCATCGGCAGCCTCGTCGCGCTCCAGCAGCGGATTGCGCTCGAGCTCGCCCTCGACGAAATTCTGGAGTTCGAGATGGGAGAGCTGCAGCAGCTTGATCGCCTGCAGCAGCTGCGGCGTCATCACCAGGGACTGTCCCTGGCGCAGCTCCATGCGCGGCATCATCGCCATGCGCGAAAGGCCCTTCTCGCTCGCGCGCCCTCGGCACGCTTCTTGCTTGCGAAAGGGACACTAGCGCCGGCTCACCGCCGCGTCAAAGGCCCAGCCACGCCTGCGCGCAGAAAATGCTGCGTCGCAGCAAATCCGCGACGCCATGGCCAAGCCATCTTAGAGCGCCGCGCACTTGCGAAACTACACCGTCATCCCGGGCTTGCCTCGGGATCCATCGCAAAGCTCCGGAGCCCTACATGGATCCCGGATCGGCGCCGCTTCGCGGCTTGTCCGGGATGACGCAGTGGTTCCACGCGACAATCAGCAGCCTCAGAGGCGGAAATCCTCGCCGAGATAGACGCGCCGGACATCCGGGTTGGCGATGATCTCGGCCGGGGAGCCTTCGGTCAGCACGCGCCCGGAATGGATGATATAGGCGCGGTCGACGAGACCGAGCGTCTCGCGGACATTGTGGTCGGTGATCAGCACGCCAATGCCGCGATCGGTCAATTGCCGCACCAGCGCCTGGATGTCGCCGACGGCGATCGGGTCGATGCCGGCGAAAGGCTCGTCGAGCAGGATGAAGGAGGGCTTGCCGGCCAGCGCACGCGCGATCTCGCAGCGGCGGCGCTCGCCGCCCGAGAGCGCGATCGAGGGCGCCTTGCGCAGGCGGGAGATGGTGAATTCCTCGAGCAACTGGTCGAGTTGGCGCTCGCGCGCCTTGCGATCGGGCTCGACCACTTCCAGCACCGAGCGGATATTGTCCTCGACCGAGAGGCCGCGGAAGATCGAGGCTTCCTGCGGGAGGTAGCCGATGCCGAGGCGCGCGCGCTGGTACATCGGCAAGGCGGTGATGTCGTCGCCTTCGAGCGAGATGATGCCGGCATCGGCCGCGACCAGCCCGGTGATCATGTAGAAGATCGTGGTCTTGCCGGCGCCGTTGGGGCCGAGCAGGCCGACCGCCTCGCCCTGGCGCAGATAGAGGCTCGCCTCCGAGACGACGGCGCGCCCGCCATAGCTCTTGCGCAGGCCGGCGACGGCAAGGATGCCCGGCCCGCCGATGGCGGCGACCCTGGACCCAGCCTGGAGCCCTCCCTCCCTGGCCTTCCCGCGATTACCGAAAAGACCGCGCAGCCGGCCGAAGACGCCCGGTTGCTGCGGGCGCGGAGCCGGCCGCGCCGGCGCGGCCGTAGGACGTGGCGCTTCGGAAACAGTCACTGCAGCACAATCAGTTGGTGGGCTTGGGAGCAGGCTGGGCCGGCTTGGCGCCAGGAGTGCCTGCATCCTTCTTGTTGGCATCCTTATTGGCATCGGCCGAATTCGGAACGAAGAGGCCCTGCACGCGCCCGCCCTTTCCGGTCTCGACATTCGCGACGCCGGTGACGGTATTGTAGGTCAGCTTCTCGCCGCGGGTGATGTTCGGCCCGTCGTTGAGGGCGACATTGCCGGTCATGATGACCAGATTGTTGGCCCGGTCGAACTCGGCATTGTCGGAGCTCGCAGCCTGCGTCTTCGAGACCACCGTGACCGGGCCCTTGCACAGAATGCGCTTGATCGAGCTGTCATTGCCCGGAGAGCCGGCGGCTCCCGTCGCGGCCGGAGCCGGAGCCGGCGCGGCTCCGCGCCCTCCCGGACCACCGCGCCCCTCGTAGAGCACGGTCATCACGGTGCAGCGAACCGTCGTCTCGCCCTGCACAGCAACGACATTGCCGGAGAAGATCGCCTTGTTCTCCTTGTCGAGCACATCGAGCTTGTCGGCGTCGATCTTGATCGGCTCCTTGCTGTCGCCGCCGAGGCCGCCGAGCGGCGAGGACGCGTTCCCGCCGCGCGCCTTGCCTTGCGCCGCCTGGGCGAAGGCCTCCTGCGGCGCACCGAGCAGCGCAAAGCCTGCCGCAAGCAACAGCGCGGCGTCGCGGGCATGCGCGAAACGGAGCATCTGGCCAACCATGGTCATGTCACTGTCTCTTCCCATTCCCGGGGCCGTCTGCCGGCGCAGCCTCTAGAGGGGCCGCCCGATTCGCGTTCAGCAGTTCCGGCATCGGCCTGCTGCCCTCGCGCTCGGGGCCGGCGATCGTACCTGCCGGCGCATTGCGAATGAAGGCCCGCACCCGCCCTTCGAAGACGATCAACTCGCCATTGTTCTTCACGTCAAGGGTGTTGGCGTCCACCGTCGTTTCGCCAAGGCTGACCTTGACCGGCTCCTTCGAGACGACCGTACCGGATTTGAAGTCGACATCGGCGACCCGCATCTGCATGTCGTGGCCGCTTTCGGTGCGGATCTTGACGTCATCGACGAGGCGCAGCTTCTCCTTCTGCGTGTCGAACAGGCCCGTCTTCGCGTTCACCGTCACCATGCCCTCGCGCTCCATCTGGATGCGCGCGGTCAGGCTCTGCAGCTCGATCTGCGTCGGATTCTTGATTTCCTGGAAGGCGTTCACGGCCGTAACCTGGTAGGGCCGGTTGTCCTTGCGGTAGCCCGAGAGCTTCGGCGTCTCCATCCTGACCTTGCCGCCTGTGATGCCGACGGAGCTGACCGAGACATTGGCCAGCTTGCCGCCGAGCGGGGCAAGGAAGGGAATCACGACCAGCGCCAGCACGAGCACGACGGCGGCGACGGGAATCACCCGGCGCAGGATATGCACCAGCCGCGTGTGACGTCGCGCCGCGCCAAAGGCCGCACGCCGGCGCAATGCCTGCGCGGACAGCCTCGCTGCCGGGTCGTTGAAGGTCATTGCCAAAGTCATGCCCCGCGCAATGGCAGCCGCTCACGGCATTTTCGTGTCACAGGACAGGCCACATCGCGCCCCCGCGCAGCTCGCCCATGCGGGGCAGGCGCGCCATCGCGCGCTTCACCCGCGCGCAGACTGACGCAAGAAGCCTTAGAAATTGTCAAGCGTGCGCGAAAATGTCTGTCTCACCCCAGCCGGCGAGATCGAGCTCGGCCCGATAGGGCAGGAACTGGAAACAGGCCTGCGCGAGATGCCGGCGCCCTTCACGCGCGAGCATGATCTCCAGCTTATCATGCAGTGCATGGAGATGCAGCACGTCGGAGGCGGCGTAGGCCAGTTGCGCCTCGCTCAGCGTATCGGCGCCCCAGTCGGAGGATTGCTGCTGCTTGGAGAGCTCGACGCCCAGCAATTCGCGCACGAGGTCCTTGAGCCCGTGCCGGTCGGTATAGGTGCGGGTCAGCTTCGAGGCGATCTTGGTGCAGTAGACCGGCGTCGTGACCACGCCGAAGGCGTGCTTGAGCACGGCGACGTCGAAGCGGGCGAAGTGGAAGAGCTTCAGTACCGCCGGATCCTCGAGCAGACGGATCAGGTTCTTCGGACGCTCGCCACCCTTCGGAATCTGCACGACATCGGCAGTACCGTCGCCGCGCGAGAGCTGGACGACGCAGAGCCGGTCGCGATGCGGATTGAGGCCGAGCGTCTCGGTGTCGATCGCAACACTCGACCCGGCATCGTAGCCGTCCGGCAGGTCGCCGCGATGGAAGCGGATGGTCATGCTCGAAACCTCACTTGGGGTCGCGCGAACGCGCCCTTCAACAGCTCTTCACGATACGGGGAACGGCAGGCCGCGTGCCGAACAGCGACGCGCATCCCGCAGCTAACGGCCAGCCTCGCACCGTTCAAGCCCTTTTTGAGCCTAGATAAACTCTCAAGCGCCTCATTAACCCTTTATTCACCATGTGCTTCAACCCCGACGCTGACCATGCGACAACTGACCATCGGAGCTTGCAGCATGTCCCTGGTCCGCCTGTTCACTGACTTCCATGGCCGCATCGGATTGCGGACCTTCTGGCTCGGCAGCATCGCGGTCGCGCTGACGCTGTTGGCCATCCAGCGCACCGCGCAGCTTCTGGCGCCCCCCCAGGATGCTTTGGAGATCGTCACCGTCGCGAAGTCGCTCGCACTGCTCCCCTGGGCCGCGCTGGCAGCAAAGCGCGCCACGGACCGGGGCAGCACGTCACTGTTCGGGATCCTGCTGGTCTGCGCGATCGTGTTGCCGGACCAGTTGCGACCCTTGCTCTCGATCGGCTGGCGCCCGTCGCTGGAAGCGATCTCGACCATGGCCGGAGTCGTCGCCTTCATCGATCTCGGCCTGATGCCGTCCGCGGTGGAAGAGGACGGGGTTGCGGCCACGGCAGCGGGTGCTAAAGCATCGGACTGAACATCGTATTCAGTCCGATGCCCTAGCTCTTTGATTTTGCATCGGCTTTGTCCGAAAACCGCGTTCCACTTTTCGGGCCGATGCTCTAAAGCGGCGGAATGAGCGCCGCCCCCAACTCCGCCCCCGCCCTTCCCTTCGACCCGACCGACCCGGTAGCCCTGACGCAGGCGCTGGTTCGCTGCCCCTCGGTGACGCCCGAGGAAGGCGGAGCGCTCGCGCTGCTCGACGCCGTGCTGTCGGCCGAGGGCTACACCGTGCATCGCCCGGTCTTCAGCGAGCCCGGCACGCCCGACGTCGAGAACCTTTACGCCCGCATAGGCGACACCGCGCCGGTCTTCGTGATCGCCGGCCATACCGATGTCGTGCCCGTCGGCGACGCAGCCGCCTGGACGCGCGAGCCCTTCGGCGGGGCCATAGAGAACGGCACGCTCTATGGACGCGGCGCCTGCGACATGAAGGGCGGGCTTGCCGCCATGGTTTCAGCCGCAATCCGCTACCGGCGCGAGAATCCGAATGCGCCCGGCTCGATCGCCTTCCTGGTCACCGGCGACGAGGAAGGCCCCTCGGTCAACGGCACGGTCAAGCTGCTGGCCTGGGCGCATGAGCGCGGCGAGCGCTTCGACCATTGCATCCTCGGCGAGCCGACCAATCCGGCCGCGATGAGCGACATGATCAAGATCGGCCGGCGGGGCTCGCTGAGCGGCAAGCTGACCGTGCAGGGTACGCAGGGCCATGTCGGCTATCCCCATCTCGCCGACAATCCGATCCGCGGCATGGTCCGTTTGCTTGCCGCCCTCGATGCCACGCCACTCGACGGCGGAACGCAGCATTTCGATGCGAGCAATCTCGAGGTGACGACGCTCGATGTCGGCAACCCGGCGACCAACGTCATCCCGGCGCAGGCGAAGGCGGCCTTCAATATCCGCTTCAACGACACCTGGACGCCCGACACGCTTGCAGCCGAGCTTGAACGGCGCCTGCGCGAGGCTGCCGGCAATCAGGTGCGCTACACGCTCGAGGTCCAGCCGACCAATGCCGTCGCCTTCCTGACCGAGCCCGGTCCCTTCGTCGCGCTCGTCGCCGATGCCGTCGAGGCCGAGACGGGCAAGCGCCCGGCGCTCTCGACCACGGGCGGCACCTCGGACGCGCGCTTCATCAAGAGCTATTGCCCCGTCGTCGAATACGGCGTCGTCGGCAAGACGATGCACCAGATCGACGAATCCGTCGCCGTCGCCGACCTGGTGTCGCTCCAGCGGATCACGCAGCGTTTACTCGCCAGCTATTTTACGGCGCAGCAGCGGGCTTGACGCCTCGGAACAAGGGTCCATTATCTCCATTAGACGAAAGTCTAAGATCGCAGATGATGGAGACCGTGATGAGGCTGGCCGCCGATGACATCGCGCGTTCACTGCGCGGCTCCTGGCACCTGATGACCCACGGGGCGGAGGCCCTGCCCGAGCTCGACCTGACGCGGGACGGATTCTGGCGCTCCTTCCTCGCCTTTGCGCTGATGCTGCCAGCGACGATCGCCATCCTCGCCGCGGTACGGTTGATCGCTGGGTTACCGAACAGTGCCGGGCTGTTCACCGCACCAGCCCTCGCCCTCTCGGTACTCGCGGCGTTGGCGCTGGCGATCCTCGCCGTACCGACCCTGCTGGTCGCGTTGCGTCCGCGGCTCGCGCAGACACCACGCTTCACCAGCTTCGTGATCGCCTGGAACTGGGCCGGCATCGTCTCGGCCAGCCTGATGGCGGTTCCTGCGACGGTCTTCGCAATCGGCTGGGCGCCGCCGGCGCTGGCCGTCGTGCAATCCGTCTTCTTCGCCGCGATCGTCATGAGGCTGCGCTATTGCGTGGCGCAGGCCGTGTTCGGGCCGGAACTGCGCGGCATCGCCCTGCCCCTGGTCGCCGCCAGCCTTATGCTCGACTACGGCGTCACGAGGCTGTTCGGCCTGTTCTGAAGCGCTCCGGCCTCAGGCTGGCTGTTCCACATAGTCGACCCCGGCGAGATAGAGCCCGCAGGACGGCGCCAGCGCGGCGCATTGCGAACGGTCGCGCGCCGCCAGCACCTTGCCGACCTTGTTCTCCGGCCAGCGGCCCATCCCGACCATCTTCAGGCAGCCGACGATCGAGCGGACCTGATGGTGCAGGAACGAGCGGGCATGGACATAGACCACGATCTCGGAGCCCTCGCGGCGGACATCGCAACGATCCAGCGTGCGGATCGGGCTGTTGGCCTGGCATTCGGCGGCGCGGAAGGTGGTGAAATCGTGCTGGCCGAGCAGCGCCTTGGCGGCGCGATCCATCGCTTCGTGATCGAGCTTGACCGGCACATGCCAGACCCGCTCGCGCTCCAGAGCCGGCTGCGCCCGGCGGTCGAGGATGCGGTAGACGTAATAGCGACGCCGCGCCGAAATGCGGGCGTCGAAATCGTCGGGCACCAATTCGGCGCCGAGCACGGCGACCGGAATCCGCTTCAGCCGGGCATTGGTCGCGTCGCGCACGACATCGGTGCGCCACTCCCTATCGATATCGACATGGGCGACCTGATGAGTGGCGTGGACGCCGGCATCGGTCCGGCCGGCGCAATGCAAACGGACGGGGTGGCCGCAGAAGGCCTCGACCGCCTCCTCGACGCTCTGCTGCACGGACGGGCCGTTGAGCTGGCGCTGCCAGCCCGAGAACGGCGTGCCGTCGTACTCGATGACGAGCTTGTAGCGCGGCATCAGACGCTCTCCCCTGCGCCGTCATCCCGGACAGGCGGCGAAGCCGCGCCGATCCGGGATCCATGCCGGAGCGCTGCCGATGAAGGTTCCGGCATGGATCCCGGGTCTTCGCTTCGCTGCGCCCGGGATGACCGCGTTGAGGGTGAGGTCATCGGTTCAGAGCTTGCCGCCGGCTCCGAGCCGGGCGCCGCGCAGGAACTCGGCCCCGCTCATCGGCGCCTTGCCGGCGCGCTGGACCTGCAGCAGCTTCACCGCCCCGACGGCACAGGCGACGGTGCCCTCGTCGTCGAGCAGCGTGCCGGGCTCGGCCGCACCGCCGGCGCGGGCCGTCCGCAGGATCTTCAAACGCTCCGGCCCCTTGCCGAGATCGATCTCGGCGAAGGCGCCCGGGAAGGGCGAGAGGCCGCGCACGAGATCATGGACCTGCTGGGCCGGCAGCGCCCAGCTCAGCTTGGCCTCGGCATTCGTGATCTTGCTGGCATAGGTTACGCCCTCCTCCGGCTGCGGCGTGAACTGCAGCCCGCCGCGGCCGAGTGCTGCGAGCGCGCGCACCATCAGATCGGCGCCGAGAGGGCTCAACTGGTCGTGCAGTTCGCCGGCCGTCATGTCCGGGCCGATCGTGAGTTTCTCGACCATGGCGACGGGGCCGGTATCGAGGCCGGCTTCCATCTTCATCACGCAGACGCCGCTTTCGGTATCGCCGGCCATGATCGCACGCTGGATCGGCGCGGCGCCGCGCCAGCGCGGCAGCAGCGAGGCATGGAGATTGAGGCAGCCGAGTTCGGGCAGATCGAGGATCGCCTGGGGCAGGATCATGCCGTAGGCGACGACGACAGCGACATCGGCCTGGTGCGAGGCGATGATCTCGGCCTGTTCCGGCGTCTTCAGCGTGGCGGGGGTGAAGACCGGGATGCCGAAGCGTTCGGCGGCACGGTGAACCGGCGAGGGCTTCAATTCGAGGCCCCGCCCGGCCTGCGCCGGAGCGCGAGTATAGCAGGAGACGACCTCATGCCCCTGGCCGACGATCTCGGTCAGCACCGGCACGGCGAAATCCGGCGTGCCCATGAAGATGACGCGCAAACTCATACGCTCGACCTTACCTATAAACGAATGTCATCCCGGGCGACTGAAGGGAGACCCGGGATCCATGCCTGAGCGCTTCAGGCCAATGTTCAGGCATGGGTCCCGGATTTCCGCTTCGCTGCGTCCGGGATGACCAGTGCCAATTCACGAAGCTTACGCAGCCCGCTCGCGCTTGGCCGCCTTGGCGAATTTCTTGGTGACGCGCTCGCGCTTCAATCGCGAGAGATGGTCGATGAAGAGCACGCCGTCGAGATGGTCGATCTCGTGCTGCAGGCAGGTGGAGAGCAGGCCATCGGCCGCGATCTCGTGCGTCTTGCCGTCGAGATCCATGTAGCGGACCTTGACCTCGGCGGGGCGCTCGACCTCCTCGTAATATTCGGGGATCGAGAGGCAGCCTTCCTCATAGGCACTGAACTCTTCCGAAGACCAGGTGATCTCCGGGTTGATGAAGGCCTGCGGCTTCCGGGGCTCGGGCTCCTCGCCCTCCTTTGCCTCGGGCTTCGACAGGTCGATCGTCACCACGCGCAGCGGCACGCCGATCTGGATCGCCGCGAGCCCGATGCCCGGCGCGTCGTACATCGTCTCGAACATGTCCGCGACCAGCGCCTTGATCTCGGGCGTGACGGCCTCGACCGGCTTCGAGACGAGGCGAAGCTGGGCGTCGGGCAGGATGACGAGCGGGCGAATGGCCATGGGATTCCAAGGGAAAAGAGCTGTTGAACCCGGGACATAAGCATTTGTGGGCAGACGGTCAAACTGTTCCGCTTTCGTTCGCCATCCCCTGCCGAATCGGCTAGGCTCCCGCGCATGAACGAGATCGCCTTCACCCTGCTGGAACGCCCGGTGACCTGGGCCGAGGCCGCACTCGGCTTCGGGGTCTTGAGTCTCATCCTGCTATTGATGGCGGTGATTGCCGGCTGGCGCGGCGGCAAGAGCCGCGCGATCGAAGTCGCGATGGCGGCCGAGCGCGCACGCGAGATGGACGACAAGGTCGCGGAGATGAACCGCCAGCAGGCGGAGCTTGCCGGCCGGATGCAATCGATGGCCGAGATCCTGTCGACCCGGCAGGGCGATCTCGCGCGGCTCGTCGCCGAGCGGATGGACGGGTTGAGCCATAAAGTCGGCCAGGGACTCGAACGCAACGTCCAGCAGACGACCGAAAGCCTCGGCAAGCTGCAGGAGCGGCTGGCGGTGATCGACAATGCTCAGAAGAACCTGACCGACCTGACCTCCGAGGTCGTGACGCTCAAGGACGTGCTCGCCAACAAGCAGGCGCGCGGCGCCTATGGGCAAGGGCGGATGGAGGCGATCATCCGCGACGGCCTGCCCGCCGCCTTCTTCGCCTTCCAGCCGCAATTGTCGAATGGCAAGCGGCCAGACTGCCTCGTCACGCTCCCCGGCGACGGGCGCGGGCTCGTCATCGACGCCAAGTTCCCGCTGGAGAGCTTCACGCTGCTGCGCGAGGCGCGCGGCGACGACGCCAGGAAGGCCGCGGGCCAGCGCGTGCGCAGCGATGTCGGCGTACATGTGAAGGACATCGCCGAGCGCTATTTCCTGCCGGGCGAGACGCAGGATCTCGCTCTGCTCTTCGTTCCGTCCGAGTCGATCTATGCCGATCTGCACGAGCATTTCGACGATGTCGTGCAGCGGGCGCACCGCGCCCGCATCATGATCGTTTCGCCGTCACTGCTGGCGCTGGCGATCCAGCTGATGCAGTCGCTGGTGCGCGACGCCCGGATGCGGGAAGAGGCGCAGGTGATCCAGAGCGAGGTCGGCAAGCTGCTCGACGATGTGCGCCGGCTCGGCGAGCGCGTCGACAAGCTCGACACTCATTTCCGGCAGGCGCAGGACGATGTCGGCCAGATCAAGACCTCGGCCGGCAAGGTCACCAGCCGCGCCGAGAAGATCGGCGCGCTCGATTTCGACGACGAGAAAAGCGAGCCGAAGCTGCCCTTCGCCAAGGGGCTGGAGCTGAAGCGCGCGGCGGAATAGCGGCGCCTCCCCTCGACTGAGGCTAGAATCAGCCACGGAAAGCCGCGTGGAGAGGCTGCAAGTCCGACACAAAATACAACCTTAGGAAGAATTTATTCAATATTTTGAAATTATACACCCTATGAGAGCAAATTACTGCACCGTTCCGTTAGAGCGGCCTTAAGCATTCTCTGAAAATTTCGGGAGAAATCGCAGCCCAAATACAGTCCCTCCGTCATGAACCAAGCCGGACGAGCCCGCGGATCGCCTCAAAAATAGGCAGATCCCTCATCTTTTACGTCATCGCCTCCTCATCACCACGGCCTCTTCTCCAGAAGGTTCATCATGACCCTGAGCATCAAGACCAAGCTGGCGGGGGCGCTCGCCGCGCTGACCCTATGCGTGTTCGCCGTCGGCGCTTGCGGCTTCGTCGCCCTTCGCTCCGTCACGCAGCGGATCGACGAGGTCGTCCAGAACAACGTCGCCCCGATGGAGCAACTGCGCATCGTCAGCGACATGTATGCGATCAACATCGTCGACACGACCTGGAAGGCCCAGAGCAACCAGATCACCTGGACGAACGCGCTGAAGAACGTCCAGGACGCGGGGGGGAATATCGACAAGGGCTGGAAGGCTTATCTGCCCAGCATCACCGCTGCCGACGAGAAGCAGCTCGCGGATCAGGCGGCGTCACTGATGAAGAAGGGTGATGCGGCCGTTGCCAAGCTGATCGGCATCCTGAAGGAGCGCGACGAGAGCGCGCTGCGCATGTTCACCACCGACGAACTCTACAAGGCGATCGACCCGATCGCGGCCAAGCTCGGCGAGCTGACCGCGCTGCAGCTGACACAAGCGCGCGACCACGGCATGGAAGCGCGCTCGACCGCCAGCTCCGCCAGCATTCTGCTGCTCGCCGTCGCCGGCGGCGCGCTGCTGCTGGGCGCGCTGGCGCTGGCCTTCGTGATCGCCGGCATCCTCCGCCCGCTCGGCGGCATGACCGATGCGATGAAGCGCCTCGCCCAGGGCGAACAGGACGTCACGGTGCCCAGCGTCGGCCGCCGCGACGAGATCGGCGACATGGCCGGAGCCCTGCAGATCTTCCAGGAGAATGCGGCCCGGGTCCGCGCGTTGGAGGAACAGGAACGCGCCGCAGCCGCAGCCCGGCTCGCGCGGGCGCAGTCGATGGAAGCGGTCGTCTCGGATGTCAGCGAAGTCGTTGCCGCCGCCGCGGCCGGCGATTTCTCGGCACGGCTCCAGATCGACGACGGCGACGAGCAGATGCAACGGCTGGTCGCCGGCATCAACGAGATCAACCGGGTCGTCGACAGCGCCACGACCGAGTTCGCCGATATCCTCCAGGCGATTGCCGGCGGCGACCTGACCCGCCAGATCGGAACCGGCTATCGCGGCCGCTTCGCCGATCTCAAGGGTGCGATCAACGACACGGTCGACCGGCTTTCGACGACGGTCGCGACGATCCAGACCACCTCGGCCGATGTAGGCCTTGCCGCCCGAGAGATCAGCATCGGCGCTGACGACCTGTCGAAGCGCACCGAGGAACAGGCTTCCTCGCTGGAGCAGACCGCGGCGACGACCGAGGAACTCGCGGCCTCGGTCAAGGCCTCGGCCCAGGCCTCCCGCTCGGCAGCAACCGCAGCCGATGAAGCGGCGAACGCCGCACGTTCGGGCGGCACGATCGCCGGCCAGGCGGTCGATGCCATGGCCCGCATCGAGACGGCCTCGCAGAAGATCTCCGACATCATCCGCGTCATCGACGACATCGCATTCCAGACGAACCTGCTCGCGCTCAACGCCGCGGTCGAGGCTGCCCGCGCCGGCGAGGCCGGCAAGGGCTTCGCAGTGGTGGCCTCCGAGGTGCGCACGCTGGCGCAGCGCTCGAGCGAGGCGGCCAAGGATATCTCGGCCCTGATCTCCTCGTCCAATGTCGAGGTCGGCGAGGGCGTGAAGCTGGTGCGCAGGGCCGGTGAAGCGCTGACGCAAATCCTCGCGGCCTCGCAGAAGGTGGCTTCGACCATCGCCGACATCTCGGCAGCGTCCGGCGAGCAGGCCAACGGCATCGACGAAATGAGCCAGGCCGTCGCGCATCTCGACGAGATGACGCAGCAGAACGCGGCCCTGTCCGAGCAGAGCGCGGCCTCGGCCAACTCGCTCTCGGGCCGGATCGAGCAGCTCAATGCGCTGGTCGCGGCCTTCAAGACCAATCAGGGCCAGGCCGCCACGACGCGCCTGCCCGTCACCGCCGGGTCGGAGCCGGAGCGCCTGCGCCAACTCGCCGAAGCCGCATTCCACCAAACGCGACGCCCGGCGGCGGAAGCCAAGCCCACGGGGGTCAAACCCGCGCCTGTGAAGCGCGCAGTCAATGCGCGCAACGACAATGCGGGCTGGGAAGAGTTCTAAGCCCCTCCCCATCGAAACCTGTTCCCAAGGCGCCTCCTGACTCGTGTCAGGAGGCGTTGCTTTGCGGGGTAGCCGACAGTTCCGGCTTCACGTTCAGCGCCTGGAAGACAACAACGCGCCGTCTCTTCAACCTTTGGTCAGGTTCGGCGGCCGGCCGATGCTTCGATTGTTCGGTTATGTGCAACGGATAGATCGACGCTGCTTTCGATCCGAGCCAGCCGTTCAAGGCGCACCATCCGAGAGCCAAGGTTTGGCCTGTAGTTGACGTCCGGCGGCTCCGGGTGGCTTCGTCAGTCGACACGATATCGCGCGATGACAGCCGGATCGGGCTCCAGGCCGAGTCCTGGCCCGAGCGGCACGTCGATATGGCCGTCGCGCGGACGCAAGGCCCCGCCATAAAGATCGGCTTCCATGTCGAAATATCGCCACTCGATCATTGCCTCGTCATCGCCGAGAGCGGCCGTGGCGTGAATACTCGCGAGAAGGCCGGGGCCGTCATAAAAGGTATGAACCATCACGGCGACGTTGTTGGCCTCGGCCAGCGCCATGACCTTTCGCAAGGCGGTGATGCCGCCCATCTTGGCGGGGCTGGGCTGCACGAAGTCGACCGCTCCGCAAG
The DNA here is from genome assembly GCF_945956895.1 of uncultured Allobosea sp. GTDB lineage: Bacteria > Pseudomonadota > Alphaproteobacteria > Rhizobiales > Beijerinckiaceae > Allobosea. Next base: position 56,737 of record NZ_CAMFJF010000014.1, on the reverse strand, counting down.
TGAACATATGCTGGAATTCGATCAGCGAGGACGCGTTCTCTCCGGCAGCGAGAGGGATTGCTGACACGTTGCGCAAGGCCGCGAGCCCATCGAAATTCTCCGGCGGCCAAACAGGTTCCTCAAGCCAGCGCAGCCGCATCGGTTCCAGCTTCCCTGCCATGTCAATCGCCTCTCGCAGCGACCAGGGGCAGTTTACGTCAAGAGTGATTTCGGTGTCGGGGCCAGCGGCCTCCCGCGCTGCCGCAATCACCGTCAAATCGATTTCGTGCAGTTTGAGCGATCGGTACCCGTCGCCCAGCGCACGGCGGACATTGGTCGTGACCGCCTCGGTATCCGCATAACGGATCAGACTGGCATAGGCAGGCAGGCGGATGCGCCGGGCCCCGCCCAGCATCGCATGAACGGGCACGCCCGCAGCTTTGCCGGCAATGTCCCAGAGCGCAATGTCGAGCGCCGACAGGCCGAACATGATAGCGCCGCTACGCCCGAAAATGTGGAAGCGCCGTTGGAGATCTTCCGAAATCGCTTCGATCCGGCCCGCCTCCATGCCGATGCAGGCCGGCGCGATCATTGAATCGAGCGCAGCTCTGACAGCCGGAATTGCTGTAAAGCCGAACGATTCTCCCCATCCTACCAGACCGTCATCCGTGGAAACCCGCACCAGCAGCGAGTCGGCCGCCTGCAAACCTCCTTTGCCCCAGGCACCGGCGGCCGACCTGCCTCCAACCGTGAACGGAATACGCAAAGGGATCGCTTCGACCTGGGTGATCTTCATCGGCTCCTCCGCTGACAAGCGCTTGGCCAACCATCGCGCCCGGGAGATGGGGCGTTATTCAAGCCCTTCCACGCTGGCCAGCGCGCCGTGCTGCTGGCACCCCTTAAGCTTTTGAGCACCTCGTAAGCCGCGCCCTGATAAAACGCTTTCCAGGCACCCCAGTGCAGAAGAATCTCGGCGCAGGCCTCATGAAGAGAGAACGAGACAGGCGTTGTCTCGGAGAGTTTTTAACGAGCCGAAAATTCTTACATTCCGCAGGATGTCCTTACCAGGAGCGTGAATGGATCGATCTGAAAATCCTCCTCAAGTGATTCCCCGAATATTCTCAGCCACTTTTCCTGCAACTCGAAAGCCTTGGCCTCGCGTGCGGCATCGCACTCAAATTTAGATTGATGCGTCTCCTGAAAATGATGAACCAATTCGTGCACGAGAACCGACAAATCGGCTGCCGTTGCGCCAGTCCATGTGTCCCCCAGGTAGATAACCTTCTCGCGAGAATCGTAGATTGACAGGATATCTGGCCGACCGTGTTGCTGCATGACTTCGGACGCGTATTGCTTGAGCCGCAGGGCGGCGACTTGGCCAACCGGCTTGAATACGAGCTCTGGCAAAAAGGAGGGTACCGGCTGCCCCAATTTCGCACCGACCCATATCGCCAGGGCCTCCAGTAACCCTCCTCCCGGATCAGGTTGCCTCTCCCCAATGACGATTTCGAAGCCGGAGCCGAGACGCAGGCGCTCTACTGTCTCGTCACGCGCCCGGGCTTCAAAGGTCATAGGCGCGAGTAGCACTGCGCCAAATATCAGGCACCGTTTAATGATCCTCATCGCATCCACCTGTCGAAAACGCGGTCGACTGCGAAGTAAAATATCAATAAACGACTCTATACTCAGAAATTATACGAACAAATCAATCTACTGACGTTTATAATCCGCTGAAAATATCAAATTCATCAACCTCATCATCATAGAGAAGCTTCGCGTGCATGACATAACGATTAAGAGATGCCCTGCCGATATCGCGAGCACATCGTTCTCGCAATTTGAATGCCTCAACGCGAATGCCTTGACGGAGATATGCAGTGTGGAGGCCGAATAATTCGCTCCACTCAAGCATGCGTACGAGTTCCTTGTCCTAGGCAAGGCAGGCCCGTGCCTGACGCGTCATCGATTGTGCGCTCTCCACAAACCCGCTCCAGATTGATGCCGGAGCAGATCGCAAACACTGAAGCTCGTCCCATGAGATGCCCCCTTCGAATATGGGCTGATGTCAAGGATGGGCCCTGACTGCGTCGGATTGATCCCCGCCGGCAGTCTCCGGGGTCAGCCATAGCGAAGAGCATTCCCTTTGGTCACGATCAATGGGTGACGGAATGCCGATATTTCGCCTATAGTCAGCGGACGCAGTTCATCGGGCGAGCTACGGTGAGGGCCAAGCACCATGGACCCGGTGCTTCCGAAACTTCTGCAGTTCGACCGGTTTGCGCTCGATCTGATGCGCGGACGCCTGAGAGCGGGCGATCGAGAGATTGCGCTACGACCCAAGGCGTTCGAGGTTCTCCGTCACTTGGTCACGAATGCTGGACGACTGGTGTCGAAGCGGGAACTGTTCGACGTCGTATGGCCCAATGTCGCCGTCACGGACGACTCGCTCGTTCAGTGCATTCGCGAGCTGCGAGACAAGCTGGGCGACACCGATCATCGCCTGATCGAAACCGTACCCCGTCGCGGATACCTGCTGAACGCCGGCCAACCCCGCACGGTCCATGAGAACGGCTCGCAGACGCCATCCGAGCGATCTCGAATTCCGTTTGTCGGGTCAGTTGGCCGCCGCCTCGCTGTATGGCCGCCTGTACAGCGCAAACGGGCGGCTCTGGTGACGGCGGCCATCGTCATCTGCTGCCTGGTTGCGGCAGGATATCTTGCAGCCCGCCTGTCGTTGCCATCGTCAGCCAACGCTCTTTTCACGGAAGACGACGCGCGGCGGATTGCGGCAATTGCCGCAAAGAAGGAGCTGCCGCTTCCGGTGTTCCAGATCAACCGGATCGGGCGCGATGTTCTCCCCGAGTACCGCCGCTTCGTCGGCATCTGGGTCAGCAGCACCGGATTCGTTAATTCGAACCGTCAATTCATGCTGGTCATCACCGGAGCAGAACCCTCCGGCATTCTGACGGGCTTCACGGTTCGGGGACCTCCTCGGGCCCTGAGCCTCGTCGTCAAGCCGGCTGGCGCGACCCATTTCAAGGCCCGCGTCCTCGGCGATTCCTTTCGCTACAGTGGCCCGAACAGCGAGCGCGAGGTCGTGATGACAGCTGACAGGCGGCTTGAATTCAATGAGGTCTTCGATACGGGAGTGATCGTGCGTGCCGCCCTCGACCCGGCATGGGTACTGGTCGAGGCCGAGCAAAAAGCTGCTCTGTGGTAGCCGGCGCGGCACCACGAGCCTCGTTGTCGTCGTGGTCCGTCCGGTTGTCGCCAGCGCTTGGCCGAGCCGCCCAGAGCGATCCTTCTTTCAGGCTCTCACATTGCCGAGGGATGCTGATCGATGCGTGCAGTATTCTATGAAGCCAACGGGCCAGCGCGCGATGTGCTGCGCATCGGAGACATTGAAACTCCAAGCCCAGGAGTCGGGGAGGTTCGCGTGCGCTTGCACGCGTCGGGGGTCAACCCATCCGACGTCAAAAGTCGCGGACACCGAAAGTCGCCGTTCCCGCTGGTCATCCCACATAGCGACGGCGCTGGCGAAATCGAGGCTGTCGGCCCTGGCGTTGCGAAGTCACGCCTTGGCGAGCGGGTCTGGATCTGGAACGGGCAGTGGCAGCGTCCGTTTGGAACAGCCGCAGAGTTCATTACGCTGCCGGCCGCGCAGGCCGTTCCCCTGCCAGATGCACTCAGCTTCGAGGAGGGAGCCGCTCTCGGCATCCCTGCCCTGACCGCCTACCATGCCGTCGAGCTGGCCGGGGTCGGGCAAGGCACAACCTTGCTCGTATCGGGCGGTGCGGGTTCGGTGAGCCAGTTCGCCATTCAATTCGCCAAGGCTCGTGGCGCAACCGTGATCAGCACGATCTCGTCACCGGACAAGGCGGTGGCAGCGCGCGAAGCCGGCGCCGACCATTGCATCGACTACAAGCGCGAAAATGTGGGCGATCGTATTGCCGAAATCACGGGGAGACGCGGCGTCGACGCCATCACCGAGATGGACCTTACTGCCAACGCCAGCTTGATTCCCGCAGTGCTCCGACCGAAGGGAAAGGTCATCGTTTACGGCACGGGAGTGGAGGCGACGATTCCTGCCTTCGCCTTCCTCGCCAATTCGATCCAGTTGAACTTCTTCCTGATCTATCAACTGGACGCGCAGCAGCGAGAACGTGCAGTGGCGGGCGTCACGCGCGCTCTTGCTCAAGGTGAGGCCGTTGCCCGTATCGGACCGACATTTCCGATCAGCGAAACCGCTGCCGCACATGAAGCGGTCGAGCGCGGAACGATTGGCAACGTCATCGTCAGAATCGCGTAGCCGCAGGGCGTGGCTGAGCGAGCTGCCCGAGCCTTCCATCCTGCGAGCCCTTCCTGCTTGTTGAAGAGCGCCCAGCCGCTTCGCCGATAACGATCTCGACGCCTGACCGCCTTTGCTCCCGCCTCCGCTTGTACAAGGTCAGGCCGATGATCGTGGCGCAGGCGAGAGCATTGACTCCAAAGACCGCCGCCATCGTCCAATCGTGAGCGGCCAGGAGCGCGTACGCGACAGTGGTCAGGTGCGAGATCGCGAACAGGCTCCAGGTCGCACATGAAATCGCCCGCGCTCCGTCCGGATCCTGGATGATGCGCAGGATCTGCGGCAGATAGGCGAGAGCGCGAACGGCATTGCACAGCGCAAATGCAGTGGCCGCCAGTTCAGCCGCTGTCATCGTAGCCTCCTTGTGTGAGAAAGAGGAAGCTCAACGGCGGCCGGCGGCGGCAGCCAGCCTCGCGCTGAGACCGGCGTAGATTGCAATCGCCTCTGCCTCCCGCCCGTCGCGACACGCGACCCGCGCATCGAGGAGCTTCATCGCGGCATCGGCGACGATTTCTGCCGGAAGCCCCTGATCCTCCCCATGCCTTTCGATCAGGTTGAAGACGACGAGATCATGCGAGGCGCAGGCCTTTGCCGCCGTGCTACCAGCAAGAGCCGGGACCGAGCCGGACAGGCCCGACATCAGCGAGACAAAGACCACGCCGAGAAGCCGTCGGCCTGACATGACACACCTCCTGAACCTGCTGTGCCAGACCGATGCTCAGCCGCCTGATTTGGCCGGAGCTGGCGCCTTGTCAGGATTGGACACCGGCGATGGAATTCCTCCGGCCTCGCTCCTGCGGGATTGATTGACCACATCGCCCGTCGCTTCGTTCAAGCAGACCGTCTGGAAGATCGAATATCCCCTGGGGCAGACGTCCTGGGCGCCCTGTGCGAAGGAGAGGCCCGGCGCCGACAGGAGACCGAGCAGGCATGCCGCGATGCCGCAGGCCTTTCCGGAACGGCCGAGGGAGTTGCGCGCGTTCGATGAGGAGACCATGGTCGCTGTCCTTCTTGTCGGTTGTGGGCGCTGACGTCGAAAGGGCCGGCCGCTTGCTCGCCGCGCGGCAGCATCGGTCGGCCGTGGCGGGAATCCGGATCAGTTGAGCGCCGCCGTGACCCTGGCGATCCCCGCCTTGGCGCAGATTTCGTCCTTGTCGCCACCAGGCGCGCCGGAGACCCCGACGGCGCCGATCGTCTCGGTGCCGACCTTGATCGGCACGCCACCGCCAATCGCGATGACGCCCGGAATCTGGCGCAGCGCAGCAGCGTCGCCGCTGGCGGTCGACGCGGCGAACTCCAGCGAGGTCTGGTTGCGGGTCCGGGCCGTGTAGGCCTTCATGCGGGCGAATTCGATGGTGTGCGGCGCGGTGCCGTCGCCGCGCAGCGCCGCAGCGGGTTGCCCCGCCTTGTCGACGACGACCACGGAGACCCGGAACGAGGTCTTGGCGCATTCCTCGACGGCACCGACGATGATGGCCTGCGCCATCGCCATCGAGACGTTCTTTTCCACTTGAGGCGCTTGCGCATGAGCCGCTGCCGGCAGGCAAAGCACGGTGAATGCGAGCAACGAAGTCATCTTCATGGGACAGGCTCCGGCAGGCGCCGTTCGGCGCTTGGGGGTGCGGGTTCGGAGGTCGGATTGGACGCCTCGAGATCAGTCGAGGCCCCATTTCGTCTTGATCGCAGCGACGGTGCCGGCCGCCTCCAGCTTGGACAGCGAGCGGTCGATCTTCATCAGCAGGTCGGCATCACCCTTGCGCACCGCAAAGGCGAGTTGACCGACGAGGATGGGCTGATAGCTCGCGACCGTCCGCAGTCCTGTGTTCCCGCTCGTCCGCAGCAGGAAATTGGCCTGCAAGCCGTTATCGATGATCCCCTCGACGCTGCCGGCCTGGAGCTTGGCAATCGATTCCGGCGGCGTGGCCGAAAGCGAGATGTCGGCGCCAGCATCCTCAAGCGGCTTGACATAGGAGCTGCCGCGCGATGTCGCGATCTTCATCCCCTTGAGGTCTGCTACCGATTTGAAGGCAGCGGTGTTCGACGCCTTCACGATCAGGACGTCGCGATAGCTGCCATAGGGATGGGTGAAGTCGACGACCTTCTGGCGCTCGGGCGTGATGCCGAAAGACCCCGCAATGGCGTCGATCCGCCGCTCGATCAGCGCTTGCTGCAATTCGCCGAAGGGCATCGCCTGGAACTGCAGGCTGAGGCCGGCATCGGCGCTGACCGTCTGCATGATCTCGACGGCGAAACCCTCTGGCGCCTTGGTCTCCTGGTTCAGGCCGGATGCGGGCTGGCCGGCTGGCGTGATGCCGACCTTGACCAGCGTCTGCCCCTGGGCGGCCGGTATCGCGGTCCAGAGGCTTGCGACGAGAGCGCCTGCGATCCCGATTTTCATGATGTCGTCCTCGCTTGCTGGAGCAGATGACCCCGATCGCCAGGACGATAGGCGCCGTCATCGGGCCGCAACATTATCCGCAGGTGCCACCGGCGAACTCCTCGCGGGAGCGCGGGCTGACAAGCAAAACTTTGTCTTTACAGGATAATTTCCCAAACCGACGCAGCGGCGCGGGTGCCGGCACTTCGGTATCAGCCGCTAGGCATTCGCCTTCCGCTACGGCATTCTTGTTGTCCTTGGGGGAGGCCGACATGCGCAATCGACGCGAGCTTTTGGTCATGACAGCTTGTGCAGCTGCCTCTCGCAGCCTCGCGGCGACGCCAGGCCGGATCAGACGCATCGGCTGGCTGACGGCCCAGCTGGCGGCAAGCCTCTCGCCCTATCTCGACGCACTGCGCGAGGGGCTCGTGGAGCAGAAGCTCATCCCCGGGGAAAGCATCGAAATCCTCTATCGCTACGGCGACGACAGGATGGAGCGTGTTCCCGCATTGGCGCGAGAGCTCGTCGAGAGCGGCGTCGAGCTCCTGATCGTGCAGGGCGCGGCGATCCCGGACGTGCTCAAGCTGGGATTACCCGTCCCGATCATTTTCGTCACGAGCGCCGATCCCATCGCCGCAGGCTTCGCTAAAAGCCTCTCCCAGCCTTCCGGCAATTGCACCGGCGTCACCTTCATGGCTTTCGAACTGCTCGGGAAGCGGCTGGAACTGCTGAAGGAGATCATCCCGAAACTGAATCGCGTCGCCGTGCTCGGCAACCCGCGTCACGCGGGTTCGGATATCGAGCGCGCCTCCTCCGAAGAAGCCGGGCATCGCCTCGGGATCGCGATCGATTTTATCGCCACGCCGAACAGCGATGCGGTGCTGGCGGCGCGGGCCGATCTCGCCCGTCTTCGGCCGGACGCGATCTCGCTCTTGCCCGACGGCTTCGCCATCGCGCATCGCAAGGCGATCATGACGGTCGCGAACGAGGAACGCATCCCCGTCATCTCCGGCTGGCCGGTCTTCGCCCAGGCCGGCGCGCTCTGTACCTACGGCCCACGATTGTCACTGATCTACCGTCGCGTCGCGTTTTTCGTGGCGCGTATCCTCGCCGGCGCCAAGCCGGGCGACCTGCCGGTGGAGCGCCCGACGCAGTTCGAACTCATCCTGAACCAGACGGCGGCCCGCTCCTTCAACCTGGCCTTTTCGCGCGCGATTCTGGCTCGTGCTGACGAGGTGATCGAGTGAAGCCAGCCGATCGGCGCAGCTTCGCTCATCCCGGACATTTTATCCGGAGGCTGGGGCGCCGATTGTCGATCAAGGTCGCGGCAGCGATCGCGGGCATTGCCGCGCTCGTGCTGGTCTGCGCCGGCGGCATGAGCCTCTGGCTCATCCTCGGCGCGCAGATGAGGACAGTGACCGCGCTGCATCAGCTGCAGGCCGCGACGGCGGCCGAACGCATCCTGCGTTTCGTCGACGAGCTCGAAGCGCATCTGCGCTGGCTGATCGCGCCGTCCTGGTCGAGCACGAATGAGGATGATCGGCGGATCGATGCGCTGCGAACCCTGCGGGCGCTGGCGCCGGTGAGCACGCTGCGCCTGCTTGATCCGCAAGGCCGGGAGCAGTTGCGCGTATCCCGTTTAGGGCCGGACGTCGCGGCCTCGGGCGCGGATTTCGGCCGGACGGATGCCTATCTGGCCGCGCGGCAACAGGGGCGCCATGTCGGCCCCGTCTATTTTCAGGACGGCTCGGAGCCCTATGTCACCATCCATCTCGGCAGCTCCTCCACCCGCCAGGGCAGCGTGGTCGCGGACGTCAATCTCAAGCTGATCTGGGACATCGTCGCGGCAAGCCGCATCGGCGAGGCCGGTCGCATGCTGCTGGTAGACGATGCGGGGCGCCTGATCTCGCATCCCGATATCAGCCTGGTCCTGCGGCGAGCCGACGTCTCGGCCCTGCCGCAGGTCCGGGCTGCGCTGACCGCGGCGTCCCCAGGCGAGAGGGAATCACTCGTCGCCGGCCGCGATCTCGACGGGCAGAAGATCCTGTCGGCGCATACCCGTTTGCCGTCGCTCGGCTGGAACGTCGTCACCGAACTGCCGCGGGCCGAGGTGCTGTCACCCGTATATGCCTCCATCCGCCTGTCGCTCATCGCCTTGCTGGGCGGGCTCGTGGCGGCGGTCGTCTGCGGCGTATTGATCGCGCGGCACATGATCCGGCCGATCGAGACGCTGACGGCCGGCGCGGCTCGGATCGGCGCGGGAGCGCTCGATCATCGGATCGCGATCGCCGGCTCCAACGAGTTCGCCGAACTCGGCGAGCGCTTCAACGAGATGGCCAGCAGTCTCCAAGCCGAGCGGGCGACGCTCGAAGAGAAAGTCGCGCAGCGGACACAGGAACTGGCACGCGCCAATCAGGCCAAGTCTCGGTTCCTGGCCAGCGCCAGCCACGACCTGCGCCAGCCGTTGCACGCCCTGAGCCTCTTCGTCGACGAGCTGCACGCGAACCCCACCAAGGAGCGGCGCGCGCGCCTCAACGACAAGCTCGTCGAAGCTGTCGGGAGCCTCAACGGCATGTTCGACGCGATCCTGGATACGTCGAAGATCGAAGCCGACGCGATCAGGCCCGCCTTGTCCCGCTTTCCTATCGCCCCGCTCTGCGATGCCCTGCGCGTGCTCTTCGCGCCGGCAGCCGCGGCCAAGGGCCTGGAGCTGGAAATCGACAGCAGCGGGCTCTGGATCGAAAGCGACGCTTTGCTCCTGCAGCGCATCCTGCAGAACCTGCTGGCGAACGCGATCCGCTACACGAACAATGGCAGCGTCACGCTTTCCTGCAGCGATCGTGGCGGCCTATTGATGATCGCGGTCACGGATACCGGCCCGGGTATCCCCGCAGAGATGCAATCCGACATCTTCGGAGAGTTTTTCCGGGCGTCGACACCCGGCCAGAGCGGCGAGCGCGGACTGGGGCTCGGACTCTTCATCGTCGCAAGCTTCGCGCGCCTGCTGAACCATCCGGTCAGCCTGGATTCGATGCCAGGCCGAGGCTCTACCTTCGCGATACAGGTGCCCGTCGTTCCGCCGGTCACAGAGCCGTTGCCGATGGCCGATCTCCAGCGCCATGCCTTCTTCGGTCAGGGGCGTCATGCCGCCGTGCTCGGCGACAATCCGGCCGCGCGGAATGCGACCGCTGTCCTGCTCCGGTCATGGGGCTTCGAGGTTTGGAACGCAGCATCGCCGGCAGAACTGGACGGCACACCCATCGACCTCCTCATCACTGATCACGGCGATGTCGCCACGGGCGCCGGGATCGCGGCCATTAAGGCGATGCGGAACCTGCGGCCTGATTTGCGGGTCATCGTGGTCAGCGGGCAGCCGGAAGCTCTGCTGCCGCGTAAAGCCGGCGCTGCCGTCGACGTGCTGCGCAAACCTGTGTCGCCGATCGCCCTGCGCGCCGCCATCACAAAGGCAATGGCCGGGTCGTGACAAGAGACGGCATGCTCAGGCGATATCCGGCAATTGCCAACCGTAGCGGGCTATCGCGAGCGCCGCTTCGGTGCGGTTGCTGACCTGAAGCGCCCGCATCAGCGCGGTGACATGATGTTTCACCGTGACCTCGGCGATCGAGAGCGTGCGGGCGATCGCCTTGTTGCTGCGGCCACGCATCAGCAACGCCAGGACATCGAGTTGCCTCTCCGTGAGGCCGAGCTCGGCCGGCGTCGGAGGCCGCTCCGGCGCTGCCGCGGGCGCATCCTTCGGCCGGGACGGCCAGGCTTCCGGTGGGATATAGATACCGCCAGCCAGAACGAGGCCGAGCGCACCGACCATGACCGAGCGGGGCGCCGATTTCGGAATGAACCCGACGGCGCCGGCATCGAGCGCCGCGGCCATCACATCGGATTCCGTGCTGCTCGACAGGACGACCACAGCCGTCGCCGGGAGACGCGCGCGGATTGTCTTCAGCAGATCGAGGCCGTCGCCGTCCGGCAAGCCGAGGTCAAGGATGACGAGCTGCTTCTGGGGATTGCTTTCGGCGAGTTCCATAGCCTTGCGGGCGGAGTCCGCCTCGTCGATGACGACATCCGCCACGATCTCGGCCAGGATGGCGCGAAGTGCGTCGCGAATAAGGGCATGGTCGTCGACAAGAAGGATTTGCATGACAGGGCCTAAACTGCCTCAGCCATGCCGTAGCGACAACCGCCCTTCTTTCGGTTTCAGGTTACTGACCGACCACGTCCGGCTGACTGGTCTCAGAGCGTGGTGCCTCAATATCTTAGATTGAAACGCGAGCGAGCATCGATGTGCAGGAGGTACCACCCGAGATCGTCTGGAAGACGACGCAGTAGCGCTCGGTGAGCTTGAGCAGCGCGTCGAGCTTCTCCTGCGGCGCATCGGTCTCGACGTCGAAGAAGAGGCGGATCGCCTTGAAGCCGACGGGGGCATCCTTGGCGACGCCGAGCGTGCCGCGGAAATCGAGATCGCCCTCGGCGCGGACCACACCCTTCTTCAACTCGATTTCGAGCGCGGTCGCGACCGCCTTGAGCGTCACGCCTGCGCAGGCGACCAGCGCCTCCAGCAGCATGTCGCCGGAGCAGAGCTCGGCGCCCGAGCCGCCCGTGGCCGGATGCAAGCCGGCGAGCGCGATGGCGCGGCCGGTCTCGACCTTGCAGGCGATGTTCTGGTCATCGAGCTCGCCATGGGCCTTCAGCGTGATGACCGCCGCATCGGGGTTGGTGCGGTACTCGTCCTTGAGGGGAGCCTGCAAGGCGCGCAGGGCAGTGACGTCCATGATCGTGATCCTCCTGAAGCGGCCCGCTGGCTTGTAGCCATTTCAGGCCGCCGCCTCCACCTCCGGCACGGTATGCCGGTCTTCCTTTTCGAGCGCCCGACGCAGTTCGCGGCGCAAGGTGACGAAGCCGACGGAGCCCTCCTCGCGCGGACGCGCCAGCAGGTTGTCGAGGCTGAAGGCGGCCGGCCCCGGCTCTCGCGGCAGGACGAGGACGCGATCGGCCAGGTACAGCGCCTCCTCGACCGAGCCGGTGGCGACGACGACGGCGGGGCGCGCCAGCGTGCAGAGTTCCGGCAGGAAGGCGGCGAGCCGCGCGCGAACCTCGGCATCGAGCGCGGCAAAAGGCTCATCGATCAGCAGCAGCCGCGGCCTGACCAGCAGGAGGCGGGCGATGGCGAGGCGCAGCAATCCTTCCGGCGAGAGCTCGGCCGGCCGCTGGGTCGCCCGCCCGGCGAGACCAAGACGAACCAGCGCATTGGCGATCAGGCCCTCGCGCTCGAACGGCGTCGCCTTCGGCAGGACGAAAGCCAGTTCTCAGAGAGATCGAGCCAAGGGAAGAAGCGCGGCCGGGCGCAGAGCAGGCCGATCTCGGCCGTCGGTATCGCCCCCTCATCGTCCTTCAGGCCGGCAAAGGCTCGCAGCGCCGCCTTCCGTACCTCGGACGGACCGAGCAGGGCGACAATCTCGCCAGCATGGGGGCGCGGCAGGGCATGCTCGGAAGGGCGGGAGAAATCGTGAAGAACTGCCGACATCGCTGGCTCCATCCATAGACAAAGCGGAAGGAGCGCCAACGGCATCGGCCGTCCCGTCGTCCCGCGCTTTAGCTGCATTTGTTTCGCGCCCGCAAGCTGAGGCTCAAATCGGCGCGTATCCGACCTTAAGGTCCGATTGTTCTTTTTGTCAAACAATACATTCAGTAGCGTTTTTTGCCAAAATCTCACATTGAATAACGTTTAATTTTACGCTCTCCCTGCACCCCTACCCATGTTACGAAAGGCGATGCTCGCCGAACCGGAGCCTTCGTGACCACGCCTCCCGCCATGCCCGCCCTGTCGCTCGCCGAGATGCTGCATGGCCCCGAGGTCGGGATCGCGCGGCTGTTCGAGACGATCAACCGCCGCGACAAGGCCCAGATGCGGCAGGCCCTGATCGCCGGGCTCCGGCAGTTGCTGGACGAGGGCCATGCCTCGGCCCGGACCATCCTGTCGGGGCCGCGCGGCGGGCTCGCCTGCGCGCATCGGCTCTCGGCGGTGATGGACGCCGTTGTGCGCGGGCTGCACAGCGCCGCGACGACCTATTTCTATCCGGCCGACAATCCCTCGCAATCCGAGCGGATCGCGGTTGTCGCCGTCGGCGGGTACGGGCGCGGCACGCTGGCGCCGGGCTCGGATGTCGACCTGCTCTTCCTGTTCCCGCACAAGCAGACGGCCTGGGGCGAGAGCGTAGTCGAATCCATGCTCTACCCGCTCTGGGACCTGAAGCTGAAGACCGGCCACTCCGTCCGCTCGATCGACGATTGCGTGCGCGAGGCGCGCGCCGACATGACGATCCGCACGGCCTTACTGGAAGCGCGCTTCCTGGTCGGCGATCGCGCGCTCTTCGACGAGATGGTCCGCCGCTTCGATGCGGAGGTGGTCGAAGGCACGGCCCAGGCCTTCACCGAGGCCAAGCTCGCCGAGCGCGAGCTCAGGGTGCAGCGGGCCGGCGCCTCGCGCTATCTGGTCGAGCCGAATGTCAAAGACGGCAAGGGCGGCTTACGCGACCTCAACACGCTGTTCTGGATCGCCAAATACGCCTACCGGGTCCATGACGTGCGCGAACTGGTCGAGGCCGGGTTGTTCGACCAGCAGGAACTGCAGATGTTCCAGCGCTCCGAGGAATTCCTCTGGCGCGTGCGCTGCTGGCTGCATTTCATCACGGGCCGGGCGGAGGAGCGTTTGTCCTTCGATCTGCAGCGGCAGGTCGCGGCGCAAATCGGCTATGCCGGACGCCGCGGCCAGGCGCCGGTCGAGCGCTTCATGAAAGCCTACTTCCTGATCGCCAAGGATGTCGGCGATCTCACCGCCATCGTCTGCGCCGCGCTGGAAGCCCGCCAGCAGAAGCCGCGCGCCAGCCTGTCGAAGCTGCTCGGCACCTTCGCCAAGCGCAAGCGCGAGCGTTCGCTCGGCCATGCCGATTTCAAGCTGACGAGCCAGCGCCTCGATGTCGTCGACGACAGCGCCTTCGAGCGCGATCCGGTCAACCTGCTCCGCCTCTATGCCATCGCCAGCCGCGAGGATCTCGCGATCCACCCCGATGCCAGCCGGCTGGTGACACAGTCGCTCCGGCTGGTCACGCCCGGCCTGCGCAACGAGCCGGAAGCCAACCGCATCTTCCTGGAGATCCTGACCGGCCGGCGCTCGCCCGAGGTCGTGCTCAGGCGGATGAACGAATCCGGCTTGCTCGGCCGCTTCGTCCCGGATTTCGGCCGCGTCGTCGCGATGATGCAGTTCAACATGTACCATCACTACACGGTGGACGAGCATCTGATCCGCGCCATGGGCGTGCTGGCCGAGATCGACGCCGGCGTGCTGGAGGCCGAGCACCCGCTCGCCAACGAGATCATGCCGACCATCGCCAACCGGCGGGCGCTCTATGTCGCGCTCTTCCTGCACGACATCGCCAAGGGCAAGCCAGAAGACCATTCGATCGCCGGGGCGCGGATCGCCCGCAAGCTCGGGCCGCGCTTCGGCCTGACCAGCGCGCAGACCGAGACCGCCGCCTGGCTGGTCGAGCACCATCTGGACATGTCGACGGTGGCGCAGAGCCGCGATCTCGGCGACCCCAAGACGATCGAGAGCTTCGCCGCGACCGTGCAGACCCTGGAGCGCCTGAAGCTACTGCTGGTTCTCACCGTGGCCGACATCAAGGCCGTCGGGCCCGGCGTCTGGAACGGCTGGAAGGGCCAGTTGCTGCGCACGCTCTACTACGAGACCGAACTCGTCCTCACCGGCGGGCATTCGGCCGTCGAGCGCAAGGCGCGCGTCGCGATGAAGCAGGACGAACTGCGCCGGCGCCTGTCGGACTGGAGCACCGAGGAGCGCGACGCCTATGTCGCCCGCCACTATCCCGCCTACTGGATCAAGGTCGACCCGGACGAGCAGGAGAAGCATGCGCGCTTCCTGCGCGAGGCGGAAGCTGCCGGACGCACCACGGCGACCATCGTCGAGACCGACAAGTTCCGCGGCGTGACCGAGCTCACCGTGCTCGCGCCCGACCACCCGCGCCTGCTTGCCATCGTCACCGGCGCCTGTGCGGCGGCCGGCGGCAATATCGTCGACGCGCAGATCTTCACGACCAGCGACGGGCTCGTGCTCGATACGATCTCGGTCTCGCGCGCCTTCGACCGGGACGACGACGAATTGCGCCGGGCCGAACGCATCGCCGCCGCGATCGAGCGTGCGCTGAAGGGCGAGATCAAGATCGCCGATCTCGTGGCGCAGCGCCGTGCTCCGCCGCCGCGCGGCCAGACCTTCCAGGTCGAGCCCGAGGTCGTGATCGACAATGTGCTTTCGGCCCGGCACACGGTGCTTGAGGTGTCCGGCCTCGACCGGCCGGGGCTGCTCTACGATCTCACCACCGCAATCGGAAAGCTCAACCTCAACATCGCCTCGGCCCATATCGCGACCTTCGGCGAAAAGGCGGTCGACGTGTTCTACGTCACCGACCTGACCCATGCGAAGATCGTGACGACCGGCCGGCAACTGACGATCCGCAAGGCGCTCATCGACGTCTTCAAGTTCGAGGGCGAGAAGCCGGCCCCGGCCAAGGCGAAAGTGCCGGCCCGCGCTTGATTTAAACGACCATAAGGCCGATATCCGGCACGAACGCGGCTGTGACCCCGATCAGATCGGTGCCAGCCCCACGAGGGGCGGCGCAGCCTAGTCTTGATTTGCCGCATTTTCTTCACGCGAACCGGTATCCACTTCGCTCGAAAATGCTGAGAAAGGGACGTGACGATAAAATGACGCAGAACCCTGCGACGGAAGACCCCAACCTCGACGTCGGCGCGGACGCGCCCGAGCAGGCGGCCGCCGCCGAGGCAGGCCTCGCGGCGCAGCTCGCCAAGCTCCAGGCCGAGCGCGACGACCTCAAGGACAAACTGCTGCGCACGCTCGCCGAGATGGAGAACCTGCGCCGCCGCACCGAGCGCGAGATCGCCGATGCCAAGGCCTATGCAGTGACCAGCTTCGCGCGCGACATGCTCGGCTCCTCCGACAACCTGCGCCGGGCGCTGGAAAGCCTGCCGGCCGATGCGATGAAGGCAGCCGATGCTGCGGCGAAGGCGCTGCATGAAGGCGTCGAACTGACTGAACGCGAATTGCTCAAGACGCTGGAGCGCCACGGCGTGCGCCAGATCGACCCACAGGGCGAGAAATTCGACCCCAACCTGCACCAGGCGATGTTCGAGGCGCCCGACGCCACGATCGCGAAGGGATTGGTCTCGAAGGTCGTGCAGATCGGCTACAAGATCGGCGAGCGCGTCCTGCGCCCGGCGCTCGTCGGCGTCTCCGCCGGCGCGCCCAAGGCTCCGGAAGCGCCGGCCGGCGAACCGACCCAGCACTGACGCCGTGTTCGAGGTCGCCGGCGTCGCCATCTTCGCGCTGACCGGCGCCCTCGTCGCCGCCCGCAAGGGCATGGACCCGTTCGGCTTCATCCTGCTGGCGACCGTCACCGGCGTCGGCGGCGGAACCTTGCGCGACATCCTGCTCGGGCGCGGCATCTTCTGGGTGCGCGATCCCAGCGATGTCATCGCCTGCACCGTGGTCGCGCTCGGTGCCTGGGCCCTCGCCTATGTGAGGCCCGGCGTCCTCGAAGGCTGGGCCGGCCGCAAGCTGCTGATCTGGGCCGATGCCGCGGGCCTGTCGCTCTTCGCCGTCGTCGGCACGCTCAAGGGACTCGACGCCGCGGCGCCCGTGCTCTCGGCCGTCGCGCTCGGCGCGATGACCGCGACCTTCGGCGGCATCCTGCGCGACATCCTCGCCGGCGACCGGCCGATAGTGCTGTGGAGCCGCGACTTCTACGTCACCGCTGCAACGGCGGGAGCGGCCATGACCGCTTTGCTCGTCGGTCTTGGCCTGTCCGCTCCAGTCGTCATGCTCGGGGGCCTCGCGGCCGGCTTCGGCCTGCGGGCGGGCTCGCTCCTGTTCGGCTGGTCCTTCCCCAGCCTGCCGCGCAAGACGCCTGATTAAGCGGTACGATCCACCCTTGTCATTCCGGGGCTTCGCGAAGCGAAGAACCCGGAACCCACGACCGGGTGAGACATTCGATGCCGGACAACGAGCGGTCCACCCAGTCGTGGGTTCCGGGTTCGCGCCTGCGACGCGCCCCGGAATGACAAAGGGTGCGCCTGCCCGGACGAAGTCTATTTCGGCTTCGTTACCCGCCGCAAGGTCAGGTTGATCCGCCCGCCCTCCGGCAGCAACGTCGAGGATCCCGTCAGGATGCGGTCGATGCCGTGATAGGCCAGCCGCGCCTCGCCGCCGAAGAGCAGCACATCGCCGGAAGCGAGCTTGAGCGAGGTCGTCTTGCCGCCGCGCGTCGTGCCGCCGATGCGGAAGAGCGCGGCATCGCCGAGCGAGACCGACAGGACAGGCGCATCGAAATCCTGCTCGTCGCGGTCCTGATGCAGGCCCATCTTGGCGCCGGCGGCGTAGAAATTGACGAGGCAGGCCTCGGGCGGATGCGGATAGCCCGCCAGCTCCCGCCAGAGATCGAGAAGCGGCGCCGGCATGATCGGCCAAGGCTCGCCGGTCTCGGGATGATCCGGCTGGTAGCGATAGCCATTGATGTCAGAGACCCAGCCGAGCGAGCCGCAATTGGTCATGCGGACCGAGAAGGGCGTGCCAGTCTTGGGCATGCGCGGCTGGAAGAACGGCGCCTTGCGCGCCACTGCCCTGAGCTCCGCCACCAGCGCCGCCTGCTCCTCCGGCGCTAGCCGGCCCGGCCAGTGGACGACGCCCGGCGCGACGGTGACGCGGGTCATGGTCAGAGCGCGTCGAGGCCGAGCACGTCGGCCATGGAATAGAGGCCGGGCTTGCGCCCCCTGCCCCAGAGCGCGGCCTTGACCGCGCCTTGCGCGAAGAGGCTGCGATCCTCCGCGACATGGGCGAGCTCGAGCCGCTCGCCGCTGCCGGCGAAGATCACCTTGTGGTCGCCGACGACCGTGCCCCCGCGCAGCGCCGCGAAGCCGATCGTGCCGGCCTCGCGCGCACCGGTGATGCCGTCGCGGCCAGCGACGCGCTGCTGCGCGAGATCGACGGTGCGCCCCTCGGCCGCCGCCTCGCCGAGCAGGACTGCCGTGCCGGAGGGCGCATCGACCTTCATGCGATGATGCATCTCGACGATCTCGATATCCCAGTCGGAGCCGAGCGTCGCGGCCACCTTGCGCACCAAAGCCGCCAGCAGGTTGACGCCAAGGCTCATATTGCCGGAGCGGACGATCGGCGTGCGCCTGGCCGCTTCGGCCAGCTCGGCCAGGTGCTTGGGCTCAAGCCCGGTCGTGCCGACGACATGCAGGATACCGGCATCAGCGGCGAGCTTCGCGAAAGCGACTGTCGCCTCCGGCGCGGTGAAATCGAGGACGCCGTCGGCGGCGGCGAAGGCAGCGGCGGCATCACTCGTCACCTTGACGCTCGACATCGGCAGGCCGGCGAGGATGCCGGCGTCATCGCCGAGCGCGGCGGAGCCGGAGCGCTCGATCGCGGCCACGAGCGTACAGCCCTCGGCCTGATCGATGGCGCGGATCAGCATCCGGCCCATCCGCCCGGCAGCACCGACGACGACGAGACGCATATCACTCATGGAAGGCGGGCTCCGGTCTGGCTCTGCGAAGGCAGGCACCTTCGCCAGTAGCGCAATAGGCCGGGCTTCGCCAGCGGAACACCCGAAAGCCGGGCAAAGCAAAACGGCCGGGTCGCCCCGGCCGTTTCTCATTCTCTCACGTCGCTGACGCTCAGGCCGTCTGCTGGATGCCCGAGAGCTTCCAGGCGCCGCCGCGCTCGCGCAGGAAGGTCCAGTACTCGCGGACCTCCTGGGCCTGCGTGGCGCTGCCGTCGACGATCTTGCCGGACTTGCGATCATAGACCGCGTTGATCAGGCTGAAGCGCATCGCAACCGTCGCGTAATCGGTATCCCCTTCCTTCCAGGCCTGAGACAGGTCGCCCTGCAGCAGCTTGACGTCGGAGACGCGATCGGCGACGCCGCGGCGGGCGTTGTCGCTCAGATCCTCGTCGAAATAGCCGAACATCTCGGGCGTCGTCCGCTGGCGCAGGCCAGCCTCGTCCTCGCTCGAGTAGGCGGTGTTGATCTCGCCGAGCAGGCGCTCGAACGCGTTGAAATCCTCGCCCGAAAGCTCGATCGGCTGGGGCTGCGCGGCGGCAGCAGCGGCACCGCCACCGAAGCCGCCCATGGCGGAAGCGGCAGGCTGCGGCTGCGGCGCATCATAGCCCTGGCGGGCATAAGGTGCGCCCGCGCCGGCGAGCTGTGGCTCGGAACGGCGGCGGAAGAAGCGGATGGCGAGCACCACGATACCGGCGATCAATGCGAGCTGCAAAACGAAGCCGAGCATGCCGGCAAGCGAGGCCAGGCCGCTAAAGAAGCCGGAGCCCGAGAGCATGCCGAACAGACCCGCGCCGAGCAGGCCGGCGCCGATGCCCATCATCATGTTGCGGGCGAAGGACGGCCGGGCAGCCTGCGCCGCAGCCGCGCCGGCGGCCGAGGGGCCAGCCATGGACGGCGAAGCCGGCGAGGACGGAGCCGAGCGCTGGAAAGTCTGGGCGCCGCCCGGTGTCGTGTTGGTCGACGGCGGCGCGCTATTGGTGAACGACCCACGGCTGCCCGAGCTGCGGCCGCCGCCCGGACGGGCTTCGGCAACGAGCGGCACGAGCAACAGGGCCCCGGTGACCAGGGCGACGGCACGTCCACGACGGGCGAGCGAAATCAGAGACATTGTTCCTCCCGGAGCCCCCCAATGGGCTCACCGCCGACCAATATGGAGAGAGCCTGCATTCCGCGCAAGGCCCCATCCGGCTAACAGACTGAAATGCCTTACTATTTCAATTCAGTGCATAATTATTCGTTGCGATTGGACCGATATGGTAAGCTGAGGGACCGTCTCGCCATGCGGGGCGCCGGGAGAGCGCCGTGACCGGATCCGGACCGAGGCCTCGCCGACATCGCGTGCTGAGCTGCATGCTCGCACTCGCTGTCCTGTTCCTGCTCAGCGAAGCGGCCGCTGCCAGCGAGCCGGCCATCGCGCTGGACAAGCCGCGCCTCGCCCAGGCCCCGGAGCCACTCTGCTTCTGCTGGAACGACGGCCGCAAGATCGCCGAAGGCTCCAAGTCCTGCATCCGGACCACGCAGGGGCGCAAGGTCGCGACCTGCGGGCGGGTGGTCAACATGATGTCCTGGGAAGTGACGGAAACCGCCTGCCCGGAAAGCTGAGCACGTCCGCCTGAGACCTCACGGCAAAACAAAACGCCGCCGGGACATTACCCGGCGGCGTTGCTTTTATTGCTCTTGTGGTCCTAGCGACTTCGAGCCTGACCGGTTGTCAGAACGCTCCCAGAACGATCGCCATCATGAAAACGAAGGCCGCACCCATGATCAATCGGTCGAGACGTAGCGTGACACTCATCACACCCTCCTGTGTCATTGACCTGTCGTGAAGGCTAGCAGAACTGACGAAGGCCGCAAGGGGGCGGCACCATGGCGGGCCGGCGGCGGAGGCTACATCACCCTTAATTATCGGTTAAATCATTGATTAGATTTGGGGATATTTCTGACTGCGCGATTTCGTCGCGAGCACTGTCCCGCGCTTCGCCACAGCTCCGCCATGGTTAGACCCAAGGCGCCCCACGCTGATCTTGCCAACATCCCGACGGCGGCTTCGGCCGTCGAAATCGGCACCGGTCAAGACCCGGACCGGCGCATTAAGCCCCGATTCACCACGGCGGCAAAGTTAATGCGCCTGTGGCGGCCGGGGCGCAGTCGGTTGAGAAACCATTCACCAAGCGCTTCGCATTTGATGGGTCATGCGACGCGCACATCTCGCCCTCATCGCACTCGGCATCGTCGGCGCAACCGGCCTGGCGGGCTGCGGCAAGTTCCAGAAGCCCCAGCGGGCCGCCTGGCGCGACCAGGCGGAAGCGGCCTGCATGGCCTCCCGCCAGGTGCAGATCTCCTCCTATGTCAGCCTGCGCGGCAAGCCGATCGACGGGCCGGGGACCTGCGGCATGCAGCAGCCCCTGAAGGTCACGGCCCTGCAGAACGGCAGCGTCAGCCTGACGAGCGCTGCCCTGCTGGCCTGCCCGGTCGTGGCGACTACCGACCAGTGGTTCGCCGAGGTCGTGCAGCCCGCCGCGATGAACATCCTCGGTGCGCAGGTGATCGAGATCCGGTCCGGCTCCTATTCCTGCCGGGCGATGAATAACGGCACGGGAACCTCGCGCACCTCCGAGCACGCGTTCGGCAATGCCGTCGACGTGTTCTCCTTCCGGCTGAACGACAACCGCATCGTCACGGTCAAGGAGGGCTGGCGCGGCTCGCCCGAGGAGCAGAACTTCCTGCGCGAGATCTTCGTCGGCGCCTGCACCTATTTCGGCACGGTGCTCGGCCCGGGCGCCGATCCGATGCACTATGACCATTTCCATATCGACCTCGCCCGGCACTCCAAGGGCCGGCATATCTGCAAGCCGATCATCAAATACACGCCGAACTACAACCTGCCGCCACCGGACCCGGCGCGCCCCTACATCTCCGCGCAGAGCGCCCCCGTGCCTCAATCTCAGCGCGGCGGCACCCAGGCCGCCACAGCCTATGCCGGCGAGCCGATGCTGCGCCAGCCGAGCGGCGGCCTGCGCCCGCCCGGTGCCTTGCAGGGCGGCTATCCGGTCGCGAATAACGGGCGCGGCCAGGACCACAACCTCGAGGCGCAGCAGCGATTCCTGGAGCAATACGACGCGCGCCAGCAGCAGGGGCGCTTCCAGCCGCAGCCCTTGCCGAGCGAGCGGCGCGGGCCGCTCACCCTGCCGGGCGCGGTCGAGCCCTCGGAGGAAGAGGCCGCCTTCGGCGATGGCGGCGGCTCGGGCGTCATGGACCAGCAGGGCTCGGAGGAGGCGCTGCCGATCAACCCGCAGAACGACCCCTTCGCCTACAGCTCCGCGCGCGTGCCACCGCGGCGCTGAAATAACTGGACTCGTCATTCTCGGGTGGAGCGAAGCGCAGACCCGAGAATCTCTGGCCGAAAAAGGTTCGTCGACCGCTGGTCATGAGATGCTCGGGTCAAGCCCGAGCATGACGGCAATCGAGGCCGAAGCTCAGCGCGAGACCAGCACCTGCCGGCATTCCGGCGGCAGGGCATCGAGCGACATCGGCGGCTTCGGCTTGGGCTTCGGTCCGGGCTTGGGCTTCGGCGGGTTGAAGATCGCCTGATGTTGGCGCTCGACCCAGCCGCTGAGCTCCGCCCCACAGCCATCGCCGAAATTCGGCGGTTCCTGACCCTGGCAGCTCGCCATCCCGGCCGGACAGGCCAGCCGAATGTGGAAATGGTAGTTGTGGCCCCAGATCGGCCGCACCTTGTCCAGCCAGCTCTTGTCGGCGCCGGCCTCGCGGCAGAGCGCGACCTTGAGCGCCGGGTTGACGAAGATGCGCTCGACCTTCGGCTCGGCCGCGACGGTGCGGATCAACCTCGTGTGCGCCGGAGTCCAGTTGCGGGGATCGACATCGCGCCAGTCGGAGCGCGCCATGTTGACCGCCGACATGTTCTCGCGCTGCTCGCGATCGAGCCGGCCGCGCGGCATCGGCGTCAGCCAGACATCGGCATCGAGCCCGATCTGGTGCGAGGCATGGCCGGTCAGCATCGGCCCACCGCGCGGCTGCGACATATCGCCGACAAGCAGGCCCGGCCAGCCGGTGATGCGCGGCACGTCGCGGGCGAGCTTCTCCAGATAGTCGATCAGGGCGGGATGGCCCCAGTTGCGGTTGCGGTTGAGCCGCATGACCTGCCAGCTCGGCCCGTCGACCGGCAGCGCCTCGGCGCCGGCCAGGCAGCCGCGTGCATAGGAGCCGATGGCGCGCGCCTGCATGCTCGCCGGCTCGGTCTTCTGGCCGAAAAGCGAGCGGGCGGCATCGGGCCAGGCCGCGATATTGGCGGCGCGGGTCTTCGCTTCCTGATCCGCAGTCGATTGGGCAAATGCCGCCGTCGATAGGAGGGCAAGCGCGGCGAGAGAGCCTGCGATTCGGGAGAGGTTGCGCATGGCGGGAGAATCGCCGCGACCGTCCATGCCGGTCAAGCGCGACGGCTGGACAAGCGCCGCGGCGAATTGCAGCCTTGCGCGATGGCGACGCAGAGCGCCGCTCCGGGAGGACATCGATGACCGTGAAGATCGACCGCCGCGCGCTTCTCGCCGGCACCAGCGCCCTGCTCGCGGCCCCCTCCATCAGCTTCGGCCAGCAGCCATGGCCACAGGGGCGCGTCCTCAAGCTCGTGGTGCCGTTTCCGCCGGCGGGCGCGACCGACCTGCTGGCGCGCCTCGTGGCCGACAAGCTCGGCCAGGGCTGGGGCACCAATATCGTGGTCGAGAACCGGCCGGGTGCCGGCGGCAATATCGGCACGGACGCCGTCGCCAAGGCCGAGCCGACCGGAGACACCTTCCTGATCGTCTCAGTGGGAATGGCGACCAACCAGTATCTCTACCAGAAGCTCAGCTACGACCCCGCCAAGGATCTGGCGCCGATCACCATGGTCGCGATGGTCCCCAACCTGCTGATCGTCAACAACAACCTGCCGGTGAAGAATGTCGCCGAGCTGATCGCCTATGCGAAGGCCAATCCCGGCAAGCTCACCTATGGCTCCTCCGGCATCGGCACTTCGGTGCATCTCTGCGGCGAGCTGTTCCAGAAGCTGACCGGCACCAAGATGGTGCATGTGCCCTATCGCGGCACGGCGCAGGCGACGCAGGACCTGATCGGCGGCCGCATCGACCTGATCTTCGACAATATCCCGCAGGCGTTGCCGCATGTGCGCGCCGGCTCCGTCCGCGGCTTCGGCATCACCACCGCGAAACGCTCGCCGACGGCGCCCGAGTTTGCGCCCATCGCCGATACCGTGCCGGGCTTCGACGTCTCGTCATGGTTCGCGCTGTTCGCCCCGGCCAAGACACCGCCCGCTGTCATCGCCAAGATCCAGACTGACACCAAGGCGGCGATCGCGGATCCTGCGGTGCGCGCGAAGATGGATGCGCTCGCGGCCGAGCCGGTCGGCAACAGCCCGGCCGAGCTCGGCGCCTTCCTCCAGGCCGAAATGAAGCGCTGGGGCGACCTGATCAAGGAGGTCGGCCTCAAGGTGGAATGACCGGCAGCCGGCCCCGCGGAACCGCGTCTTCACGGCCGGCGTTTCCCGCTAGACTGCGCCCGAAAGGGGCGCCCATCTACGGGAATTCGCCATGTCCACCGTGCTCATCATCGTCCTGCTCGTCCTCCTGCTGGGAGGCGGCGGCTATTACGGGCATCGCAGCTATGGGTCGGCAGGGCTCGGCGGCGTGCTCGGTCTCGTGCTCGTGATCGTCCTGATCCTGTGGCTGCTCGGCGCCATTGGCGGCGCGCGGATCGCCTGAGCCAAACGAGCGAACCGTCAGCCAGGCCGCGCGAGATTGCTTGGGCTTGGCGATCGGTGCGACGGGATTGTCCCTCCGCCCGATCGCCTCGAGCGTCAGGAACGGTTGTCCCAAACGGCCACCGCAGCCGCCAGATCCTCGAGCGCGACGCCGACCGACTTGAACAGCGTGATCCCGCCGCCCTCGACCGGGCCGGCGATCCGGCCATGGCAGAGATCGGCCAGCGTGCCCGCCACCTTGTCGGCGCTGTAGCTGCCCTCGGCGATGGCGACGGCGACGTCGCCGCCCTCGTCGATCGCCTTGCTGGAATCGACGATCACGCGGGCGCGGTGCAGCGCATCGGCATCGGCTTCGCGCATCTGCATGGTGAAGCCGCCGATCAGGTCGAGATGAGCCTCGCGCTTCAGCCAATGGCCGTGAATCAGCGGCTCGGTCGCGTTGGTGGCGCAGGAGATGATGTCGGCCGTACGCGCCTCGCCTTCGAGATCGGTGGTGGCGCGGGCCGCGATGCCGTCCTTCGCCAGCTCGGCGACGGTCGCCTCCGCGGCTTCGGGGCGCCGAGCCCAGACCGCGATCTCGGTCAGCGGACGCACCGAGCGATGCGCCTTGATGATGAAGGGCGCGAGCGCGCCGGCGCCCACCATCAGCATGCGGCTGGCCTCGGGGTTAGACATGTAGCGGGAGGCCAAGGCCGAGGCCGCCGCCGTGCGCCAGGTCGTCAGCCGGTTGCCGTCCATCACCGCGAGCGGCTTTCCGGTCGCGCCGTCCATCAGCAGATAGGCGCCCATCACGCCCGGCAGGTTGCGCTTGCCGTTGCCGAAGAAGACCGAGACGATCTTGGTGCCGATATAGGGATTGGCAACATCCGGCCCGCTCCAGGCCGGCATGGTCAGCAGGATGGCGTCCGTCTCGCCGGGACGCTCGATCGCATACTGGCCGCGCTTGGGCGCAATCACTTCGCTACGGAAGGCGTCGTCGAGAATGTCGATCAGGCCGGGATAGCTCAGGGCCGCATCGATCTCGGCCACATCGAAAAGTCGCATCAATTCCGTCCGTTGGTCAGTGCCGGCAGCGCCGAGTCGGGCACGGCCGAGCGCAGCGCCTGGGTTTCGGAGCGCAGCGCCTCCGCCTCACGGCGGTTGCGGCGCGCCGCCTTGCGGTGCTTGCCCTGGGCCAACCACGAAGCCAGGCCACCGACGAGAACGCCGATGGCGATCGCGGCGAGCACCACCGCGAAGAGCGGCAGCTCATACGAGAGCACGGGCAAGTCGCGGCTGAAGGGGTCGAGCGAGACGCGCACCGCGCCGCGATTGGCGACCGAGAACAATACGATCACCAGTGCGATGGGAACCAGCACCAGCGCCTTGAAGAAGGCCTTCATCGGGTTTGTGCCCTTTGCATGTGCGAGCCCTCATCCTGAGGAGCAAGCCGGTAGGCTTGTGTCTCGAAGGATGCTCCAGATGCCACCGGAACCTCCTGGATCACCCTTCGAGACGCCGCTTCGTGGCTTCTCAGGGTGAGAGCTGGAGATGGACCCAGCCCTGAAAAACGCTTCGGCTCAGTCCTTGCCGTTGAGGCGCAGCCGCAGCTCCTTGCCCGTCTTGAAGACGGGGACGAACTTCTCCTCGACTTCCACCGCGTCGCCGGTGCGGGGGTTGCGGCCGATGCGGGCCGAACGGCCCTTGCGCGAGAAGGCGCCGAAGCCGCGCAGTTCCACCCGGTCGCCCCGCGCCAGAGCTTTCACGACCTCGTCCAGGATGGCCGAGACGATGTTCTCGATGTCGCGCTGGTAAAGATGGGTGTTGCGGTCGGCGATCCGCTGAACGAGTTCGGATTTAATCATCGCTGGAGTATAACCATTTGTATCAACATCATTTTTCAGCGGCAGGCTGCCAGAGCGCCAAGGGCGCGTCAAGCCGCAAGCCGACCGGCTGGTCCGCCGCCCGCGCGATCGTCGCGGCGAGCGCATCGAGACCCGCACCACGCGCCATCGCCTCGGCCAGGCTCCACAGGCCGAAGGAGGAGGATTGGCTGCGGCGACGCCAGTCGCGAACCTTCAGGTCCTTGGCGACGCTCTTCTCGCGCTCCATCCAGGCGATGGCGTCCTGTTCGCCGCCGATCTGGTCGACGAGCTTAAGGTTCAGCGCCTGGCGGCCGGAATGGACCCGACCGTCCGAGACCGTGGCCACCTCGCCCTCGGCGAGATGGCGGCGGTCGCGCACCATGTCCTTGAACCAGGCGTAGTTGTCGTTGACGACGCGCTGCAAGGCATCACGCGCCTCGGGCGAAGTCGGTTCGAAGCCGCTCGGCGCCGCCTTGAGCGGGCTCGACTTGATCGACTCGACCTTGACGCCGACGGTATCCAGCAACTGCGAGACGTTCGGGAACTGGAAGAGCACGCCGATCGAGCCGACGAGCGAGGTCTGGCGGGCGACGATGCGGTCCGCCCCCATCGCGGCGATATAGCCGCCGGAGGCCGCGAGGCCGTCGACGACCGCGACCATCGGCTTCTTCGCGGCGAGCTGGCGCAAGGCCGTATGCAGCGCTTCGGAGCCCGAGGTCGTGCCGCCGGGGCTGTCGACACGCAGCACGACAGCCGACACCGCCTTGCTGTCCTCGACCGACTTGATCAGATCGAGCGTGCGGCGATCGCCGGAGATGAAGCCGGAGATCGTGATCCGCGCGATATGCGGGCTCGACAGGCTGCCCGTGCCGGCGCCCTTCCAGGCGAAGCCGCCGATCACCGCCGCGACGATCACGCCGAGCACGGCGAGCACGCGCCAGAGCGTCAGCTTGCGCCGCAGGCTGCGGCGGTCTGCGAGCAGATCGGCATCGGACGACATCGGGAGGCTCCTGGAACTGGGTCCGTGATGTAGACCCGCCGCGCCGGACGGGCAAGGCGCGAGGGCCGCCTCAGGCCGCGACCGAGGCGCGCGCCCGGTCGAGCGCGAGCAGCGCGAGGCCGCTCGCGACCGAACGGAAGGCGTCGCCGATATGCACCTTGCCGGCGCCGAAGCGGCGGTCGAACAGGCTGCGCACGGCTGGAACGTAAGACGTGCCGCCGGTCATGAAGACCGCTTCGATCCGGTCGCCACCGAGCCCGGCCTCGGCCAGCGCGCGATCGAGCGCGCTCTCGATTGCGCCGACGTCATCGGCGATCCAGCGCTCGAAATCGGCGCGGCGGATCGGCTTCTCGATGGTGACGCCCATCTGGCTGAAGCTGAGCGTCGTCTCCTCCTTGTCGGAAAGCGCGACCTTGGCCGCGGAGACGGCGCGGTAAAGCTCGTAGCCAAGATCGTATTCGATGACCGTCAACAGATCCTCGAGCTTGCCGGGCTCGACCGCCTCGCGGATCAGGGCGTTGAGCTCAGCCATGGTCTCGCGGCTCTTCATCAGCGAGAGCTTGTGCCATTGCGCGAAGGCGGCGTGGTAATGGGCGGGCACGGGCAGGAGCTTGCCGAAGGAGTGGTAGTCCGTGCCCTTGCCAAGCGCCGGCGAGACCGCGTGCTCGATGATGCGGTAGTCGAAGGTGTCGCCAGCGACGCCGACACCGGCATGGGAGAGCGGGATCGCTTCCAGGCCGCCATTGCGGCCGGGCTCGAAGCGCATCACCGAGAAGTCGCTGGTGCCGCCGCCGAAATCAGCGACCAGCATGGTCTGCGGCGTCTTCAGGTCGCGGGCGTACCAATAGGCGGCGCCGAGCGGCTCATAGGCGAAATCGACCTGGCTCATGCCAGCCTTGCCGTAGGAGCCCTTCAGGCGGCCGACTGCCAGCTCCTCGTCAGGGCGCTCGCCGGCAAAGACGACCGGGCGGCCGGAAACCAGCGGCAATACGTCATGGCCCGGCAGGTCCGTCGTGAGATCGGAAAGGAAGACGCCGATCAGGTCCTCCAATTGGAAGAGCTTGCCGAAGAGGCGGGTCTCCTGGAAGGCGCGGCTGGAGAGATGGGTCTTGAGCGATTGCAGGAAGCGATGCTCGGTCGTCATGCCTAAGGCCATGTCGAGCGCATCAGGGCCGCTGACATGGGTGATGCGGGTCTCAGGCGGACGCCCCTCGCGCCAGAACATCAGCGCCGAGCGATAGGCATCGACCGCGCCCTGCTTGGTAGCAAAAGAGCGCGTCATGACCGATCCGTCCGGCCCCGCCAGCGCGACGACGCTGTTGGTGGTGCCGAAGTCGATGCCGATAGCGGCGGGGGTCATGGCAGGCTCCTTTTATGGCGTCATGGTCGGGCTTGATCCGACCATCTCGGAAACCAGTGCTCTCTGGTCCTGAGATTCTCGGGTCTGCGCTTCGCTCCGCCCGAGAATGACGAGCAGGACCGAAACAAAAGCCCGCGCGGATCGCTCCGCGCGGGCTGTCTTGGATGTCCGGCCGCTTTCGCGGCCGAAACCTCACTTCTTGTCGGTGGCCTTCTTGAGCGCAGCGCCCAGGATGTCGCCGAGCGAGGCGCCGGAATCGGCGGAGCCGTACTGGGCCATCGCCTCCTTCTCCTCGGCCATCTCCAGGGCCTTGATCGAGACCTGGATCTTGCGGGCCTTCTTGTCGAAGAGCACGACGCGGGCGTCGATGCGCTCGCCGGCCGCGAAGCGCTCGGGGCGCTGCTCGGAGCGATCGCGAGCCAGCTCGGCGCGCTTGATGAAGGTCATCATGTCGGTGTCGGCGATCTTCACGTCGAGACCCGATTCCTTCACCTCGACCACCTCACAGGTGACGATCTGGCCCTTCTTGAACTCGCCGGCATCCACGAAGGGATCGCCGCCGAGCTGCTTCAGGCCGAGCGAGATGCGCTCCTTCTCGACGTCCACATCGAGAACGACGGCCTGCAGGACGTCGCCCTTCTTGTATTCCTCGATGACCTGCTCGCCCGGACGGTTCCAGTCGAGATCCGAGAGATGGATCATGCCGTCGATGTCGCCTTCCAGGCCCAGGAACAGGCCGAACTCGGTCTTGTTCTTGACCTCGCCCTCGACCGTCGAACCAGCCGGGTGCTGCTCCGCGAAGAGCTCCCACGGGTTGCGCAGGGTCTGCTTGAGGCCGAGCGAGATGCGGCGCTTGACCGGATCGACCTCGAGGATCGCGACGTCGACTTCCTGAGAGGTCGAGACGATCTTGCCGGGGTGGACGTTCTTCTTGGTCCAGGACATCTCGGAGACGTGGATCAGGCCTTCGATGCCCGGCTCCACTTCGACGAACGCGCCGTAGTCCGTGATGTTGGTCACGCGGCCCTTGAGGCGGGTGCCGACCGGGTAACGCTCGGCGATGCCATCCCACGGATCGGCCAGCAGCTGCTTGATGCCGAGCGAGATGCGGTGCGTGTCCTGGTTGATCTTGATGATCTTGACCTTGACCGTCTGGCCGATGGTCACGACCTCGGACGGATGGTTGACGCGGCGCCACGCCATGTCGGTGACGTGCAGCAGGCCGTCGATGCCGCCGAGGTCAACGAACGCACCGTATTCGGTGATGTTCTTGACGACGCCGTCGATGACCTGGCCCTCTTCGAGCGAGGCGACGAGCTCGGAACGAGCCTCGGCGCGGGTCTCTTCGAGGACGGTGCGGCGCGACACGACGATGTTGCCGCGGCGGCGATCCATCTTGAGGATCTCGAAGGGTTGCGGCTGGCCCATCAGCGGGCCGACGTCGCGGATCGGACGGATGTCGACCTGCGAGCGCGGCAGGAAGGCAACGGCGCCGTCGAGGTCGACGGTGTAGCCGCCCTTGACGGTGTTGAAGATCATGCCGGTGACCTTCTCGCGGGCCTCGAAGGCCTTCTCGAGCTTGACCCAGCTCTCTTCGCGGCGAGCCTTGTCGCGCGAGATGACGGCTTCGCCGAGCGCGTTCTCGATCCGGTCCAGATAGACCTCGACCTCGTCGCCGACGTTCAGTTCCTGCTCACGGCCGGGGCCGGTGAATTCCTTGAGGGCGACACGGCCTTCGGTCTTCAGACCGACGTCGATGATCGCCATGTCCTTCTCAATGGCAACGACCTTGCCCTTGATGACGGAACCTTCGAGGGCCTCGTTGCGGGTGAACGATTCCTCGAGCAGGGCGGCGAA
Source organism: uncultured Allobosea sp. (assembly GCF_945956895.1). GTDB lineage: Bacteria > Pseudomonadota > Alphaproteobacteria > Rhizobiales > Beijerinckiaceae > Allobosea. The sequence continues at coordinate 26,530 of NZ_CAMFJF010000014.1, read as the reverse complement.
ATCCTCGCGACCCGCGCTGTAGCTTTCAACTGCAGACATGTAATCTCCTGGGAGCCGGCCGCGTATCCCGCGGATGTCCGGCTTTAGGCGCCGTGGTTGGTGCTGCGTTCCGGATCGCGGCCGTCGGCACCTCCTCTCGGAGGTTTCCGCCTCCCCGTCAGACGGGGCCGGCGGAGGCGCCAGGACCAGCGGCTCGATCCGTATCCGGCAGGCATGCCTCCAACACGAAACGGGAGCAGGTCTCCTGGACCGCCCCCGGCACATGATCGATCACGGCCCTTCGGACAAGAGGCGATGTAATGCAAGCAAGGCGCCGGAGCAAGGCCGAAGCCCTGCCCGCGGCGCCGATTTGGCATCGTCATCCCGGCATCCCCTATTCGAGGGAGCCTGCACCATCTGATATCGCGTAGCTTCCCCGGCCTTACGCTTCGTGCAAGGCTGTGGGCGGATTTCGTCTGCGATTTGGGAGGGGTGCCATGGGCTGGGCCATTCTGGGGCTGATCGTCGTCCTCGTCGTCTATCTGATCATGACCTATAACGGGCTCGTCGCGATGCGGCAGCGCGTGAACCAGGCCTTCGCCGATATCGACGTGCAGCTGAAGCAGCGCCACGACCTGATCCCGAACCTCGTCGAGACGGTGAAGGGCTATGCGACGCACGAGAAATCGACGCTCGACGCCGTGATCGCCGCCCGAAATGCAGCGCAAGGCGCGACCGGCGTCCACGACAAGGCCGCCGCAGAACAACAGCTCTCCGGCGCCGTCGGCCGACTGCTTGCCCTCGGCGAAGCCTATCCCGACCTCAAGGCCAGCGCCAATTTCCAGCAGCTCCAGGTCGATCTCGGCAATGTCGAGGACAAGCTCGCGGCGGCGCGACGCTTCTTCAACAATGCGGTGGGCGAGTTCAACGCCGCGATCCAGGCCTTCCCGGCCGTGCTGTTCGCACCGCAGATGGGCTTCACCCAGCGCGAATTCTTCGATGTCGGCCCCGAGACCAGGGCCCAGATCGAGGTCGCGCCCAGCGTGAAATTCTGACCGCAGAATAACATTTCCAGCAGGCGGAGCAGCTGCGATGGCCGAGGCCTTCGGGCTCTATACCCACCAGCGCAACAACCGGATCAGGTCCAACCTCCTGATCGCCGGGCTCTTCCTGCTCGTCTATCTCACCGCCTGGGGCCTGCTGCTCGTCGCCTTCGGCTATGGCGGCGTGCCGCGCGGGCGCACCGCCTTCGGCGAGGCCGGCCGCGTCTTCCGCTCCTGGTTCCCCTTCATCACCGCGGCGGCGATGCTCTGGGTCTTCGTCGGCTTTCGCATGAATGTCGCGATGATCAACGCGGTCACGGGGTCGAAGGGGCTCGCGCGCGAGGACAACCCCAAGCTCTACCGGATGCTGGAGAATCTCTGCATCTCGCGCGGCTTGGCCGTGCCGAAGCTCGCCATCGTCGAGAGCGAGGCGCTCAACGCCTTCGCCAGCGGCGTCAACGACAGCCAGTTCACGGTCAGTGTCACGACCGGCTTGCTTGCCCAGCTCAACGATGCCGAGGTCGAAGCCGTCCTGGCGCATGAACTCACCCATATCCGCAATGGCGACGTGCGCCTTATGGTGATCGCGGTGGTGATCGCCGGCATCGTCTCGTTCGTCGGCGAGATCGTGTTCCGCGGCTTCGGCCGCAGCCGGATCAGGGTTTCCTCCGACGATGCCAAGAAGGGCAACGGGCTTGCCATCGTCGTCGGCATCGCCGTGATCGCGATCTCCTGGTTCCTGGCAATCCTGATCAGGTTGTCGCTGTCGCGCTCGCGCGAGTATCTTGCCGATGCCGGTGCCGTCGAATTGACCAAGAACCCGGACGCGATGATCTCCGCCCTGCTGAAGATCTCCGGCCGGGCCGATATCGAGGGCGTGCCATCCGGCGTGATGGACATGTGCTTCGAGAACGACCCCGACGATTTCGCCGACCTGTTCTCGACCCACCCCTCCGTCACGAAGCGCGTGCAGGCGCTGATCGAGACGGCCGGCGGGCGGATGCCGGCGATGCCGCCGCATCCGCCGAAGATCGGCGAACGTCAGGACCTGCCGACCATGGTCGAGGAAACCGCGGCACGCGGGCCTTGGGCCAAGCCGCCGCAGGCTCCCGGCCAAGGCTGATCAGGCGACGAGCTTCGCCGGGTCGATCTCGAAGACCAGTGGATAGAAGGTGTTCCACCGGTTCCAGCGCTGCGTGCCGGCCTCGCTGACCGCCCAGAGCTTCCCGTCCGGCGCGAGGCCGAGATCCTCGATGCCGCCGGGCACAGGGTAGCGCGCCAGCACGACGCCCGTGGCGGGATCGAGCTGCGACAGGAAGGCCGGGCGGTTGCCCGAGCTCTGCGAGATCCAGACCTTCCCTGCCTTGTCGAAGGTCGCGCCCTGCGCGAAGAGCGGCAGCGGCAGGATGGACCGGCTATCGCCCAGGCCGATCGGCGCCTCGCTGTCCGCTAAAATGCGATCGATGGGGACGGCGTGCAGGTTCGGCGCGCCTTCGCGGCGATAGGGGCCGAACCAGAGCGCATCCTCGGAAGCCGCCAGGAAGGATGGTCCCATCTGCTTGTCGACGCGCACCTCTTTCAACGGCGCGCATTCGCCGGTGCGGCAGGATTCCTTGAAATCGAGCGCGAGAAGCCGGCCGGAATTGGCGACGAACAAGGTATCGCGCGCCGTGGCGAGGCCACCGGGATGGCCATAGGTCGCCGGCAGCGCGAAGCTGCCGAGCAGGCGCCCGTCCCGACGCGAAAGCCTGAACAGCCGCGCCGGACCGTTGTCCTGCTCGCGCTCGGTGCTGCGATAGGCGGCGATCAGGACCTCGTCGCCGAAAACCGTGAGCCCCTGCGGGACATACCCCTCGTTGAGACCGGGCGACCAGTAGCGCCGGCCGATCGCTGCGGCATTGGGCACGTCGGTGAGCTCGCGCGCATCATAGGTCGGTGCGTCGCCAGGCAAGACCGGGCGCGCACGCGCGGCCGAGGCCAGGCACAGGCCCGCCCCCACCATCAACATGCGCCGCCGATCAAGGATCATCGCCCATCCGTCGCCCATTCCAGTGCTTCCTCCAGACGGTCATCGCCCCAGAAGAGTTCGCCGTCGCCGGCAACGAAGAAGGGCGCCCCGAAAATGCCGATCGACTTGGCATATTCGATCTCGGCGCGCAGGCGACCCTTGACCTCCTCGCTGCGCGACAACGGCAGAGCGACATTGGGATCGCTGCCGGCCTCCTTCAGCGCGGCGCTCAGCACCGCCTCCTCGGCCATGTTGCGCCCCTCGCAGAAATGCGCGCGGAACAGCGCCTTCGAGAAGGCCGGCGTCCAGCCGCCATCGCGGCCAGCGAGCGCGAGCCGTGCGGCCGTCAAGGAATTCTGGGGAAAATTATCGGGCTTGACGATGGCAACGCCCTGCCGCCGTCCGCGCCGCGCCGTATCGCGCCACATATAACGCCCCTTGCTGGGATAAAGCGCAAAGGGCGAGGTGTTCCAGCCCTGCGCCGCGAAGATCGGGCCGAGCAGGAAAGGCCGCCAGCGCAGGGTGACGCCGGCCTTTTCGGCCAGCTCTTCGATTCTGAGGGCACTCAGGCAGGAATAGGGCGACGCGAACTCATACCAGAAGTCCAAAACGGGACGATTCGGCATTCAGCCTCCGAACAGGTCGTCATGTCGTGTCGCGCCCGATCGAGCCTGCGCTCTTCGTAACGCGACCGCAAGCGCCGCGAATGGCGCCTGTGGAATGGGGGGACGACGCGTTCGCCCGCGCCGATCCATCACAGGACGACGCGGGATCGATCAGAAGGTTCCGATTGCTTCGCCCCGAGTGCTGCGATAGTGCGCCATTGCGTCCGAAACGCGGCCCATGGGGGTTGTTGGCGCATCTCCGCGTTTCTTCGAATCGTGGAGATGTTCTAGGTCTTTGTTTTATCGCATTTTCTTCATGCGAACCGGCATCTACTTCGCTTGAAAATGCTCTGGTAGGAAATTGAACAGATGGCTGACAGCAGCGTGAAAAAGGTCGTCCTCGCCTATTCCGGCGGTCTCGACACCTCGATCATCCTCAAATGGCTGCAGACCACCTATCGATGCGAGGTCGTGACCTTCACCGCCGATCTCGGCCAGGGCGAGGAGCTCGGACCGGCGCGCGACAAGGCGCTGCTGCTCGGCATCAAGCCGGAGAACATCTATATTGAGGACCTGCGCGAGGAATTCGTGCGCGACTACGTCTTCCCGATGTTCCGCGCGAATGCCGCCTATGAGGGCGTCTATCTGCTGGGCACCTCGATCGCGCGGCCGCTGATCGCCAAGAAGCTGATCGAAATCGCCGAGAAGACCGGCGCCGACGCCGTCTCCCATGGCGCGACCGGCAAGGGCAACGATCAGGTCCGCTTCGAGCTCACTGCCTATGCGCTGAAGCCCGACGTCGTGGTGATCGCGCCCTGGCGCGAATGGGACCTGCGCTCGCGCGAGCAGCTGATCGCCTTCGCCGAGCAGCACCAGATCCCGATCGCCAAGAACAAGCGCGGCGAGGCCCCGTTCTCCGTCGACGCCAACCTGCTGCATGCCTCATCGGAAGGCCGCGTGCTGGAGGATCCGGCGGTCGAGGTGCCCGATTACGTCTATTCGCGCACGATCTCGCCGGAAGACGCGCCGGACAAGCCGACGATCGTCACGGTCTCCTTCGAGAAGGGCGACGCAGTCGCGATCGACGGCGTGAAGCTCTCGCCGGCGACGCTGCTCGCCAAGCTCAACGATCTCGGCCGCGACAACGGCATCGGCCGTCTCGATCTCGTCGAGAACCGCTTCGTCGGCATGAAGTCGCGCGGCATGTACGAGACGCCCGGCGGCACGATCCTGCATGCGGCCCATCGCGCGATCGAGTCGATCACGCTCGACCGCGGCGCGGCGCATCTCAAGGACCAGATCATGCCGCAATATGCCGAGCTGATCTATAACGGCTTCTGGTTCTCGCCGGAGCGCGAGATGCTGCAGGCCCTGATCGACAAGAGCCAGGAGTTCGTCACCGGCGATGTGCGCCTCAAGCTCTACAAGGGCGGCGTCCATGTCATCGGCCGGTCGAGCGACTACTCGCTCTACGACCAGGACCTCGTCACCTTCGAGGAAGGCGCGGTGGCCTACGACCATCGCGACGCCGCCGGCTTCATCAAGCTCAACGCGCTGCGCCTGCGCACGCTCGGCCAGCGCAAGAAGAAGCTGGGGCTCTGAGACCAGCTCTTGAAGCGCGTCATCCCGTGCGCGCTGCGGCATGTGAATGCCGCTGCGCAGACACGGGACCGCGTGACGATAAAAGCTCCCATCACCCGGTGAGGTCAGACCACGCCGGGTTTTCCTTTTCGATCAGCACCACTTTCCAGGCGCGGCGCCACTTCTTCAAAACCTTCTCACGTTCGATCGCCTGATTGGGGTCGTCGAAGGTTTCGACGTAGACGAGGCGATCGATGTTGTATTTCGCCGCATGTCCCTTGATCGCGTGGGCCTTGTGCTCGTTGATCCGGCGTTCGAGGTCGTTCGTGATGCCGATATAGAGCGGGCCGTCCTTCCGCGTCGCGAGGATGTAGACGGCGTAGCTGCGGGCGGTCATATCGGCTCCGATCCTGAGAGATGGAGCTTAATCCGGCACGCGATCCCGTGTCTGCGCAGCGGCACTTCGCGCCGCAGCGCGCACGGGATGACACCCTTCAAAAGCACCGCTTCATGAACCCGCGCCGCCTTCGCGCGTTCAGCACTCACCGATAAACCTGAGTGCTCCTCGCATGCTTCGCTTCCTCGCCCCCGCGCTAACCTTCGCCTTGCTGCTGACGGCCCCTGCCCTCGCGCAAGAAGTCCCACCGAAAAGCGAAAAGCCCGCCACGCCTGAGATCGCGACCTGCAAAGCGGTCGCGCTGCAGGCGCTCCATGCCAGGGAGCCGGAGATCAAGGATATCTATATCGACGAGGACGGTGCCACGGTCGCGGTGTCGGAGACGAAGATCGAGGATATTCCCGTCACCCGTATCGTCATGAGCGAGGCTTATCTGCGGACCGATCGTTCAGACAAACCGCGCCGCTTCCTCTGCCTGCTCGGCGAGAAGAACAAGGTGCTGCTGACCTTCTTCACGGCACGTTGAAACGGATCAGCAGGCGAAAGCGAAAGGGCCGCCCTGCGGCCCTGTTGCACGTCATCCGAACGGGCCACGCTCAGCTTCCGTCGACAACCCGGGTCACGGGCCGGTCATGGCCATCCGCCAGCTCCTCGTGCCAGCGGCCGTTCTGATCCTGATAGACGATTCCGTCGGTGTTCCCCGCCACCGTCTGGCGGGCGGCGGCACGGGTCGCAGCCTTCAACGCCGCGTCATGCGTCGGAAAGGTTTCCGACAAGGCTCCGCCAGCCCTGTAGGCCCAGCCGCCGTCGTGCTCGACAACCTCATACTTGACCATGACCATCGCGCACCCTCCTTTCGCTCGAAGGAAAACCGCGCCCCGGCCAGGAGGTTCCGGCTAGTCGCCGTTGCCGCTATCGGCCGCGCGCAGCGAATCCAGAGCCGGCATCGAGGTGATGTGATAGCCGGCATCGACATGGTGGACGTCGCCGGTGACACCTCCGGAGAGATCCGAGAGATAATAGAGCGCCGAGCCGCCGATCTCTTCAAGCGAAACCGACTTGCGTAGCGGAGAATTGGCACGCTGCCAGGACAGCATCGCGCGCGCATCGGAGATGCCGGCGCCGGCCAACGTCCGCACCGGTCCGGGCGAGAGCGCGTTCACGCGGATGCCACGCGGACCGTAATCGCCGGCGAGATAGCGCACGCTCGCCTCCAGCGCCGCCTTGGCGACGCCCATGACATTGTAGTTCGGCATGATCCGGGTCGAGCCGCCATAGGTCAGCGTGATCATGCTGCCGCCCTTGGGCATGCGCTCCGCCGCGCGCTTGGCGACCTCGGTGAAGGAGAAACAGGAGATCACCATGGTCCGCGAGAAATTCTCGCGGCTGGTGTCGGCATAGAGCCCCTTGAGCTCGTTCTTGTCGGAAAAGCCGATGGCGTGGACGATGAAATCGAGCGTGTTGCGCTCGGGATCGCCGCCCCAGGCCTCGTCCAGCGTCGCGAAAGCGGCGTCGACCGAGGCGGTATCCTCGACATCGCAAGGCACGACCAGCTTCGAGCCGATGCTCTCGGCCAGCGGCCGGACGCGCTTGCCGAGCGCATCGCCCTGATAGGTGAAGGCGATCTCGGCACCATGGGCGTGAAGGGTGCGGGCAATGCCCCAGGCGATGGAATTCTGATTGGCGACGCCCATGATGAGGCCGCGCTTGTTGTGCATCAGCGGGAGCATGGCAAACTCTGAAGGGGCTTCAGGATCTGGCCCGAAGGCGGGAAAAAGGAGGGACAGTCGGCTGGTCTGGTCGGTCTAACTCTGAACGGCATGTCCGCATTGCAGGGTTGTTGCCGGCGCCTGCAAGCTTAGTCGGTCTTGGTGATCGCGGCAGCGGCGGCCTTCGAGGAGGAGACCGGCACGATCTCGAAACGCACGAGGTCGTTCCACTGCCGGACCCATTCCTGCAGCAGGGCTACATCGTCGCATTCCATGATCTGGAAGCAGCGGCCGAGATCGGCCGAAATCCAGCTCTCGACATAGCGCAGGCCAGCCGGTGCCATCCGCCCGCTATGCTGGAAGCGGGCGTAGACATCCTTCACGCGGGCCTGATCGAAATGCTCGATCACCATGAAGAGCATGGCGCTTCTCAGGCCTCCAGCCGCTTCATCACGATGGTGGCGTTGGTGCCGCCGAACCCGAACGAATTCGAGAGCACGGTGCCCAGGCCCGCATTGTCGATGCGCTTGCGCACGATCGGCATGTCGGCGAAAGCCGGGTCGAGTTCGTCGATATGGGCGCTTTCGCAGATGAAGTCGTTGTTGAGCATCAGGAGCGAATAGATCGCCTCCTGCACGCCGGTGGCGCCGAGCGAGTGGCCGGTCAGCGACTTCGTCGCCGAGATCGGCGGCGCCTTGTCGCCCGCGCCGAAGACCTCGCGGATAGCCTCGATCTCCTTGCCGTCGCCGACCGGGGTGGAGGTGCCGTGCGGGTTGATGTAGTCGACCTTGCTCTTCACGCCTTCGAGCGCCATGCGCATGCAGCGCACCGCGCCCTCGCCCGACGGCGCGACCATGTCGTAGCCGTCCGAGGTCGCGCCATAGCCGACGATCTCACCATAGATCTTGGCGCCGCGCGCCTTGGCATGCTCCAGCTCTTCCAGCACGACGACGCCGGCGCCGCCGGCGATGACGAAGCCGTCGCGGGCGACGTCGTAGGCGCGCGAGGCGCGGGCGGGCGTACCGTTGAAGTCGGAGGACATCGCGCCCATCGCGTCGAAGAGGACGGAGAGCGTCCAGTCCAGCTCCTCGCAGCCGCCGGCGAAGATCATGTCCTGCTTGCCCCACTGGATCAGCTCGTAGGCGTTGCCGATGCAGTGATTGGAGGTCGCGCAGGCCGAGGAGATCGAATAATTGACGCCCTTGATCTTGAACCAGGTCGCCAGCGTCGCCGAAGCGGTCGAGGACATGCCCTTGGGCACGGCGAAGGGGCCGACCTTCTTCGAGGAGCCGCTCTCGCGGGCCTTGTCATAGGCGTCGATCAGGGCACGGGTCGAGGGACCGCCCGAGCCCATGATGATGCCGGTGCGCTCGTTGCTGATCTCGGCCTGCTCGAGGCCGGCATCGGCGATCGCCTGCTCCATCGCGACCTGATTCCAGGCCGAGCCACCGCCATGGAAACGCATGGCGCGCCGGTCGAGCACGGTCGCGGGGTCGAGCGTCGGCACGCCGGCGACCTGGCTGCGAAAGCCGTGCTCGGCGAAATCCGGCACATAGGAAATGCCCGATTTGGCTGATTGCAGCGAGGCCAGGACCTCCTGGGTGTTGTTGCCGATGGACGAGACGATGCCCATCCCGGTGACGACGACGCGTCTCATGCTCGCTTACTCCAGCTGTCAGCACGCGGCGGGGCCAAGCCCGGCCGCTTCTGGATTCATATCGCGCAAATGGACCGAGCGGCAGTCGCGCGCAAGGTCGGCTTACGTTTTTCCTCAGGCCGCTTCCGGCTTGAACAGGCCGACACGCATGTCGCTGACCGTGTAGATGCGCTTGCCGTCGGCCTCCAGCCAGCCATCGGCGATGCCGAGAACGAGCTTCGACTTGAAGACGCGCTTGAAGTCGACGCCGTAGACGACCTTCTTGACCGAAGGCAGAACCTGATCGGCAAACTTGACCTCGCCGACGCCGAGCGCGCGGCCGCGGCCGGGCAGGCCGAGCCAGCCGAGGAAGAAGCCGGTGAGCTGCCAGAGCGCATCGAGGCCGAGGCAACCCGGCATCACCGGATCGCCCTTGAAATGGCAATCGAAGAACCAGAGGTCGGGCTTGATGTCGAACTCGGCGCGGACGAGGCCCTTGCCGTGCTCACCGCCCTCTTCGGCGATCTCGACGATCCGGTCGAACATCAGCATCGGCGGCAGCGGCAGCTGCGCATTGCCCGGCCCGAACAGTTCTCCACGACCGCAGGCGAGGATCTCCTCGTAGCTGAAAGACGACTGACGCTGCATTCCCGTACGGCTCCCTGGCACCCGCCGGATTCGGCCGATGTCTCGTGTGCCGTGCTAACACGGCGGAAGAGGGAAACGAAAGGGCAGCACGTCCCATGACCCACATCGCAGCGTCAAAAACCGCAACGAAACTGCGACAGATCAATGCAGGCAGGCTTCGCAGGAGCCCATAAGCCGGTTCAACGCTTGCGACCGCGAGGTCGACGCCCTACATTCCAGATTGGAATTCTTCCAGCAGACGGAGCCTTCAGGACATCCGTTTCATACGAGGGTGCACGAGCGGGGCATGAGCGACCTGACCTCCCAGGACCAGGGTTACGGAATGCCCGTGCGGCAGGGCTGCCCCTTCCACGATATCCGCCAGAAGCTCCGGCGCGTCGGCCTGCGCCCGACCCGCCAGCGCGTCTCGCTAGGCTGGGTGCTCTTCGCCAAGGGCCAGCGCCATGTCAGCGCCGAGATGCTGTTCGAAGAGGCGATGAAAGAGCGGATTCCGGTCTCGCTCGCGACGATCTACAACACGCTGCGCCAGTTCACCGAAGCGGGCCTCCTGCGCGAGCTCACGCTCGACGGCGCCAAGGCCTATTTCGACACGGCCGATCACGAGCATCACCATTTCGTCGTCGACGGCGAAAACCGGGTGATCGACATCCCCGCCGACGAGATCGACATCGCCAGCCTCCCGGTCCCGCCCGAAGGCTACGAGATCGCGCGGGTCGACGTCGTGGTGCGGCTGTGCAAGATCGGCGGCTGACGCCTCTGACGGCGCAGCAACTCCCGCCACCTCGTCTTCAGTCGACCTTCTCGTTGGGGTAGACGCCCCAGAGGCGCTCCTGACGGATGAAGCCGCTGATATTGCCGACGCTGACGCGGCACCAGGTGTTGGCGCAGGATGCGACGCTGGCGACGACGCCGGACTGCAGCCTGGCGACGATGGCGGCTTCCTCGTTCGCGGCGCTGCGCATCGGGAAATTCTCGTCCTTATTCTTCGACCAGGGTGCGACGAGCGCTGTCCGGCGGCCGGAGAGCAGGCTGTGCAACACCCAGCCCTCAGCACCGTCGGCGTCGCGGACGCGGCGCCAGGTCTCAAATTCGGCGGTCACCTCCATCGGCAGGCCGGCGCGCTGATAGACCCAGCGCGTACGGTGCTCCTTCGAGGGCCCCTCGCGCAGGTTCACACGGTCCGTCTTCAAGCTGACATAGCGGGGCACCGGCAGCCCGGTTACCGAGCCGGCCTGCATGTCCTGCGCGGACGCGATCGCGGGCAAGCCGATGAGGGCCAGCGCCGCCAGAGCCAGGTGACGCATCGACGAGACCATCATGGCGCCATTCTCCTTCGCATCCCGCCCCCCCCCCGGCGAAGGGGCAAGTTGTCATCCGCCGCGCTGCCGCCTAGACACGCATATGGTGCCGCGCAACAATTCCCATTCCTGGGCCACCAGGGTTAATGGCGGGTTGAGGAATTGCAGCCGATACGGCCAATGACGGAGGGGTGACCGCCATGTCGAAGAAGAAGCCCTTGGTGGTGGTGACGCGCAAGCTCCCCGCCGTGGTGGAAACCCGGATGCGCGAGCTGTTCGACGCCCGGCTCAATATCGACGACAAGCCGATGTCGCAGGCAGCTCTGGTCGAGGCGGTGAAGACCGCCGACGTGCTCGTCCCGACCGTGACCGACAAGATCGATGCCGCCATCATCGCGCAAGCCGGCGACCAGTTGCGCCTGATCGCCAATTTCGGCAACGGCGTCGACAATATCGACGTGGCCAGCGCCGTGCAGCGCGGCATCACCGTGACCAACACGCCGGGCGTGCTGACCGACGACACCGCCGACATGACGATCGCGCTGATCCTCGCCGTCGCCCGCCGGATCGCCGAAGGCGCGCGCGTCATCCCGGACGACGACTGGGCCGGCTGGTCGCCGACCTGGATGCTCGGCCGGCGCATCACCGGCAAGCGCCTCGGCATCGTCGGCATGGGCCGCATCGGCCAGGCGCTGGCGAAGCGCGCGGCAGCCTTCGGCCTCTCGATCCACTACCACAACCGCCGCCGGGTCGATCCGCGCATCGAGGAACAGCTCAACGCGACCTATTGGGATTCGCTCGACCAGATGCTGGCGCGGATGGACATCGTCTCGGTCAACTGCCCGCATACGCCGGCGACCTACCACCTGCTCTCGGCGCGCCGCCTGAAGCTGATGAAGCCGGACGCGATCCTGGTGAACACCGCCCGCGGCGAAGTCGTCGACGAGACGGCGCTCGCCCGCATGCTGGAAGCCGGCGAACTCGCCGGCGCCGGCCTCGACGTGTTCGAGAGCGAGCCGGCGGTCAATCCGCGCCTGCTCAAGCTCGCGCGCCAGCACAAGGTCGTGGTCCTCCCGCATATGGGCTCTGCCACCCATGAGGGCCGCGCCGACATGGGCGAGAAGGTCATCGTCAACATCAAGACCTTCATGGACGGCCACAAGCCACCGGACCGCGTGCTGCCGAGCATGCTCTGAGGCGCCGCGCCTCTCACACCATTGTCATTCCGGGGCGTGCCATCGGCGCGAACCCGGACTGACAAGAGCAGTTGAGACGATGAACGATCCGGCAGGCGCCTAGACCGGCAGCTCAGGCGGCGCGTTCACTTGCAAGGCGCGCCGCTTCCGCCGGCCAGTCCCTGTAATCGTCGATGACGGCTGCCGCACCGGCGGCCAGCAGGCGTTCGCGCATGCGCCGTTTGTCGTGAGAGGCGCCGGTGAAGCCGGCGACCTGCATGCCCGCCGCCCGCGCCGCCAACACCCCCGGCACCGAATCCTCCAGCACGAGGCAGCGCCCCGCCTCCGCGCCCATCTGCGACGCCGCGAACAGAAAAACATCCGGCGCCGGCTTGCCGCGCGCGACCTGCGAGGCCGAGAAGACATGGGGCCCGAACAGGTCGCTCAAGCCTGCCAGCGCGAGATTGCGGCGCAGCGGCTCGAGCACCGTCGAGGATGCGACGCAGCGACGCTCTGCCATGGCCAACAACGCCTCCCGTACGCCGGGAAGCGCGCGCAGTTCGGTCTCCAGCCGCCGGGCGACCGCATCCTCGATGCGCGTTTCGAAATCGGCCGGAAGAGGCCGGCCGAGCGCCGATTCGATGATCTTCATGCCGTCGGCCCAGGGGATACCGACGAGTTGCTCGACATAATGGTCAAGCGTCCAGTGGTTGAGGCCGATCTCCCGACAGATGGCGAGGCTGATCTCGCCATAGAGCGTCTCGGTGTCGATCAGCGTGCCGTCGCAGTCGTAGATGACGAGGTCGAACGACACGAGCGCGCTCCGTCCGCCGTTCAGCGGGCCTGAAGCGTGTCGAACTGGCCGGTCTTGCGGAAGCGCCAGAGATAGGACGAGACGACCGCCTCGGAGGAGGTCGGCGCGAGCCCAAGCCCGGCGAAGTCGCGGCCTTCGGCCTTGGCTGCTGCCGAGACGACATTATCGCTTTCAAGCAGCGTCACCTGATCGCGCGTCATGACGAGTTCGTCCGGAATCAGCCCGAGCGTCAGCGTATCGACGACCTGAAGGACACTGCCCATGATCCGCGCCAGCGCGAAAGGCAGCGGCGCGAGGAGACGCTTGCGGCCGGTCACCTTGCAGACTTCCTCGACGATCTGGCGCAAGCTCTGCACCTCCGGCCCGCCAAGCTCATAGACCCGGCCGCCCTGGACGGTGCCGTCGACGGCGCGGGCGGCGATCTCGGCGACATCGCCGACGAAGGCCGGCTGGAATTTCGTCGCGCCATCGCCGACCAGCGGCAGGACGGGCAGCATCCGCGCCAGCGAAGCGAAGCGGTTGAAGAACGTATCCTCAGGCCCGAACATCACCGACGGCCGCAGCACGACCGTATTCGGCACGGAGGCGAAACTCGCCGCCTCGCCCTCGGCCTTGGAGCGGGCATAGGCCGAAGCCGATTCGGCGTCGGCACCCAGCGCCGAGACATGGACAAGCCGCACGATGCCGGCGGCGGCGCAAGCCTGGGCGATGGCGCGGGCGCCGTTCGCCTGCACGGCCGAGAAGCTCTGGCGACCCTGCTCCTGCATGATGCCGACGAGGTTGACGACGGCATCAGCGCCCTTCACGGCGGCAGCGACCGAGGCGGGATAGCGCAGATTCGCCTGCACGGCGTGAATCTGGCCGACGGTCCCGATCGGCTGGAGGAAATTGGCGAGATCCGGCCGGCGCACGGCGACGCGCACCCGGTAGCCGCGCTTGACGAGCGCGCGCACGACATGGCGGCCGACGAAACCGGAGCCGCCGAAGACCGTGACGAGTTGCTGGGCCGGGGCCTGGGAAGCCATCGCGAAAGCTCCGTTTAGAATGCTTCTGCCCTCCTAGATCATGTTCCGCCAAAGTGGAAATGCCTTTTGCGGCCGGCGCCCCCTCTATCCCGGCCCCTGCGGCGTTCCGCCCTATCCGCGACGCGGCCCTGCCCTTGTTTGACGCAGACCCGCCGCTTCCGGACGAAAACAGCCCGTAATCCGCACGATCCGCAAAGGCCCTTTCCACAGGGTGGCGAAAACAAATTCATTTCGCCGCGACAGGGCCGTTGACAGGACGACTCGGCCCCCGTAAACGAACCGCCGTTGCCCAGGTGGCGGAATTGGTAGACGCACCAGCTTCAGGTGCTGGCGCCTGCAAGGGCGTGGAGGTTCGAGTCCTCTCCTGGGCACCACATTTACCTTCGCCGGCTTTCGCCGGTGACCGAAAAGGCCTCCGAGACCGCTGGTTTCGGGGGCCTTTCTCTTTGCTGGCCTTCGCCGGCCTTCGTTGACAGCCGCCGAATTTGTTGGCCTGCTCGCCTGCATAGGCCAACAGGCCCGAAATTCAGGCCAACATCATGCCCCTGACAGACGTTGCGATAAGGAACGCCAAGCCCGCCGCGAGCACGGTGAAGCTCTCCGATGGAGGCGGCTTGCAGCTCTGGATTGAGCCGAAAGGCGGCAAGCTGTGGCGCCTTGCCTACCGATACGATGGCAAGCAGAAGAAACTCTCCATCGGCACATATCCGGCGATCGACCTTCGCGCGGCCCGCGCCAAGCGGGAGGAGGCCAAGGCGCTGCTGCGGGACGGCAAAGACCCCGGCGCCGAAAAGCGGCTGGAGAAGCTGACGGGCAAGGCCAACAGGGAAAACACTTTCGAGGCCATCGCCGCAGAGGTTGCCGCCAGGAAGAAACAGAGCGGCAAGGCCCAAGCGACGCTCGACAAGTTCGATTGGTTCCTGGACCTGGCCAAGCCGGTGCTGGGCAAGCGCCCCATCACGGAAATCAGCGCCGCCGAAATTCTCGTTGTCCTGCGGAAGATCGAGGCGCGGGGCCATCTCGAAACCGCGCGCCGCATGAGATCCATCATCGGGCAGGTATTTCGGTACGCCATCGCAACGCAGCGGGCGAAGGACGATCCGACCGTGGCGCTGCGGGGGGCGCTGATGGCGCCGGTCGTAAAGAGCCATGCCGCCGTGACCGAGGCCAAGGCCTTCGGCGCGCTCCTTCGCGTCATCGACGATTATGACGGAATGCCTCTCACCCGGCACGCCCTGCGCCTGATGGCGCTGCTCTTCCCGCGACCGGGCGAGCTACGCTTAGCCGAGTGGAGGGAGTTCGATACCGAGGAAGCCGTTTGGACCATCCCGGCCGGCCGAATGAAGATGCGCAAGCCGCATGCGGTCCCTCTGCCCAAGCAGGCGCTCACCATCTTGGACGAACTGCGGGCGATATCGGGCGATGGGGAGCTGGTCTTTCCGTCCGTCCGATCGGTCAAGCGGGCCATGTCCGAGAATACGCTGAACGCGGCGCTGCGCCGCCTTGGCTACACCAATTCAGACGCTACCTCGCACGGTTTCCGCGCGAGCGCGTCAACGCTCCTGAACGAATCCGGCAAGTGGTCGCCCGATGCTATCGAGCGAGCGCTGGCGCATCAGGAAGTTGATGCCGTCCGGCGCGCCTACGCGCGCGGGGCACACTGGAAAGAGCGCGTCGAGATGGCCCAATGGTGGGCAGATCAGGTTGATCTACTGCGCGAAGGTGCAAAGCGTCGTTGGCCGGTGGAGCGATAGGGATGGGCGCTGCACATACGCTACCCAATGGCCACGAGTGGCTATCCGACGCGTTTGAGCATGCTTGGCGCACGATCGAGGATAGCGAGAAGCACTTCCTTGCGCTTAGCCAACGGGTTCCCAAAGAGGAGCTTTCGAGGGAGTTCGGCGGAAACTGGGTCGGCGCACTTGATGACGCTCGAAATGCGTTTGACGAATCGCGAAGACGAGTCGAGAGGTTGATGCGCACGGCACTGGCTTCAGGTCAATTCCGCGCGATGATCCGCGATGCGAGAACCGGCGAACCAGCCGAACTCGCTGACCGCGAACGTTGGATCGAAGCCATTTCGTTCGGCGTTCCCGGCTTGAGCACGGAGCTTCATCATCTCACCTGTCCTGGGCCTGAAACAGGTGGCGCGCCAGTGTTTGTCCGGAGAGATGAACTAGAGAGGTTCATTCGCCTCCAACAGCCGGCGTTGAACTCTGTTGCTGGCGCAGACCTGATAGGCCGAACGCCTTGGGCGCTGGCGCCCGAGATTGAATTGTCGAGCTTGGATCAGATGCCCGGCGGCGATTGGGTTTTGCTCGCTCAGGCTCTCAGCGTCCTGTCTTTTGGTTCTCTGATCCCGCCGCCAGACGTGGCCCCACTAGTGGCAGCAGCGCGCCGGGCTCGCACGGGCGCTGCGTTGCTCGCTCAGGCGCGCCAAGGAAAGATCAAGCTGTTCGGTACCTGCGCTACAGTGGGCCGCCCCGAGCCCATCCCAGTCGCCGTTTTCGCACATGATCTGGCCGTGACCCATGACGGCGCCGGACTCGATATCGATCCTGCTCGCGGTGATATGGACTCGTATGCAAAGTATCGCGACAACAAGCCTCATGCGCTGAGGTGGAATGATGTCACCGTGATGCGATCCTCATTGAGGAGCTGGATTTCCGGCCTACTCCATGAAACGTCACCGGCTCCCTTACCAAAAAAGAGAGCGGCGGCTTCGGCCGACATTGAGGCATTGAAAGCCGCCCATCCCGGCGTTTGGCCCGACTGGCGAGTCAGTGACGCATGGCGCAAATTGAGCCGGCCTGAAGTGTCGCGCGATTCTTTTCAAGCTCTTTGGCGGCAGCACGCTCCGACCCTTAAGCGTGGTCGGAAGTCGCAATAGCTGAATTGTACGGCCGATTGTTCGGACCATTTCCGCCCGAACAATTGTACAAATCGCGGGGCCGCTGATCCGCAGCCATTTTCGTCCTCACCCGCCGGTTGCGTTCCAACGAATGCGGGCGAACTGAGGATCAAAATGAACACTCCGATTTCACACGCGCCGGTCGATCGTTTGATCCCCGCCCAGGCCGCGTTTGATATGCTCGGGATCAGGACCACCAAGGCTTATGCCGAGGTGAAGGCCGGCAAGCTCAAGCTGACGCGCAATGGCCGCCGCAGCTTCGTCAAGGCCTCCGAGGTCAACCGCTATATCGCTGCGCTCGACGCCGCCTCCGAGAAAGAGGCCGCGTGAAGCCATGCACCTGACAAACGAAACCCGGCGCGGGGGAAGCGCCGGGCTCGCGAAGGCTTCATTCCTGGCCGGAATGCCGAGCGAAGATACCATCCCCGCCATTATCGTCAATCGTCTTCAGCGTCGTTTCGGCTTGTCCGAGCTGCACGCCCTGACGGTTCTCCGCCTCGCCTCTCTCGGGCCGAAGGAGGGCCGCGACTGATGGCAAACCTCAAGAGCATCACCATCACCATCGAAGGCGATTCGACGCCGCGCACCTTCAAGGGCCGCGACGCCTGGGCCTTGGACAACCTCATCAACGCCGGCTCGAAAGGCTGCACGCCCATCGACCATCCCGGCCCGCGCTGGTCGCATTACGTCTTCAAGCTCCGCCGGGGCGGGGTTGGCGTCATCACCCACGATGAAAAGCACGCGGGGCCTTATGCCGGTACGCATGCCCGCTACATCCTGAGCGTCCCTGTCACTGTCATCGAGCGGAGGGCGGCGTGAACGTTATCCCTCTCCCTCTGCCGCAACATGGCGACATCGATAGCGCGAGCAACCCTCGCGCCTTCATGGGCGGAGCGCTGGCTTATGCCAGCCTCCATCTGGACCACGCTTACGACCATCTCGCGATGGGCGATGCGCCAGCCCTGATGCGCTCTGTCCGCAAGTTCGCAGCATTCGCCAACGCGGCTCTCGATACGCTGCCCGAGGCGATGCGCCAGCTCACCACGGAGGCCGAGCACGATGGCTGACGTGGTCCGGTTCCCCCGCCCCAACGTGCGCGGCGTTAAGCGCATGCCCGACGCGGTCGAGGTCGTCTTGGACTTCGGTTGCTGGTGTGCCGCTACCAGTCAGGGAGGGCGCCTTGTCAGGCGCCACTCCGCCACCCCGAACACTCCCGAGGCTGCCGCCGCTCTCGCTCGCGAAATGGCCGAGCGTGATGGCCTGCGCCTCATCTCCAGCGAGGCAGGACAATGACCAGCACGAAAGCTGCTCGCCAGCCTCATCCGTGCGCCGGGTTGAGTAAGCGCGCCCATGAGGTTTTCGAACAAATCGCCATCGGCAACGATCTGGCCGGCCATCACCCGCGCGTGCTCGAAGCGCTCGTTTCGCGCGGGCTGATCGAGCGCCGGCCTGAAGAGGTGCCTGGTCCGTTTCGCGGGACCACCATGACCATCAATCGGTATGACGTGCCGCTCCGCGTCCATGCTGAATGGTGCTCGTGGTGCGATGAGAACGTGACCGATGAGATGATTGCGGAGGCGCAGCGCTAATGGCTCGCATCCGCTCGGTTCATCCTGGCCTCTTTACCGACGAGGCCTTTGCCGCCGTCAGCATGGCAAGCCGGGTGCTCTTCATCGGCCTCTGGTGCGAGGCTGATGATTTGGGCGTCTTCGAATGGAAGGCTCTCACGCTGAAGATGCGGCTGTTCCCCGGCGATGCCGTAGACGTGCCCAGCATGCTCTCCGAGTTGGCGGCGCGCGACATGATCCGCGCGTTCGATCACGAGGGAAAGCAGTACGGCGCCATCCGCAACTTCGGTCGCTACCAGCGGCCGAAATCCCCGAAGGTGATCCATCCTCATCCCGCCGAGCTGAGCAGCTTTCTCGCCTGCGACGGTCGCGGGGTTGCCGGGCCGCTCAATCACCCGAGAGACGTAACCGCCGCCGAAAGAAAGCGCCGGGAACGTGACAATAGGCGGAGTGGTCACGCTTCAGCCGTGACGCATTCCGAATGCGACGCGGCAGAGCCGGGACGGTTTCCGCCTTTTTCGGAAGTGTCACGCCAGATGGAGGATGGAGGAGGTAATTCCGTAGCTAAAGCTACGGGCGTTGCCGCCCCGGCTGAGCCTTCGGCAGTTACTGCCCTCCCCGTCGATTGGCGGGAACGTCTCTTCCGGCAGGGCCTTGCTTCCGTCTCAGAATTGACCGGGAAGCCTGTTGGTCCGGCGCGGTCGCTGATCGGGCGATGGCTCCGCGTTGCCAGCGACGATGCGCGCAAGGTTTTGCGCACGATCGAGGACGCGCAGGAGCAGAACGCGGCTGATCCCGTCGCCTGGATCGAGGCGGCTCTGAAGGCCCGGCCGGCCCAGCGCTCCGATTCCCTCCAGTTCACGATGGCGAGGGGCTGAGCATGGACTTCCTCGAAACCGCCAAGGCCGAAGGCATCCGGCTTCGCTCATGGGCGCAGGGCAACCACAAGACAATCTGCCCGCGCTGCTCGCATCTCCGCAAAAAGAAAACCGACCCTTGCCTGTCCGTCACCGTGTTTGCCGATCGGGTCCGCTGGCAGTGCCATCACTGCGGCTGGACCGGCGGCGCCGGGGGCGATGACTTCAGGCGCAATCCCGTCCGCGAGGTCCGCATGTTCAATCGCCCTGTTCGGATCGAGCACCCCGAACGCCCCGACAAGATGCTGGCATGGTTCGCTGGTCGCGGCATCTCCGCCGCCACCGTCGAGCGCATGGGCGTCTATCGCACCCGGAAGTGGTTTCCGCAGATTGAGGCCGAGGCCAGTTGCATCGCCTTTCCCTACGAATGGGCCGGCACGCTGCGCAACGTGAAGTACCGCGATAACGACAAGAACTTTTGTCAGGAGAAGAACCCCGAGCCCGTCCTTTACAACGCCGATGCGATCAAGCCGGGCGAGGATCTGATTTTCGTCGAGGGCGAAATGGACGTGCTCGCGTTCGTCGAGGCCGGACTGTCCAATGTGGTCAGCCTTCCGAACGGGGCTCCCGAGCGGCCAGAGCAGGAAGGCGCCAAACGCTATGACCCACTCGCCACGCATGCGGCCGAGCTAGAGGCCGCCGGCCGCATCCTGATTGCCACCGATATGGATGGGCCGGGCGAAATGCTCGCTCAGGAGCTGGCCCGCCGGCTGGGCAAGGATCGATGCTGGCGCGTCACCTTCCCGGCCGATGAGACGACGCAGACGAAGGACGCCAACGAGTGCCTGATGCAGTTCGGCAAGGGCGTGCTGCGGGGGCGTGTCGAGAATGCCGAGCCCTGGCCTATCGATGGCCTCTATGGCGCGGACACGTTCGCGGACGAGGTGCTGGCCACCTATCGCGGCGAAGGGCCTAAGCCTCTCTCGCTCGGCATGGGGCGGGACATGGATCAGGCCTTCAAGGTGCTGCCCGGCCAGTTCGTCGTCGTCACCGGCATCCCCAACCACGGCAAGAGCCGTTGGCTGGATCAGGCTGCCGCGACCATGTCGGACCTGCACGGCTGGCGCTGGGCTGTGTTCTCGCCTGAGACGGGAAGCGAAAGCCACATCATCGACCTGTGCGAGATTCATGCTGGCCTGCCTTTCCACGATGGCCCATCGATGCGGATGGATGAGGAGCAGCTTCACACGTCGATGCGGTGGGTTCACGACCGCTTCGTGTTCATCGACTCGGGCGAGCATACGCCTTCGATCGATTGGGTTCTGGAGCGAGCGAAGGCTGCTGTTCTGCGCAAGGGCATCAATGGCCTGATCGTCGACCCTTACAACGAGCTGGAGGCTGGCCGCCCACAGGGCATGACGGAAACCGAGTTCGTCTCGCAGCTCATCAGCAAGTGCAAGCGCTTCGCCAAGGTCCACGGCGTGACGGTCTTCATGGTCGCGCACCCCACGAAGATTTCGAACCCTGCCGGCGGTAAAGAGCCTGTGCCTGGCCTCTATGACATCTCTGGTTCGGCCCATTGGCGCAACAAAGCGGATGCTGGGATTGTGGTTTATCGCGACTTCGAAGAGCGCTGCACGCTGGTGCTGGCGAGGAAGATCAGGCGACAGCCGATCTGCGGGCATCCTGGCCAGGTCAAGTTCTGGTTCATGAGCGCCAGCCGCCGTTTCGACCCGATCGAAGGCAGCTACCGCTCTCAGGGCCAGGAAACGGGCTCCGCCGCAAATACCAACCGCCGATCGGCTTGAGAGGACGCACGATGACGATGCACGCACAAGCGTCCACTTTGGACATGGAGAAGTTTGCCAAGGTCCACCGCCTGATGAGCGAAGGCGCCACCGATGGCGAGCGCGCTGCGGCTCGTGCTCGGGCTGAAGCCATGGCCTCGCGGGCCGGGATGACGCTCAAGCAGGCCGCGTCCAAATTGGACGCCAAAGCTCGGGCTGAAGATCCGTTCGCCGGGCTTCGCGAAATGATGCGCGAGGGGCAGGAAAAGCGCCGCCACTATTCCTCTGCTCGATGTCGGGAAGCGCTCAAGCGCTATGGCAACGTCGCGGGCGTGTTCCTGCGGCAACCGATCGAGGTCGCGTTATTCAACGCGGCGACGCCGTTCGCCGTCCGCGAGCAGTTCGAGGACTATTGCGGCACGAAGCGCTGGTTCACGCAAAAGCTTGGGGGGGCCGGCTCGTACAGCATGAGGGAAGCCGATCCGGCTGCCGTCCTGGCAATACACGATGGCTGGCCGATGCCGCCGACGCTATCCGGCATTTTGAACGAACTGCGGTTCTGGGAAACGCTCCGCCGCGACCGCAACGCCTTCGCGGATGCCACTGGCGGCGGTGAATACATGCACGATCTGGAGGCAAACTTCCGGCGCGATTTGCTGGAGCACAAGATTCGCACGCGGCCAATCACATGCTGGGATGACATGCAGGCCCGCTTGGACTGGAATCAGTTCGAATGGGAAAGCCAGTGGATCGACCCTGCCGGGCATGCCCGATCGGACGCAGACGAGGTTGAGCGCCTACGGAGGGATTTCGCCATCCTGCGCCAGCTCTATGGAGCGCCCGCTCAAAATGGACACGCCGCATCTGCACCACCTGCGGATTTGCGTCGGACCAATGCCAACAAGCAGCGGGACGTTCTGTCCATCTTGGACAGCGAGCCCGGCCTTTCGAACCGGGAGATTGCCCGCCGCTGCGGCGTCAGCCCGCAGACGGTTGGCAACTGGCGCGGCAAGAGGGCCGCAGCATGAGCGTGGTCGACTTCCCGCAACGTCGCATCGTCCGCCGTCCTGGCAATCCTGCGGATCATATCGCCGTCGCCAGCCGGCACTCGCTGAAACACGAGCTGGACGGCATGCGGTCGATGCTGGGCCTCATGTGGGGCGCCGCAGCGCTGGCGAAGATCAAGCGCATCGAGTGCAACAGCAAGGCTTCGCCTGCCTTCAACGTGTGGCTACGGCTGGAAGGCGAGCACAGTACCGCAGGCATCGCTCACAGCGTCGCGGCGGCTGCCTGTCGCGTCTTCGGCGGGCATAACGGCATCACGGTTTACGGGCCGGAAGGTGAATCGGTTTCGCTAGATCCTGAGTGGCCACGGCCTGCGGCTTAGGCGCTTCGACCGCTGGGGACTTCGGTTCCCGGCGGTTTGTTTATCCGGCTCCGGGTTGATAGATTCTCGCATGCTCAAATCCCGTCCCGCCCTGGTCGTGCTCCTATGGCTCGCCGCGATAGCGAGCGCCGGGGCGCAGGCTTATGACTTTCGCCCCGGCCAAGCCCTGGCCATCGACGGAGACACCCTTCGCATAGGTTCGCAGCGCATCCGCCTCTCGGCCATGGACGCGCCCGAGCTGAGCCAGGTCTGCCGATCGGACGCGGGCAAGGCGACGCTATGCGGACGGGATTCGCGGGATGCGCTGGCGGGCCTCATCCGCCATGGTGTCCGCTGCACGGTCGAAACCCATGACCGCTATGGACGCGAGGTCGCCACCTGCACGAATGCCGCCGGCCTCGATATCGGGCGGGAGATGATCCGGCAGGGCTGGGCCGTCCCGTACTGGCGATATGGGGGCGCTCGCTACTCCAAGGCCTATGACGAGGCCTTGGCGGCCGATGTCGGGATGCATGCCGGGACGTTCATCGACCCCGAGCAATGGCGGCGCGGAGAGCGTTGGCCGGATTAAATGCTGACGGCTGGAACTTAATTGGAGAGCTAAGCTGCTGCGTCAAAAGCACTCTTCATTGAGACGAAGCGGCAAGGGCCATCGAAAAGGCCAACCAATCCCGCCCGCTTGGCGCTGTTTTCGCTCTCGCAAACCTTGCGGGAACCAGTCGGGCGATTATCTCGTTGTCTGCGCGGCGCCCTACGGTGCCGCATGCTCTCCCTGGTCGCGTTGTCGCGGATGTACCGACCGCATCAGCGGAGAGCCATCAGTTTTCCCGGCGACTGCCGCAACCCCTAAGTCCTGGCAATGCCAGAGGCCCGCAGCCATCGAGCAGCGGGCTTTTTCTTTGCATGCGCCCATGCATAGAGGAACGGGCAGCTATGGCGCCTCTGCAAGATTATCGAATCCCAATGCGGTAAGGCAGAGTGCCGCCAGATAATGCGAAGCAGGAGCGGCATATGAACGACGATGAAGGATTGACGCGCGAGGAGCTGACGGCCCGGCTCGTTGTCCTGGAGGGGTTTGTCTACACCCTTATCGAAGGCCTATTGCGGCAAGCAGGCGAGCAAAAAGGGATGGCCGGCGTGAACGAGATTGTCCAAACCGTATCGTTTGCAGTGGGACAATACTCGTCCAATCTTGAGCCGGATCTAAAGGAGAAGGCGCACGCTCATTTCGTAGCCCTGCTTCAAAGGCTGCAAGACCGAGTTGCACCAAGTCAGTCTGGCCCGGTGAACTAGCCATTTGGTTCCCTTTCACTCGAAACAATGCTTCTGCACCCATTCCGCTTCGCTCAGGGGGCGCCGCAGCTCAAAAGGCTCGCACTCGTCATCTTCCGGCGGATAATCGAGAACGACATAACGCACCCCACCGTGACCATTCTTGACACGCTCTAGCGCAACGATGCGGCGTTCTAGCTCGCGGCTCATAGTGCGCCCTCCTGCTCAAGCTCGCTCAATGCGCTATGTCCTGCCGGATCGTTCTCGGCCAGCCACTCGCGCCAACCGGGGCCATGCTCTTCCTCCAGCTTGGCATTGCATGCCCTGATGGCGGCAGTTAGCTCAGCGTCAGTCATGCGCTCGACCCGCTTTCCTATGCTGCGGTCGGCGTGATGCTTAGCCTCCATCTTGGCTAGCCTGCGCTCCAGTTCCCGGCTCATGCGGCAATCGCCTGCTCGCCAGGACGAACAATGACGCGGACGATATGGAATGCGTCGGGGTCGGATGCCTCAATCGCTGCCAGTCGTTCCGGCCGCTCGGCAGGAGCGCAGTTCAGTACGTGATGCAGAATGCGCCGTTGGTACAGTTTGCCACCCGCCGCACGCTCCAACTTCGCCAATCGCTCGTTCAGCCGCATTTACGCCGCTCCCTGAATTGCTGGCCTATAGCCGGCGGGCCAATTGACCCGGATGATGGGTTCACGCGCTGAGATGCGCCCTTCAGCAAACGCCCGCGCGCACTCGGCTTCATTCTCCTCCACCGTCCCGCAGAGGATCAGGCAGCGCAGAGGGACGCGCGACCGCAGCGCTGCCTCCAGCCGATCGAGTCGGCGGGCGAGAGCGTTGGTCATGTGTCCGCCCTCAAGGCTGCTGTAATCGCGGCCTGCCCGGAACGCCATGCGTCCTCGTTCCATCGGAGCCGAGCGCGAACTGCCGCCATGGCCTCGGGGGAGGCCCTGAGCCGGGCGAGGTCGGCGGCCACTGCTGCGTCTCGGGCCACTTTGGCGACATGCTCGACGACCGGCCGGCGCCGTTCCTCCAGCTTGACGATGCGGGCGAGCATGGCGTTGGTCATTGCAGCACCTCGGGTTCGTCGAGGAGATCCAGACACTCCTCATGCGATAAGCCGCAAAGCTCGACGCGCTCCAGAGGCGCGTTCGGGTCTTCGGAATCCGACCACATGACGAAGCGGCCGGCCTGGGAATCGCGCGCCTGCTCCAGCCGATCGATGCGCGCCGATATCTGCCTAGTCATGGGCGGCCTCCTTCCAATACCTCAAGCCTGCGATGTAGGTCCGTCACTTCGATCGCCTTGGCGTGCGCGTCGACCAGCTTGCCCAGCTCGGCCGCTTCCGATGGCGTCAACTCTCCGCCTGCCACCGCCTCCATGATGGCCTGCGTCGCCTTCGGGAGGTCGCTGACAGTCTCAATCTTCGGAAGGTCGAAGGTGACGGGCCGGTCACGACGCACAGGCGCCAGCCGATCCATGCAGAGACGCAGAGCCGTGATATCTCCCGCCATTGCGAGGTCGATAGCCTTTTTCGTCAGCTTCTCGGCCTCGCCGTCCAGCAGCGCCTCGATCGCCAGCGTCACCTTGTGGCGGGAGCCCTTGGCTTTGCCGGGATTGCCGGGAGCGAACGGACGACCTCGCGTATTGCTCGCGTTTTTGCGCGGATCGTCGCTCATGCCGCACCCCCTGCAATCACCCACGCCATCAGCGCGAAGCTCGCCAGCGTGGCAACGGCATGTCCCCTTGCGAGCATCGCCTGGAGGGGGCAATTTAGAGACACAAATCGCGGGGCGTTCGGATGGTCCAAGACATCGAGCCTGATCTGGAAGCCAAGGCCGAGCGTCGCTATGAGCGCAAGAAAATTGCGCTGTTCATCGCGACCTGCCTGATTCCGCTGGCGCTGCATGGGGTCGGGTATGGCATCCTTGCGCCGTATGCCTTCGCTTTCCTGCTGGTCGTCACTTACGCCCATATCGTTGACCACGAGATCGACGCCGCCGTGAAGCGGGTTCGCGGCTATTGAGACGAGCGCTTGCGGTCGCGGTCGCGGCCATCCTGTTATCGTGCGGCCCTCAGCCATGGGCGTCATTTCTGGTCGTCGCCTGCGGCTGCTGGCAGATATGGCGTCGCACCCCGCGCCCCGCCCGATATATTCAATGGCCCCGTATTTGAGGCGAGGCCGCTGATCTGGCCAGCTTCGTCCGCGACACTGCCGAGGAAGCGCATCACGGTGGGGCTCTTGGTCGCCATCTTGCTCAGGCTCTTGAGCTGGGCGACATCGCCGCTCGCCAGCATCTCCCCGATTTTTTTGGACAAGCCTTCGTTGATCTTGGCATTGCCTTTTTGAAGTGCCTGCCGCGCCGCGAGGCCAGCGAGCACGCCGATACCAAGCCCCGACATCGTGCCGTGCTGATACCCGCCATAGATGCCGCCGGTTGTGCCGGCTAAGCCAAGCTCGACGAGTTGGCGGGTCGTGTTTGAGTTGCCAAGCGCCATCTGGAGCTTGAGCATCGCAGTCTCGACGCTCAGCACCGCTTCAAGCTGCGTAGCCTGTGCCTTGCCCAGCGCAATCTCGACACGCTCCCGAGCTGCTGGCGAGCCGAAGATGGCCTTCACGATGTCCCGACCGTCGCTAGTCTCCCGAATCTTGGCGATGAGGTCGGACCGAAAGCCCTCCGCGAATAGCGCCTTTTCCTCCGGCTTCATCTTCCCGATCGCCTTCCTGGCCTCACGCCTCCGAAATCCGAGGACGAGCGCCGCGAGCGTCTGCACCTGCTTTTGCAAGATGAAGCGACCCTCCTCGAAACCGAGGACATGGACGC
>NZ_CAMFJF010000013.1 GCF_945956895.1 uncultured Allobosea sp. | reverse complement strand
CCGAGCGGCCCGAGCGTCAGCCAGCGCCGCGCGCCCTTCACCTCGACGCCGAAATAGAGCGTCGCCACCACCATGGCGAGCGAGGTGACATAGAGCAGCAGCGCCGTGCGCCTGACCTGGCGCGGCGTCATCAGCGACACGCCGAGGAAGATCACCATCGCGCCGGCGAGATAGGCCGCTTGCCGGTTGACGAAATGGAAGGTCGAAAGGCCGAGGCGCTCGGCCACCGGCGGCCCGCCCGCCATCAGCAGCACGACGCCGGACACCATGAGGGCGACGAGCGCGGTCAGGATAAGGCGGTCGATCGACCACCACCAGCGGCCGCTGAGAGAAGGTTCCGCGCGCGAGACCATGACGGGCATCCCATCGACAAATTCTGCGCGGCCGAAGCCACGCCTACGTGACGAATCACTCTGTCAATGAATGGTTAACCGATTGATTCCGATGCGTGGGATCGGTCGTACCAGCACATCACGATCCACAGCGGCACATGGCTTTCGCGGCCTCTGCGAGCCGCCTCGATCAGCCCTGCGCCTGAGATCGGATTCGCGCTGCCGAGCGAATGCAGAGGCCGCTCCTGACACGCATTGTCGTCCCCATGGGAGGAGTTGCACCCGTCCCGAAAGCGAAAGGACTGATCATGGCCATCGCCAAGAACACGATCTGCTTGTGGTACGACAAGGATGCCGAGGCCGCCGCCCGCTTCTATGCGCAGACCTTCCCGGACAGCGCGGTGAAAGAGGTTTTCCGCGCCCCGACCGATTTCCCTTCAGGCAAGGCCGGCGATGCGCTGACGGTCACCTTCACGGTCCTCGGCATCCCCTGCCTCGGCATCAATGGCGGGCCGATGTTCAAGCATAGCGAGGCCTTCTCGTTCCAGATCGCCACCGAGGATCAGGAAGAGACCGATCGCTACTGGAACGCCATCGTCGGCAATGGCGGCCAGGAGAGCGAGTGCGGCTGGTGCAAGGACAAATGGGGTCTGTCCTGGCAGATCACCCCGCGCGTGCTGAGCGAGGCGCTCGCGGCCGGCGGCGAGGAAGCGAAGCGCGCCTTCGCCGCGATGATGACGATGCAGAAGATCGACGTCGCGAAGATCGAGGCCGCCCGGCGCGGCTGAGCCTAGCTCTTGCCGCCGAAGGGCTCGAAGCCCGGCAGCTCCGCGACGAGCTTGCGGAAGGCGTCGCCGCGCACCTCGAAATTCGGGAACTGGTCGAAGGAGGCGCAGGCCGGCGAGAGCAGCACCGCGATCTCGCCCTCGCCCGTCGCAGCCAGAGCGTCGCGCGTCGCATCCGCCACGGCCTTGTCGAGCGTGACGCTGCGCTCATAGGCGACGCGCCCGTCATCGTCGAAGGTCGCGGCGAAGAGATCGCTCGCCGCCCCGATCAGATAGGCGCGGGCGATATTGGGAAAGTAGCGGCGCAGGGACTCGATGCCGCCGTCCTTCGCCTTGCCGCCGAGGATCCAGAAGATGCCGTGGAAGGAGGTCAGCGCCTTCTCGGTCGAATCCGCGTTCGTCGCTTTTGAATCATTGATGAAGACGACGCGGCCGACCCGGCCGAGTTCCTCCATGCGATGCGCCAGACCCGGATAGGTCTTGAAGCCGGCCGCGATCTCTTCGGCGCTCAGGCCCAGCGCCGAGCAGGCGGCGAAGGCCGCCGCGGCGTTCTGCGCATTGTGAGAGCCACGCAACGAGCCGATCCCGGCGAGATTGGCGACGACGCGCGGCTTGCCATCCTTCACTTCGACGATGCGCGTGTCGAGCCGGCCCTGATTGGCGGTGACGCCGGCAAAGACGCCTTCGTCGAGCGGCTGCTCGCCGCTGATCCTGACCAGCGGGCGCCCCCCGGCGGCTCGGCGGCGGGCCATCTGCTTCGAGGCGTCGTCATCGACGCCGACGACCGCGATATCGGCCGCCGCGACCAGCCGTTCCTTGATTCCCGCATAGTTCTCCAGCGAGCCGTGTCGGTCGAGATGATCCGGCGTCAGGTTCATCTGGATGCCGACAGTGGGCTTGAGCGAAGGCGCGAGATCGATCTGGTAGCTCGAGCACTCGATGACATGGACGCGGTTCGCGGCCGGCGGCTCCAGCGCCAGCACGGCCGTGCCGATATTGCCGCCCATTTGCACGTCGCGGCCGGCTTCCCTCAGCACATGGGCGATCAGCGCGGTCGTGGTCGACTTGCCGTTGGTGCCGGTGATGCAGACGACCGGCGAAACCGGCGCGATCTTCGCCCGCTCCAGGAAGAACAATTCGACATCGCCGATGATTGGAACGCCGGCAGCCTTGGCCTTGCCGACCGCCCAATGCGGCTCGGGATGGGTCAGCGGCACGCCGGGCGAGAGCACGAAAGCCGCGAAATCGGACCAGTCGGCGCTCGCCAGATCGACGACGGCGATGCCCTCGGCCGCCGCCGTCTCCCGGCTCTTCTCGTTATCGTCCCAGGCCGCGACCTCGGCGCCGCCCGCCTTGAGCGCGCGCGCAGTCGCAAGCCCGGAGCCGCCGAGGCCGAACAGAGCGACCTTGCGCCCGGAAAAGACTGTGACCGGTGTCATCGAACTCCCCCGTCATTCCGGGGCGAGCGCGCAGCGCTTGAGCCCGGAACCCAGAACCGATGCGGCATTTCCAGAAGGCACCCGGCTCCAACCGCCTCTCCGATGAACGGCATCGGTTCTGGGTTCCGGGCTCGCCGCTGCGCGACGCCCCGGAATGACGCGGTGGTTCCAGCAGCTGAACACATCGCTCAGCGCAGCTTCAGCGTGGCAAGGCCGACCAGCGCCAGCACGACCGAGATGATCCAGAAACGGATCACGACCTGCGGTTCGGTCCAGCCCAGCTTCTCGAAATGGTGGTGGATCGGCGCCATCAGGAAGACGCGCTTGCCCGTGCGCTTGAACACGAAGACCTGGATGATCACCGAAAGCGCCTCGACCACGAAGAGGCCGCCGACGATGGCGAGCACGATCTCGTGCTTGGTCGCGACCGCGATGGTGCCGAGCAGGCCGCCGAGGCCGAGCGAGCCGGTATCGCCCATGAAGATCTGGGCCGGCGGCGCGTTGAACCAGAGGAAGCCGAGGCCGGCGCCGATCACCGCGCCGCAGATCACGGCGAGTTCGCCCGCGCCGGGGATGTGGTGGATCTGCAGATAGTTCGCGAAGATCGCGTTGCCGACGAGATAGGAGATGAAGCCGAAGGTGCCGGCCGCGATCATCACCGGCACGATGGCGAGCCCATCGAGACCGTCGGTCAGGTTCACCGAATTGCCGGCGCCGACCACGACGAAGGCTGTGACCAGCGGAAACAGGATGCCGAGCGGGATGATCGCTTCCTTGAGGAAGGGCATGGCGAAGCCCGAGCCGATCGACGGCGGCTGCGTCTGCATGATGAAATAGCAGGCGATCAGCGCGACCACGACCTCGATCGCGATGCGGGCCTTCCCCGAGAAGCCCTTGTGCGACTGCTTGGTGACCTTGAGGAAATCGTCATAGAAGCCGATCGCGCCATAAGCGGCCGTGACGCCGAGAACGATCCAGACATAGGGGTTGCGCAGGTTGCCCCAAAGCAGCACCGCCGCGAATAGCCCGGACAGGATCATCAATCCGCCCATGGTCGGCGTGCCGCGCTTGGCGAGATGCGATTCCGGCCCATCCGTGCGGATCGGCTGGCCCTTGCCCTGCTTGATCCTGAGCCAGGAGATGGCCGAGGGACCGAAGAAGAAGACGAAGAGCAACGCCGTCGCCGTCGCCCCGCCTGCGCGGAAGGTGATGTAGCGGAAGACGTTCAGGATCGGGAAGGTGCCGGCGAAATCGGCGAGCCAGACGAGCATGCTGCTTGGTTCTCTTAGATCGCGATGATTTTGGATCGTTTCGATCCAAAATCATAAGACGTGATCGATTCCAAAAGATGAGAGCGGGATTGACGCGAAAAACCGGTTTCCACTTTTTCGCATCCCGCTCTCGGGTCAGTCTTCGGCAGGCACGGCAGGAAAGCGCGCGAGGATCGCCTTGACGATCGGCCCCATGCGCGTGCCCAGCGATCCCTTGACCGTGACGGTGTCGCCGCCGCGGATCGCATCGAGCACGAGCGGCTCCAGCTCGCTCGCGGTGGCGGCATAAGCCCCCCGCATGGTGGAAGGCAAGCTCTCATGGAGCCCTTTCATCAGCGGGCCGCAGGTGAAAACCTTGTCGATCCCATTGGAAACCAGCGGCTCGGCCAGCCCGCGATGCAGCTCCGGCCCGGTTGCCCCGAGTTCCAGCATGTCGCCGAGCACGGCGATGCGCCGGCCCCGGCCCTCGACCGGCAGGCGGCCGAGATTCTCGATCGCGGCACGCATCGAGGCGGGATTGCCGTTATAGCTCTCGTCGAGCAGCGTGACCTTGCCGCCCGGCGCCTGCAGCACCTGGCGAGCGCCGCGCCCGGCCGGCGGCTTGAGATCGCCCAGCGCCAGCGCTGCCAGCGCGAGATCGGCACCGAGCGCATGCACGGCCGCCAGCACGGCAAGCGAGTTCAGCACGATATGCTTGCCCGGGCTGCCCAACCGGTAGGTCACGGGCTCCCCGCAAACGCGGGCCTCGACCGTCGACATGTCGGGCTTCAGCGCGCAGGAGATCAGCTTCACATCGGCATCAGGGCTCTCGCCGAAGGTGATGATCCGCCCGGCCGGGCCGGACTTGGCGATGTCGCGCAGCAGCTCGGATTGCGGGATATCGGCGTTGACGATCGCCGTGCCGCCTTTTTCGAGTTCCCAGTAAACACCCGCCTTTTCTTCGGCGATCCCCTCGATCGAGGCGAAGGCGGCGAGATGCACGGGCTGGATCGTCGTGACAATGGCAACCCGCGGGCGCACCATCCGCGCCAGCGGCACGATCTCGCCGGGGCTGTTCATGCCGATCTCGTAAACGCCATAGGCGACATCGGCGGGGGTGCGACAGAGCGTGAGCGGCACGCCCCAGTGGTTGTTGTAGGAGGCGACCGGCGCATGGGTCTTGCCCTGGCGCGAGAGCACGAGGCGCAGCGCCTCCTTCGTGCCGGTCTTGCCGACCGAGCCGGTGACGGCGACGATTCCGGCCTTCAATTCGGCGCGGCGTGCGGTGCCCGCATGCTCCATCGCCTTCAGCACATCCGGCACGATGGCGAGGGCGCCTGCGCCTTCAAACTGCCCTGCATGAGCCTCGTCGACCACGGCGAGCGCCGCGCCCTTGTCGAGCGCAGCCTTGACGAAGTCATGGCCGTTGCGGGCCTCGCCGGTGATGGCGAAGAAGACGTCGCCCGGCTCAAGCGTGCGGGTGTCGATCGAGGCGCCGGTTACGACCGGCGGCACGGCGCCCTCGGGCCGCGCACGCAACGCCGCGATCAGCTTGTCTCCGGTCCAGAGCGGGCCGCTCATCTCGTGATCTCCGATAGCGCCTTGCGAACCACGTCGTGATCCGAGAAGGGCAGCGTCCGGTCGCCTATGATCTGGCCGGATTCATGGCCTTTTCCGGCCACGACCAGCAAATCCCCAGGCGTCAGCATACACACCGCACTTCTGATCGCTTCCTCGCGGTCGCCGATTTCCAGAAGTTTCGGCGAAGCGGCCATGATCTCGGCCCGGATCGTCGCCGGGTCCTCGCTGCGCGGATTGTCGTCGGTGACGATGGCGATATCGGCCTTCTCGGCCGCGATGGCGCCCATCAGCGGGCGTTTGCCCTTGTCGCGGTCGCCGCCGCAGCCGAAGACGCAGATCAGGCGCCCGGTCGCATAGGGCCGCAGCGTCGTCAGCACCGCCGCCAGCGCATCGGGCTTATGGGCATAGTCGACGACGACGAGCCCGCCATTGGCTTCGCCGACGCGTTCGAGGCGCCCGGCGACGCCCTTGAGGCCGGAAATGGCGCTGACCGATGCAGCCTTATCCTCGCCGGTCGCGATGGCGAGCCCGGCGGCGACCAGCGCATTGCCCGCCATGAAATCGCCGACCAGCGGCAGGTCAACCGACAATTCGCGCCCGTCGAAGCCGACGGTCAGCCGCTGCGAGAAGCCGTCGCGCTCGTTGCGCAGCAGGGTCAGTGTCTCGCCCTTGCGGCCGATGCCGATGATCGGATGCCCGGCCTTGGCCGCAGCCTCGGCCGCCTCTTCCGCGTAGGGCTCGTCGCGGTTGATCACGACCGGCGCGCCATTCGGCAGCAGCTCCCAGAGCCGGAGCTTGGCCGCGAGATATTCTTCGACGCTCGGATGATAATCGAGATGGTCGCGGCCGAGATTGAGGAAGGCACCGGCGCTCAAGCGCACGCCATCGAGGCGGCGCTGGTCGAGCCCATGCGAGGAGGCTTCCATCGCCAGATGGGTGATGCCCTCACCCGCGAGCTTATCGAACGAGGCGTGCAGCGAGAGCGGGTCCGGCGTCGTCAGCGAGCCGTAGTCGGCGCCCTTGGCGGTCACGACGCCGATCGTGCCGACGCTCGCCGATTCATGGCCAAGCGCCTGGAAGATCTGGCGTGTGAAATCGGCGACCGAGGATTTGCCGCTGGTGCCGGTCACCGCGACGATGGTCTTCGGCTGGCGCGGATGGATCTTGGCCGCCGCCAGCGCGAGCGCGAGACGGGGATCGTCGACCTGCGCGAAGGCGACGCCGGCCGGCAGGTCCGCCGGGCGCGGCCCGCCCGAGATGACGGCGACCGCGCCATGCCCCACCGCATCCATGATGAAGCGTGCGCCATCGGCCTTGGCGCCGGCGAGCGCGACGAAGACGTCGTCGCCCGTCACCTTGCGGCTGTCGAAGGCGACGCCATGCACCTGCTGGCTCGCGGCCTCAGCATCGAAAATCTCGGGGAAGAGGTCTCCGAGGCCGTATCCGGTCATGCTCATGGCTTCCGCTTATAGGCCGAGATCAGCGCGAACCCCAGGCGCCGAGGCGTGCCATCAACGGGAACGGCGACGGCGGCGGGTCGAAGCGCGGGTTGAGCCCGAGGATCGGCGCGGCGCGCTCGATCACCTTGCCCGTGGTGACGCCCGCATTCCACGCCGCGGTCGAATAGCCGCCGCTCTCGGCATAGCCCTTCGGCTCGTCATAGATCGCGAGGAAGACGTATTTCGGCTTGTCGGAGGGGGCAATCGCCGTGAAGGTCGTGAAGTTCTTGTTCTTGGCGTAGCGGCCGTTGATGACCTTCTCGGCCGTGCCGGTCTTGCCGCCGACGAAATAGCCGGGAACGTCCGCCTTGCGGGCCGAGCCCTTCTCGCCATTGAGCCGCATGATGAAGCGCATCGCCTCGGAGGTCTCGGGCTTGATGACCCGCGTCGCGACCTGGCGCGCCTCCTCCTCGGAGCGCTTCAGGAAGGTCGGCTTCATCAGGTAGCCGCCATTGACCAGCGCGCCCACCGCCGCCAGCGCCTGGAGCGGCGCGACCGCGAGGCCGTGGCCGAAGGCGATGGTCGCGGTGTTGATCTCGCCCCAGCGCTGCGGGACGATCGGGGCGGCGCTTTCCGGCAGCTCGGTCGTCATCCGGTCGAGCTGCATCATCTTCCTGAGGAAGGCCTTGTGGCCCTCGACGCCGACGGCCAGCGCCATCTTGATCGAGCCCATGTTCGACGAATGCACGAACACTTCCGGCACGGTCAACGTCCGGCCGGTGCCGTGATATTCCTTGATGACCTGGCGGCCGAACCGCATCATGCCGCCGGCGGTCGAGAAGCTCGAATTGATGTTCACCTTGCCGGAATCCAGCGCCATGGCGATGGTCAGCGCCTTGAAGGTCGAGCCCATCTCGTAGACGCCGACATTCATCCGGTTGATCCGGTCCTTCTCCAGCGCGTCGACCGGGTTGCCCGGATCGAAATCGGGCAGCGAGACCAGCGCGATCACCTCGCCGGTATTCACATCCATGATCGCGCCGGCGGCGGCGATGGCCTTGAAGCGCTCCAGCCCCTTCGACAATTCGTCGCGCAGCAGGTGCTGGACGCGCAGGTCGAGCGACAGCTTGACCGGCTTCAGATCGGAGGCCTCCGTCGCGAGCCCGGCGCCGTTCAGGTCCTGGAGCCCCTGCGAGTCGATGTATTTCTCGATGCCGGCGATGCCGACATTGTCGATATTGGCGAAGCCCAGCACATGCGCCCCGGCATTGCCGTTCGGATAGACGCGCTTGTTCTCGGGCACGAAGCCGACACCGGGAATGCCGAGCCGGTGCACTTCGGCCTGCTGGCGCGGCGTGATCTCGCGCTTCACCCAGACGAAGCCCTTCTTGGTCCCGAGCTTTTCGCGCAGGTCCTTGGCGTCCAGGTCCGGCAGCACGGCCGTCAGCAGCTCGGTCGCCTCGTCCTTGTCGAGGATGCGGCGCGGCTCGGCGAAAACCGAGACCGTGCGGATATCGGTCGCCATGACCTCGCCGTTGCGGTCGACGATATCGGGCCGGGCAGCGGAAATGGCATTGGAAGTCGCGCGGCGCAGGCCGACCTGCTCGTTCGGCAGCGTCGCCAGCATGACGAGCCGGCCGGTGATGGCGAGGAACAGTGCCGAGAAGCCGAGGATGACGAGGCCGACGCGCGGCTCGCTCTTCTCGCCGCTCATGCGGAAGACATCGCGCAGCCAGGCCAGGCGCCCGCGCTTTGCGACGGTTTCCGTCGCCTCGGCCTGATGCTCCACCGACGCCTCCTGATCGATCGACTGGTTCACGGCATGGCTCCCGGCGTGGTCGCGCTCGCCTTGCGGTCCCGCGGCGTCTCGGTCGGCAGCCCTAAACCGAGATCCTCCAGCTTGCGGCCGATGGCATCGACCTTCGGGCCGCGGTTCGGGATATCCGAGGGCTTGACCACCTGCGTCACCACGAAGGGCTGCAGGTCGAGATGACGCTCTGCCAGCATCTGCACCCGGTCAGGCCGGTTGAGGAACTGCCACTCGGCCTTGAGCACCTGGATGGCGTCACGCTCGCGCTGGATCTTGCCCCTGAGCTTCTGGAGCTGCTCGGTCGCCAGCGTCGTCTCGTATTTGATCGAATAGGCATAGACCGCCGATGAGACCAGCGCGCCGATGGCGATGACATGCAGGAGCTTGATCACGCTCAGGATCTCCGGCGCGGCTGCGGGTCGGGAACGGTGGAGAGCGCGACGAGGCCGGCATCGGCCCCGCGCGCCGGCGCCTCGTTGCGCTCGGCGGCACGCAGCTTGGCCGAGCGCGCCCGCGGATTGGCCCGCATCTCGACCTCGGACGGGGCGACGGCCCCCTTCTCGACCAGCCTGAAGGTCGGCTGCGCGGCGGCAACCGCCGGCGCGTGGCGCGAGCCCGCCGGCACCCGGCCGGAACGCTCGGCGAAGAACTGCTTGACGATGCGGTCTTCGAGGGAATGGAAGGTCACGACGACAAGCCGCCCGCCCGGCTTCAGCACGGTCTCGGCCGCATGCAGCGCCCGAACGAGCTCGCCGAGCTCGTCATTCACCGCGATGCGCAGCGCCTGGAAGACCCGCGTCGCCGGATGCGCCCCGCCGGGCTCGCCCCGCACGATCCCCGCGACGAGATCGGCCAGTTGCTTGGTGGTCGTGATCGGCGCCTTGCGGCGGGCCTCGATCACGGCTCGCGCGACGGCGCGCGAACGGCGCTCCTCGCCATAATGGTAGAAGATATTGGCGAGCAGCCCTTCCTCGGCCTCGTTGACGAGATCGGCGGCGCTCTGCCCGGTGCTGCTCATCCGCATGTCGAGCGGCCCGTCGAAGCGGAACGAAAAGCCGCGCTCCGCCTGATCGATCTGCATGGACGAGACGCCGATATCGAGCACCACGCCGTCGAGCGGCGCCATCCTGAAGCGCTCGGCCTCCTCGGCAAGCTCGCCGAAATTGGCCTGGGACAGCGTCAACCGCCCGGCCATCGCGGCCACGAGATCGGCCCCGCCGGCGATCGCCGAGGGGTCGCGGTCGAGCCCGAGCAGGGTCGCGTCCGGCGCGGCATCGAGGATCGCGCGCGAATAGCCGCCCGCCCCGAAGGTACCGTCGAGATAGCGCCCGCCGGCCTGCGGCGCGAGTGCATGCAGAACCTCGGCGAGCAACACGGGCACGTGACGAACCGGTCCGCCATTGGCTCCGCCGGAACGGTCGCCATGGTCCGTCATGTGCCTGCACCTCCCGTTGGAATCGTCAAACTGCCGAGCGTGCGCTTCACGTCGCGCAGGCGCGTCCGCGCCGCCTCGAGATGCGCGCGGAACCGCTCCGGCTCCCAGATCTGGAACTTGTGGCCATGGCCGACGAAAGTCACGGCGTCGCCGATACCGGCATGCGCCTTCAGCGCCTCGCTCAGCACCATCCGCCCCTCCGTATCGACCTTCAGCACCTCCGAGGTGCCGTTCAGCGCCGTCGAGAGCAATTCCCACTCGTCCGAAAACGGCGAGAAGCGCGCGAGGATATCGTCGATCGTAGCCCGAAGCGCGTTGCCGCCGGCATCCAGCGCCGGCAGGTCGAGCGCCTGATGGACATAAAGACCCTCGTAGCCGTCCTTTGCCAGCACCGACCGGAAACTCGAGGGAATGGAGACGCGCCCCTTGGCGTCGAGCCGGTTCGTGAAATTCGAGACGAAGCGGTCCGTCAACGCCGCCTCCCGGCCTGCTCTTCAAGGCGCCACCGCTGAGATGGGCAAGCGGCGAAAAGACTCCCCGTCGAAGCGGGCAAGGCAGGCCAGCAAGCCAAATTCCGCGCGGCACACGGAGCCTGACCCTTGGTTTGCCTGCCGGCTTCGACGGGATGATTTGGGATAGCATGGGCCTACATGGGCGTCAATGGAATCGTAGGCACAGCGACGCACCTGCGGGGGCTCTCCGCCATCACAGCTCGTTAAGGTTAAGTATCCGTAAGCACGCGCAATTCGGCGCCGCCTGGCCTCTTCAGCCGACGGAAAAGCGCTTCAGCGCTGCGAAAAATTTTTACGAAAGCGAGCCGTTATTTTGGGCGAGCTGCGAAGCAGCGCGAACCGAAAGCCCAGTGAAGAGTGCTACACCGTTGTCATTCCGGGGCGCGCCGCAGGCGCGAACCCGGAACCCACGACTGGGTGAGACATCAGGTGTTCGGTTGCGAATGGCCTACCCGGTCGTGGGTTCCGGGTTCTTCGCTCCGCGAAGCCCCGGAATGACAACTATGGCGCCTACTGGAAAAGCGCCCTCAATCCTCGCGCGCGGACGCCAGCAGCGCATCGCGGACGAGGCCAAGCTGATCGCGCAACCGCCCCGCTTCCCCGGCCGTTCCGCCCAAAGCCTGCCCGATCGCCTCCTGCACACAGCGCCCCTGCCCGCGCAGCCCCTCGCCCTTCTCGGCGAGACGGATGCGCACCTGCCGCTCGTCGCGGGCATCGCGCTCGCGCTGGATCAGGCCTGAGGCCTCGAGCCGCTTGAGCAGCGGCGTCAAAGTACCGGAATCGAGCATCAATCGCTCGCCCAGTTCCTTCACCGTGAGCCCTTCCTGCTCCCAGAGCACGAGCATCACGAGATATTGCGGATAGGTCAGCCCGAGCTCGACCAGGATCGGGCGGTAGACCCGGTTGAAGGCATGGCCGACCTGATAGATTGCGAAGCAGAGCTGCTGCTCCAGACGCGGCATCCCATCCCCGGCCTTGTCCTGTTTCGCCATCGCGCCCTCGCCGGTCACCCTGCTTCACGGAAAACCGAAAGCAGCCCAACAATCAACCGCCTCAGCCTCGCTCAATTGAATTGTTGACAATCTAATTGTGCGAAATCTATATGGCAAGGATCGCTTCACCCAAGGAAGGAGATCCGATCATGAAGACGCTCTACACCGCCCATGGCTCAGCCACAGGTGGCCGCGAAGGCCAAGCCGCGACCGATACCGGCAACGTCAAGCTCGTGCTGAACACCCCCAAGGAACTCGGCGGCGGCGGCGGCGAAGGCACCAATCCCGAGCAACTCTTCGCCATGGGCTATTCGGCCTGCTTCCTCGGCGCGCTCAAGTTCGTCGCCGGCAAGGAGAAGGTGAAGATCCCGGAAGACGCGAAGGTCTCGGCCGATATCGGCATCGGCCCGCGCGACGACGGTCAGGGCTTCGGCATCACCGCCAAGCTGACCGTCTCGGTCCCCGGCCTCGACAAGGCCGCGGTCGAGGACCTCGTCAGGAAGGCCCATGTGGTCTGCCCCTATTCGCATGCGACGAAGGGCAACATCCCGGTCGAGACGACGGTGGCCTGAAGCCACGGTAGTTGAGCAGCCGCCCCAATCGGGCCTTGCGGCTTGATGCTCGAAAATTCGCTCCAGCGCGGTAGCTGGAGCGGTCGCCGAGAACCGGAGCGCAGCGGACATCGGTCCGTGAGCACCGGAAGCGCAGGCGATCGCTTCAGATGCCCACTGGAGTAGAATTTGCGGGCATCAAGCGCCAGTCGGCCTGTAAGCCGGGTTTTGGATGGCCGGAGGATCGCTCCCCCGACGTGACGGCCATTCCTCTGGGGCGCACATTGCTGCGCGCCTCGAGCAACCAACCCGGACGACAAGGCACAGAAACCTGCCCCTCCCCGCTTGCGCGGGCAGCATCGTCCCTATTCGGTTTTGCTCCCGGTGGGGCTTGCCATGCCGTCCCCGTTGCCGGGTCCGCGGTGCGCTCTTACCGCACCTTTTCACCCTTACCTCGCCGGAAAAGCCGAAGCCCTCCAGCGCGAGGCGGTTCGATCTCTGTGGCGCTTTCCCTGGGGTCGCCCCCGCCGGACGTTATCCGGCACCGTGTTTCCGTGGAGCCCGGACTTTCCTCCCTCGCGAGCGAGAGCGGCCGTCCGGCCGACTGGCGAGGGGCAGATGCGCGCTGGCGCGGCCCGCGTCAAGCGGAACCGCGCTCAGAGGATCAGTTACGGGCCGTGATCGTGCGCACCTTGGAGCAATAGGTGCGGTTGGCGCCGCTCATATGCGTGGTCATATGGCCGCTCTGGTACTTCATGACGGTGCGGCAGGTGTCGCCGCCGGCCATCTTGTAGGCCATCGCCAGGTACTTCATGCCGTAACGCACATTGGTCTCGGCATCGAGCAGGCCGCCGGCTCCGCCGGAATAGCCCATGCCGCGCGCCGTCTGATGGCGGATCTGCATCAGGCCGTAATTGCCGGCATGCGCCGCGCGCGGATTGTAGCGGCTCTCGACGCGCACGACCGCATCGGCCAGCGAGAACGGCACGCCATTGGCGGCGGCATGGCGGGCGACGATCGCCTTGATGCCCTCCGAGCCGGCAGGAGCCGCCAGCGCGCGGCTGGCGCGGACCTCGGCCTTGGCCGAGCGGGCGCTCGCCTTCGTCGCGGATGCCTCGGCAGGAGCCTCTTCACCCTTCGCCAGCGCAGCCTTGGCCCTGGCGATCTCGGCGTCACGAACGATCAGCGCTCTGGGGTCCGTTTCCGCGTTGACGAAATCCTCAGCCAGGGCAACGCCGGAGAGGCTAATCAGGCACGCAGCCGCGAGACCACCACAGATATATCGCATGTCGAATTTCAACCCCATTGCGCCATGACTGGCAGATGGGGGCGGTCAACTGATGTTTGAATGTGTCGATAATCTGACGCAACTCGCAGAAAAACATACAATAATGAGTGTATACAGAAATATATTCTATATTTAACTATTTAGTATTCATATGTATTGGCTGACCCGAAAAACTTCGCCGGCTGCCCACGGCCCGGCGCGAATCAAACAAGCGAATCAACCGCCCCATTTCGGCCCCATTCCCGGCCGGGAGTGCTTTTTTTGGCGCGGCAGGCCGCCGCACCAAGCGCACTTGCGTTGAATCGCTCCCTCCTTTCATCATCCACGCTTCGGATTCACCGGGATCGATTTTGTGATGGCTTCCTCTTTCTGGGGCGCTCTGGGGGGCGGCGGACTCGGCCTCGTGATCGGCGGCCCGCTGGGCGCGCTTGTCGGTGCGCTCGCCGGCCATGTCCTGGTCGATCGCGAGGGCGCGCCGTTCGGCCCGGCACCACGCGAACTCGTCTTCACCACCGGCCTCGTCGCGCTTGCCGCCAAGATGGCGCGCTCGGACGGCGTCGTGACTTGCGACGAGATCACGGCCTTCCATCGCATCGTCGAGGTCCCGCCCGATCAGCAGCAACGCATCCAGAGCCTGTTCGACCTCGCCAAGCAGACCAGCGCCGGATTCGAGGCCTATGCCACGCAGATCGCCGGCGCCTTCAAGGACGAGCCCGCCCTGCTGGAGGACGTGCTCGACGGGCTCTTCCTGATCGCCGCCGCCGATGGCGCGATCCATGAGGCCGAGCATGCCTATCTGGTGTCGGTCGCCGGCATCTTCGGCATCGCCGAGACCGATTTCGCGCGGATCGAAGCCCGCCACGCCCGCCGGCCGGACGATCCCTATCTCGTGCTCGGCGCCAGCCGCGAGATGGACGACGCCGAATTGAAACGCCATTACCGCCGCCTCGTCGCCGAGACCCATCCCGACCGTGAGATCGCCCGCGGCCTGCCCGAGGAGGCGGTCGCCATCGCGACGCGCCGCATCGCCGCCATCAACGCTGCCTGGGACGCGATCCAGAAGGAACGCGGCATGAGCCGCAATCTCGCGCCCGAACCCGCCTGAGCCCGCCCCCATGACCGATATCGCCCAGCCACAAGCGGCAAGCCCCGACAGCCGCTTCGCCGCCAAGATCTTCCCCTCGCCCAACCACGGCGAGCGCAAACACCCCGACGGCACGCCCGGCCGCCGGCCCGACATGCTGATCCTGCATTACACCGGCATGCCGGTCGCCGGCGAAGCGCTGCAATGGCTCTGCAACCCGGTCGCGCAAGTCTCGTCGCATTATTTCGTTTTCGAGAACGGCCACACGCTCCAGCTCGTGCCGGAGGGCCGGCGCGCCTGGCATGCCGGTGC
Source organism: uncultured Allobosea sp. (assembly GCF_945956895.1). Taxonomy (GTDB): domain Bacteria; phylum Pseudomonadota; class Alphaproteobacteria; order Rhizobiales; family Beijerinckiaceae; genus Allobosea. The sequence goes on along the minus strand of NZ_CAMFJF010000013.1, from coordinate 93,321 downwards.
CTCGCACTGGGCCGGCGAGACCGACATCAATTCCTGCTCGATCGGCATCGAGATCGCCAATCCCGGCCATCCCGGCGGCCTGCCGGATTATCCCGAGGAGCAGATCGCGGCGACGCTGCACCTCTGCCGCGACATCTGCGAGCGCTGGTCCATTCCCCCCGAGCGCGTGCTCGCTCATTCCGACATCGCGCCCGGCCGCAAGATCGATCCCGGCGAGAAATTCCCGTGGCGGCGCTTCGCCGAGGCGGGCGTGGGCCACTGGACCGAACCGGCGCCGATCCGCGGCGGGCGCTTCTTCGCCCGTGGCGAGAGCGGCCAGCCCGTTGAGGCCCTGCAGGCGATGTTCGCCATGCTGGGCTATGGCGTGACCGTCGACGGCATCTTCGACGAGAAACTCGAAGCGGTCGTCGCGGCCTTCCAGCGCCATTGGCGCCCGGACAAGGTCGACGGCGTCGCCGATTCCTCGACGATCACGACATTGCGCGACCTGCTGGCGGCGACACAGAACGCACGAACGGCCTGATCGCGCTTCCGTGAGCGGCAGCGTCCGGCGACTCTTTTGCAAGGCTCGCTTAACTCCCCGATTCTAGTATAGCCTTCCCGGCAAGGCAGACCGAAAGGGGGCAGCCCTGGATAGCCAGCAGCAGCATCTCGCCGCCGAGCTTTGCCGGATTTCCGGCCAACCGGCCGCCATTGGCGCCTGGGAGTGCAATCTCGCCAATGAAGCCTTGAGCTGGACTGACGGCGTCTATGACCTGTTCGGCCTGCAGCGCGGCTCCACGATCCAGCGCTCGTCGATCCTCGACCTCTATGAAGCGAACTCGCGCAGCGAGATGAACCGCATGCGCAGCGGCATCATCCGCAATGGCGGCGCGTTCTCGCTCGACTGCCGCATCCGCACCGCGAGCAACGAAAAACGCTGGATGCGGCTGATCGTCGGCGTCGGCCATCAGAATGGTCGCCCGATTCGCATCTTCGGTTCGAAACAGGATGTCACCGCCGAGAAGGGCCTGTGGGGCGATCTGGCCGCGCTGTCACGGCACCTGCCGATCATCGCGCCCGCCACCCGCCGCGACTTCGAAACCCGCCTCGGACAGGCCCTGCACGGCGTTCGTTTCGACCGGGAGGCCTTCGCGCTGGTCATCGTGGATATCGACGATTTCCACGACATCGTCGATACGTTCGGTACCCCCGCCAGCGATGAATTGCTCACCCGTTTCGATGAGCGCCTCGCGCGGCTCTTCCCGGACGCTCTCGCGAGCGGACGCATCAACAGGAGCCAATTCGCCCTCCTGTTGCGGATGCCGACGGGCCAGCAGCGCTTTGCCGCGAGCCTCGAGAATGCGCGCCATCTGCTCTGCCGGCCCATCTCGCGCGGAACCCTTGTGATCGACTTCACGATCTCGATCGGCGCCGTCAGCCTCGAGGGGGAGCGCCACCGCGACCCCACCACCCTTTTCGCCGAGGCACAGGCCGCCCTGCATGTCGCCAGCATGGCCGGTGGCGGCACCTTGCGGATGTTCGACAAGCCCCTTGCGAGCGTCACCAGCCGGGCCGCCGGCCGAATGAACCAGGCTTGAGCCCCGCAGGCTACCGGGCCCTACAGTAACCGCGTGAAGACGATCTGCCCGTCGAGACCGCGGCCCATGTCGCGCCAGCCGTGGCGGACATAGAAGCGCTCGGCCCGCGTGCCGCCCCCGGTTTCGAGCCAGGCCTGGGCATGGCCGGCCGCCTTCAGCCCAGCCAGCGCGGCATCGAGCAAGGAGCGGCCGTGGCCCCGCCCCTCCTGCGCCGGATCGATGAACAGGGCCCAGATCAGGCCGGTCTGATGATTGGCGCAGGCGAAGCCCGCGATCTCGCCCGCGCTTTCCGCGACGAGGAAGATCGCGTTGTCACGATACCAGGCGACATCCTCGGCCGTGACCTTCGAGGGATCGCTCAGGATATTCTCGCGCACCGCCATGCGAATGGCATGGATGCGCGGGAAATCGGCGGCCGTGGCAGGACGGATAATGCGGTCGGACATCACCGCGGTCGTCATTGCGAGCGCAGCGAAGCAATCCAGGGGCGGCAGAACTCCGCGTCCCCCTGGATTGCTTCGTCGCTTCGCTCCTCGCAATGACGGCTGCGCATTCTCACTCCGCCGCCTGGAGGCGATAGGCAGCCGTATCGTAGTTGAGGATCGGCGCAAGCCAGCGCTCGACCTCCTCGATGGTCATGCCCTTGCGCTGGGCATAATCCTCGACCTGATCGCGCTCGACCTTGGCGACGCCGAAATAATAGGCCTCGGGGTGCGAGAAATAGAGCCCCGAGACCGAGGAGCCCGGCCACATCGCATAGCTCTCGGTCAGCTTCACGCCGACGCGACGCTCCGCCTCCAGCAGCCGGAACAGGGTTTCCTTCTCGGTATGGTCGGGCTGCGCGGGGTAGCCCGGCGCCGGGCGGATGCCGCGATATTCCTCGCGGATCAGCTCGTCATTCGAGAAGGTCTCGTCCGGCGCATAGCCCCAGAACTCCTTGCGCACGAGCTGGTGCATACGCTCGGCGAAGGCCTCGGCGAAGCGGTCCGCCAGCGCCTTGACCATGATCGAGCGGTAATCGTCGTTGTCGCGCGCGAACTTCTCGGAGATGCGCTCCTCCTCCGCGCCCGCCGTGACGACGAAGCTGCCGATATAGTCTGGCGCCACACCTTCCGGCGCAACGAAATCCGAGAGGCAGAGATTGGGCTTGCCGTCCCGCCGCGTCAGTTGCTGGCGCAGGCCATGGAAGGTCGCGAGCGGCTCCTGCCGGCTCTCGCCGGTATAGAGGCGGATATCGTCGCCGACGGCATTGGCCGGCCAGAAGCCGATCACCGCCTTCGGATTGAACCAGCGCTCCTCGACGACGCGCTTCAGCATCGCCTGCGCATCGTCCCAGAGCGCGCGCGCCGCCTCGCCCTGCTTCTCGTCCTGCAGGATCGCCGGGAAGCGGCCCTTCAATTCCCAGGTCTGGAAGAACGGCGTCCAGTCGATCACCGGCACGAGATCGGCGATGTCGTAGGTGCGGAAGGTCCGCGTGCCCAAGAAGCTTGGGCGCGGCGGGGCATAGCTTGCCCAATCCGTCTTGAAGGCATTGCCCCGCGCCCGCGCCAGCGGCAGGCGCTGCTTCTCGGCCTCGGAGCGGCGATGGGCGTCGGCGACCTTGGCATATTCCGCCTGCACGCCCGCGACATAACCCGGCTTCTGCTCCGACGAGAGCAGGCTGGAGACGACGCCGACGGCACGCGAGGCGTCGTTCACATGCACCGCCTGGCCCTTCTCATAGGCCGGGTGGATCTTCACCGCCGTATGGACGCGGCTCGTCGTCGCCCCGCCGATCAGCAGGGGGATGTCGAAGCCCTCGCGCTCCATTTCGGAGGCGACGGTCACCATCTCGTCGAGCGAGGGCGTGATCAGGCCGGAGAGGCCGATGATGTCGACCTTCTCCTTGCGCGCGGTCTCCAGGATCTTCTGGGTCGGCACCATCACGCCGAGGTCGATCACCTCGTAATTGTTGCACTGGAGCACGACGCCGACGATGTTCTTGCCGATATCGTGGACATCGCCCTTCACCGTCGCCATCAGCACCTTGCCGGCGGCCGAGCGCTCGGAGCCGCCGTTCAGGCGCTTCTCCTCCTCCATATAGGGCATGAGATAGGCGACGGCCTGCTTCATCACGCGGGCCGACTTCACCACCTGCGGCAGGAACATCTTGCCCGAGCCGAACAGGTCGCCGACCACGTTCATGCCGGCCATCAACGGCCCCTCGATGACGTGCAGCGGCTTGGCGGCGTTCAGGCGCGCCTCTTCCGTATCGACATCGATGAACTCGGTGATCCCTGCGACCAGCGCATGCTCCAGCCGCTTCTCGACCGGCAATTCGCGCCAGGCGAGATCCTTGCCGGACGCTGCGACCGAACCGTCTCCCTTGAAGCGCGGCGCGGCCTCCAGCAGGCGCTCGGTCGAATCCTTGCGGCGGTTGAGGACAACATCCTCGCAGAGCTCGCGCAATTCGGGATCGAGATCGTCATAGGAGCCGAGCTGGCCGGCATTGACGATGCCCATGTCCATCCCCGCCTTGATGGCGTGGTAGAGGAACACGGAGTGCATGGCCTCGCGCACCTTCTCGTTGCCGCGGAAGGAGAAGGACAGGTTCGAGACGCCGCCCGAGATATGGGCATGCGGCAGGGTCTCGCGGATCGCGCGCGTGGCATTGATGAAGTCGTTGCCGTAGTTGTCGTGCTCCTCGATGCCCGTCGCCACCGCGAAGATGTTCGGGTCGAAGATGATGTCCTGCGGCGGGAAGCCGATCGTCTCGGTCAGCAGCTTGTAGGCCCGCGTGCAGATCTCGATCTTGCGCTGGAAGGTGTCGGCCTGGCCGACCTCGTCGAAGGCCATGACCACGACCGCCGCGCCATATTGCCGGCAGATGCGCGCCTGTTCGAGGAAGGCTTCCTCGCCCTCCTTCATCGAGATCGAGTTGACGATCGGCTTGCCCTGGATCGTCTTCAGGCCGGCCTCGATCACCGGGAATTTCGACGAGTCGACCATGATCGGCACGCGCGAGATATCCGGCTCCGAGGCGATCAGGTTGCAGAACTCGGTCATCGCCTTCTCGGAATCGAGCAGGCCCTCGTCCATGTTGATGTCGATGACCTGCGCGCCGTTGGCGACCTGATCGCGCGCCACGTCGAGCGCGGCAGCATAGTCGCCGGCCGTGATCAGCTTGCGGAACTTGGCCGAGCCGGTGACGTTCGTGCGCTCGCCGACGTTCACGAAGGGAATGGTCTCGTCGAGCGTGAAGGGCTCCAGACCCGCGAGGCGCAGATAGGGCTTGGCCTCCGGGATCTGGCGCGGCGCCTTGCCGGCCACTGCCTGGGCGATCGCCTCGATATGGCCGGGCGTGGTGCCGCAGCAGCCGCCGACGACATTGACGAAGCCGGCATCGGCGAACTCGGCCAGCATCTTGGCGGTCGCTTCCGGCCGTTCGTCATAGAGGCCGAATTCGTTGGGCAGGCCGGCATTCGGATAGGCGCAGACCAGCGTGTCGGCGATGCGTGACATGTCCTTGATATGCGCCCGCATCTCGCGCGCGCCGAGCGCGCAGTTGAGGCCGATGGTCAGCGGCGCAGCATGGCGCACCGCGTTCCAGAAGGCCTCGACCGTCTGGCCGGACAGCGTGCGGCCCGAGAGGTCGGTGATCGTGCCGGAGATCATCACCGGCAGGCGGATGCCCTTCTCGCGATAGACCTGCTCGATCGCGACGATCGCGGCCTTGGCATTGAGCGTGTCGAAGATCGTCTCGATCAGCAGCAGTTCGGAGCCGCCATCGATCAGGCCCCTCACCTGCTCGGCATAGGAATCGCGGACCTGATCGAAGCTCACGGCGCGGAAGCCGGGGTTGTTGACGTCAGGCGAGATCGAGAGCGTGCGGTTGGTCGGGCCGATCGCGCCGGCGACGAAGCGGCGGCGCCCGTCTTCCTTCTGCGCGATCACGGCCGCCTCGCGGGCGATGCGGGAGCAGGCGACGTTCAGCTCGTAGACATAGGCCTCCATGCCGTAATCGGCCTGGGCGATCGAGGTACCCGAGAAGGTGTTGGTCTCGACGATATCGGCGCCCGCCCGGAAATAGGCGAGATGGATGTCGCGCAGCGCCTCGGCCTGCGTCAGGGCGATGATGTCGTTATTGCCCTTGAGATCGTGGTTGAACCCCTTGAAGCGCTCGCCGCGGAAATCGGCTTCGGACAGCTTCAGGTTCTGGATCTGCGTGCCCATCGCGCCGTCGAGCACGAGGATGCGCTCACGCGCGGCCTGGCGCAGCGAGCGCTCGATCTCGGCGCCGTCGACGGGAGCGGGAATGAAGTCGGACATCGTTACGCTTTCGCCAAGTGATGCTCAGTCATCGCCGTCATTGCGAGGAGCGAAGCGACGAAGCAATCCAGGGGCCGCTGAGCTCTACGTCTCCTGGATTGCTTCGCTACGCTCGCAATGACGCTATTACTCCGCCGCTACGGCCTGCGCCGCCGCCTTCTCGGGCTTCAACCCCACGAGGTGGCAGATGGCATAGACGAGGTCGGCCTTGTTCATCGTGTAGAAATGCAGGTCGGTGGCGCCGCGATCGATCAGGTCGAGCACCTGCTCGGCGCAGACGGCGGCGGCGACGAGGCGGCGCGTCGCGACGTCGTCTTCCAGCCCCTCGAAACGGTCGGCCAGCCATTGCGGCACGCTGGCGCCGGTCTTGCGGGCAAAATTCGCGGTCTGCTTGAAGTTCTGGACCGGGACGATGCCCGGCAGGATCGGGATCTCGATGCCGCGCGCGCGCACCTTGTCGAGATAGCGGAAATAGACGTCGTTATCGAAGAAGAACTGGGTGATCGCCCGCGTCGCGCCGGCATCGACCTTCTTCTTGAGCGCATCGATATCGGCATCGAGCGAGGCGGCTTCCGGGTGCTTCTCGGGATAGGCCGAGACCGTGACCTCGAAGTCGCCGATGCGCTTCAGGCCGGCGACGAGATCGGAGGTCTGGTGATAGCCCTGCGGATGCGGCTCATAGATCGTGCCGAGCCCACCGGCCGGATCCCCGCGCAGGGCCACGACATGGCGCACGCCGGCATCCCAATAGGAGCGGATGACCTCGTCGACCTCGGCCTTGCTCGCCGAGACGCAGGTGAGATGCGCGGCCGGCTTCAGCGCGGTCTCCTCGACCATGCGCTTGACGGTGGCGTGGGTGCGCTCGCGTGTCGAACCGCCGGCGCCATAGGTCACCGAGACGAAGCTGGGGCCGAGCGGCTCAAGCCGGCGCACGCTGTCCCAGAGCGCGACCTCCATCTCCTCCGTCTTCGGCGGGAAGAATTCGAAGGAAACGCGCGGGCGGCGCGAGCCATGGCGGCTGGGGCGGAAAGCATTCATCACGCAACCTCGAGATTGATCTTGCGGACCAGCGGATCGGCCTGGACGCGCCGGTCGCGGCCGCGCCAGAGCATGACCGGCAGCTGCCCGGAGCCGCCATCGGCAAGGGTGACTTCGCGAGAAAGGTCGCAGGAGAGACCGGCCTCGGCGAACCAGGCAGCGATCTGCTGGCGGGAGAATCCGAGCCGGCGATGCGCATGCTCGGTCCGCAGGAATTCCATGTCGTGCGGCGCGAAATCGACGACGATCAGGCGCCCGCCGGGGGCCAGCATCGCAGCCGCCTCGCGCACGGCCCGGCCGGGATCGTCGAGGAAATGCAGCACCTGATGGATCACGACGAGATCGAAGGAACCGCGCGCGAAGGGCAAAGCATAGATGTCGCCCTGCCGAAGCTCGACGCGCGACAGCCCCGCCTGCTCCAGATTGGCCCGCGCCACCGCCAGCATCGCATGGTTGGCATCGACGCCAACGGCGCGGCCGAATTTCGGCGCGATCCGCTCCAGCATACGGCCCGTGCCGGTGCCGAGATCGAGCATCGCGCCGGGCGAGCCCTCGCCGACCGCCTCCTCGACCGCCGCCTCCACGGCGTGATCCGGCACATGCAGGCCGCGCAAACGGTCCCAATCGCGCGCGACGCTGGCGAAATAGCTTTGCGCCGCCTCAGCCCGCGTCGCCCTGACAGCAGCGAGCCGCTCGCGATCGGCCGCGAGCACCGGGTCGCTCAGGTCGAGCCAGGCGGCGAGCGACGCGGCGAAAGCCCCGCCCGGCCCGGTCTCGTCGAGCCGGAAGAAGGCCCAGGCGCCCTCGCGCGAACGCCGGACCAGCCCGGCCTCGGCCAGGAGCTTGAGATGGCGCGAGATGCGCGGCTGCGACTGGCCGAGGATGTCGGTGAGATCGGAAACGGAGAGCTCGCCCTCGGAGAGTAGCGCGAGGATGCGCAGCCGCGTCTCCTCGCCAGCGGCCCTGAGGCCGGCGAGAAGCACATCGGAAGACAATGTCGTCGGCTGCCGCACGCGCCTGCGCCCCTTGCCCACAAGGAAAAAGATATAAAGATATCTTTATATCGAACATGCCGTTCGTGCAAGCGGATTGTCGTGCGGAAAACAGGACGGAGGCTGCGTCCTCTTCCCCATAGGGAAAGGCGGCTCGGCGAAGCCGAGAGGATGGGGTGGAGCACGGCCTTCAGCCTCAGCGCCGAAATCGTCCCCGTCAGCGAAAAGGCCAGCAGGCCATCCGGTACGCTCCACCGGATAGCGTCCCAGCACGACAGGTCGCAGCCGACCTGCTTCGCAATACCCGCCTTCAACCCCTCGTGACATATGCGACGTCTGCCTTCCGGCAGCTTGCATAGGCCTGAACACGGCCAGCAAGAGTCGCTGTTCAGGTCATTATTGAAATCGAAGCGCTACGGCATCGATCCGAAAATTGGCACGCGGTTTTCGGACAAAGCCGATGCAAGATCAAAGCGCTAGCGTGAGCGCGGCTTCACAAATTCAACACCAAGTTCTTTCTGCCGACGCCAGCGCACACGGACGCGCTGGCGCTCGCCTTGATAAGACAGCAATAAATCAAACTCGTCAGGCAAAGCCAAATTGTCATCGACCCGCAATCGCGCACCGCTTCGCGACACGTCCAAAACAATACACTCCACTGAAGCGTTTAGGTGATCCAGAAAAAATTTTGCCTTTTTATAAACAGGCTTCCGCTCTCCACCACGCCTCTCTTCTTTTCTATTATTACGCCGAACCAAAGAATATTTTAGAGGCAATCCATCGATATTGGGACCAGCTATATGATAGCTAACTTGCCTGGCGATAGCACTCTTAAGCGACGACTCCGCGCGCTCGACTGCGGACAATGCCTCCTCCGCAATGCTCGGATCGCAGGCTCCCGTCACACTCTCGATTCTAAATTCCAGATCGCTCACCGTAGCTAGAAAACTAAGCTCGTTAGAAATTTGGGTAATTTTCATCTCAAGCGCGGCCGAAGTCGCGACCGGATTCAACACGACCACAAACGTCGAATCCGGCCTTCTACAAAAAAACCCGGAATCCGGAATTGCTAGAATAAGTCGTTTTGCGAACTCGCGCGTCAACTCTTCGACAGCGGACCGGCCAAATTTACGAGCGAAATAGCCGACTTCAACGATCTGGATAGCGATAACACCGACTCTACCCTTCGAATGAGCAAGGACATCATCGAGCCTTCTAAATAAATCCTCTGGCGCCAAAAGACGTGATAAACAATTGTTCCCTACATTGTTATTGGTGATTGAAATTTCACTTCTTTTCTTAAGTCGTTCGATCGCCCCAGCGATTTCCGCCACGCAGTCGCCGTCCATCAGGACCGCATCGCTGACACCACGTCGAAAGCCCTGGATAATGGCGTTCTGACAGCGGTCGGGAGCGACCAAAATCACCGGGACGCGACCAGCCACACAAGACAGGACGCCGTCGACAAGAGGCAATGCACCATCCGTGTCGCCATCCATGCAGACGACGACTTCAAGGAAACCGCCGCGGACTGTTTCGCCAAGCTCTTCAAGATCGCTCGCAGCAGATACGGATCCGCCGAGACGGCTCTGCAAATCGCTGGACAGTTCGGTCCGCGCTCTGCTGTCGTTCGAGAATACCGCGATATTAGGGCCAGGGAGCGATTGGCTGATTGGACTCATAAGGGGACTCATAAGGGGACTCATCGCGGCCAGCGAGCCAAAGATATACCGTAAAGTCATCCCGCCTGTCTTTGAGACAGATCAGAATGAACTCTTGCCCTCCAACCGGGGACGGTTGGCCGGCGCCGCGACAGTTTCGAGCCACGGATGCTATTGAAACGGAAGCGGCAAGCGCGGGAGTGCCGTCGATATCTGATCCGGGTCGCGAGTCAACATCTCAGGCTCGAACCGCGCGTGTGTGCTTTCGAGCAAAGCGTAAAGATCGGTCAGCAAGCCATGACGGACTTCCAATCGGACGCCCCCGTCATTCTCGTCGAAACCCGTCCAGATCGCCCATCTCGGCCGCCCCGAAATCAGCGGGCAGGAGATAAAGAGACGCGCGGCGTGCCCGCGAAACATATCCCCGCCCTTCCAACCGATGCCTGTCCTGCATGCGCCCCCATCCGGCCGGGGGCTTCGCGGGGCATCGTGGGCCGGAGGGGATTGCGGGTTTCGTGTCCCGAGCCGTTGCGGGCTCGCTCGATCACCGCGCGTCCGACAGGACGCGATAACGGTGATCGAACTATTCATGATCGCATCGGAAACATCCGATGCGATAGCGCGAAGGTGCCGACTTCGCACAGGCCGAACAGACAGGCCTCCGCCCTCGCCGGGCGTCCAAGCGAAGCAGACCCCCAGATACCCGTGCGCGGAGTCGGGCAGCGCGACGTCATCGCTATTCGACACCATCGACATCGACCGACATCGGCACGCAGCCGTCGACTGCGAACGCCGCCAGGCTCCGCGCATCCCTCGGGTGCAAAGCTCCGCAACCCCGCAGGGCAGGCCTGGACGGGGCTTTCGGCACATCATTTCAAGTCAAACGGGCAGTCTCGCCGGACAGGCGGCGGGAAACGCCGATCCGGTCGTCACTTTCAGCGCGCGTTCGCCAGCGACCCGCCCGTGTGGCAGGCGAACTTCACGACAACAGATGGTCTCAGAGCACTTTCAGATCGCCCGCGGCCGTCTTGCCGCGCTCGGTCTTCAGCTCGAACGAAACCTTCTGCCCTTCGGTCAGCGTCATCATTCCGGCTTCCTTGACGGCCGTGATGTGTACGAACACATCCTTGCCGCCCTCTGCCGGTTGAATGAAGCCGAACCCCTTCTCAGTGTTGAACCACTTCACGGTTCCGGTCGCCATCGCCACATTCCTCGAAGCCAAAGCGTTACTCACCGGCAGTGAGCGCATGGCTCCTATGCCGGCAACGGAAGGATTGACCGAAAACCGAGCCTTGTCGAGATGAAAGGACGAGCAGAGGCCTCCTGCGCCTGTCAAGATTTTGTCAGCATGATCCGTGTCTTGCCACCGGCATGCGGAGAGCCCCCCAGATGGATGCCGGAGTCGTCGCGGTCGGCGACGTAAAGTCCTCGCCCGCCATGATTGCCGAACCTCAAAGCGCTGAACCTGAAGCAGATGATTTCGGCTGGATCTGCCTTGGACATCACTTGGCGAAATCCTTCCGCGCCCAGTGCAGCCACTGTCATTTCGCGATCTTCAGCTACCTCTTTCCGTGCGGTCGGCGGCGGCGAGGCGACAACGCGCCCGCACCGCGCGGAAGCGCCGCCGTCCTGGCATGTGGCTGACAGGCCAAGGCAAGCGCGTTGTCCTGGAAACACGCCTCCACATGCACGCAGCCTCGGGCAAGCCCACGTCAAGCCTGCTTCAATCGGCCCGATTATTGCCTGCGCACTGGCGCGGAGCCCCGCCAGCCGATACAGGCCTCGCCATGTCCCAGATCGCCGCCACCACCATGCCGCAACAGCACCGCTTCTATGAAGACCTCCTCGCCCTGCCCCTAGGCACGCTGATGATCAGCTTCGGCATCGTCCTCTTCGCCAAGGCGACGCTACTGACCGGCGGCGCCGCCGGGCTCGCCCTCTTGCTGCAATTCGCCACGGGCGCGAATTTCAGCCTGCTCTTCTTCGTCATCAACCTGCCCTTCTACTGGCTCGCCTTCCGGCGGATGGGCCTGCCCTTCACGTTGCGCACCTTCGCCGCCGTCGGTCTCGTCTCCGTCTTCGTCTGGGCGACACCGGGCTGGTTCCGCATCGAGGCGGTGGCGCCGCTCTATGCCGCCATCGCCGGCGGCGTCGCGATGGGGCTCGGCCTGCTGGCGCTGGCGCGCCACCGCACCGCGATCGGCGGGGTCAATATCCTTGCGCTCTATCTGCAGGAGCGCCGCGGCTGGCGCGCCGGCTGGATCCAGCTTGCCATCGACGCCGCGATCTTCGCTGCCGCGCTCTTCGTGCTGCCGCCCGACAAGGTCGCGCTCTCGCTCATCGGCACGCTGGTGCTCAACGCCATCCTCGGGATGAACCACAAGCCCGGGCGCTACATGGCGATCTCCTGACGCAGGCCTTCCGTGCGGCAGGGTGGTTGCGCCCTGCCCGCCATCATGCGAGCAAGCCCGAAGGACAAGACCGACGCCAACGGCGAGACGAGACATGGCCCAGCCCCTGACCATCGAAGACCTGCGCCTCCTGGCCAAGCGCCGCGTGCCGCGCATGTTCTACGACTACGCCGATTCCGGCGCCTGGACCGAGGGTACCTACCGCGCCAACGAGACCGACTTCGCCAAGGTAAAGCTGCGCCAGCGCGTCGCGGTCGACATGACCAATCGCTCGCTCGCCAGTGAGATGATCGGCCAGCCGGTCGCGATGCCGGTCGCGCTCGCTCCCACCGGCCTCACCGGCATGCAGCACGCCGATGGCGAGATCCTCGCCGCCAAGGCTGCCGCCAAGGCCGGCGTGCCCTTCACCCTCTCGACCATGAGCATCTGCTCGATCGAGGATGTCGCGAACCACACCAGCGCGCCCTTCTGGTTCCAGCTCTACGTGATGAAGGACCGCGACTTCATCGCCCGCCTGATCCAGCGCGCCAAGGCGGCCGGCTGCTCGGCGCTGGTGCTGACGCTCGACCTGCAGATCCTCGGCCAGCGCCACAAGGATATCCGCAACGGCCTCTCCGCCCCGCCGAAGCCGACCATCGCCAACCTGATCAACCTCGCCTTCAAGCCGCGCTGGTGCCTGAAGATGCTGGACACGCCGCGCCGGCAGTTCGGCAACATCGTCGGCCATGTCACCGGCGTCGCCGACATGTCCTCGCTCTCCAACTGGACCGCCAGCCAGTTCGACCCGCAGCTCAACTGGGACGACATCAAATGGATCAAGGACCAGTGGGGCGGCAAGCTGATCCTCAAGGGCATCCTCGATGCCGAAGATGCCGAGATGGCCGCCAAGAGCGGTGCTGACGCCCTGATCGTCTCGAACCATGGCGGCCGCCAGCTCGACGGCGCGCTCTCCTCGATCGAGGCCCTGCCCGGCATCGTCGAGCAGGTCGGCAACCGCATCGAGGTGCTGTTCGACGGCGGCATCCGCTCGGGCCAGGACGTGCTCAAGGCGGTCGCGCTCGGCGCCAGGGGCACCTTCATCGGCCGCGCCTTCCTCTACGGGCTGGGCGCCATGGGCGAGCAGGGCGTCACCGCTGCGCTCGACATCATCCGCAAGGAGCTCGACGTCACCATGGCGCTGTGCGGCCTGCGCGACATCAAGGATGTCGACGAGCGCATCCTCGTCGGCGGCCGCGCCGGGGCGATGAAGCGGCTGGCGAGCGTTTAGGCCTTCAGACCCGGCACACCGTACTCAAGCAGGCGAGCGTCGCGGGTCACGAGCGTGAGCCCGCGATTCCTTGCTTGCGCGACGAGCATGCGATCGAATGGATCGCGATGGATGGGGGGCAAGGCTGCTGCAGCCACTGCATCATCCAGGGCAATCTCGATGAAGGTCAGCCCCGAGGCCGCGACGCCTTCCCATTCGGCGACGGGTAGATCAAGCTTGCCAAGTGAGCGCTTGATTTCCAGCTCCCACACACTGGCGACGCTGATACAAACCTGATCGGCTCTGGCAATGGCATCTCTTACGGAATCGGACAGCTTGTCGCTATCCATCCCGAGCCACCACAGCAGCACGTGACTGTCCAGAAGACAGTTCACCGGCTTGGCCCGGCGTCATCGGTCGTGGAATAGACCTCGAACAGGTCGGTAAGATCGTTCTGCGGCTTCCACCAATCCGGATCGATCTCCCAGATCTTCCCGGCCCAAAGACCGGGTCGGCGCTTGGCGACGCCAGCCTGCGGAGGCGCAACCTGCACCAGCTTCACCGCCGGTACGCCGTTGCGTGCGATGACGACTTCCTCGCCGCGTAAGGCTTTTTCGATCAGCCGCGAGAGGCTGGTCTTGGCCTCGTGCACATTCACGACGGTCATGAGCCCTCCATATTAGCTAGCCTAGCTAATATGGAGAGAGCAGGTTTGAAAGGCAACTCCCCGCCGGGACAAGCCCGGCGGGGTCTTCATGCCTCAGGCGCGATACCAGGCCGCGAGGTTCCAGGTATCGACGTCCCAGCCGGAATGGTCATGCGAGATGCTGTTCGCCACGGCGACCACCTTCTTGCGCGACAGGATCGGCAGGATGACGTTGGCCTCGCAGAAGATCTCGTTGACCTTGATCAGCAGCGCGGCGCGCTTGGCCGGGTCGAGCTCCTTCTGGGCGGCCTTGTAGGCCTCGTCGGCAGCCGGATCCGTGTAGCGCGAGACGTTGCGGCCCAGCCACTTGTTCTCCTTGCTGGCGACTTCCCAGGAGGTGAACTGGTTGAGGAACCGCTCCGGATCGGGCTGCGGCTGCGTCGTCGTGTACATCTCGATGTCGGTGTAGAGCTTGGTGTAGGTGTCGGGGTTGGCGACGTCCGACGAGAAGAACACCGAGGCGGTGACCGACTTCAGCTCGATATCGATGCCGGCGCGCTGGCAAGCCTGCTTGATGATGGCCTGCACCTTCTGGCGCGGAGCGTTGATCGAGGTCTGGAAGACATATTTGAGCTTCTTGCCATCCTTCTCGCGGATGCCGTCCGAGCCCTTCTTCCAGCCGGCATCGTCGAGGATCTTGTTGGCCTTCTCGATGCTGAACTCGTACTTGAGCTTGGTCGACTTGAACTGCTTGGGCTCGTTGACGAAGCTCGCCGTGGCCGAGCCGGCGCGGCCATAGATGAATTTCTGGATCGAGTCGCGGTCGATCAGCAGGTTGATCGCCTGGCGCACCGCCGGGTCGCTCAGCGTCGGGTGCTTGGTCTTGGCGCTGGAACGCTCGCCATCGACTTCGGTCCACGGGTCGGTCGTGTTCAGCGTAACGAACTCGATGTCGCCGGCAGCAGCCGCGCTGATCTTGCCACGACCGCCGGTCTCCATGCGCTTGAGGACTTCGTCCTCGACCAGCGTATCCCAGGCGTAATCGTATTCGCCGGTCTGCAGGACGGCGCGGGCGGCCGAAACCGCATCACCACCGCCCTTGATCTCGAACGTGTCGAAATGCGGACGATTGGCGACGTGGTAGTTCTCGTTGCGGGTGCCCGAGAGGATGTCGCCCGGCTTGAAATCGGCGAACTTGTAGGGACCGGTGCCGACAGGCTTCAGATTAGCCGGAGCCTCACGCGACTTGGCGCCCTTGTAGTCGCCGAAATGATGCTTCGGGATGATCATGCCGGCGACGCCGACGAAGGGGTCTGCCCAGAACGGCGTCGGCTTGGCGAAGATCACCTTGACGGTGAAATCGTCGACCTTCTCGACCTTGATGTCCTTGTAGGCGCCGGTCGTGTAGGCGGCGGTCGCCGGATCGGCAGCATATTCCCAGGTGAAGACGACGTCGTCGGCCGTGAACGGCTTGCCGTCATGCCACTTCACGTCCTTCTTCAGCTTCCAGGTGACGGTCGTGCCGTCCTCGGACAGGCCGCCATTGGCCTTGGTCGGGACTTCGGCCGCGAGCTGCGGGATCAGGTTGCCTTCCTTGTCCCAGCCGGCAAGCGGCTCGTAGAACACGCGCGAGGCGATCTGGTCCTTGGTGCCCGAGGCGAAATGCGGGTTGAGCAGCGTGGGGGCCTGCCAGAGCAGCATCTTCAGCGGGCCACCGCCGCCGGCCTTGGTCGGCTTGTATTCGAGCGTGGCATTGGCCATCGCGACATCGTTCCAGGCCAGGATCTGGCTCGCGATCGGCGCGGTGATGCCCAGCGCCGCCATCTTCTGGATGAAGGAGCGCCGCGAGAGGCCGCCTTCCTTCACGTCTTGCACCATACCCTGGATATACTGACTAGTCATAATCTACCTTCACGTCACGATAGCAAGAACACGATCAATATATTGACCAGTTCCAGATTTGATTTATCAGATCCAAGGCATAGAATTGCATTGGATGCGGCTCCCGTCCTAGGAGCCGTCGCCCTAAACATAACTTAAGTCGTCAGACGAGGGCCGCATACCGGGTCTGCTTGTCACTCGGGGCGCCGGCTAAATTACGCTGATTCCAAAGGAAAAAGCGCCGCGATCACTTAACGCTGCGATCAGGATAATTCCCGGAGACCGGCAGGCGTCTCGATCTGCGCGCGGTAGCGCAATTCGGCTCCGCCGGCGACGGCGGGGGCCCGCGCTGCCCCCAGTTCCCTCAACAACGCCGCAACGACATCGGCATTCGGGCATTCAAGAGAGAAGCCACGCAAACGCGCACCCAGGTCGGCGATCGTCGCCATCGAGCGCGGCTTGCCGCGGCGGTCGATGATGGAGGGTGCAGCCCCTCCCCACGGCAACGAACCATCATCGGGAATGACGAAATCGAAGACGGGGGCGTCCACCGGCAGCCCGACCTTGCGGCCGAAGATGGGCTCCCTGCCCTGAAGGACATTGTCGATCTCATCCGTCCGCGCGACCCAGCCGCGCAGACGACGGCCCGTATCCCAGTCCCGCCGAACTTGTTTCTGGTCGTCGAGCCCGAACCAGCGGGCACGCCCGGGATACGCCCCGTCAGGATCGAGCGCGACGATCTCCAGATAGACCCCGCCGCCCAGTTGCAGCAGGTGATTATGGGTCCCCATATAGCCGTGCCGCTGGCCGAAGGGCACATCGAGATCGAGGCAGTCGCGAACATGCGCGACGCCTTCGGCAAGCGTCGGGGCGATGACGGTGAGATGGTCGAGCGTCAGCATGCCCATCAATTGAAGCCGTGAGGCGGCGGCTGTCCACTCGCCGCGAAGATGTCAGGAGGCTTCGCCGCGCCGGTTGGCAACGGTCAGCGCCAGCCCGCCAAGCACCAGGCCGACGCCAAGCGCGAACATCAAACCGAGATCGTCGCCGAACATCACGGCCGCGGCCGCAACGCCCACGACCGGCTGGAGATATTGGATGGCAGCGGCGATCCGGGCCGGAACCGTGCGCAGGATGGCGAGCCACATGAACAGACCCGCCACGGTCACCACGACGCCGAGATAAGCCGCGGCACCGAGCCCCGTGGCGGTCACCGTGAACGGCACATGCCACATCTCCCACCCCGCCCAGGGCAGCAGCGCGAGAAAGCCGAACAGCGTGCTCCAGGCCGCCACCGTCGCAGTGCCCCAGCGCTCGGATAGTTCGACGCTCCAGACGTAGTAGAACGCGATGGTCACGGCCGAGAGCAGCACGAGCATCGAACCCGCCAGCGTGGTCTGGGTCACGGCGGAAGCCGCATCGCTCCGCCCGGAAGCCACAACTGCGATACCGGCGAAGGCGGCAACGAGCCCAAGTGCCTGAAGCCGCGACACCGATTGCCTCAGCCGCATCGCGGCGAAAACCACGACGAAGATCGGGATCGTCGCGGAGATGATGGTGCCGACCGAGGCCGAGGTGCCGGCGACGCCGAAGGTCTGCGCGACCTGCCCGATGCCGATGCCGAGAATGCCGAGCGCAGCCAGCCGCGGCAGCACGCGCCAGGGGAGCCTTTGCTTGCCGACGACGAAGACGAACATCAGAGGCACGGCGATGATGAAGCGGAACGCCGTCAGCGTCAGCGGCGGCAGGGTATTGAGGCCGAGCTTGGTGATCGGGATCGACAGGCCCCATAGCAAAGCAAGCAGCAGCATCGTCGCATAGCTCCCGAGCGACGGATCGGGGCGGGGGAGCGAGGCCGGCTGGCTCATGGGTTCAAGCGGTCTTTAAGGGCGCAACGGAGAGCGGAAGCCTTAGGTCGCCGCTTCTGCCGCGACAAGCCAGATGATGTTGGCAGCGTCATCCAGCCCAAAGTGTTGCATTAAAAGAAAGCCCCGCGGACCTTGCGGCACCACGGGGCTTTTCGATTCAGGTATCGAGCGCTCAGCGCGTGAACTTCTTGTACTGAATGCGCTTCGGAATGGTCGAGTCGATGCCGAGGCGGCGCTTCTTGTCCTCCTCGTATTCGGCGAAATTGCCTTCGAACCACTCGACATGGCTATCGCCCTCGAAGGCGAGGATATGGGTCGCGATGCGGTCGAGGAACCAGCGATCGTGGCTGATGATCACGGCGCAGCCGGCGTAATCCTCCAGCGCCTCTTCCAGCGCGCGCAGCGTGTCGACGTCGAGGTCGTTGGTCGGCTCGTCGAGCAGCAGCAGGTTGGCACCGGACTTCAGCATCTTGGCGAGATGGACGCGGTTGCGCTCACCGCCCGAGAGCGAGCCGACCTTCTTCTGCTGATCGCCGCCCTTGAAGTTGAAGGCCGAGCAATAGGCGCGGGAATTGATCTCGCGCTTGCCGAGATAGAGCACGTCGTTGCCGCCGGAGATTTCCTCCCAGACGTTCTTCTTGTCGTCGAGCGAGTCGCGGCTCTGGTCGACATAGCCGAGCTGGACGCTCTCGCCGACCTTGATCGAGCCGGCATCCGGCTTCTCGGCGCCGGTGATCATCTTGAACAGCGTGGTCTTGCCGGCGCCGTTGGGGCCGATGACGCCGACGATGCCACCCGGCGGCAACTTGAAGGTGAGATCGTCGATCAGGAGCTTGTCCTGGAAGCCCTTCGACAGCCCATCGAAATCGACGACGTTGTTGCCCAGCCGCTCGGCGATCGGGATGATGATCTGGGCGGTGTCCGGCCCCTTGCTGTTCGCCTTCTGGACGAGCTCGTCATAGCGCTGGATGCGGGCCTTGCTCTTGGCCTGGCGGGCCTTGGGCGACTGCGCCATCCACTCCGCTTCGCGCTCCAGCGTCTTCTGGCGCGAGGCATCCTCGCGGCCTTCCTGGGCGAGGCGCTTCTGCTTCTGCACCGACCAGGCCGAGTAGTTGCCCTCGTAGGGGATGCCCTGGCCGCGATCGAGCTCGAGAATCCAGCTCGTGACGTTGTCGAGGAAGTAGCGATCGTGGGTGACGATCAGGATCGCGCCCGGATAGGTGCGCAGATGCCCTTCCAGCCAGGCAGTGGTCTCGGCGTCCAGATGGTTGGTCGGCTCGTCGAGCAGCAGCAGCTCGGGCTGCTCCAGCAGCAGCTTGCACATCGCCACGCGGCGACGCTCGCCGCCCGAGAGCTTGTCGACGGCCCAGTCGTCCGGCGGGCAGCGCAGCGCGTCCATCGCCTGGTCGACCTTCGAATCGAGATCCCACAGCCCCTTGGCCTCGATCTCGTCCTGGAGATTGGTCATCTCGTCGGCGGTCTCGTCCGAATAGTTCATGGCGAGCTCGTTATAGCGGTCGAGGATCGCCTTCTGCGGGGCGACGCCGAGCATGACGTTCTCGCGGACGGTCAGGCTCTCGTCGAGCTTCGGCTCCTGCGGCAGGTAGCCGACGCGCGCGCCGTCAGCGACCCAGGCCTCGCCGGTCCATTCCTTGTCGAACCCGGCCATGATCTTGAGCAGGGTCGACTTACCCGCGCCGTTGACGCCGAGGACGCCGATCTTGGCATCCGGATAGAAGGACAGATGGATGTCCTTCAGCACCTGCTTGCCGCCCGGATAGGTCTTGGACAGGCCGCGCATATGGTAGATGAACTGGCGGGACATGGGGCGAGCGGGCTCCGCTTTCGAACGCTTGCGACAAGGATGTCGGGAAATCTGGCCGCTATGTAGCGGTGAGCCGCGCCGCCCGCAACCGCATCGGGCGCATTGCGGAGGCTCTACCTGTCCGGGACAATACCAGGCCGTGGCCGCAGGGGACGTTTCGAGATGCAAAACGAGGATGGCAGCGCGACCGTCGCGCTGAGGCTGCGTGACGGCGCCCAGCTCTTCAACACGCTCGACCCCTTCCCCTTCCGCGAAGGCGACATCGCCGCAGAAGCCGAGGAATACATCGTCGACTGGGCCCGCGACCTGCCGAAGGACGAGCCGATCACGATCGTCATCCATCTCGAAAAGCCCGATGCCCCCGACAGACCGGGGCCGGACCTCGCAATCGCGATCACGAGCTGGTTCGCCGGCCGGGCGAAGGCGGAAACTTACGCGCTGCGCGAGCTGTTCCGCGACGGCCGCCTCGCCTTCACCATCGGCTTCGTCGGGCTCGCCGCCTGCCTGTTCCTGAGCTGGCTGCTGACGAAGACCCATGAAGGCCCCTTCGCACGCCTCTTTCAGGAAAGTCTGGTCATCATCGGTTGGGTGGTGATCTGGCGGCCGGCCGAGATGTTCCTTTACGACTGGGTGCCGATCCTGCGTCGCAGGAAGCTCTACCGCCGTCTTGCGACCGCGACGGTCGAGATCCGACGCTCCGCGCCTGTGTAACGGTTCACGAAACCGCCAGCGCGCTTTTCAAGGCCCGTCCTTTGCCTGATCGTTGCGGGCAACGCGCAACCGGAGCCGGACGATGAATCTGTCGCGCACCTTCGGACTATTGGCTTTCGCCGGCATCGTCCTGAGCGCTGCCCTGGGCTTCGCTCCGGCGCCTGCCCGTGCCCAATCGAACCAACCCGGCTGCCGGCCGGAGATGGCGAGCCTGGGCCCGCCGATCCACCGGGCGCAGCTCGCGAAGGACGAGGCCAGGCTCACCTTCGTCGGCCACGCCACCTTCCTGATCGAGACACCGGGCGGCGTGAAGATCGCCACCGACTACAACGATTATGTCCGCCCGCCGGTGACGCCCGACATCGCCACGATGAACAAGGCGCACTCGACGCATAATTCGCGCAATCCCGACCCCGCCATCAAGCATGTCCTGCCCGGCTGGGACCTGTCTGGCCAGGGCGCGGCACAGCACGACCTGACATTCGGCGATGTCCGCGTCCGCAACGTGCCGACTAATATCCGCACCTATGAGGGCGGCACGGACTATGACGGAAATTCGATCTTCGTCTTCGAGATCGGCGAGCTCTGCATCGCCCATCTCGGCCATCTGCATCACCCGCTGGAGCCCGGCCATCTGCGCGCGCTCGGCCGGGTCGACATCGTGCTCTTCCCGGTCGATGGCAGCTACACGCTCGACCAGACCGGCATGCTGGACGTGCTGAAGTCGATCCAGGCGCGGGTGATGATCCCGATGCACTTCTTCGGCGGCGGCACGCTCGAACGCTTCCTCGCCCGCACGCAAGGGCTCTGGCCGGTCGAGCGCCGCGAGCAGCCAACGATCACGCTGGGCAAGGCGACGCTGCCGGCCACCCCCACCATGATCGTCCTGCCGGGGCACTGACCCCTTCCGTCATTCTCGGGCGTAGCGAAGCGTAGACCCGAGAATCTCAGGACTGGAAACCACTGGTTTCCGAGGTGCTCGGGTCAAGCCCGAGCATGACGGCTCGTATCAGGTATTCACGCCGCCATCGATGGCGAAGCCGGCGCCGGTGATGAAGCGCGCCTCCTCGCTGGCGAGATAGGCCACGAGCCCAGCGATACCCTCCGGCTGGCCATAGCGCGGGATCGCCATGCGCGCCCTCTGCGCATCGGCCCGCTCACCATTGGCCGGATTCATGTCGGTATCGGTCGAGCCGGGATGGACGATGTTGACCGTGATGCCGCGGGGGCCGAGATCGCGCGCCAGCCCCTTGGTGAAGCCGATCAGCGCCGCCTTGCTCATCGCATAGAGTGTGACGCCAGGCTCGACGACCCGGTCGGCGAGGCAGGAGCCGGTCGAGATGATCCGCCCGCCATCGCCGAGGCGGAGTTGCCGGCAGCGCTCGATCCGCATCCGATCGCAAGCTACTACGCCACCGTCCAGCAGGGCATGTCGATCCAGGCACGCGACGGAGCCTCCAGGCAGATGCTGGAGATGATCGTGCAGGGCGCAATGGCGGCCTGGGATGCGCTGACGATGCCGGAGACTGCCTGAAAGCGGTCGTTAACGCCTCGCTGAGACTGATTTCAGGCTTTCCTTGTCGTTGCGGCAGTTCGCGTCATCCTGCCGACAACCGGGAGACCGCTCTTATGCGCCGCATCGCTGCCGTCTTGTGCCTGCTCGCGACCGCCACCTTGCTGCCCGTTCAGGCCGAGGCGGCGAGGTTCCGCCTGGGCGGACGCAGTGCGGCGACACCCGCCAAGACCAGCCGCAGCATCGTCGTCGTGCCCGGCATCGCGGCCGGCGCGAACCGCGCGCAGGCTGCGACCAGCGAGCCGGAGCGTGTGCCCTTTCCGCCCGCGACCGCCCGGCGCGAGGAGCCCTTGCCGCTCCGCCTCTCCTCGAACAGCGAGGCCAGGAAGCCGTGGTGCCAGACGGATGTCGTGGTCGGCGGCTTCTGCATGATGAACTGACGGGCTGCGCTCAGACGCGGCTGACGCGCCCTTCCAGCGGATAGGCCGGGTCGCTGTAGCCCGGCGTCGAGGGGTGGCCCGCCGGCACCAGCCGGTCGATCAGCGCCTCGTCCTCCGCGTCGAAACCGACATCGAGCGCCGCGAGATAGGCCTCCCACTGCTCGAAGGTGCGCGGGCCGGCGATCGCCGCCGTGACGAAGGCATTGTTCAGCACCCAGCGCACCGCGAACTGGATCGGCGTCAGACCCTTCCGTGCAGCATGTTCCTTGATCGTCTGGGCGATGATCAGGCTCTCCTCGCGCCATTCCGCCTGCATCATCCGCCGATCGCCGCGCCCGGCGCGCGTGCCCTCGGCCGGCGCCTGCCCCGGCGCGTATTTCGCAGTGAGAACGCCGCGCGCCAAAGGCGAATAGGAAGCGACGCCCAGCCCGAAATAGCCGCAGGCCGGCAGGTGCTCGACCTCGGGCATGCGGTTCATCGCGTTGTAATAGGGTTGGCTGACGACGGGCCGGTCGATGCCGAGTTCGTCGCAGAGCCGGCAGATCTCGGCCAGCCGCCAGGCGCGGTAGTTCGAGACGCCGAAATGCCGGATCTTGCCCTGGCGGACGAGATCGGCGATCGCATGCACCGTCTCCGCCAGCGGCGTCGTGTGATCCTCCTTATGGAGGTAGTAGATATCGATCGTCTCGGTGCCGAGCCGGCGCAGGCTGTCCTCGCAGGCGCGCAGGACCCAGCGGCGCGATAGCCCGCCATGCATCGGCCCCTGCCCCATCGGATTGGCGACCTTCGTCGCCAGCACCCAGTCATAGCGATGGGCGGCGATGGCGCGGCCGGTCACTTCCTCGGATTGGCCCTCGTTATAGGCATCGGCCGTATCGATGAAATTGATCCCGGCTTCGCGCGCGCTGTCGATGATCCGACGCGAGGCCGTCTCGTCGGTCGGACCGCCGAACATCATCGTGCCTAGGCAGAGCGGCGAGACCTTGAGGCCGGAGCGGCCGAGACGGCGATAATCCATGGCTGA
The DNA here is from genome assembly GCF_945956895.1 of uncultured Allobosea sp. Lineage (GTDB taxonomy): Bacteria > Pseudomonadota > Alphaproteobacteria > Rhizobiales > Beijerinckiaceae > Allobosea. The sequence continues at coordinate 70,177 of NZ_CAMFJF010000013.1, read as the reverse complement.
CATCCTCGAACGGGGTGGCTGAGCCTGCCGCAGCGCGATGCCCGAGACCAGCGCCGATCGCGCAGGCGCGCCCTGCACAGAGCGGCCGCCCGGCAAGGAAATGCTTAATCTTTCGTGACAGGGTGATGCGTCGTCACATGGTCATCAGATGAATCTCGCCCAGCTCGTCAAGAGCCAGACCCTCGCCACCCTGCTGCAGGCGCTCGACGCAGGCGGAGAGCTGACGGCTGGCCGGACGGTGCAGGCCAGGCTCGCGTCGCTCGAACCGGACGGCACCGCGACGGCCACGATCGGCGAAACCAAGGTCGCGCTCGTCCTCGCAGGTCCGCAAGCAAGACAAGCGGCGTTGCAGCCGGGCGCGACGCTTCTGCTGCGCCTCGACCCACCCGAGCAGCCCGGCGGCGACCTGCGCGCCACGCTGGTCGAAGTGCGTCCGCCAACGGCATCGAGTTCCGGGCAAGCCCAGCTGCAAACGGCCCCGGCGCCTCAACCTGCACAGCCGGCCGCACCTCTGGCCTCGACAACGGCTTCAGCCCGGCCGAACCCGGCAGCGGTCCCCGCTGCTGCGCCACAATCTGCTACGACATCGGCACCGGCGGCCGCGCAGGCGGCGCATCCGCCCTCGCCAGTCGCAGTCCAGCAGGCCTTCCTCCAGCAAGCTCTGAAAACGCTGGGCCTGCCGGCGGCGCAGGCGGGCGCCACACCTCCGATTGGGGCTGGCTCCACATCTGCGAGCGCGACCGCCACCAACACCACCACGCCGGCAGCCGCCTCATCTCCTGCCGCTCCCGTGATTACGGCCGCAACCGCGCGGGCCGTCGCTGGCCCACTGCTCGGCCCGCTGCTGCAACGGCAAGACGGCCTCGCCCCGCTCTTCGCCAATCTGCGCGCACTGGCGCAGGGAACAATCTCGCTCGCCCTGCCCAAGACGCTGCCGCCGGCGATCCAGCAGGTGCTGGCCCAAGCCGTTCCGGCCGAACGGCAGGCGCCGTCAGCGGCAAGGCTGCAGGAGGCGTTCCAGGCCTCGGGGCTCTTCCTCGACATGCGGCAGGTTGCGGCGCTGCCAGCGCCTCGGCGGGGCGATCTCAAGGCCGACCTGCAGACGCTGCGCGAAACCCTGCTGCCGATCGTTGATGCCCTCTCGCCGGACCCGAAGGCCAGCCGCCATGAACATGGCAGTGTTCCGGGAGCGGATCAGCAGACCGACTCCGCCATCAACGACCAAACCGCACGCCTTGCCCCGCCGCGCCGGGACGGCCCGCTCGCGCCGCAGCCGGCCGTCGAGCCTTCGCTGACACCCGGCGAAAAGCCGCTCGCCATTGCCGAGACCCTGCTCGACCAGACCGAGGCCGCGCTCGACCGGATCAGGCTGACGCAATACGCCTCGCTTCCGCTGGAGCCTGCCCGGCAGGACGGCACGCAGCCGGCACAGCGCTGGCTCGCCGAGATCCCGCTCGCCTTCCAGCAGGGCATCACGATGCTGCCGCTCCAGGTCGAGCGTGACGCCCCCCGCCGCGACGCCCAGGGCGTGACCCCACCGATCTGGCGCATCCGCTTCGCGCTGGATATCGAGCCGATGGGGCCGCTCCAGGGCGTGGTCACCTTGCAGGGCCGCGATGTCGGCGTCTTGATCTGGGCCGAGCGCGAGGAGACGAGCCAGCTCCTGCGCGGCGCGGCGCCCGGCCTCGAAGGCGCGCTGCTCGATGCCGATTTCGCCAGTGGCGCGATCGACATCCATACCGGCCAGCCGCGCGTGATGCAGCCAACCGCCGGCCAGTTCCTGGACCGCCTGTCATGAGCGCGCGCCAGCCGCCCCGCATCGCCGTCGCGCTCGAATATGACGGGCATGGCGCCCCGCGCGTCACCGCCAAGGGCCGTGGCGAGCTGGCCGAGCGCATCGTCGAAACCGCCAGGGAGCACGATGTCGCGGTCGAGCAGAATGCCATCCTCGCGCAGGCCCTCTCGGCGGTGGAGCTCGACGACCAGATTCCCGAAGAACTTTACCGCGCCACGGCACAGGTGATCGCCTTCGTTCTCTCCCTGCGCGGCGAGTGGCGCCGACCGAACCGGGACGGCCATCGGTCTTGAGCACCATCGTCGTCAGGCGCCTCGGCTCCGCCGCTTACGCGGAGCTGGGGTCGGTTTTCGCGGAGCTCGCGCGCCATGCGCTTGAGCCCAATCCGCACATGGCCCCGGCCGCCGTCTCGGCTGCGACGATGCTCGTGCCGGCGGACGAGATCGTCATTCTGTGCGCCTGGCTCAGCGAGGCGCTCGATTTCGAGCAACTCGTCGGCGTCTGGGCTTTCCGGCGTGAGCAAGGCTGGCGCAGCGGCTTTGCCGCCGCCCTCGCCTCGCCGCTCGTACCGCTCTACGAAGTCTCGTCGCTGCCCGTGCTCGACCGCGACCATGCGGCGGAAGCGGCGCGGGCTCTGATGCGCTACCTCCTCGCCTCGCGCGATCTGCCGCACAGCCTGCTGCTGCCGCTGCTCCCGCTCGACGGCCCCTGCTACGTGGCCTTGGCCGAGGCCTGCCGCCAGACCGGCAGCGCGATCTCGACCTATGAGCGCTGGGTCCGGCCGGTGATGATCCCGCGCCCGGAGGACAATTTCGAAGCCTACCTCAGGCGCGCGCTCGGCTCTTCCTACAAGAAGCGCATGCAGCAGTTCCGGGCGGTGGCCAAGCAGGGCGCCCTCACCTTCCGGCGCAATCGCGGCCGCGGCGCGCTGGAGGCGCTCGACGCCTTCCTCACCCTCGAAGCCTCCGGCTGGAAGGGCGAGTCCGGCACCGCCATCGCCTGCCTGCCGGCCGACATCGCCTATTTCCGCCGCCTGGCCGAACTCTGCGCGGCCGACGACACCTTGCTGATCGACACGCTGCTGCATGACGGGCGCGCCATCGCCATGGGACTGCTGATCGATAGCGGCAACCGCCGGCATTTCCTCAAGATCGCCTATGACGAGACGCAAAGCCGCCACTCGCCCGGCCGGACCCTGACGATCGCCATGCTGCAGGCCGATTTCAACGGCACGCCCCCCGCCTTCTTCGACAGCGGCGCCGGCGAAGGCGTCGATGCCGGTACCTATGTCTGGGGCGAGCGCCGCGAGATGGCCAACACGATCATCCGCGTCGGTCCGGGCCGCACCGGCACGGCAGAGATCGCAGCCTTCGGCCGGATGTGGCTCAGGCGCCTGCGGGATGCCGCCCGAGCCCGATCCGCCCGAAAAGCCAGCGGCCGACCTCCGGCTTGAAATGCAGGGTGTCGAGCCAGTAGCGCGACGACGCCTTTCCCGGATCGAAATCCTCGAACGGATGCCCCGAGACGAGATCGTGAAACGGCAAGCCGCGCCGCGTGGCTAGCCTGGCGACATCCTGTCGCCAGGCAGCCAGCTCCGGTCCGCGGCCGCCTGCTTCGATGAGTTGCCTCTGCGCTGCGCTCATGGGCGACAGGACGATCGTTACATCCCGTCCTCGCAGTAGATCGAGCGCCCGCGCGAGATGAGCGAGGTCATCCGGCCTATAGACCATCGCGGCGATATTCTGCTCGCGTGTGATCTTGCCGACGAGCTCCGCATCGAAATCCGGCGTCGCCTTGTAGCCGTCGCGATGCCAGAGACCGGGCTCCGTCCGCAGCACTCGCCGCCCGCGCAGATTGTCGAACGCTTTCGGGTTGAGCACGACCGAAACCAGCGCCTCGCGGCGTCCTGACGCCGTCGCGAGCTTCCGGTCGATCGCTGGCGGCGGCGGCCAGGCCGTGAACATGAAATAGTCGAGCTCGATCACGACCCGCCTGACGCTGCCGACATCGACCGCCAGGGCCGCGAGCGTCGGCAGTTCCCGTGCCATCAGGGCGGAGATGCCGGCATTGTAGACCTGCCCCGCTGTGACGGAGACATCGCGCGGATCGAGGCCACGATAGACCACCGAGGAACCGATCAGGAGCGTCTGCGGCTTCAACCTGGCGATCTGGAGCGGCTTGATCAGGCGCATCTCGATATCGAGCAGGCGGCTTGCGCCGACCCCGTCGCGCGTCCAGGGCGGGTTGTCGCGAAACACCCAATAGGGATCGCGCCAGAGAGTCAGCCCGCCCAGCAGCCCGAGGATCATCACCACAGTTGCCACGAAACTGGCGGCAAAGCTGCGGGGGTTCGAAGAATGGGGCAGAGCGGCGGCGAGGCGCATGGCGCTGCGCTAGCAGATCGTCCGAATGCTGGCGAGCCTGCTTGACCGCCCATCCGCCCCGCCGATACAGCAGCCCTGCCCGCAGGAGAGAACCGATGAGCGCGCCCGCCCGGATTGGAATCGTCACGGTCTCCGACCGTGCCTCGGCTGGCATCTATGCCGATGAGGGCGGCCCGGCCATCGATGCCTATTTCAGGAAAGTCCTGACCTCGCCCTGGGAAGCGGTCGCGCGCGTCATCCCGGACGATCGCGCGACGATCGCCGGGACGCTGCGCGATCTCGCCGACACGGAAGGCTGCTGCCTGATCGTCACCACCGGCGGCACTGGTCCAGCTCCTCGCGACGTCACGCCGGAAGCGACCGAGGATGTCGTCGGGAAGCCGATGCCCGGCTTCGGCGAATTGATGCGCCAGGTCAGCCTCGCCAAGGTGCCGACCGCGATCCTCTCACGCCAGACGGCGGGCATCCGCGGCAAGTCGCTGATCGTCAACCTGCCGGGCCGCCCCCGCGCCATCGCCGAGTGCCTCGACGCGGTGATGCCGGCGATCCCTTATTGCATCGACCTGATCGAAGGGCCCCGGCTCGAAACCGACCCGGCTGTGATCGCGGCGTTCCGGCCGAAGAAGTAAGGGCATGTCATGCTCGGGCTTGACCCGAGCCTCTCTTGCCGGACGTAGCCAAGCTCCTTGGATCAAAAAGCGCGGGTCATCCCGGATCTTCGCTTCGCTCCGTCCGGGATGACCCGCACTTTTTACGTCAGAATGAGGCGGCCTACCCCGCCGCCAGTTCCCGCCCGATCGCCTGCACGAGCTGCGGCGAAAGCGGATCCGTCGCAGACGAAAAGCCGCCGAGCAGCGCGCCATCGCGGCCGATCAGGTATTTGTGGAAGTTCCAGCGCGGTGTGTCGGCCGGCTTCTCCGAAGCGGCCCAGCGATAGAACGGATGCGCCTCGGGACCGCGCACCACGGTCTTCTCCACGAAGGCATAGGTCGCACCATGGCTCTGCCTTGCAGCCTCTGCAATAGCGGCACCGTCGAGCGGCTCCTGCCCGCCGAAATCATTGCTCGGCACCGCGACGAGCATGAGCCCACGCGTCTGGTAGCGCTGCCAGAGCTGCTCCAGCGTCGCCATCTGCCCGGCATAACCACAGCGCGTCGCCGTGTTGACGACGAGGATCGGCCGGCCACGATAATCGGCGAGCGGCAGGCGGCCTCCGCCCGGCTTGTCGAAGCCAAAGGCGTGGGCGCCCGTCAGAGCCTGCGCAGCAGCCTCGCGAGAGGCGAAGCCGGCAGCGGCGGCTCCGGCGATGCCCGCCAAGATCAGACGACGCGAAGGCTGCATTGCTTCTCTCCGGTGCGACAACGAGCCGGCGCATCATGCCCGAAAGCAGAAAGCCCCGCAGCCGGCCGGCGCGGGGCTTCGCTTCACGATGGCGAGACCGATGTGATTAGCCCTCATCCTGAGGAGCAGCCGCTGGCTGCGTCTCGAAGGATGCTTCAGAAGGCTCCGGTGTCCTCTGGACCATCCTTCGAGACGCCGCTGACGCGGCTCCTCAGGATGAGGGCTGAGGGTTTCCGGCCTCTCCTCAGCAGGCCAGAACTTTCTTCACCCGCACCTCGAGGTCACGCAGTTCGTAGGGCTTCACGACGTAGTGGTCGGCGCCGTTGGTGGTCGCCTCGTCCATCTTGTCGACCGAGCGCTCCGACGTCGCCATGATGATCTTGATCTGGTTGAGTTCCGGCACCGAGCGGATGGCGCGCAAGAGGTCGATGCCGCTCATCCCTTCCATGTTCCAGTCGAGCAACAGCAGATCGTAGCGCTTCTGCTGCATCTTCATCAGGGCCTCGCGGGCGTTTTCCGCCTCGTCGATATCCTGGAACTCGATCTGCTTGAGGAAATAGGTCGCCAGGCCGCGCATGCTCTTCTGGTCGTCGACCACCAGGATGCGGTATTCGCTTCTGGCCTTTGACATCACAATCTCCTTACGCGGTGCGCAGGTTCGGCCGCTCGCCGATCAACTGGCTGACCGCGGTACCAATCTGGGTCAATGGAACGACCCTCTCGGTCGCTCCCAACTCGTAGGCCGCTTTCGGCATCCCGTTTACCACGCAGGTCTCCCCGCTTTGGATTAACGTCTCGGCGCCGGCTTTGCGCATGGCTAACAAACCGTCTGCGCCGTCGCGCCCCATGCCGGTGAGCAGGATGCCGACGGCATGGCTGCCGACGCTGCGCGCCACCGAATGGAACATCACGTCGACGGAAGGCGAGTGACCGCTGACCAGCGGCCCCTCGCGCAGCGTGCACACGAACTCGCCACGCCGCTCCTCGATCTCGAGATGGCGCGGACCGCCGGGCGCCACCACGGCCATGCCCGGCCGCAGCCTGTCGCCATCGACGGCTTCGCGGACATCGAGCCCGGTCGCGGTCGCGAGCCTTGCCGCGAACTTCGCAGTATAGCCCGGCGGCATGTGCTGAACGACGACGATCGGCAGCCTGAGATGCGCAAGGTCCCGCATCACCGTCTGCACCGCCGGAACGCCGCCGGTCGAGGCGCCGATCGCGATCAGCGAAGTCTTGCCGCTGCGTGCCGGCTCCCGCGGCGGGGCCGCGGCCGGGCGGGCCGGTGCGGCGGCGGCCATCTGCGTCATCTGCCGCGCGGCGGCAATCATCTTGCGGCTGGCCGCGGCGCGTTGCAGCGCCGCGACGAGATGCTTCATGAAGCCGTCGAGCGTATGGGTCGTGCCATCGGGCTTCTCGATGAAGTCGATCGCCCCGAGTTCCAGCGCCTGGATCGTGTTGTCGGCGCCCGGCCCGCCAAAGGCGGAGACGATCAGCACTGGCAGCGGGTCCTGCTTCAGCACGCGGGCCAGCAGCTTCAGGCCGTGCCGGCCGGGCAATTCGAGATCGAGCGTCACGACATCGGGCCGGAGCTCCTGGATGGCGTCCCAGCCCTCCTCGGCGCTGCCAGCGACGCCGATCACCTCGAAGCCGGGCGCAGAATTGATGATCTGCGTCATCAGCTTCTGCATCAGCACGGAATCGTCGACGACGAGAACCTTGACCGTGGCGGCGGAAGACGTCGCGACAACCATCACCAGACCTCCACTTCACCGGCCACCGGCTGCGTCTTGAGCCGGTTGAGATAGGCGATTTCCTGCTCGTGGCCGCTGTCGCGCGCGGTCGGCTGGACATGCTGCACCCAGGCCCGGCCCGTCGCGGGCTGGTAGTGGATGCGCCGCGAGCGCGTACCGCCGACATCCCGCGAGACCACCGGAATGCCCTCGACCTTCAGGAACTCGTTGACGAAAGCGATATTGCCGTCGCCGATCGCGAGCATCGTCGCGCCCGAGAGCACGCGCGCACCGCCGAAGACCTTCGCCTCGAAATTGCTCCGCTTGGCGCCGCGCTTCAACAGGTCGTTGATCAGCACCTCCATGGCGGTGTCGCCATAGCGCTCGCCGGCGCTGGTATCCGAGCCGCCATTGTTCTTGGGCAGCAGGAAATGGTTGAGGCCGCCAACGCCCGCGACCGGGTCGCGCATGCAGACCGAGACGCAGGAGCCGAGCACGGTCGCGACGATCTCGTCCTTGGCGGAGGTGATCTCATGCTCGCCCGGCGCAACGGTGATGATCGTCGCCTGGAAGCGTGGGTCGAAGTAGCGACGGGAGGACCGGGAAACGCTCATGCAGTCCTCTCGTAGATGGTGCGGCCGATCAGGCGCAGTTTCGGATGCGGTTGCGGCAGCGATTCCGAATGCCCGAGATAGAGGAAGCCGCCGGGCGCCAGCAGCGCCACGAAACGGTCGAGGATCGAGGCCTTGGTCTGCGTATCGAAATAGATGAAGACATTGCGGCAGAAGATCACGTCGAACGGGCCGCTCATCGGCCATTTCTCGATCAAGTTGAGCCGCTTGAACGCGATCATCCGGCGCAGTTCCTCGCTGATCCGGGCCTCGCCCCGCCCGGCTCCACCTTCGAGCTTGAGCAGCGGCTTCACGTCGCCCGGCAGGCGCTCGAACAGCTCCGCCGGATAGATCCCGGCCTCGGCCCGCGTCAGGATGTCGGTGTCGATATCGGTCGCCAGGATCTTGAAATCGACATCGCTGCGCGGCCCCATCACGTCGCGGCAGGAAGCGGCAATCGAATAGGGCTCCTCGCCCGATGAACAGGCGGCCGACCAGATGCGGATGCGACCTCGCCGGCCCGCGCGCTCCTGCAGCAGGCGCGGCATGACATCCTTGCGCAGATGGTCGAAATGGTGGCGCTCGCGGAAGAAAGCGGTGTGGTTGGTCGTCACCGCATTGATCAGCTCGGGCAGTTCGCCCGCCGCCTGCGGCGTCTTCAGGAAGGCGCAGTATTCCGCGACAGAGCTCATGCCGAGCGCCTTGACGCGGCGCGCCAACCGGCCGCGCGTCATCGCCTCCTTATGCTCGCGGATGACGATGCCGGCCTGCTCATAGACCAGCGTCGCGATGAACTTCATGTCGTCGCGCGTCAGCGTGACGTCGGCCATGGCGGGCTGGGCGAACGCGAAGGGATTGGGCGAGGCAGGTCTGTTCATCTCTCAAATCCCCATGCGGCCACCGGCGGCGACGCGGCGCGGCTGCGGCTGCGGCATCGTCCGTGACGGCTGCGCGGCGACCGGAACCGTGCCGCGCCGTGGCGGCAAAGCGCTGCCGGCCGCGGCATGGCCGCCGCTGAATGCTTCGATCGTGGCGTGCAGCGCCGCCGCCTGTTCGGCGAGTTCGGCTGCTGCTTCGGCGCTGCGCCCGGCCAGATCGGCGTTCTGCCTGACACCCTTGTCCATCTTCGCGACACTGCGGCCCATCTCGCCGGCACCTTGCGCCTGCTCGGCCGTCGCCACGGAAATCTCCGAGACGGTCGTCGAGACCTTGCCCGCCGCGGCGACGATGCGCTCCAGCGCCTTGCCGGTCTCGCGGACGAAGCCGACGCCCTCGGCGACCTGCCCGTTCGACGAAGCGATCAGCCCCTTGATGTCCTTGGCAGCCTGCGCCGAGCGCTGCGCCAGCGAGCGCACCTCGGAGGCGACGACCGCGAACCCCTTGCCGGCATCGCCCGCGCGCGCGGCCTCGACGGCGGCATTCAGAGCGAGCAGATTGGTCTGGAAGGCGATCTCGTCGATCACGCCGACGATCTCGGAAATCTTCAGCGACGAGTTTTCGATGCGTTCGATCGCGCCGACAGCGCGAGTCACGACGCCCTGCCCCAGCTTCGCGACGCTCATCGTCTCGCCGGCGATGTCGCCGGCTTCGCGGGTGCGGAGGCTGCTGCGCCCGACCGAAGCCGAGACCTGCTCGGCCGCGGCCGAGGCTTCACCGAGATCGGCAGCCGCCCGCCCGGCGCCCGCAGCAAGCTCCGCCGTCGCCGCATCGACCTCCGCCGCGGCATGCGAAACCCGGTCCGCGCTGTCGCGGATGGTCGCGAGCGTCGCGCCGACATGACTGAGCGCCTCGTTAAGGCTGTCCTGAAGAAAGCCGAGGCTGCCCTGATGGGTCACCGGGATGCGCCGATCGAAATCGCCCTCCGCTACCCCCGAAACGGCATGCGCCATCTGGTCGAACGTGCCTTCGAGCAGCGCGTTGATCCGATTGAAACCCTTGACCGCATGGCCGAGCGGCAGCGGCTGCCCTTCCGACGACAGGCGACGTGAAAAGTCGCCGGCCTCAGCCGCCTCGACCAGCGCCACGATCTCGGCGGCGAGCTTGAGATCGCCGGTCATCTCGCGCCATTCCACCGCGGTGCCGAAGCTGCGGCCGTCGCCACGCGTGATGGCGGTCAGCGTCAGGCAGATCGTGCGGCGGCCGAGCGTCAGGCGCACAGGCTGGCCGCTGAGCGGCTGGTGCTCGCCCTGCACACGCTCCATGACGCGGCCGAGCATGTCCTTGGCCGAGCAGCCGGGGAAAGCGGCGCGGAAATCCTCCTGCGCCTCGCCGAAGAAGCGCAGCAGCGCCTTGCTGACATAGACGACACGGCCGGCGGGATCGCAGAGCATGACACTCGCACGGCCATGATCGAGCGCGGCACGCAGACGTTCGGCTTCCTGGCCCTGCTCGTGGATGCTTGCGAGCGCGCGCGACAATTCCGCGCCTTCACCTGAACCGGATGCATTAGGGAATGCGATCTCCCCGCCCTCGGCCATGCGGGCAGCCGCCGCAGCGCTGCGCGCGAGCGGGCGGGTCGCGCCCCAGGCGGCGAGGCCGCCGAGCAGCGCGACCGCCGCCACTGCGGCCGCTCCCATGGCGGGAGCGCCGGCGGCAGCGGCATAGGATGCCAGGCTGCCGGCAAGTGCCGCCGAGCCGGCGGCGAGCAGCGGCTGGCTGACCGAGAGACGTGAGAAGGGGCCGAGCGCGCTGCCCATATGGTTCGATCGTTTCTTGTTCTCGCCCGCTTCTTGAACGCTACGCTCGGGCTGGTCTCAGAAGGTCAGGCGGCCCGGCTGGTCTTGATCTGGGCCTCGGCGCCGCCGTCGCGGATCACCGCTGCGAGGTCGAGCAGTGCGACGATATCGGTATCGAGCAGGACGAGGCCTTCGATCAGGCCATGCTCATCGCGCTCCAGATCCGGCGCCGGACGCACGGCGGTGACCGGTACGTCGACGATGTCCGAGACCGAGTCGACCAGCAGGCCGGCGGTCTTGTCCTCGACATCCACGACCACGATGACATGGGTCGCGGTAGCGTCGGTGGCGCCAAGCCCGATCGCGGTGCGCAGATCGTAGACCGCGAGGATAACGCCGCGCAGGTTGAGCACGCCGCGCACATGCGGGGCCGCATGCGGCAGCGGCGTCGTCGCCTGCCAGCCCTTGATCTCGCGGACCATGCCGACATCGATGCCGAAGGTGCGGTCGCCGACCTTGAAGGTCACGATCCGGCGCGCAGCCGCTTCCGGCTGTGCAGACGAGAAGTGCTTTTCGCCGAGTTGGAGGGTCATGGTCATCCAGCCATCTTGAGGTCAGATTGAGGGGGACGGCTGCCGGACGCGGCAAGCCGCAGCATCGAATCGATATCCAGGATCAGGGCGACGAGGCCGTCGCCGAGGATCGTCGCCGCCGAGGCGCCGTTGACCGCGCCGTAATTCGCCTCGAGGCTCTTCACGACGACCTGCTGCTGGCCGACGATCTCGTCGACGGCGATGCCGACATTGTTGCCGCGCTCGGTCTCGGCGATGATCACGATGTTCTCGTTCGTGGTGCCCATCGAGCCCATCACGTCGCCGAGGCGATAGAGCGGGGTGACCTCGCCGCGCCAGCGCAGGACTTCCTGGCCGAAGGGCAGGCGCTCGATCGGCGTCGAGGCGAGATGCTGCGTCTCGATCACCGAGGCGATCGGGATGACATAGCGGTCGTCGCCGCAGCGGATCACCATGCCCTCGAGCACGGCGAGCGTCAGCGGCAGGGCGAGCGTGAACTTGCAGCCCCGGCCCGGCTCGGAGTCCACCGAGATACGACCGCCGAGCGATTCGACGTTGCGGCGCACGACGTCCATGCCGACGCCGCGGCCCGACACGTCGCTGATGACCTCCGCCGTCGACAGGCCGGCGGCGAAGATGAGCTGGTCGATCTCCTCCGGCGCGAGCCTCTCGTCGGCGCCGACGAGGCCGCGCGAGCGCGCCTTGGCCAGCAGGCGATCGCGGCCGATGCCACGCCCGTCATCGGTGACGGAAATGACGATGCGGCCGGCGCGGTGCTCGGCGATCAGCTTGATCGTGCCCTCGCGCGGCTTGCCCGCGGCAACACGCTCGTCCGGCGTCTCCAGCCCGTGATCCATCGAGTTGCGGATCATATGGGTCAGCGGATCGGCGAGTTCCTCGATGATCGTCTTGTCGACCTCGGTGTTCTCGCCTTCGAGCACAAGGCGGACTTCCTTGCCCAGCGTCTGGGCGAGTTCGCGCACAAGGCGCGGCATGCGCTGGAACACGGCCTTCACCGGCTGGGCGCGCACGGCCATGACATGGTCCTGCAATTCGCGCGTCTGGCGCGAGAGCGTCAGCATGCCCTCGGCGGTCTTGGCGTGGACGTCGTAGGGCAACGAGCGGACGCATTCGACCAGCATCGACTGGGTTATGACGATCTCTCCGACGAGGTTCATCAGCTTGTCGATGCGGTCGAGATCGACACGCACGCTGACGGCCTGGCGCTGGCGTGTCGAGGCATCGGCGGCAGCCGGCGCGCGCGGCGCCGTGCGGGCGACGGCAGGCGTCTCCACCGCAGCGACGGGCGCTGAGGCGACGACCGGGACCGGCTCAGGCTGGATATCGGGCGCGTTCGCCGCTTCCGGCGCCGCGCCGAGCTTGGCGAGGATCGCGGAGAGATCGGCAGCAACCGCACTGGAGACTTCCGGCTCGGCTTCCGGTGCTTCGGCGGCCTGCGGTGCCTCGGCCACAGCTTCCTCGGGGAAGTTGATCTCGAATTCCTCGTTGGCGAGGCTGAAATCGAAGCGGCCGTGCAGGTCCTCGACCGACAATTCGGTGCGCAAGGCCACATCGAAGCGCAACCAGCAATCGCTGACGTCGAGGCTTTCGAGCGACGGCACCTGGCTGAGATCGCAGCGGATCGAGACGACGTCCTCGGACGGCAGCGAGCCGAGCACGACGCGCGGCTCGATCACGCGGCGGAACAGGTCCTGCTCGGGCATGATGCGCAGATGCACGTCGCGACCGGGCTTGCCGGCAGCGGGAGCCGGCATCGGCGCGGGCTCGTCGTCCCAGCCATCATCGGCGGCGGCGGGGGCCGCCGTCTTCGCCTCGACCATGGCGAGCAGATTGCCGAGCGCAGCAATGCCGGGAGGTGCGTCGTTGTTGGCTGCGACGGGTTCCGCAGCGGGCGCAACCGGAGCCGGCGGCGGCGCGGCGGCAGGCGCCTGCGGCTCTTTGCCGACCTGCTCGAGTGCAGCCAACAGGTCGGGGCGCTCGGTCGCGGGCTCATCGTTGCGCGCGGCGGATACGAGATCGGCCACGGCATCCGCGCAGCGCAGGAACAGCGTGAACGGCGCATCCTCGATGGCGACGCGGCCGGACCGCAGATGGTCGAGCGAAGCCTCGAAGACATGCGCGAAGCCGACCAGCTCCGTGCAGCCAAAGGCGCCCGCGCCGCCCTTGATCGAGTGAATGGCGCGGAAGGCGGCATTGACGTCCTCGGAATCGACGGAGCCCTCGTCGAGAGCCTGGAGCTTCTGCTCCAGCGCGCCGAGGAGTTCTTCGCATTCCTGGAAGAAGGTCTGCTTGAGTTCTGCCAACGGATCCATCGGCCTACCTTCAGTTCTGGTAGCGCGCGACGAGGCCGAGCAGCGTGTTGGGTTCGAAGGGCTTGACCATCCAGGCGCTGGCGCCGGCGCGGCGGCCCTCCGCCTTGATCTCGGCGCCGTTCTCCGTGGTCAGCACGATGATCGGCGTGTTCTGCCCGGTCGGGCGCGAGCGGCAGGCGCGGGTGAACTCGATGCCGTCCATGATCGGCATGTTGAGATCGGTGATCACCAGATCCGGGCGGAACTGGTCGAACTTGTTGAGGCCGTCCTCGCCGTTCTCCGCCTCGGTCACTTCATGCCCGGCATTGCGGAGCGTCAGGCTGAGCAGGCTGAGCAGGGTCTTGGTATCGTCGATCGCCAGGATTTTCATACCTGATCACTCCAGAACGAGAGCGCTGTGAGCGGCATCGAAGCCGATCGCCCGCATGGATTCGCGGCATTCCTCGGAAGCCGCCTTGAGCGTGACCGAAAGCCCCCGCGCGGCGGCGCTGGTGGCTGCGGAGTGAAGAAGCTGGATCCAGAGGCTGGGTAGCGGCCCTGCTTCGGCGCATTCGACGGCGATACTTTCCCGCTGCTCCAGCGCCACCAACAACTGGTTGCGGAACGTCGCGGCCTCGGACCGGCCGAGGAAAGGAGGAAGCGAAACGGTGATGACCATGAAGGGCGCCCAGGATTGCGCCTGGAGCATCGCGTCGAACTGGTAAAAACTTCGCTAAATGTGGCGGCGCCCATCAATACTCTTGGCGCTTTCGAGGCGAAGGGCGCGCCCGCCCAACAGTCAGAAGATGGCGTTGCTGATCGCGCGGGGCACCAGCGTGATCTTGCCCTCCGCTTCCCGGTATTTGCGGGGGACGTTGATCACGCCCGACAGATGCAGCCAGAGGTTGTTGGGCGAGATCGGCTTGGTGACGATCTCATGGGCGCCGAGCTTCGCCGCCTGGACGACCGAGCGCCGGTCCGGCCGCTCCATCATCACCAGCACGGGCGCCTTGGCGAAGGGCGAGGTCTTGAAGGAGCGGATCGAAGCCAGGCACTTGACGCTGTTGCCCTCCGGCATATCCCAGTCGAGGATGACGATGTTCGGCTGCTTCTGGATGAAGGTCGCCGCCGCCGAGGAGAGATCGGACGCCTCGAAGATGCGGTTGAGCTGCGCCTGGTACAGCATCGTGCGCACGATCCGGCGGTAATGCGGGCTCGGATCGATGAGCAGCACCGACAGGTTGGGAAAGGATGGCGCTATATGCATGGCGCTGGCTCAGGAACTCGCTTACTCAACTCGACAAATGGCACATGGCCGGCTGCTAGACCTTGAGCCCGAAGCGGAAGGCGCCCCAGTGACGCCCTTTCACCATGATCGGAGCAGACAGGTCCTCCATCACCAGGAACTGGCCGCCGCCCATGTCGCGCCGGTAGCTCTGCAGCAGGAACGGTTTGCGGTTGCGCGCGGCGGCCAGCCCCGTCCTGTCGTCGAAGAGGCGCCGGTTGCGGCAATTGGCGTTGTTCCAGACCGGGTCGTGCCCCTGAGGCAGTGAATATTTGCGGTTATGCGTCGGCAGGAAGCCGTTGCGATCCACCGCCGCGCAGAACACGATCCGCCCGTTCGAGGCCAGGAGCTCCTCCTGCAGCGGCGGCAGAAGCCGATCGGTCAACGCAACGAAGCGGGTCATGTGCTGGATCGGGTTCGAGCCCGTGAGCGCTCGATAGGCCTCGTCGAACAGGTCGGCGAGCGTGAGTTCGCCGCGTGCCAGCGCCGCCTCGAACATCTCTCCGATGGTACCGGCGGTCTCCATCGCGGTCGCGATCAGCGCCGACTGAGCGGTGCGCACGCCAGATGCAGCAATCGAGCCGAGGATGCCCTCGCTGATCGCCACCAGTGCCTCGGTGCGCTGCCCGGCCTGCTGGAGATTGTCGGTGGAGGCATCGACCCCGCTGACCAGCGCAGCGAGGTCCTGCCCCGCCTTGGCGCAGGCGTCCGCGTTCTCCCGCGTCGGCCGCGACACCGCCTCGATCTCGCCGATCAATTCGACAACAGAGCGGCCGAAGCTGTCGAACTCACCGATCTGCTGCGAAATATTCTGGCTGCCGGCCTGGGCGCGCTGCGCGGTCTGGGCATTCTCCTGGCTGCGCCTGGCGACGGCGTCGACCGCCTTGACCAGCAGGTCGAGCTGGGCTGCGCTCGCCGCCGTCGCCTCGCGGGTCTGTTCCGCCAGGGTCTTTACGGCAGCGGCGATGACCGCAAACCCCTTGCCGGCCTCGCCGCTACGCGCCGCCTCGACGCCGGCATTGATCGACAGGAGCTGGATTTCGCGCGTGATCGACTGGATCGCATCGCTCGACGCCCGCGCCTTGTGCGCATCGCCGACGGCCTGCGCCAGCACTTGCGACATCGACTGGGCTTCCTGCGACAGGGTCTCGATATCGGCTTGCGCCGCATTGAGCCCGAGCCGCATCGATTTCGTCACGCGTTCGAGGCCGTTGCGGACGCCTGAAGCCGCCGCCTGAGCGCCCTCGGCCGCCTGCCGGATCGCGTTATTGGCCTGCGACACCTGCTCGACCGCCCCGACCACGCGACGCAGGCCCGCCGTCTGCTTGTCGAATTGCTGCGTCACGTCGCCGACGCGGCCGGCGATATCGGTGATCTCGGCGCTGAGCTTGCCGAAACGGGCGGCGATCTCGCGCACCGCGCGCTCAGCCCCCGCCCCAGCCGACTCTCCGGCAAGGTCCGGCATCACCTCGCGAACGGGGAGATCGAGCTTGCGAGCCAATGCATGCATGCGGGGGCGCCCCTTCAACCCGGCTGGATTCCTTCCAGACCGTAGAGAAACGCGGTAAATTGGGGGTTAAGAGCCTTTTCGGGCGATTTACCAGTTTCGACAGGCACGCCGGGATTGTGGTATTGCCCTAGGGTCAACTGCTGCGCAGGGCCGTGCTATAGCTGCCGTGATCGACGGCGAACCCGGAACGGGAAACGCGCGTTGAGCACGAAGCTGACACGCACGAACGCTTTCCGGAGAATTGCCATGACCGCAGTTTCCCCCGTTTCCCGCCGTGGCCTGATCGGCCTCGGAGCAGCTGCCCTCGCCGTCGCCGCCGCGCCGAAGGTCTGGGCACAGGCCGCCGCGCCCGTAGCACCGGCCGGCCCGTTCTCGCTGCCGAAGCGCGCCTACGAGGCCAATGCGCTCGAACCGCATATCGACGCCGCGACGATGGACATCCATTACAACCGCCACCACGCAGCCTATGTCGCGGCCCTGAACAACGCCGCCAAGGACAACGGCGTCATCGCCAAGGCCTCGGTCGGGGAGCTGATTGCCGATCTCAATCAGGTGCCGGAGAGCATCCGCACCCTCGTCCGCAACAATGGCGGCGGCCATGCCAACCACAGCATGTTCTGGGAAGTGATGGGGCCGGGCGCCGGCGGCGCGCCGACCGGTGAGGTTGCCGAGGCGATCACCCGCGACCTCGGCGGCTTCGACAAGTTCAAGGCCGATTTCGAGGCGGCAGGCCTGCGCGTCTTCGGCTCCGGCTGGGTCTTCGTCACCGTCGACAAGGCCGGCAAGCTCGCCTTGCTCGGCAAGCCGAACCAGGACAGCCCGATCATGGACAAGCAGATGGCCCTGCTCGGCAACGACGTCTGGGAGCACGCCTATTACCTGAAGCACCAGAACCGCCGCGCCGACTACCTCAAGGGCTGGTGGAACGTGGTCGACTGGAAGAAGGTCAACGAGCGCTACGCCGCCGCCAAGGCCGGCAAGCTCGCGATCTGAGCCTTCCGACTTCTACTCCCAGAAACGCGGTCATCCCGGACGGAGCGAAGCGAAGATCCGGGGTCCATGCCTGAACCTTGATCAGCAGCGCTCAGGAATGGATCCCGGGTCCAAGCCCGGGATGACCGCGTGGTTCCGGTGGTATTGCTTGTCGGACCTAATGCCCGACCCTGGCGCCGCGCGTGCCCTCGCTGAGCCGCGGCAGGAACCAGGCGAGCAGGCCCATCAGCGGAATGAACGAGCAGAGCCTGTAGACCATCTCGATCCCGAGATGGTCGGCGAACTCGCCGAGCAGCGCGGCGGCAAGCCCGCCAAGCCCGAAGGACAGGCCGTAGAAGACGCCGCCGACCAGCCCGACGCGACCGGGCAGCAGCTCCAGCGCATAGATCAGGATCGCGGCGAAGGCGCTCGACATGATCAGGTTGATCAGGATCGTCAGCACGCCCGTCCAGAACAGATCAGCATAGGGCAGGATCAGCGTGAAGGGCAGCGCGCCCAGGATCGAGAACCAGATGATCTTGTTGCGGCCGATGCGGTCGCCCAGCATGCCGCCGCCGAGCGCACCTGCCGCCGAGGAGGCGAGGAACAGGAACAGCATCACCTGCGAGTTCTGCACGGAGATGCCGAACTTGCCGATCAGGTAGAAGGTGTAGAATGACGAGAAGCTCGCCGAATAGGCGTTCTTCGAGAACAGCAGGATGATCAGGATCGCGATCGCGAAGGCGACCGAGCGCTTGCCCGGCCGAGCCGGTGCTGCGCTCGCCGCCGCAGGTTTGGGCGGGCGCGCCCTGTCCAGCTTCGCATAGCTCGCCGCCGTCCAGACCATCAGCATCATCGCGACGAGCGCCGCGACCGAGAACCAGGCGAGACTCCCCTGCCCGCGCGGCACGATGATGAAGGCCGCCAGCAGCGGCCCGAGCGCCCCGCCTGTCTGCCCGCCGACCTGGAAGATGCCCTGCGCCAGGCCGTGCTGACCGCCGGAGGCGTTGCGCGCCATGCGCGTCGCTTCGGGATGGAAGATCGAGGAGCCGATGCCGACGCAGGCCGCCGAGAGCAGCAGGAACCCGTAGCTGCCGGCATAGGCCAGCCCGATCAGCCCCGAGAGCGTGAAGCCCATGCCGACCACCATCGAATAGGGCATCGGGTGCTTGTCGGTATAGAGCCCGACCGCCGGCTGCAGCAGCGAGGCCGAGACCTGGAAGGTCAGCGTGATCAGGCCGATCTGGCCGAAATCGAGCTGGTAGGATTCCTTGATGATCGGATAGATCGCCGGGATCAGCGACTGGATCATGTCGTTGAGCAGATGCGTCACGCTGAGCGCGATCAGCACCGGCATCATGGCCCGTTGCGGCAGGGAAGCGGTCGTCGCGCTGGCGGTCATCTGGGCTTAGTCCCGCGGCATCACCGGCAGGCTGATTCCTGCCTCGTGACGCGGTCGAAGGCTCTAGAGGATCGCCGCCGCCCGCACAATTTCAAGAGCCGGCACCACGGCAATGCCCTCACTGCATGCCTGGCCACGCTTTCGCGCCCCGAAAGTCGTCAAATCCGGCCAGATCGCTGTTGATCGCCCCCAGCGAGTCGAATTTCTGATTGATCCCGCGCCCAATCCTGCCGAGATTGCCCGCTTTCATGGGAGGTTGACTGAATGTCTCTGCGTTTTCGTTCGAAATTGACCGCCGCCGGCCTCGCGCTCGGCGCCGTAGCGCTGGCGGCCGGTATCGCTGTCGCCCAGGCCCCGGCCTTCTTCCGCATCGGCACTGGCGGCACGGCCGGCACCTATTATCCGATCGGCGGCCTGATCGCGAACGCGATCTCGGCCCCGCCGCAGCTCGTCGCGACTGCTGTCGCCAGCAACGGCTCGGTCGCCAATGTCAACGCCATCGTCGGCGGCGCGGCCGAATCCGGCTTCGTGCAGGCGGACGTCGCCTTCTGGGCCCATTCCGGCACCGGCGTCTATGAAGGCAAGCCGAAGGTCGAGGAACTGCGCTCGATCGCCAATCTCTATCCCGAGAGCGTCCACCTCGTCGTCCGCAAGGCCTCGAACGTGAAGAGCGTGGCCGATCTCAAGGGCAAGAAGGTCTCGCTCGACGAGCCGGGCTCCGGCACGCTGCTCAACGCCAAGGCGATCCTCGCCGCCTTCGGCGTCACCGAGAAGGACATCACCGCCGAGTACCTCAAGCCGAACCAGGCGGCCGAGAAGATGAAGGACGGCTCGGTCGATGCCTTCTTCTTCACCGGCGGCTTCCCGGCCGCGGCGATCTCCGAGCTTGCCTCGACCGGATCGGGCATCGACATCCTGCCGATCACCGGCGCCCCGGCCGAGAAGCTCGCCAAGGACTCGCCCTTCTTCGCCGCCGACGAGATCCCGGCCGGCACCTACAAGGATGTCGGCGCCGTGAAGACCGTCGCGGTCGGCGCCCACTGGGTCACTTCCTCGAAGATCTCGGCCGACACCGTCTATGCCGTGACCAAGGGGCTGTGGAGCGACAAGGCCCGCGCCGCGCTCGATGCCGGCCACGCCAAGGGCAAGGTGATCCGCAAGGAGACCGCGCTGTCGGGCCTGCAGGGCGTGCCGCTGCATCCGGGCGCCGAGAAGTTCTACAAGGAAGCCGGCCTGCTCAAGTAAGGCGCGCGAACCACCGCCCGTGCTCCCTCTCCCGGATGGGAGAGGGCTGGGGTGAGGGCCTGCCGTTGCCAATACCTGTGCAACGTCTCCGTCCTCGTCCTTTTCTTCGCCGTCCTTCCCTCACCCCTGCCCCTCTCCCACCCGGGAGAGGGGTCCTCCGTCGAGTATCCCATGACGACCCAGCCCTCCGCCGCCGAACTCGCCAAGCTCGAGGAAGAACTCGATCCGGAGATGCAGTTCCGCAAGGTGCCGCATGGCACCGCGCTGCTGATCGGCGGCCTGCTGCTCGCCCTCTCGGCCTTCCACTACTACACCGCCGGCTTCGGCCTGCTGCGTGAGACCACTCATCGCGGCATCCACCTCGCCTTCGTGCTCGGGCTGATCTTCCTCGTCTTCGCCGCCCGCAAGAGCGAGGCCGGGACCGTCCATCCCTCGACCGTTTTCCGCCCCGGCGGCGTGCCACTCTATGACTGGATCTGCGCGATCGCGGTCGCCGTCGCCAGCCTCTATGTGCCGTGGATCTTCGAGGACCTCGCCTTCCGCGTCGGCAATCCCTCGCCGCTTGACGTCGCGATGGGCACGATCACCATCGTCCTGATGATCGAGGCGACGCGACGTGCCATCGGCTGGGGCCTGCCGCTGATCGCGCTCTTCGCCATCATCTATGCGATCTTCGGCAACTGGTTCCCCGGCATCTTCCTGCATCCGGGCGCGACCTGGTCGAACCTCGTCAACCATCTCTACCTGACCAGCCAGGGCGTCTATGGCGTCGCGCTGGGCGTCGTCGCGACCTATGTCTTCCATTTCGTGCTGTTCGGCGTGCTGGCGACGCGCATCGGCCTCGGCCGCCTCTTCCTCGGCGTCGCCGCCGCCGTCGCCGGCCGCTTCGCCGGCGGCCCGGCCAAGGTTTCGATCTTCGGCTCGGCCCTGTTCGGGATGATCTCCGGCTCCTCCGTGGCCAACACGGTGACCGTCGGCTCGCTCACCATCCCGATGATGATCCGCCTCGGCTACCAGCGCCATTTCGCGGCGGCGGTGGAATCGACCGCCGCGACCGGCGGCCAGATCACACCGCCCATCATGGGCGCCGCCGCCTTCCTGATGGTCGAGTTCCTCAACCTGCCCTATGCGACCATCGTGATCGCCGCGATCGTGCCGGCCATCATGCATTTCTTCGGCGTACTGATGCAGGTGCATTTCGAGGCACGTCGCAACGGCATGCGCGGCATGACCGATGCCGAGGCGCCGAAGCTGCGCGAGGTCTTCGCCCGCGACTGGCCGACGATCGCGCCGCTCTTCGCGCTGATCGTCGTGCTCTTCACCGGCTACACGCCCTATCTCGCGGCCTTCTGGGGCATCACCGGCTGCATGCTGGTCGGCCTCGCGCATTACCGCGCCGGCGCGGCGCTGGCTCTGGCGCTCGCCATCGGCATCGTCGCGCCGACCGAAATCCTGCGCGTGCCGGGCGTCAACGCGGCGCTGGTCATTGCCGCCTTCGCCGTCATGGCCCATGGCGTGCTGCTGCGCTCGGCCGAGGGCCGCAGGCGCGTCAACGACATGGTCGATGCCTTCGTCCTCGGCGCGAAATACGCGATCGGCGTCGGCGCTGCGGCTGCGACCGTCGGCATCATCGTCGGCGTGGTCACGCTGACCGGCGTCGGCTTCAAGATCTCCTGGATCGTGACCTCGCTCGCCGATCAATGGGCCAAGGGCCTGCTGAACATCGTCCCGTTCCTGCCCTTCGACATCAAGAGCGCGACGCTGTTCTTCACGCTGCTGCTGACCGGCATGGTCTGCATCCTGCTCGGCTGCGGCGTCCCGACCACGGCGAACTACATCATCATGGTGACGGTGGCGGCGCCCGCGCTCGGCATGCTCGGCGTCAACCCGCTCGTGGCGCATTTCTTCGTGTTCTATTACGGCGTCCTCGCCGACATCACGCCACCGGTGGCAATCGCCGCCTATGCCGGGGCGAGCATGGCCGGCGCCGACCCGTTCAAGACCGGCAACACCGCCTTCCGGCTCGCGCTCGGCAAGGTGCTGGTGCCCTTCGTCTTCGTGTTCTCGCCATCGATGCTGATCATGGCGCCGGGCTTTACCTGGACGGAGTTCGTCGGCTCGACCGCCGCCTGCTTCGCCAGCATCACCCTGCTCTCGGCCGCCTTCTCCGGATGGCTCCTGGCACCGCTGGTGATGTGGGAGCGGCTCGTCCTCGCCGTCGCGGCCCTACCGATGATTCTGGCCACGCCCTATTCGATCGTGGCTGGTCTCATCATCGGCGCGCCCGTCCTGCTCAGGCAGGTCATCGCCCGCAAGGCCGTCCCCGCTCCCGCTTGAACGGGAGCGGGCGCCTTCTCACGCCACCTTGTCGAGCGGATAGAGCGGCCGCCGCACCCGGCGATAGGGCAGCTTGCTGAGATCGGGCGTGCACAGCGCCCCGCTATCGCAGACCGTCACCTTGCCGGCGATCGGCTCGAAGGCGGCACGGAAGTGCTGCATCGACTTCAACCCGACAACGCGCTTCGCCGCCGGATCGATGCCGAAGGCGCGGAACTGCTGCAGGTCGTTCATCTGCGCGCGGATGGTGGTGATGAGGATCTCGATATCGCCGACGCGCAGCACGGCGCAGGGTCCCCAGCTCGCCTGCAAGCCGCCGATCATCGGGCCGTCGCCGACATAAGTGCCGTCGCTGACGCTGACGAGCGTGCCGGTGAGGTCGAGCGGCCCGCCGCCGATCCCGGGATCGACCTTGCCGCCGAGCCGGACCGAGACCGTCGCGCCCGGCTTGCCCTTGCGCAGTTCGGCCGCGACCTCCGGATCGACCATCGGGCCGAAGCAGGCATCCTTGAGATCGGCCGCGATCATGCCCTTGAGCAGGCCGGTCGCGTCGCCATAGCCGCCGCCTCCGGGATTGTCGGCGTAGTCGGCGATGATCAGCGGCCCCTTCGTTGCGACATAGGACTTGGCCTCCGTCACCGCGTCCTCGACCGAGAGGAAATCCGTGACCTTCTCGAAGCGGCGCTGCCACATGTCGTCGACCAGCGCCTCGGCGAAGGCCTGATGTTTCTCGCGATCCCCCTCGCAGGTGATGAGCACGGTCGGCCCAACCTCGTGGATATCGGCATTGCCGAAGCCGCCATTGACGCTGACGGCGAAGACGCCGGTCTCCTGCTCATAGGCCTTGGCCTTGGCGATGCGCTCGACCATCGGGCCGATATCGGTGCGCCCGCCATTGACCTCCTCCAGCATCGGTAGCTCGGCGCGCAGCGTCACAGGCTTGATCTCGCCCGTCATGGTCCGCTGCAGGATGCCGGCGGCGAGCTTGCCGATCTCGCGCATATCGACATGCGGATAGGTCTTGTAGGAGACGACGATATTGGCGAGCTCGGTCATCTTGCGAGTGACATTGGCATGGGGATCGAGCGTGACGCCGATCGGCACGTCCGGCCCAAGCACGGCGCGGACGCGCTCGAGCAACTCGCCCTCCCCGTCTTCGCAGAACTCCGTGACCATCGCGCCGTGCAGGCCGAGCAGCACGCCGTCGATCTTGCCGGCATGGGCCTTCGCCGCCTCGACGATGACGCCGGCGATCTTGTCGAAGGCATCGCGCGTCACCGGGCCGGAGGGCTGGGCGGCAGCGCTGATCGCGTGGATGACCTTCCACCCGGCCGGGCGGCCGATATCGAGGAAGCCGGCGATCGGCGTGTTGGCCTCGCCCCGCGCGGCGACCGCGTCTTCTCCGAGGCTGATGCCACGATCCATGAAGGCCGCGTAATCGGCCGGGCAGCGGCTGAAGGTGTTGCTCTCGTGCGAGAACTCGGCGGTCAGGACGGTGAAGCTCATGGCGTTCCTCTGGCTGTTTCGCGCATTTCTTGTCGTCTCAGCCGTCTCTCAGCGGGCGGCGGATATCGAGCGCCTCGATCAGCGCATCGCCGAAGACATTGATGGCGATGACGGCCGCGGCGATGACGAGGCCGGGGAAGATGATGATCCAGGGCGCGATGAAGATCTGCGCGGTGCCGGAGCTCATCATCGCCCCCCAGCTCGGCACGGGCGGTTGGGCGCCCAGCCCGAAGAAGCCGAGCGTCGCTTCGAGCACGATCGCATCACCCGTCGCCAGCATGCCGGCGACGATGACCGGCGTCATCGCATTGGGCAGGAGATGCAGGAAGAGCACGCGGGCCGGCCGTGCGCCCGCCGTCACCGCCGCGTCGACGAAGAGTTCGCCCTTCAGCGCCATCACCTGCGCCCGCGTCAGCCGGGTGAATTGCGCGAGATAGGCGATGGCGATGGCGATCGCCGTCGAATGCAGCCCGGGTCCGAGGATCGCGATCAGGATCAGCGCCAGCAGGATTTCCGGGAAGGACCAGGTCAGGTCGACGAAAACGGTGACGATCTTGTCGAAGACGCCGCCGAAATAGCCGGCGGCGGCGCCGAGCGTCGCGCCCATCAATACCGAGAGTGCGATCGAGAGCACGCTGACGCTGAGCGAGGTTCGCGCCCCCTGGATGATCCGCGAGAGCAGGTCGCGCCCGAACTCGTCGGTGCCGAGCCAATGCGCGACTGACGGCGGCGTGTTGGCCATGGAGAGCTTCTGCGCGGCATAGTCATAGGGCGCGATCCAGGGCGCGAACATCGCGCAGAGGGCGAGTACGAGCAGGAACAGCGCGCAGATGACGCCGCGTGGCGACCGGAGGATGCGACCGGCGAGGGACGAGCGGCTCATCGGGCACCCATGGCTTCACGCAGGCGCGGATCGAGCGCCGCCTGGGCGAGATCGCCGATCAGCGTGCCGAGCATCACCGCGATCGCCAGCATCAGCAGGCAGCCCTGCACCAGCGGGTAGTCGCGCTGGCCGAGCCCCGTGATCAGCAGCGAACCGAGCCCCGGCCGGGCGAAGACATATTCGACCGTGACCGCGCCGCCGAGAATCCAGCCGATGCGCAAGCCGAGAATGGTCATCACCGGCAGCATCGCCTGCTGCAGGATATGGCGGAGCTGGATGCGCCAGAACGGCACGCCCTTGGCCTGCAGCACGCGCACGAAATCCCGCTGCGAGATCTCGACCATCGCCGCGCGGGTGACGCGGGCGATCAGTGCCGTGCCGCCGATGCCGATGGTCAGCGCCGGCAGCACCAGCGCGTCCCATGTCCGGGCGCCCGAGACCGGGAACCATTCGAACTGCACGGCGAACATCAGGATCATCAATAGCGCCAGCCAGAAGCTCGGCAGGGTCGATCCCAGCAGGATGAAGCCCATCACCGCCCGGTCGAACAGACTGTCGCGGAAGGAGGCGGCGAGCACGCCGGTGACGATCCCGACCACGGTCGAGAAGATCAACGCCGTGCCGCCGAGCGCCAGGCTATGCGGCATGTTCTCGGCGATGAGCTGCGATACCGGCTGGCGCATCACGATGGCGTCGCCGAAATCGCCGGTGACGACCTTGGCGAGCCAGCGCCCGTACTGGACCAGCAAAGGCTGGTCCAGGCCGTAGCGGGCGATCATCTGCGCCCGCTGCTCGGGCGAGGAGCCGACCTGGATCAGATGTTCCAGCGGGTCGCCCGGCACGAGATGGATGATCATGAAGATCACCAGCGAGACGGCGAGGAAGACCGGCACCAGCATGGCGAGGCGCCGGATCGCGAAGCGCAGCAAGGGTTATCTCCCGCGTGACGACTTTGGAGCGTGATGGGTTGAGGCGAAAACCTCAGCGTCATTCCGGACAAGCCGCGAAGCGGCGCCGATCCGGAATCCATCGTAGGGTTCGGCGCCCGACGATGGATCCCGGGTCAAGCCCGGGATGACGGCGGGTTTCCGCGCAAAATCATCACGCTCAGTTGGCCGGGGCGATGTCGATCATCGACTGGCTGGAGAAGCCGATGCCGCGGATCTTCTCGGGCATCACGACGCGCTTGCCATAGACCAGGCTCTGCACCGGCTGATAGATCGGCGCGAACGGGTACTGCGACAGCACGTATTCATGGTACTTCGTGAAGTTCGCGACGCGCTCGTCCCAGGTCTTCGACTTGTTCATGGCGATGTCGTTGAGCTTCTCCGCCTCGGGATCGTTGAACATCGAGACATTGGGGTAGCCCGCGCGCTTGGCCGCGAAGAACCAGTCGACGATATCGGCATTGGTCCACTGATAGGCGCGCACCGCGAGCTGGTGCTCGGTCTTCTTACGGTACTGCGCATTGATCGAGCCGGCATCGACAATGCTGATGTCGGCCTGCATGCCGACAGCCTTGAGCTGCGCCTGGACGATCTCGGCGAGGCGCTTGAACTCGGTACCGTTCTGGGCCCAGAGCTTCACTTCGAGGCGCTTGCCGTCCTTGACGCGGATGCCATCCGGCCCCGGCTTCCAGCCGGCCGCGTCGAATACCTTCTTCGAGCGCTCGGGATCGTAGGCGATCTTGTATTTGGGATCGACCTGCGACTCCTTGAGCGAGGAGATCAGGAAGGTATCGGCGACAGCGCCGTTGCCGCCATAGAGGCTGGTCAGGATTTCCTTCTGGTTCACGGCGAAGGCGGTCGCCTCGCGCACCTTGATATCGGTGAACGGCTCGACGCTGGTATTGATCGGCATGTAGACCACCTCGTTGCCGGGGATGGTCACCAGTTTCACCGCCTTGTCGGCCTGAATGCGTGGCAGGAAGTCGGTCGGGACGTTGACGAGCACGTCGGCTCCGCCGGTCTTGAGTTCGAGATAGGCGGTCGATTCCTCACCGATCTCGCGGAAGGTCAGCTTCTTGAACTTGGCCGGCCCCTGATTCTTCGACAGGGCGGAGGCCGACTTGTAGTCATCATTGCGGACGAGGACCGTCTGCTGGCCGACCGTGAACTGCTGCATCTTATAGGGGCCGGTGCCGATCGCCTCGGTCACGCCGAACTTGTCGCCGAGCGCCTCGTAGGATTTCGGCTCGGGCACGCACATGAACGAGCTGGCGAGGTTGAACAGCAGGTTCGGGTCGGGATGCTTCATGCGGAAGCGCACGGTCAGGTCGTCGACCACCTCGACCTTCTCGATCGCCTCGACGGTGAAGGCGTTCTCGGTGCCCTTGAACTGCGGCACCCACCACTCGATCGTCTTGGCGTTGAACGGCTCTCCATTGTGGAACTTGACGCCGGGCTTCAGCTTGAAGGTCCAGAGCATGCCGTCCGGGCTCGATTCCCAGGACGTCGCGAGCTGGCCGTGGAAGCTCTGGTCGGCATCCTGCACCACCAGCCGGTCGTAGATCAGCGTCGTCGCCGTATTGAGCTTCGTCGCCTTGATCGGGTTATAGGTCGGCGCACCAACGAGGCGCGCGGTCATCACGAACGTGGCCTCCTGCGCCAGCGCCGTGCCGGCGGCAAGCGCCGACAGGCCCAGCGCCAGAATGCTCCCCTTCATCATCGTCTTCATCCCGCTTCCCCTTTTGTTTCGAGATGTTGCGAAAGGCTGTGATCGCGGCCGTCAGCCCAGCGGGCCGGAACTGTCCCCGACATGGCCGGTGAACCGGCCATAGAGTTCGGCCATCCGGTTCAGGCGCGCCTCGACCTGCGGGCCGAGCTCGACGAAGACCGCGTTGATCAGGAGGTTGCTCAGGCTCGCCATCTGCGCCGTCGAGTCCCAGAACAGGTTGAACTCGGTCGAGACCACCAGCATCTCGTCGACGAGCCCCTGCCCCCAGTCGCAGAAGGAATCGGTGATCAGCGTGGTCTTGATGCCGGCCGCCCTCGCCTGCTCGGCCAGCACCTTGGCCATGCGCGAATAGCGCCGCGCCTCGAAGATCACGAGGCAGCGCTCCTTCTCGGCCGACAGCAGCAGCTCCGAGAAGTTGCCCGCCGCCAGATCGGCGAGATGCACGCCGTCGCGCAGATATTGCAGTTGGTTGGCGAGATATTGCGCGAGCCCGCGCTCGGTCTGGAAACCCGTGACGTAGACGGACGGTGCCGTCGCCAGCCGGCGGGCGACGCGCTTCCACTCCTCGCTCTGCGCAAGCTCGTAGATGCGCACGAGCCCGGCGATCTCGAGCTGGAGGCTGCGCGCCAATTGATCGTCGCCGGCGAGGCTGCGCTGCTGGAAGTCGCGCAGGCGATCGCTGATCAGCCAGGGCCTGTCGCCGATCTCCTCGGCGAGATTGGCCTTGAGGTCCTTCAGGCTCTTGTAGCCGAGCGTCCGGCAGAAGCGCCCGACGGTCGGCTCGCTGAGCGAGACCTTCTCGGCCAGGCTCGCCGCCGTCTCGAAGGGCAGGCTCGGCATCTGCGCCAGCATATAGCTCGCCAGCGCCTTGTCGGCCTTGGAGCCGTTGGCGAGGCAAGCCTGCAATCTCTGGCGAAGCGTCTGCGACATCGGCACTCCCGCGTTCCGGGAGATGAAGAAATTTTTCTTTCAAACTGTCAAACGATTTTTATTTTCTTGCAAAACTGGTTCAATTGAGGCTCGGTTCCGTTATGCCCAGCTTCGGGCAAGTGGGAACGGATTCCAGCGACGATGGCGACCGCGACAGGACAGGCCGATGTGATCGTGCTCGGCGCTGGAATCGTCGGCGTCAGCGTAGCGCTGCACCTGCAGGAGCGCGGCCGGCGCGTGCTGCTCGTCGATCGCGGCGAGCCCGGCGCCGAGACCAGCCACGGCAATGCCGGGCTGATCGAGCGCTCCTCCGTCGTGCCCTATGCCTTCCCACGCGATATCGCATCACTCGCCAGCCTCGCCTCGAACCGCTCGATCGCCGTGCGCTACCGTCCGGCGGCCTTGCTGCGGATGGCGCCCTGGCTCGCACGCTACTGGTGGAACTCGGCCCCCAATCGGCTCGACAGGCTCGGCCGCGCGGTCCTGCCGCTGATCGAGCACTGCATCGAGGAACATCGGCGCTGGACGAAAGCCGCCGGTACCGAGGCCCTGATGCGCGGCGAGGGCTGGGTCGAGCTTTACCGCACGCAGCAAGGCTTCGACGCGGCGACACGGGCCGCCGCCGAACTCACAGCCTACGGCCTCACCTATGACCTGCTCGACGAGGACGCGCTGCGCCGCCTGGAGCCCGGGCTGCTCGCCGGCAGCGTTTCCGGCGCGGTGCATTGGCGCGACCCCGTCACCGTCAGCGATCCCGGCGCGGTGACGCGGGCCTATGCCGCGCTGTTCGTGGCGCGAGGCGGCCTGCTGAAGCCGGCCGATGCAGCGAGCCTGCGGCAGGATAGCGGGGAATGGCGCCTGTCCGCCGACGGCGGGAACTGGCAGGCTTCCGAGGCCGTCGTCGCGCTCGGTCCATGGTCGAACGACCTTGTCGAGCGCTTCGGCTATCGCTTCCCGATCGGCTTCAAGCGCGGCTACCACATGCATTACGAGAGTGCCGCCGAAACCGCGCCCCAGCATCCGCTCTGCGACGCCCAGGCAGGCTTCGTGCTGACTTCAATGCAGCGCGGCGTCCGCCTGACGACGGGCATCGAGCTCGCCGGACGCGACGAGCCCTCGGATTCCTGGCAACTCGACCAGGCCGAGCGCATCGCGCGGCAAATCGTCCCGCTGGGCCGCCGGCTGGATGCCGAGCCCTGGCGCGGTGCCCGCCCCTGCCTGCCCGACATGTTGCCGATCATCGGTGCCGCGCCGCGCCATCGCGGCCTGTGGTTCGCTTTCGGCCACGCGCATCACGGCTTCACCCTGGGCCCCGCGACCGGCCGCCTGCTGGCGGAGATGATGACCGGCGCGCCGACGCTGTGCGACCCAACGCCCTTTGCAGCCGAGCGCTTCCTGTCTCAGCCCCGCGCCGCCTGATCCGGCTCGCGACACCGACACCGCGCTCCACAGCCTTCATTGCGATGCGTTTCCGCAACGGACCCGCAATAACTCCCCGCTAACGATGATCTGCGAACGATTCGGCTCATGCAGCCGGCCCGACCGCGAACCGGTACGCGTCGTGACGATGGATTGAGCGATGAAGAGCCTGACGATACGCCGCCGCATCCTGATCAGCTTCGCCGCGATCCTCGCAGTGATGTGCGCCATGGCCGGAGCGAGCTATCTCTGGTTTCTGCAGACCGAGCGACAGGTCGTCGAGGTCGAGACCAAGACCGTCCCCGGCCTCTATGTCAGCGCGCAATTGATGGCGAACTGGACGGAGACCCGCGGGCTCTCTCGCGAATTCGTTCTGGCCGATACCCCGGCCGAACAGCAGCTGGTCGTCGATGCCATCGTCGCCAACCGCGAGATCGTGCGTGGCTTGCTCAAGGCCTATGAGAGCGCGATCACCACGGCCGAAGATCGCAGGAATCACACCCTCGCCCGAGATCTCTTCGAGCAGTTCATCGCGGCCGAGGATATGATCCTCGCGGCAGGCAGGCTCACGGTCGCCAACGGGCAGGCGTCCAACCAGGCCGCTGCGATGAAGAAGGAGCTGGAGCCGACAGCCATCCGCATGCAGGCGCTGACCAAGGCCATGGTCGAGTTCAACAAGGCCGAGGCCGACGATTCCACCCGCCTGATCGTCGCCATCGTCCGCTCCGCCGAGCTCGGCCTGATCGTCAGTTTCGTGATCGCACTCATCCTGGCGATCCTCTGCGGTATCCTGCTGTTCAGGGCAGTGACCCTGCCGCTCGGCAAGCTGCTCGGCATCGTCGACCACATGCGGCGCGGCGATTTCAGCGAACGCCTGACGCTGGAGCGGCGCGACGAGTTCAGCACGCTGGCCGACGGCGTCAATGGCATGGCCGACGACCTCGCCGGGCTGATCGGCCAGATCCAGAAGTCGAGCATCCAGGTCAACACCTCGATCACCGAGGTCGCCGCGACCTCGAAGGAGCAGCAGGCGACGGCCAACGAAATCGCCGCGACCACGACCGAGATCGGCGCCACCGCCAAGGAAATCTCCGCCACCTCCAACGAGCTCGCCCATACCATGGACGAGGTCTCGGCCGTCGCCGAGCAGACCGCGACGCTCGCCAATGGCGGGCAGGCCGGGCTCGCGCGCATGGAGAGCACGATGCGGCAGGTGATGGAGGCAGCCGGCGCCATCAACGCCAAGCTCGCGATCCTCAGCGAGAAGGCGGGCAACATCAATCAGGTCGTCACCACCATCACCAAGGTCGCCGACCAGACCAACCTGCTCTCGCTGAACGCCGCGATCGAGGCCGAGAAGGCCGGGCAGTACGGCCGCGGCTTCGCCGTGGTCGCGACCGAGATCCGCCGCCTTGCCGACCAGACCGCCGTCTCGACCTACGATATCGAGCAGATGGTCAAGGACATCCAGTCGGCCGTCGCGGCGGGCGTCATGGGCATGGACAAGTTCTCCGAGGAGGTCCGCCGCGGCATGCAGGAGGTGCAGCAGGTCGGCGGCCAGCTCTCGGAGATCATCGAGCAGGTCCAGGGGCTGGTGCCGCGCTTCGAAGGCGCCAACGAAGGCATGCAGGCGCAGGCGACCGGCGCCGGCCAGATCAGCGAAGCGCTCTCCCAACTCAGCGAGGCCGCACAGCAGACAGTTGAATCGCTGCAGCAGTCGACGCTGGCCATCGACGAGCTCAATCAGGTCTCGAACGGGCTGCGCAGCTCGATCTCGCGCTTCAAGCTGCGCGCCTGACAAGAAGGGCGGAACGGAACCGCGCAATGCTGTTTCTGATGTTCCAGCTGGGGCGGGATCGCTACGTGCTCGACACCGGGCAGGTCGAGGCCGTGCTGCCGTTGCTCGCGACCAAGCAACTGCCCGGCGCGCCCAGGGGCGTCGCCGGCGCGATCAGCTATCGCGGCCGGCCGGTGCCCGTGGTCGACCTCGCATTGCTCGCGCTCGGCCGCCGGGCCGAGCCGCGCCTGAGCACCCGCATCATCCTGCTGCGCTACCCGTCCGGCCCAGGCAAGGACGACCTTCTCGGCCTGCTGGTCGAGCAGGCCGTCGAAACCATCGAGCGCGATGCGGCTGATTTCACCACATCCGGCGTCGAAGCCGGCATGCCGCCTTATCTCGGCCCGGTCGCCAGCGATGAGCGCGGGCTGATCCAGTGGGTCCGCGGCGAAGCCCTGCTTACGCCCGAAATCCGCGACATCCTGTTCCGTCAGCAAACGGCGGAGCTGTGATGGACGAGACCGCTCCGATCCGGGATTTCGAGAAGCTGCTCAGGGAAACCATCGGCCTGAGCATGGAGACGGTCGGCGCCTCGGTCATCCGCCATGCCCTGAAGCGGCGGATGACGGCCTGTGCCATCCGCGACCTCCACGCCTACTGGGCGTTCCTCAACGGCAGCCCTGCCGAGCGGCAGGAACTGGTCGACGCCGTCATCGTCCCCGAGACCTGGTTCTTCCGCGACCGCGAAGCCTTCGGCGCCATGGTCCGGCATCTGCGCGAGAACCGCGCCGGCAACCGCCCGCTCAAGCTGCTCAGCCTGCCCTGCTCGACCGGTGAGGAGCCCTATTCCATCGCGATGGCCCTGCTCGATGCCGGCTTCCCGGATGGAAGCTTCCAGATCGATGCGATCGATGTCAGCAGCCGCAATCTCGTCCATGCCGAGCGCGCCATCTACGGCAAGAACTCCTTCCGCGGCGCCGACATCGCCTTCCGCGACCGCTATTTCGAGGCTTGCGAGGACGGTTTCAGGCCGCATGACATCGTCCGCCGGCAGGTCCGCTTCCGCCTCGGCAACGTGCTGGCCGCAGCGGCGCAGTCCGGCGCGGATGCCTATGACGTCGCCTTCTGCCGGAATCTCCTGATCTATTTCGATCGCGAGACGCAAGGAGCGGCATTGGCTCGGCTCAGGCAGATGCTCGCCGATAACGGCCTCCTGCTGGTCGGCCCGGCCGAGTCCGGCCTGCCGATGCTGCATGGCTTCGCATCGGTGCGCTATCCACACGCCTTCGCCTTCAGCAAGGCCGAGGCCGCTGCGACGAAACCCTCCGAGCCACCGCCCGCGCGCAAGCCGAGACCCGCTCCGATGAAGGCCTCGCCCTTGCCGCAGATGCAGGTGGCGGCGCCGCGGCCCGCACCACGCCCCTTCCTGCAGAAGGCCGCGCCAACCCAGCCATCCGCGCCCGCGCCTGACCAGGCGGCGGCCAACCTGGCGGAGATCGAGCGCGCCGCCGATGCCGGGCGCCTGACCGAGGTCCAGGCCGCCGCCGAACGCCATATTGCCGAATTCGGCCCTTCGCCTGATGCGTTCTACTGGCTCGGGCTCGCCCATGATGCAGCCGATGCGGCCGAGGAAGCGATACGAAACTACCGCAAGGCGCTCTATCTCGCGCCGCATCACCAGCGCGCGCTGGCCCAGCTCCGGCTGCTCCAGCAGCGCCTGGGCGACCATGGCGGCGCCAAGGCCCTGGCTGACCGGCTCGACCGGCTGGCGAAGCGGAGCGGCACCTGATGTCCGCCGGAGCTCACCAGATGACGACCGAAGGCATCGTCGAATGCTGGCGCGAGATCGGCGTCAGCGGCGACCGCTCCTGCCCGGAGCTGGAGAAACATCTCCACTGCCGCAACTGCCCGACCCATGCGCAGATCGCCCGCAAGCTGCTCGACCGGCCATTGCCGCCGGGATACCGGGACGAATGGACACAGCATTTCGCCGGTCGCAACGAGAAGGCCCCCGAAGGCGAGGAGATCGACAGCGTCCTGATCTTCCGCATCGGCGAGGAATGGCTCGGCCTGCCCGCCGCGATCTGCCGCGAGATCGCCGAGCCACGCCCGGTCCATTCCCTGCCCCACCGTCGAAGCGAAGCGGTCCGCGGCATCGTCAATGTCCGTGGCGAGCTCCTGATCTGCGTCTCGCTGCCCGCCCTGCTCGGCATCGGTGCGGTATCCTCATCGCGCAGCACCGAGCGGATCGCAGTCTTCCCCCGCCTCGTCGTCACCGGCGAGGAAACGAGGCATGTCGCCTTCGAGGTCGACGAGGTTCATGGCCTGCACAGCTATCGCGCCCATGAGCGCAGTCCGGTGCCGGCGACGGTCGGCCGCTCGGCGGCGAGCGTCGTCGAAACCATGATCGCGTGGAACAGCCGCGCGGTCGGCTGCCTCGATGCCGGGCGCCTGCTCGACCTGATCGACCGGAGCATCGCATGAGCGGCGAGGATCTCAGCGACCTCTCCATGCTCGATCTGTTCCGGGCCGAGCTTGCGGCGCAATCGCAGGCCTTCACCACAGGCCTGCTCGCCCTGGAACGCGACCCGACCGCCGCCGTTCATCTCGAAGCCTGCATGCGCGCAGCCCATTCGTTGAAGGGTGCCGCGCGCATCATCGACCTCACGCCGGCCGTGCAGGTCGCGCACGAGATGGAGGAATGCCTGGTCGCCGCCCAAAACGGCAAAATCCGACTGAATCGAACGCATATCGACACGCTGCTTGCGGGCATCGACCTCCTTGCTGCCATCGCTGCGGGAGCGGGCGAGCCAGAGGCGGAGACAAAAGGCCGGATAGACGCCCTTGCGCGAGCCTTGCACCGGGCTTCCGAGGAAACGGGTGCCGCCGCCCCGAGCCCATCCGACAGCGCTCTCGACCCGGTCATCGCCGCGCCTGCTCTGGAAGCCCCAGCCGCCCTACCGCCCACCGCCCAGGACGCGTCTACGCAGGCGTGCGACGTGGCAACCGGCGAGCGCATGGTCAGGGTGACCGCCGATAGCCTGAACCGCCTGCTCGGTCTCGCCGGTGAATCGCTGATGTCGGCGCGCCGGCTGCGGCCGTTCAATGATGGGCTGTTGCGGTTGCGGCGCATCCAGGCCGAGCTCGCCAGGAGCTTCGAGGATCTGCGCGCCGCAATGCCGGCCGATGGCGACGGTCGCGCGGCGCAGGCACTGGCAACCGCGCAGCTCAAGCTCGCGGAGGGCCAGGCGCTGCTCGCCCAGCGCCTCGACGAGATGGACACGGTCGACCGGCGCGCGACCGATCTCGCCAACCGGCTCTACGACGAGACGCTGGCGAGCCGGATGCGGCCCTTCGAGGATGGCGTCCGGCATTTCCAGCGCAATGTGCGCGATATCGGCCGGGCGCTCGGCAAGACCGTGCGCCTCGACATCGTCGGCGGCGCCACCAGCATCGACCGCGACATCCTCGACCAGCTCGACGCTCCCCTCGGCCATCTCCTGCGCAACGCCGTCGATCACGGCATCGAGGTGCCTGAGCGGCGCCGCGCCGCCGGCAAGCCCGCCGAGGGCCTGATCCGGCTGGAGGCGCGGCACAATGCGGGCCTGCTCCAGATCATCGTCTCGGATGACGGTGCCGGCATCGATCTCGAGGCGCTCCGGCAAGCCACGCTGGCGCGCGGCCTCACGACCCCCGAGACGGTCTGGGATCTCAGCGAGGAGGAACTGCTCGAATTTCTCTTCCTGCCCGGCTTCTCGATGAAGGCGACCGTCAGCGACATCTCCGGCCGCGGCGTCGGCCTCGATGCCGTGCAGGCGATGGTCCGGCAGGTCCGCGGCCAGGTCACCGTCGCCTCCGAGCCCGGCATCGGCACCCGCTTCCAGCTTCAGCTTCCGCTCACGCTATCCGTGATCCGTGCACTCCTCGTCGAGATCGACGGCGAGCCCTATGCCCTGCCGCTGACGGCGATCGCCCGCGCCCTGCGGCTGCCGCGCGAAAAGATAGAACTGCTCGAAGGGCGCCCGCATTTCCGCCATGGCGAACGACAGGTCGGCCTCGTCACGGCTCATGAGATTCTCGGCCGGGGTGAGGCAGCAGCCGGCGAAGAGGAACTGCCCACCGTCGTCGTCGGCGAAGGAGACAGCCTCTACGCGCTCGTGGTCGACCGCTTCCTTGGCGAGCGGGAGCTGGTCGTCAGGCCGCTCGACCCGCGTCTCGCCAAGGTCAAGGATGTCAGCGCCGCCGCCCTGATGGACGATGGCTCCCCGGTCCTGATCCTCGATGTCGAGGACCTGATCCGCTCGATGGAGAAACTGGTCTCGGGCGGACGTCTCAGGACGCTGGAGCGCAGCGTGACGCGCACGGGCCAGAAGCGGCGCAAGCGCGTCCTCGTCGTCGACGATTCGCTGACGGTCCGCGAACTGGAGCGCAAGTTGCTCGACCATCACGGCTTCGAGGTCGAGGTCGCAGTCGACGGCATGGACGGCTGGAACGCGGTCCGCTCCGACCCGTTCGACCTCGTCGTCACCGATGTCGACATGCCCCGCATGGACGGCATCGAGCTCGTCACCCTGATCAAGCGCGATCCCGGCCTGCGCAATCTGCCGGTGATGATCGTCTCCTACAAGGACCGGGAGGAGGATCGCCGCCGCGGGCTTGATGCCGGCGCGGATTACTATTTGACCAAGGGCAGCTTCCACGACGAAACTTTGATCCATGCGGTCGTCGATCTGATCGGCGAACCGCTGGGATGAGCATGCGCTGTGGGGGCGTTCCATGAGAGTCGGGCTGGTCAATGACCTGCCGATGGCAGTCGAGCTGTTGCGACGCGTCATCGCTTCCACCGCCGAGCATGAGGTCGCCTGGATCGCCATGAACGGCCGCGAAGCGGTCGACGCCTGCCGGCACGACCGGCCCGACCTGATCCTGATGGACCTCAACATGCCGGAAATGGACGGCGTCGAGGCGACGCGCCGGATCATGGCCGAGACGCCCTGCCCGATCCTGCTGGTCACCGCCAGCGTCGATGCCAATGTCTCCGGCGTATACGATGCGATGGGCTATGGCGCGCTCGACGCGGTGGATATTCCCAGCGTCGGCCTCAATGGTCACAGCTCGGAGCAGACGGCAGCCTTGCTCGTGCGCATCGCGACGATCGGCCGCCTCTCGCGCAACCTGCCGCCGGTGAGCCACGGCCAGCGCCGGCCGCCGGCCCCGGCCTCTCCCTCCCAGCGTCTCGTCGCCATCGGCGCTTCCGCCGGCGGCCCGGCCGCCGTAGCGACGCTGCTGGGCGACCTGCCGCCCGAATTCCCGGCGCCGATCATCCTCGTCCAGCATCTCGACGAGCAATTCGTTCCTGGCTTCGCGAGCTGGCTCGGTCAGCATTGCCGCCTGTCCGTCCGGCCGGCCCGCGAGGGCGACAGGCCGGAGCGCGGCGTGGTGCTGATCGCGGCGAGCGCCAATCACCTCGTTTTCGAGGCAGGCGGAGAGCTCGGCTACCGGGCCGAGCCACGCGACTATCCCTATCGGCCGTCGGTGGACGTGTTCTTCGAAAGCGTCGCCGAACGCTGGCAAGGCGAGCCGATCGGCGTCCTGTTGACGGGCATGGGCCGCGACGGCGCCCGCGGCCTGAAGCTGCTGCGCGACAGGCAATGTTTGACGATCGCGCAGGACAAGGCCACAAGCGCGGTTTACGGAATGCCCAAGGCTGCCGCGGCAATCGGCGCGGCTGCGGAGATTCTGCCGCTGGCTGCGATCGCCCCCCGCTTGACTGAGGCGTGCGCTCCGTCGTCCTGATAAAGGTTGCCATGACAGCCGAAACGAAATTCTCTCCACCTGACGTCCCGCCGCCGGCCGACAGCTACCTGTCGATGGTTCTGCTGGTCGACGATCAGGTCATGGTCTGCGAGGCCGTGCGGCGCGCACTGGCCCATCACGGTGATCTCGATTTCCACTACTGCACGGACCCGCTGGAGGCGATTGCCGTCGCCCAGCGCGTGAAGCCGACCGTCATCCTGCAGGATCTCGTCATGCCCGGCGTCGACGGTCTCGACCTCGTCCGGCAGTACCGCAAGCACCCGGCTCTGCATGCCGTTCCGGTCATCGTGCTCTCCACCAAGGAGGACCCGGCAACCAAGAGCGATGCCTTCCAGGCCGGCGCCAACGACTATCTCGTCAAGCTACCCGACAAAATCGAATTGATCGCCCGCGTGCGCTACCATACCCGCGCCTATCTCGATCACTTGCAGCGCGACGAGGCCTACCGTGCGCTGCGCGAGAGCCAGCGCGAGTTGATGCGCGCCAATCTCGAGCTCGAGCGCCTGACCCGCATCGACGGACTGACCGGTCTCGGCAACCGCCGCTATTTCGACGAATACCTCACCGCCGAGTGGAAACGCTGCCAGCGCACGCAAAGCCCGCTCTCGGTGCTGATGATCGATGTCGACCACTTCAAGCGCTACAACGACGCTTATGGCCATCTCGCCGGCGACGACGTGCTGAAGCAGGTCGCGCGCGTCATCCAGGAAAGCTCGACGCGCTCGACAGACCTCGCCGCGCTTCGGCGGCGAGGAATTCGTGGTCATCCTGACCGACGTGCCGCAGGCCGGGGCGAGCCATGTCGCCGAGCGGATGGTACAGGGCGTTCGCGACCTCAACATCGCGCATGGCACCGACAGGGTGACGATCAGCGTCGGCGTGGCGACGGCCTGGCCGGATAGCGAAGGCGACCCGGCACGGCTGGTCAATGCCGCGGACCTCGCCCTGTTCCGCGCCAAGAACGAGGGCCGCAACCGTCTGGTCTTCGCGGAGCTTCCGCCGAACCGCTGAACGGTGCCCGGACGGCGCGGAGGCCGGCCGATGGCAAGCATAGGCAATATCTATTTGCCTGCGCCGCCCCTCGCCTGAAATCCTCTGATGGATGGTTCGCTCGCCATGGCAGAGCGGATGTATTCGCCCCGCAGCAGCTCCCGCCCGATCCGGCGGAGAGGAGACGATCATGCCCAGCCTCGACACGGCCCGTATCGACATCGAGCGGTTCTGGACCACGATCGAGCGCTCGGCCGAGATCGGCCCGGGCCGGCCGGGCGGCCTCTCCCGCCTCGCCCTTTCCGATGCCGACAAGGAAGTCCGCGACACCTTCGTCGGCTGGTGCCGCGAGGCAGGACTTCAGGTGCGCGTCGATGGCATCGGCAACATCTTCGCCCGCCGCGCCGGCACCGATGACAGCCTGCCGCCGGTGGTGATGGGCAGCCATCTCGACACCCAGATCAATGGCGGCCGCTTCGACGGCATCGCCGGCGTGCTCGGCGGGCTCGAAGTCTGCCGCACGCTCGACGCGCTCGGCCACCGCACGCGCCGGCCGATCGAGATCGTCAACTGGACCAACGAGGAAGGCGCGCGCTTCTCGCCGCCGATGGTCGGTTCAGGCTGCTTCGTCGGCGCCTATACGCTCGATTTCGCGCAGGGACGCACCGACGAGGAAGGCCGTACGATCGGGCAGGAGCTGGAGCGGATCGGCTATCGCGGCGAGATGGAAGCGGCCCCGCACGCCTTCGACGCTTATTTCGAGTTCCATATCGAGCAGGGCTACTACCTCGACCGCGACGGCATGCAGGTCGGCGTCGTCACCGGCGGCTTCCCGAGCACGGGCATGCTCGTCGAGTTCAAGGGCGAGACCGCCCATACCGGCCCCTGGCCGATGGAGCGCCGCCGCAACGCCCTTCTGGCCGGCGCCCGCCTGCTGGTCGAGACCGACGAGATCGGCTGGACCTATGCGGCCGGCGGCGGCAAGGCGACGGCCGCCCGCCTCGCCGCCTGGCCGAACAAGCCGGGCATTCTCTCCGACTGGGCCCAGGCCGTCTGCGACGTCCGCCATCCCGATCCCGAGACCTCCGAGGTCATGGCCGAGCGCGTCCGCCGCGCCGTCGGCGAATCCGCCGCCCGCGCCGGCTGCACCGCCGAAATCCTCGATATCTGGAAATGGGGCGGCAAGATCTTCGCGGAGGAGCTGATCGACAGCGTCCGCGAGACCTCGCTGGCGCTGGGTTATCGCACGCAGGATATTCTCAGCCAGGCCGGGCATGACGCTTATTTTGTCGCGCGCCATGCGCCAACGACGATGATCTTCGCCCCCTGCAAGGGCGGCATCACCCATAACAATGCCGAGCTCTGCACGAGGGAAGACCTGGAACCCGGCCTCAACGTGCTGCTTCACACAGTCATGGCACGGGCGGATCGCTGAGCAGAACCTCCGCGGCCTCGGCCGCCGGCTCCTCCTCGGTCGCGACGCGCTGCTGCTCGAACAGCCGCAGGAAGGCCTCTTCCGCGGCATTGAGCTGCATGGCCGGGTTGGAGACGAAATAGAGATCGGCGCCGAGCAGGTCCTCGGGCCGTGCTAAATTCCACAGCGAGCGGCTCTCCAGCGCCTCGGCCACCGAGGCTAGCGGCAGGATGCCGATGCCGAGCCCGGCGGCGATCATCCGGGTGACTTCTTCAAGGTTGGGGCTGGAACCGACGACCCGGCTGCCGAGCCCCGCCCCTTCCCTGACCGAGACCATCGGCTCCAGCGCGCCGTCCTGCCCGCAGGCGAGCGCAACGAAGGGCTCGTCCCGCAATTCCGCCAATGGCACGTCCGCAAGCCCGAAGAGCGGGTGCCCGCGCCCGCATAGGATGCCGAATTCCTCGCGCAGCAGCGGACGGCAATCGAGCCCGGCCAGGGGCTTGGCGAGCAGGCAGAAGCCGAAGGGGCTGAGCTTCTGCGAGACCGCGCGGACGATGTCCTGGCTGTTGGCGACGTCGATCCGCACGCTGACGCCGGGATGCTTGCGATTGAGCAGCGTCAGCGTCCGGTCCAGCGGCGGCAGCACGACATGGGTAACGACGAGGAGCCGCACCAGCCCGGTCAGGTCGTCGTGATCTTCCGAGAGCCGGTCGCCGATGCGCGCCACGCTGCGGTAGATGTCGACGCATTCCTTGTAGAGCAGCTCGCCGCGCTTGGTCAGGACGAAGCGGCGGCTGTCGCGCTGGATGAGCTGGCCGCCCAGCGTCTCCTCCAGCCGCTGCAGGGCCGCGCTCACCGTGGGCTGGCGCACGAGCAAACGGTCAGCCGCCCGCGTGATGCTGCGCTCCTCGACGATGACGAGAAAGGTGTGCAGCAGGTTCCAGTTGAGATGGTGCAGCTTCGGCTTCGTTCCGCTCAAGCGAGCCTCTCTCTTCCCTTGGTGGTCCCGGTCCCTTATGCAAACCCGCTGCCGTGGCAAGCCTATGCTTAGCATAGGAACTGTCTATTGGACCCGGTTTCGCGGCTTCCGTAGGTTCGGCAGAACGGACATTCTCCAGCGCAAGGGCGACCATGACAGCGACCGGATCATCGGCCGAAGCCTCGATCGCGCAGCGCGCCGCGCTTTTCCGCGAGATCGAGACCGCGACGCTCGGCCATATCCTGACCGAGGGTTTCATGGTCCCCGCGATCCAGTGCGTCATCGAGGGCCCACGCGTCTGCGGGCCGGCCTTCACCGTCAGCGTCCCGCCCGATGACGGCGCGGTGCTCTCCTGCGCTCTGACGCAGGCCAAGCCCGGCGACCTCCTCGTCATCGACCGCCAGGGCGACGACCGCCATGCCTGCTGGGGCGCGGTGATGACCGCGGCCGCGCAGGCTGCCGGCATCGTCGGCGTCGTCATCGACGGCTTCGTCACCGATGTCGCGGCGATCCGGGCCTCGGGCCTGCCGGTCTGGTGCCGCGGCCGCTCGCCGCTCACGACAAAGCTCCTCGGCAAGGGCGGCACGATCGGCGAGACCGTCCAGTGCGGCGGCGCGACGGTGCGCCCCGGCGACCTCGTCCTCGCGGACGAGAACGGCGTCTGCGTCATCGATCCCGCAGAGGCCGAGACACTGGCCCGGACCTGCGCCGCCATGCAGGCGGCCGAGCCCGATGTCATCGCGCGCGTCCTCAAAGGCGAACGCATCGACGAGATCAACGGCGCGCGGAAGCTCTGGGAAAAGTTGCGGGCTTCATAGGCTCCGACCGCAGAATCGCCCATAGAGGCGCGCTTCGGCCGGACGGAACATCCAGAACCACAGGGGAACAGACCGATGAAAATCTTGGGAACGACCGCGCTGGCCGGCGCACTGCTGGCCGCCTCCTTCGCGCTGGCTCCGGCCCCGGCCATGGCCGGCAAGGCCGACGATACGCTCAACGCCGCCTTCGCGCTCGAACCGGAAGCGCTCGACACCTACAAGATCGCCGGCCGCGAGGGCCTGATCCTCGCCCGGCACATCTATGACGGCCTGCTCTACAAGGATCTCGACACCGGCGAGATCAAGCCGGCACTCGCCAAGGCCTGGCGCTTCGTCGATCCCACCACGATGGAATTCGACCTGCGCGAGGGCGTGACCTTCCATAACGGCGCCAAGTTCACCGCCGATGACGTGGTCTATACCCTGACCACCGTGCTCGACCCGGCTTACGGCACGCGCTTCCGCATCGCCGTGGACTGGATCGACAAGGTCGAGAAGGTCTCGGAGTTCCAGGTCCGCATCAAGATGGCCAAGCCCTTCGCCGGCGCCGTCGAGATGCTCGCCGACGCGCTGCCGATCTACCCGGCCGCCTATTTCAAGGAGGTCGGCTCGGCCGGCATGGCGGCCAAGCCCGTCGGCACCGGTCCCTACAAGCTGACCGAGATGACGCCCGGCATCCGCTACGCCTTCGAGCGCTTCGACGGCCACTATGCCGGAAGCCCGAAGGGCAAGCCCGCGATCGGCAAGATCGTGGTGCGCACCATTCCCGAGCTCAACACCCAGTTCGCCGAGCTAATGGCCGGCAAGCTCGACTGGACCTGGCGCATCCCGCCGGATCAGGCAGCGCGCCTCGCTAGCCGCGTCCAGATCGTCAACGGGCCGATCATGCGCATCTCCTATGTCGGCATGACCGTGACCGGAAAGGGCAAGGACTACCCGACCAAGAACCTGAAGGTCCGGCAGGCGATCAACCACGCCGTCAACCGCGAGGCCATCGTCAAGGCCTTCGCCGGCGGCGCCTCGCAGGTCCTCAACGCCGCCTGCAACCCCAAGCAGTTCGGCTGCGCCCAGGACGTCACGAAATACGCCTATGATCCGGCCAAGGCCAAGGCGCTGCTGACGGAAGCCGGCTTCGCCAACGGGCTCGACATCGAGATGGTCTTCGCCGCCATGCCGCGCCCGGTCGCCGAGGCGATCGCCAACGATCTCGGCAAGGTCGGCATCCGCACCACGCTGAACGAGCAGCAATACGCCGCCGGCGTGCAGAAATGGCGCGCGGGCGAACTGCCGGCCTTCTTCACCAACTGGGGCAGCTACGGCACCGGCGACGTCGCCTTCATCATCTCCAACTTCTTCGGCGGCGGCGCCGACGACCTCGTCCAGGACAAGGAGGTGATGGAGCTGGTCAACGCGGCCGAC
Organism: uncultured Allobosea sp.; assembly: GCF_945956895.1. Classification (GTDB taxonomy): domain Bacteria; phylum Pseudomonadota; class Alphaproteobacteria; order Rhizobiales; family Beijerinckiaceae; genus Allobosea. The sequence continues at coordinate 27,378 of NZ_CAMFJF010000013.1, read as the reverse complement.
ACCTCGCAGGACCGCGCGCTGCGCGAGGCGAACTACGCCAAGGCCCTGAAGAAGATCGCGGATCAGGCCTATTGGCTGCCGATGTACGACTTCAACATCAACTACGGCCTGTCGAAGGACCTGACCTTCAAGCCCCATCCGGACGAGTTCGCCCGCTGGTGGCTGTCGAGCTGGAAGTAGGACTGTCTTCCGTATCGCCTCCGGCTCACGCCGGGGGCGGTTGGGCCTTCACCCGATCGAGCAGACACGTCATTGCGAGCGTAGCGAAGCAATCCAGGGGCGGCCGCGCTCTACGTCCCCCTGGATTGCTTCGTCGCTTCGCTCCTCGCAATGACGGGTCCGCGCCGCCTACGATCCCGCCTGAACGGCCAACGCTCTTGTTCCACGGGCAAACCGACCCGCTATTCCCGGAGCCGTCATGCTGCCCTTTCTCGCGCGCCGCCTGATCGTCGCCGCCCTCGTGGCGCTCGCCGTCTCGGCCGTCGCCTTCGGATTGATGTTCGTCTCCGGCGATCCCGCCGTCGTCCTCGCCGGACAGGCCGGCCGGGCGCAGGATGTCGAACTGATCCGCCATGCCTATGGCCTCGACCGGCCGATCCCGCTCCAGTTCCTGAGCTGGATCGGCCATGCTTTCGCCGGCAATTTCGGCACGAGCCTCTATTTCAACCTGCCGGTGGCGCCGATCATCGCCGAGCGGCTCTCGGTCACGTTGGTCCTTGGCTCGGCCGCCTTCCTGCTGGCACTGGTCGTCGCCGTCCCTCTCGGCATCCTCGCCTCGCTCAAGCCCGGCGGCACGATCGACCGCATCGCGCTGATGCTCGCCGTGCTCGGTCAGGCGATCCCGAGCTTCTGGCTCGGCCTGATCCTGATCGTCATCTTCGGCGTCTGGTACGGGCTCGTGCCGATCTCCGGCACCGAGAGCTGGCAGGGCTATATCCTGCCCGTCGTGGTGCTCAGCTATTACGCCATGCCCGCCCTGATGCGCCTCACCCGCGCCGGCATGATCGACGTGCTCACCGCCGACTATATACGCACCGCCCGCGCCAAGGGCGCCTCGCAGCCGCGCGTGCTGCTGGTCCACGCCCTGCGCAACGCCGTGCTGCCGCTCGTCTCGCTCGCCGCCGTACAGTTCGGCCTGATGCTCTCGGGCTCGATCGTCATCGAGAGCGTCTTCGCCATCAACGGTCTCGGGCGCCTCGCCTGGGAATCGCTGCTGCGCAGCGACCTGCCGGTCGTGCAGGCGATCATCCTGATCCTCTCTCTGATCTACGTGACGCTGACCACGGCCGCCGACCTGATCAATGCCTGGCTCGATCCCCGCCTGAGGAGCGCCTGATGTCGATCGCCGACAGCCCCACTCTGCGCCGGCGCAAGCTCTTCAAGGGCCTGAGCGCCAGCAGCGCCATCCGCATCGGCGGCGGCCTGCTCGCGATCATCGTCTTCGTCGCGATCTTCGCGCCCTGGCTCTCGAGCCATGATCCGATCGCGCAGGATCTCGGCAAGCGCATGATCCCGCCCTTCTGGTATCCGGGTTCGGACCCGGCCCACCTCCTCGGCACCGACCATCTCGGCCGCGACTATCTCGCAAGGCTTCTGTATGGCGCCCGCGTCTCACTGCTGATCGGGCTCGGCGTCACGCTCTGCGCCGGGTTCATCGGGACGATGCTCGGCCTCGCAGCGGGGTATTTCGGCGGCCGGGTCGACATGCTGATCAGCTTCATCGTGACGACACGGCTGTCTTTGCCGATCGTGCTGGTCGCGCTCGCGGCGGTGGCCTTGGGCGGCGCCTCGCTGAAGACGCTCGCGATCGTGCTGAGCCTCCTGCTCTGGGACCGTTTCGCCGTGGTCGTGCGCGCCGCGGCGCAGAGCCTGCGCAATCGCGAGTTCGTGCAGGCGACCCAGTCCTTCGGCGCCTCGCATCTCTACATCATGCTGCACGGCATCCTGCCGAACCTGCGCAACACGCTGATCGTGGTCGCGACGCTGGAGATCGCCAACGTCATCCTGCTCGAGGCCGCGCTCTCCTTCCTGGGCCTCGGCGCCCAGCCGCCGACGCCCTCCTGGGGCCTGATGATCGCGGAAGGGCGCGAGCACATCTTGTTCGACCCCTGGCTGATCGCCCTGCCTGGCGCCGGACTCTGCCTGCTGATCCTGGCGGTGAACCTGCTCGGCGACGGCGTCCGCGACGCGCTCGACGAGCGGCGCTGAGCCTCTCGCCTTTATTCTCGGAACCACACCGTCATCCCGGACAAGCTGCGCAGCAGCGCCGATCCGGGATCCATCGTAGAGCTCCGGAGCCCTCCGATGGATCCCGGGACAAGCCCGGGATGACGGGTGTTTCTGGGGAAAAGCGGCAGAGCAAGACGCCTTCAGCCCAGCGCCTTCACCATATTGCGGGCGATGACGATCTGCTGGATCTGCGAGGTGCCTTCGTAGATCCGGAACAGGCGCGCATCCCGGTAGAAGCGCTCGATGCCGTGATCGGCGATATAGCCGGCACCGCCATGGATCTGCACGGCCCGGTCGACCACACGGCCGACCATCTCGCTGGCGAAGAGCTTGCAGCAGGCAGCGTCGGTCGCGACATCCTCAGCCCGATCCTTGGCGCGCGCCGTCTCCAGCACCATGCAGCGCGCCGCATAGGCTTCCGTCCGGCTGTCGGCGAGCATCGCCTGAACCAGTTGGAACTCGGCGATCGGCTGGCCGAACTGCTTGCGCTCGACCGCATAGCGCAGGCTGTCGTCGATCACGCGCTCGGCCATCGCGACGCAAACCGCCGAGATGTGCAGGCGCCCGCGATCGAGCACCTTCATCGCCGTGCGAAACCCCTGCCCCTCGCGCCCGCCGAGCAGGGCGGCGGCCGGCACGCGGCAGTCCTCGAAGATCACGTCGCAGGTATGCGAGCCGCTCTGGCCCATCTTCTTGTCGACCGGGCCGAGCGAGAGCCCCGGCGTGCCCGCCTCGACGAGGAAGGCCGAAACGCCCTTGGCGCCGGGCTGCGATGGGTCGGTCCGCGCGAATACCGTGAACAGGCCGGCATGCGGGGCATTGGTGATGAAGCGCTTGGTACCGTTGATGACATAGCCGCCTTCGACCTTTCGCGCCGAGGTCCTCAGCGAAGCGGCGTCCGAGCCTGCTTCCGGCTCCGTCAGCGCGAAGGAGCTGATCAGCTCGCCCGAAGCCAGCCGCGGCAGGTAGCGCCGCTTCTGCTCCTCCGTGCCGTCCATGATCAGCCCCTGCGAGCCGATGCCGTTATTGGTCCCGATCAGCGAGCGGAAGGCCGGCGAGGTCCTGCCGAGCTCGAAGGCGACCCGAACCTCCTCCTCCATCGTCAGGCCGAGGCCGCCATAGTCCTCCGGGATCGACAGGCCGAACAGGCCCATATCAGCGATCTCCCGACGGATCTCAGGCGGAATGCGATCCTCCTGCGCGACTTGATGCTCCAGCGGCCGCAGGCGCTCACGAACGAATCGCGCCACGCTCTCCAGCAGCCCCTGCATCGTCTCGCTGTCCAAGGCCATCGCCATCTCCCTCGCTTGCCCTCGCCCGGCGCCTCGGGCTTCCTTGACAAGGCGGGGCAGTTAAATACCTTCCAGCCGGTAAGTAAATATCGAGAGCGCGAGGCGGACGGCGATGGGCGCGGCACTGGAAGGCATCAAGGTCCTCGATCTCACCCGCGTTCTTGCCGGTCCCTGGGCGACGATGACGCTTGGCGATCTCGGCGCCGAGATCTGGAAAATCGAGCAGCCCGGCGCAGGCGACGACACGCGCGGCTGGATGCCACCCTCGGTCGAGGGAATCTCGACCTATTATCTCGGCGCCAACCGCAACAAGAAGAGCCTCGCCGTCGATATCGGCACCAAAGAAGGGCGCGAGATCATCGTCGAACTTGCCCGCAAGGCCGATATCCTCGTCGAGAATTTCCGGCCGGCCTCTTTGCGCAAGTTCAAGCTGACCTATGAGGATCTCAAGGCGATCAATCCGCGCCTGATCGTCTGCTCGATCTCCGGCTATGGCCGCGGCCACGCGCTGGAAGAGCGGCCCGGCTACGACTTCATCATCCAGGCCGAGTCCGGCTTCATGGCGATCACCGGCGAGCGCGATGGCGAGCCGATGCGGCTGGGCGTCGCCTTCATCGACCTCGTCACCGGGATGAATGCCGTGCAGGCGGTTCTAGCCGCCCTCTATATGCGCGAGCGCACCGGCGAAGGCCAATGGCTCGATATCGGGCTCAACGACAGCGCCCTGTTCTTCCTGGCCAATATCGCCTCGGGCCATCTCAACACCGGCAAGGAACCGGGGCGCTACGGCAACGCCCATCCCAGCATCGTGCCCTACCAGATCTTCACCTGCATCGGTGGCCGGATCGCCATCGCCGTCGGCAATGACGAGCAGTTCCGCCGCTTCTGCCGGGTGCTCGGCCTGGCCCATCTGTCCGACGACCCGCGCTACGCGACCAACCGCAAGCGCACCGAGCATCGCGACACGCTCCTCCCTCTGCTCGAACGGCATTTCGCCGGCCTGAACCTGACCGAAGTGCTCGCCGGCCTGCGCGCAGCCGGCGTCCCGGCCGGCGATGTCCGCAGTGTCGGGCAGGCCCTGAACAGCGACATCGCGGAACTGCGCCAAAGCGTCGTCTCGGTGTCCGCGCCAACGATCGGCACCTTCCGCTCGGTCCGCAGCCCCTTGCGCATGTCCGCAAGCCCCTCGCGCGAGCCGACGCCGCCGCCCACGGTCGGAGAGCATACCGAGGCGGTCCTGGCCGAGCATCTCGGCCTCGGACCCGAGCAGGTCGGACGCCTGCGCTCCTCCGGCGCGATCGGCTGAGCGAGCCATGCCGGAATCGAACACCGAAGCGAAACCCAAGCGTCAGGGCCGCCCGCCGACCATCGAAAACGCACGCGACCGCATCCTCGACGATGCCGCCCGGCTCTTCGCCCGCGATGGCTATGACGGAACCTCGCTCGGCGAGATCGCTGCCTCCGTGGGCGTCACCAAGGCGGCGATCTACCACTACTTCCCCAACAAGAAGGAGATCTACGAGGCGATCATCGTCCGCACACTGGAGGGGTTGCGCCGCTACGTCTCGCAGGCCACGGCAGAGACCTCCGGCCCAGAAGAGGCGCTCTCCCGCTTCATGACCGCCCATGCCGATTTCTTCGAGGATCACTATGACGGCTTCCTCACCATGCTCGTCGGCTATGGCGGCATGGAGAACGTGGTGATGATCGCGGAAGCGCAGAAGCTGCGCGACGAGCATGAACAGGCCCTGAGACACATCATCGCCGACGGCATTGCACAAGGCGCATTCCGTGCGGTCGATGTCGACACCACCGGCCGCGCCGTCCTCTCGATGCTCAACTGGATGGTGCGCTGGTTCAAGCCGGGCAAGGGCCGCCGCGCCGCCGCCTTCGCGCAGGATTATTGCGACCTGATGCTCGGCGGCCTGCGCCGCTGATCGTCAGGCAACCGCTGCAAACACCTTGGCCAGCCCGGCGGCGCCGCGCCGGATCACGTCGACATCGTGCGCCGCATAACCGACGACGAAACCAGCCTCGGCCGGGCGCTTGGCCCCGGACGCGTAGAGCGGCCCGATCGGATAAAGGCCGATCCCGGCTTCGCGCGCGGCCTCGACGACAGCCGCCTCGCGCTCCACTGGGACGCCATTCAGCCAGGCGACGACATGCAAGCCCGTATCCGCGCCAGTGACGGTCAGGCGCGTCCCGCATTCCTCGACGAGAGCCTGCAACAATGCGGCCCGACGCTCCGCATTCCGCCGGCGGATGCTGCGGATATGACGCTCGTAGCCGCCGCTTGAGAGGAACTCCGCCAGCGCCTCCTGCTCCAGCAAGGGCGTATGCCGATCGGTCAGGCGCTTGGCCTCCGCGAAGGCGCGGCTGAGATCAGGCGGCACAACGAGATAGCCAAGCCGCAGCGTCGGAGAGAGCGTCTTCGAGACGGTGCCGAGATAGATCACCCTCTCTGGCGCAGAGACCTGAAGCGGCGGGATCGGCGCAACACCGTGCCGGTATTCGCCGTCATAATCGTCCTCGACGACCATGGCCCCGGCCTCGGCGGCCCAGTCCAGCAAGGCCCGCCGCCGCGCTGCCGAAAGCACGCTGCCGAGCGGATATTGATGGGAGGGCGTGACATAGGCCAACCGTGCTTGGGGCAGCCCTTCCGTCCGGATGCCCTCGCGATCCACAGCGACAGGCACCGTCATACCGCCCGAAGCGGCGAAAGCATGCCGCGCCAGCACATAACCGGGGTCTTCCATGATGAAATTGTCGCCGGGATCGAGCAGCAGCCGGGCGCAGAGATCGAGCCCCTGCTGCGAGCCGTTGACGACGACGATCTGCTCCGGCGCGCAAACGATCCCGCGCGCGCGCCACAGATAGCTCTGCAAGGCCGTCCGCAGCGGAGCCGAGCCCTGCGGATCACTGTAACGCAAACGCTCGGCCCGGCGCAGGCTCGCCCGGTTCAGAGCGCGGCGCCAGGCCAGCAGCGGAAAATCCGCGCCGTTCAGGTCGCCATAGCGGAGATCGGCGACGCGATAGGTGTGAAACCGGGCCGGCGCGGGCAAGGCAAGCAGGCGCTCGGCAAAATCGGACAAAGCTCTCTTGCTTTCAGGCGCTACAGCCTTGGGTGCCGGCGCCGCCGCGAGCCCGCGCGCCACGACGGCCCGCGCGCCGGGGCGATTGAACAGATAGCCTTCCGCGATCAATTGCCCATAGGCCGCCGTGACCGTGGTCCGCGACACGCCCCATTCGGCGGCGAGCGCCCGGCTCGACGGCAGGCGATCGCCCGGCCGGTACTCCCCGCCATGGATCCGCTGCTTGATCGCGGCGATGATCCGGCGGGCGACGCTCTGCTCTTCCAACTGGACCACTCAAAACCCTTGGAACTGGATATTCAGATCGGTCCAGATTGCAGGCATGACGACGGCGGCACAAGGAGTTCCCGCATGTATACCCCACCGGCCTTTCGCAACGAGGACAGGGCGAGCCTGCTGGCGACGATCCGCGCCGCGCGGCTCGCCACCTTCATCACCGCAACAGTGGAAGGCCCGCTGGCGACACCGCTGCCGCTCTTCATCGACGAGAGTGAAGGCGAGCATGGCGTGCTCTACGGCCACTTGGCCAGGGCGAATCCGCAATGGCGCGCGCCCACGATCGGCAACGGCCTCGCCATCTTCGCCGGCCCGGACGCCTATGTGACGCCGAGCTGGTATGCGTTGAAACAGGAGACCGGCAAGGTCGTGCCGACCTGGAACTACGTGACAGTCCATGCCTCCGGCCCGGTCGAGTTCTTCGACGATCCCGTCCAGCTGCTGGGTGTCGTCACCCGCCTGACCAACCTGCATGAGGGCGAGCGCGCCACGCCTTGGGCGGTCTCCGATGCGCCGGCTGAGTTCATCCAGGCGCAATTGCGCGGCATCGTCGGCCTGCGCATGCCGATCGCGACGCTCGAAGGCAAGCGCAAGCTCAGCCAGAACCGCAGCCCGGCCGACCGTGCCGGCGTGGCTGCCGGCCTCGCCGAAAGCGAGCGCCCGACGGACCGCCATGTCGCGACGCTGATCCCCGTCTGAATCGGGTCAGGCTCGCCTTCGCCATGCGTCCTGCCGGGCCCCTGCCACGTCGTCAGGCGCCGTTCTTGATCAGCTCGCGTGCGATGATGGTGCGCTGGATCTGGTTGGTGCCCTCGTAGATCTGCGTGATCTTGGCGTCGCGATAGAGCCGCTCCACCTCGAAGCCGCGGATATAGCCGGAGCCGCCGAAGACCTGCACGGCACTGGCCGTCTGCGCCACCGCCATGTCGCTGGCGAAGCACTTCGCCATCGAGGAGGCGGAGGTCGCGGGCTTCTCATGGTCGATCAGCAAGGCGGCGCGCTCAACGAGGGCGCGGGCGGCGGCGATGTCCTTGGCCATGTCGGCCAGCAGCCATTGCAGGCCCTGGTTGTCGAGGATCGGCTTGCCGAATTGCCGCCGGTCGCGGGCATAGGCCAGCGCCGCCTCCAGCCCCGCCTGCGCGATCCCGACCGCCAGCGAGGCGATGCCGACGCGGCCCTTCTCCAGCACACTCATCATGATGTGGAAGCCGCGCCCCTTCGGGCCGAGCAAGGCCTCGCGCGGCACCGTCACGCCATCGAAACTGAGCGCACCGACCTGGCTCGCGCGCTGGCCCATCTTGTGTTCCTTCGGTCCGCGCGAGACGCCGGGCGCATCCAGGTCGACCAGGAAGATGCTCATGCCACGATGGCCGGCGGCGGGATCGGTCGAAGCCAGCACGAAACCGAGATCGGCGACCGGCGCGTTGTGGATCCAGAGCTTGCCACCGTCGATAACATAGCCTTCGGCCGTCTCACGCGCGGTGGTGCGAACATTGGAGAGATCGGAGCCCGCCTCGGCTTCGGTCAGACAATAGGCGACGCGCGTCTTGCCTGCGAGGATGTCGGGCAGGCGCTTGAGTTGTTCCGGCGTGCCGTAGCGGGTCAGCAGCGTGCCGATCAGCTCGACGAGGCCGCACTGGTCGGCGACCGAGGAATAACCGCGCGACAATTCCTCCATGACGATCGCGTAGGCGTAAGTATCGAGACCGGCGCCGCCATGCTCCTCCGGCACGGTGATGCCGAACAGGCCGATTTCGCCCATCTTGCGGTAGATCTCGGCGGGGAAAGTCTCGTCACGGTCGAGAGCGGCGGCGGCTGGCTTGACGACCTCCTCGGCGAAGCGCCGGGCGGTCTCGCGGATCTGGTCGTAGATTTCGGCGTCGAGCAGCGGAGCGTGCATGACCTGCCCTCCTCTCAGGCGACGCCGTTGAGGGCGCAGAGATGCGTCATCCGCCGCGCGGCCAATTCGGGATCGATCAGAAGGCCCGACTGGTCCGCGAGGCGGAAGAGGTCGGCATAATGCAGGATGCCGCGCGCCGATTCCGCGCCGCCGACCATCCGGAAATGGCTCTGGAAGCCGTTGAGCCAGGCGAGGAAGACGACGCCGCATTTGTAATGCTGGGTCGGTGCCTCGAAGAGCCGGCGCGAGAGCGCGACGGTCGGATCGAGGATGGCGTGGAAGCCGGCCCGGTCCCCCGCCTCCAGCCTAGCGAAGGCTGCGGCGGCCGCCGGCGCGATCGGGTCGAAGATGCCGAGCAGGCCGTGCGAGAAGCCCTGCTCGTCGCCGCCGATCAGCTCCGCGTAGTTGAAATCGTCGCCGGTATACATGACCACGCCCTCCGGCAGGCGGCGGCGCATCGTGATCTCCTTACCCGCATCGAGCAGCGAGATCTTGATGCCGTCGATCTTGTCGGCGTGCTCGCGGATCAGGGTGAGCACCGTCTCCATCGCCGGCTCGAAATCGCGGCTGCCCCAGTAGCCGGCGAGCGCCGGATCGAACATCTCGCCAAGCCAGTGCAGGATCACCTTGCCCCGGCACTGGCGGATCAGGCGGCCATAGACGGCGAGATAATCGTCAGGGCTCTTCGCGACGCGGCAGAGCGCGCGGCTCGCCATCAGGATGATCTTGCCGCCATGTTCCTCGATATGGCCGATCTGCTCCTCATAGGCGCGGATCACGCCGTCGAGGCTGCGTGCGGTGTTGGGGTCAAGCTGGTCCGTGCCGGCGCCGCAGGCGAGATCGGCCCCCGGCGTCGCCTTGGCCTCGGCGAGGACGCGGGTGATCAGCTCGGACGCATTCTGCCAGTCCAGCCCCATGCCGCGCTGGGAGGTGTCCATCGCCTCGGCGATCTTGAAGCCGAGGCCCCAGAGATGATGCCGGAAGGCCAGCGTCGCGTCCCAGTCGACGGCCGGCTCGCGCCAGGGCTCGACCAGCCTGAGGGGATCGGCGACGACATGGGCGGCGGCATAGACGGTGCGGATACCGTTGGGCTTGGCAGTCTGCGGACAAAGCGAAGGCGGCGCCAGCCTGTAGTGCTCGCGGCTGCCGTCCATGCGGGGCAGGCTGATCTCGACCATCGCTTCCTCCGATGATTTTTATTGGAACGTTCCAATTATAAAACGCGTTTCCAGCCTTATACAGAGGCACAAAAAGCTTTTAAAGGGGGATGTTGCGCGCCAATTCATTCGCTGCTAATGGAACGTTCCAAGAAAAGAACAGCGCCACGCGCATCAGGGACGAAACCATGCCGCAGCCGCAAGGCAGCAAGGGGAAGGTGACGATCATCGAGATCGCGGACGCCGCCGGCGTCTCGAAATCGACGGTCTCGCTTGTCCTCACCGGACGCGGCGCGGTGAAGCCCGAGACCCGCCAGCACGTCCTGCAGACCATGGACCGGCTCGGCTACGTCTATAATCGCGGCGCCGCCAACCTGCGCAACGCGCAGTCCCGCATCGTCGGTCTTGTCCTCAACGACCTCTCCAACCCGTTCTTCGCGGAATTCGCCATCGGCGTGGAGAAGGTCCTGCAGATGGCCGGCTATGTCGCCTTCATGGCCAACACCGCCGAGAGCGTGGTGCGGCAGGAACAGGTGATGCGGATGATGCGCGAGCACGGTGCCGGCGGCATCATCCTCTGCCCTGCGCTGGATACGCGTCCCGAGCATCTCGATTGGGCCAAGGCCGCCGGAACTGCGCTGCTGGTCGCGATCCGCCGCCTGCCCGGCGCCGACACCAGCATCGTCGTTCCCGAGAACCTCCTCGGCGCCAGCCGCGTCACCCGCCACCTGATCAATCTCGGCCATGAGCGCATCGCCTTCCTCGGCGGCATGCATTCGATGGTCGTCCGGCAGGAGCGCCACGGCGGCTTCCTCGCGGCGATGGAGGCGGCCGGCCGCAACGTCGATCCGGCACTCAACATCGAGAGCATGCCGACGCGCGACGGCGGCTTCAGCGCGATGAGCGCGGTGCTCTCGCTCGCCGACCGGCCGACCGCGGTCGTCTGCTACAACGACGTCACCGCGATCGGCGCAATGCTGGCTGCTGCCCGCCACGGCCTCGTCGTCGGGCGCGACATCGCCATCGTCGGCTTCGACGACACCAGCGAAGCGCGCCATGTCTCGCCGGCGCTGACCACCGTCGCGGTCGATCCCGTCGGCCTCGGCGAGCGCGCCGCCGCCCTGCTGCTCAAGCAGATCAACGATCCCGCCGCGGAGCCCGAAAGCTTCATCGGCCCCGCCCATCTCGTCATCCGCGAATCCTGCGGCGCCTATCAGCGCGCGCTCGCCGCTGCCGGCTGAACGCTTCCCGAAGAGACAAGAGATCATGGCCTTCCCCCGCATCCTCTCCGCCGACGAAGCCGCCGCCCTGATCCCGGACGAGGCGATCGTCACCGTCTCCTCCTCCTCCGGTCTCGGCTGCCCCGATGCGGTTCTGGCGGCGATCGGCCGGCGCTTCGACACCAGCGGCCACCCGCGCAACCTGACGACGCTGCACCCGATCGCGGCCGGCGACATGTGGGGCGTCAAGGGCGTCGATCACATCGCCAAGCCCGGCCTGCTGGCGCGGATCATGGGCGGCTCCTACCCGTCCGGCCCCTCCTCCGCCGAGCCTCCTGCGATCTGGAAGATGGTCACGGGCGACGAGATCCCGGCCTACAACATCCCGAGCGGCATCCTGTTCGACATGCATCGCGAAGCTGCCGCCAAGCGTCCGGGCGTGCTGACCAAAATCGGCATGGACACTTTCGTCGACCCCCGGCATCAGGGCTGCGCGATGAACGCGCGCGCCATGGCCGAGCCGATCGTTGCTCGCGTCGAATTCGACGGCGAAGACTGGCTCTATTTCCGCAGCATCGTGCCGAAGGTCGCGATCATCCGCGCCACCACGGCCGACGAGCGCGGCAACCTCTCCTACGAGCATGAGGGCGGCCTGCTCGGCCCGCTCGATCAGGCTCTGGCCGTGCGCAACAATGGCGGCATCGTCATCGCGCAGGTGAAGCGCGTGGTCGAGGCCGGCAGTCTCAACACGCAAGCCGTCTTCGTGCCCGGCATCCTCGTCGACGCCATCGTGGTCGCGCCCGACCAGATGCAGACGACGCAGACCGTCTACGACCCCGCCATTTCCGGCGAGGTGCGCCGGCCGCTGTCGAGCTTCGAGACGCCAGCCTTCGACGTCGCCAAGGTGATCGCCCGGCGCGTCGCGCAGGAACTGCGCCACGGCGATGCCGTCAATATCGGCTTCGGCATTTCGGCTAATGTCCCGCGCATCCTGATCGAGGAAGGCCAGCATGGCGCGGTCACCTGGGTGATCGAGCAGGGTGCCGTCGGCGGCGTGCCGTTGCTCGAGTTCCAGTTCGGCTGCGCCTCCAATGCCGAAGCCATCGTCCCCTCCCCCTACCAGTTCACTTACTTTCAGGGGGCGGGCTTCGACCTGTCGCTGCTCTCCTTCCTGCAGATCGACCGACAGGGCTGCGTCAACGTCTCCAAGCTCGGCGTGCGCCCGCATGTCACCGCCGGCGCCGGCGGCTTCATCGACATCACCGCACGGGCCAAGCGCATCGTCTTCTCCGGCTATTTCAGCGCCGCCGCCAAGCTCGCGATCGCGGACGGGAAGCTCGTCATCGAGAAGGAAGGCAAGGTGAAGAAGCTGGTCGAGGCGGTCGAGCACATCTCCTTCTCCGGCCCTCGTGCGATCGCCCAAGGCCAGGACATCACCTATGTCACCGAGCGTTGCGTGATGAAATTGACCGCCGAGGGCATCGTCGTCACCGAGATCGCGCCGGGCGTCGATCTGGAGCGCGACATTCTCAGCCAGAGCGAGTTCCAGCTGCTGGTGCCCAAGCCGCCGAAGCTGATGGACGCCGCCCTGTTCAATGAAGCCCTGATCGGCCTCGAACTCCCGGCGAGGGCGGCATGAGCGATCCCGTCCGCCTCGATATCGCCGCCGGCATCGCGACGATCACGCTCGCCCGCCCGGAAAAGCTCAACGCGCTCGACGACGTCATGGTCGGCCTGCTCGGCCGTTTCGCCGATGCCATCGACGCCGACCGCGCGGTCCGCGCGGTCATCCTGACGGCCGAGGGCAAGGCCTTCTGCGCCGGTGGCGACATCGTTGCCTGGGGCGGACTCTCCCCGTTGGAGATGGGTCAGGGCTGGGTGCGCTCCGGCCACCGCGCCTTCGACAAGCTGGCGCGGATGAAGCCGCCGGTCATCGCCGCGATGAACGGCCATGCGCTGGGCGGCGGGCTTGAGCTCGCCGTCACCGCCGATATCCGCATCTGCGAGGTCCAGGCCAAGGTCGGCCTGCCCGAGACCGGGCTCGGCATGATCCCGGGCTGGTCGGGCACGCAGCGTCTCGTAAAGCGCCTCGGCGGGCAAGTCGCACGGCGCCTCGCGCTCACCGGCGAGATCGTCACCGCCGAGCAGGCACTTTCGCTCGGCATCGTCGATCAGGTCGTCGAGAAGGGCGGCGCGCTCGCAGCCGCGCAGGCCATGGCCGAGCGCATCTGCCAGCGCGGCCCGGTCGCCAATATCGTCGTCAAGCAGCTGATCAATGCGGCCGAGGAGGAGGATAGCGGCGCGATCATGGAAGCGCTGGCGAGCTCTCTCGTCTCCTACACGGACGACGTGAAGGAAGGCGTCTCCGCCTTCCAGCAGAAGCGCACGCCGACCTATCGGGGAGAGTGAGATGACCCGCCCCGTCGCCCTCATCACCGGCGCAAGACGCGGCATCGGCCGCGCCATCGGCGTGGCGCTCGCCAGGGCCGGCCATGACATCGCCTTCACCGATATCGCCGAGGACGAGGCCGTCGCCGAAGCCGCGAAGCTGTTCGAGGCTGCCGGCGCAACAGCGCGCTTCTTCAAACACGATGTCGCGGCGGTCCCGAGCCATGCCGGCCTCGTCGCCGATGTGAAGGCCGCCTTTGGCCGGCTCGACCTCTTCGTCTCCAATGCCGGTATCGGCGCGCCCGTGCGCGGCGACATGCTGGAGATCACGGAGGAGAGCTTCGACCTCGTGATGGACATCAATCTGCGCGGCGCCGCCTTCCTGAGCCAGGAAGTCGCCAGGGCGATGCTCGCGGACAGGCCGGAGCGGCCGGCCATCGTCTTCATCACCTCGGCCTCGACCGAGCTGATCTCGATTGACCGGGCGCAATATTGCGTCTCCAAGCTCGGCCTCTCGATGTGGGCGAAGGCGCTCGCGGTCAGGCTGGCGCCGGAGGGCATCCCGGTTTTCGAGGTCAGGCCCGGCGTGATCCGCACCGACATGACCGCGAAGGTCGCCGCCAAATACGACGCGCGCATCGCCGACGGGTTGATCCCCGCCGGGCGCTGGGGCGAAGGCGAGGATGTCGCGAACTGCGTCGCCGCCCTGACCAGCGGACAATTCGCCTATGCGACGGGAACAGTGATCAACGTCGATGGCGGCTTGCTGATCCCACGATTGTAGCAAGACTGGACCGACAACACCGAGAAGCCGGCGGCAAGCCGGCCGGATATCCACGGAGGACAGGATCGATGAAGGCTGTTGAGCAGCGGAAGCCCCGGAGGGGCTTGTCCGCATGAGCTATGAATTCGACTTCGCCGACGTCTTCGCGGCCTGGCCCGAGCTTCTGCAGGGGCTGGTCAATTCGCTCGTGCTCTCGGCGCTGGCGATGGCGATCGGCATGGTGGTCTCGGTCGCCGGCGCCCTCGGCAAGACTTCCGGCCCGAAATGGCTGGTCTGGATCATCGACGAATATATCGAGCTGATCCGCAACACGCCGTTCCTGATCCAGATTTTCATGATCTATTTCGGCCTGCCGTCGCTCGGCCTGAAATTCTCGTCGAACAGCGCCGCGCTCCTGGCCCTGGTGGTGAATGTCGGCGCCTATGGCATCGAGATCATCCGTGCCGGCATCGAGAGCATCCAGAAGGGGCAGATCGAGGCGGGCAAGTCTCTGGGTATGCGCCCCCTCCAGATCTTCCGCTACATCATCCTGAAACCGGCGATCCAGGCGATCTATCCATCGCTGACCAGCCAGTTCATCCTGCTGATGCTGAACACCAGCGTCTGCTCGGCGATCGCGGCGAGCGAATTGACGGCTGTGGCGGGCGACATCCAGTCGCGCACCTTCCGCAGCTTCGAGGTCTATTTCATCGTCACCTGCATGTATCTCGGCCTCTCCGTCTTCTTCTGGTCGGTCTTCGCCGGCATCGAGCGCACCTTCCTGCGCAAGCCAACCCGGTGAGGTGAGACGATGCGCACACTCGGCTCTCCCGACATCATCTACATCATCATGGCGGTGCGCTGGACGCTGCTGCTTTCGCTCGTCGCCTTCCTCGGCGGCGCGCTCGGCGGGGCGCTGGTCGCGCTCGCCCGCACCGGCGAGTTCAAATGGCTCCGGGTCGCCTCCACCGGCTACATCAAGGTCTTCCAGGGCACGCCGCTGCTGATGCAGCTCTTCCTCGCCTTCTTCGTGCCGGGGTTGTTCGGCTGGTCGGTCGATCCCTGGACGGCAGCTGCGCTCGGCCTCTCGCTCCATGCCAGCGCCTTCCTCGGCGAGATCTGGCGCGGCGCGCTCGAGGTGGTGCCGCGCGGGCAATGGGAGGCAGCGACCTCGCTCGGCCTGCGCTACTGGCCGAAGATGGTGCTCGTCATCGCGCCGCAGGCGGTCCGCATCGCAATCCCGCCGACGATCGGCTTCCTGGTCCAGCTCATCAAGGGCACCTCGCTCGCCTCGATCATCGGCTTCGTCGAGCTGACGCGCGCGGCACAGATCATCAACAATGCCACCTTCCGACCCTTCACGATCTTCGCGCTCGTCGCGTTGATCTACTACGTCATCTGCCGGCCGCTCTCGGCCTACAGCAAGAGGATGGAGCAGAAGCTCCTCGTCGCCGCGCGCTAGGCGCGGCTGCGCAACACCAAGCCGACCCCTCAGAGGAGAACGTCCATGTCGCTGTTTAAATCGATTTGCCGCCGCAGCCTCGGCGCGCTGGTCTTCGCCGGCCTTGCCGCCGCTGCGCTCAACACCGCCCCGGCCCAGGCCGCCACGCCCGACGAGATCAAGTCCCGCGGCAAGCTGATGGTCGGCGTGCTGACCGACTACCCGCCCTTCGGCGGCACCGACGCCCAGCAGAATCCGGCCGGCTATGATGCCGATGTCGCCGCGCTGATGGCCAAGTCTCTCGGCGTCAAGCTCGAGCTCGTGCCGGTCACCGGCCCGAACCGCATCCCCTACCTGCTGACCAACAAGATCGACGTGCTGATCGCCACCTTCGGCATCACCGCCGAGCGCTCGAAGCAGGTGCTGTTCTCCAACCCCTACAGCACGCTGACGATCTATGTGCTGGCGCCCAAGAGCCTGACCATCAAGACGCCGGAAGACCTGAAGCCGGTGACGATCAGCGTCGCGCGCGCCTCGACCCAGGACACCGCGATCAGCGCCATCGCCCCGGCCGGCACGCCGCTGAAGCGCTATGACGACGACGCGACCGCGCTGCAGGCCCTCATCTCCGGCCAGGTCCAGGCCATGGGCGCAAGCAACACCATCCTCGCCCAGCTCCTCAAGGACTACCCGCAGCTCAACATCGAGCCGAAGCTCACGCTGAAGGAACAGGCCAACGGCATGGCCTTCCGCAAGGCCGACACGGCTCTGGCCGAGTTCTCCAACAAGTTCATCGCCGAGATCGAGGCCAATGGCGAGCTCTCGAAGATCAACCAGAAGTGGTTCGGCATCGCGCTGCCGAAGCTGCCGGCGATGCCGCAGTTCTGAGCCGGGGCCTGATGGCTTTCTTCGGAACCGCGCCGTCATCCCAGGCTTGAGCCGGGATCCATGCCGGAGCGCTTCCGAGGAAGGTTCAGGCATGGGTCCCGGCTTTCCGCTTCGCTCCGGCCGGGATGACCCGCGGTTCGCTGAAACATGTCGGTTTCGGGAACACCGGATGCGGCCGGCTTCGTGCCGGCCCCATCTTCCAACCACCCCAGAACGGTTATTGCAGATGTCCGCGACCGCCCCCTCCGCCCCCGACCATGCGATCGGCGACGTGATCATCGAGATGCGCAAGGTCGACAAGTTCTATGGCGACTTTCACGTCCTGCGCGATATCGACCTCACCGTCTCGCGCGGCGAGCGCATCGTCATCTGCGGTCCATCCGGCTCCGGCAAGTCGACGCTGATCCGCTGCCTGAACCAACTCGAAGAGCACCAGAAGGGCGAGATCGTCATCGACGGCACGACCGTCCACGCCAGGCTCAAGGGCATCGAGGACATCCGCCGCGAGATCGGCATGGTCTTCCAGAGCTTCAACCTGTTTCCACACCTGACCGCGCTGGAGAACTGCACGCTCGCGCCGATGAAGGTGCGCGGGATCGCCAAGGCGGAGGCCGAGGCCACTGCCCGCAAGATCCTGGAGCGCGTCCATATTCCAGAACAGGCCCATAAATATCCGGTGCAGCTCTCGGGCGGCCAGCAGCAGCGTGTCGCGATCGCCCGCTCGCTCTGCATGAACCCGAAGATCATGCTCTTCGACGAGCCGACCTCGGCGCTCGACCCCGAAATGGTCAGCGAAGTGCTCGATACCATGGTCGAACTCGCCGAGAGCGGCATGACCATGATCTGCGTCACCCACGAGATGGGCTTCGCCCGCAAGGTCGCCGACCGCGTGATCTTCATGGATGCCGGCGAGATCGTCGAGATGGCGCCGCCGGAGCGGTTCTTCTCGGCCCCGCAGAGCGAGCGCACGCGCAAGTTCCTCGGCCAGATCCTGCACCACGCCTAGCGTTCTCGAGGCCGGCCGGGGCGCCCTCCTTATCGGCTACCAATCACGGGTTACGCCGACCCAAAGGGCCCAGAGGGCAAGGATCGAAACAGCGCTGGCCCAAACCGCGGCAAATGATAACTGCAGGTTGGCGACAACAAAGCCCGCGCAAACGGCAGCAGCACTGACGCCGAGACCCGTGATCGTTCGCCTTGAAAAGCGGGCGGCCGAGACGAGCAACAAGGCATCGAAAGCCATTCGCAGGGCGCTGGCCGCCGCTGCGCCGGCAATGCCCGCAACCTGCAGCCCAACCAACAACCCCGCCAAATAAAACGGCAACTCCAGCAAATGATACTTTACGGGAAGGTCTGGCCTGCCTTGACCTTCCAGCAAGGCGAAAGGCATCAACGCCAATCCGTTGAACCAGATCCCAACAAGCAAGATTTGCGACGGCAATGTTGCTTTCTGTGAAAACTCCGCCCCGAGCCAGATCGTCAAGACAGTCGAAACCAGGAAAATACCCACGATGATCGCCGGAGTTATGATGTGGGACAGTATTTTGACGGAACGCTCCGATAGCGCTCGCGCCTCCATCTCCGACAATTTTGATATTCTTGGGTAAATCGTACGAAACACGGCGAGAGGGAAGATATGAATTCGCTGAATCAGCGAATTCGATATCGAATAATAAGGCAAAAAACTCGATCCAATTCGCGCACTGATTATGAATTGATCAACCGTCATGATGATAGGAGAGATGATCCCACCAAGCGACACCCAGCCGCCGAAAGAAGACATCTGCCTTATCAATTTAAAATTAAATCTACAATTTAAATCTATCGAAAGAACTCTAACCGTCGCGCAGGCCCCAGCTAAAATAACTCCAGCACGAACCACTAGCGCGACTGGAATCATGACGTCTAAGCTGTTCGAATAGAAGAAGGCGACCAGAAATGGCGTCGCTTGGAATAGAATCGTTCCTAGGGTTTGAATTTGATTCGACAAGGCAAAATGCCGCCGCCCTTCGAGCACCCCTCCGAGCACCCCCGACGCCGCCGCGAACGGCAAGAAGGCTGCCAGCCAAGGGCCGGCAGCCAGGAACTCCTTCTCGATGTCGGGCGTCGCGTTTACGATGACGGGAAGCACTGATCCATAGATTAGAAAAAATATGACGCCAAATATAGCGCCAAATATCATGTTAAAAAGATTTGTACTGACAAAAATTTCGCTGATTTCCTTGACGTCATCGGTTTTTGCACAAAGATTGGCTGCAGCCCGAGCCAACCCGAGGCCCATCAATCCGAAATAAGCCAAGAATACCCATAAAACAGTCAGGACGCCGTATCGCGGCAAGCCGACGAACTTGATGTATAGCGGCGCGAGCAGAACCAAAATCACCGTAGTGATAACGGGCCCGGAAAAGTTCCAGGCCACGTCTTTCAAGGAGCGCGATGACAAAAACGAGCGCAGAGACAGGCGAAATTGCGAACCAAAGGACAATATTCAATGCCTTTCCCACTTTGGCTGAAAGCCGATAACCGCTTGAACGAAACCCTCGATCATATAATTTCGGGCAAATCCACCCGATGGCACTTCTGCATAGCACCCGGCCCGCTTCATTTAATTCAATAACTCTCGGATTCTTGTGAAATCCAGTGCCTCGTAAAGCCTTTGGCGTAAGTTAAAAATTTCGCCCAGAGGCTGTACCGCTCCACACCCTCCATCGCCGCCGCTGCGGCATTTCCGTCCAATTTCGTCGCAAGCTCCCGAAACATCGGACGACATCGCCCCCAAAACTTCCGAACGCCCTGTTCTATCGAGGCCGACCGGCGCGAAGCATCCGCTCAAACGCATCGATTGAACGAACTGCACGCGGCTTGCCAGAGTTATTACTCTAACGCAGACGGCAAGGCACAAGCGGGGATTTGATCTCAGTCCTCGAACAGATCTGAACCCTTAAAACTGGCTTCCTTTGGGTTGGAGTTTTCCGATCGTTTCCCCTGCGCTGTGCGAAGCGGAAGGCGATGAAGGGTTCGAAATTCCCGGACGCGCGGAAGGCGCTCATTCGGAATCAGGGCGCGGATGGGATTCCGATCGCGGAGATTTGCCGGCAGGCCGGGATCATGCCACGCCCGAAGCGTCGGTCGAGGCACCTGCCATTGCCTTCCGGCCCGGCGATGTCCGTCTCGATGACCAGCCCGGCCCTGGGCAGGGCGGCAGGGCCGTCGTCGTGTGCTCGCACGTCCGTCATGCCGATGGCGGCGGGCTGCTTGACGTCATGACGATTTCACCAGCCCCGAGAAACCTGCCACGGCAAGCAGGCTCAGAGCCCAGCCGACCACCGAATGGAAGTAGAAATAGCCGATCGCGACACGCCCCCCGGGCTTTGCCGGATTCGGGCGCCAGAAGCTGCGTTGCCCCATGTCGAGCACCGGCAGCAATGTGTCGAGCGAGTACATCCACGGGCTGAAAGCAGGGTAGCTTGAAGCCTCCCACTGCCGGCGGAAGCAGGCGAGTTGCGTCTCGCCCTGCTCTCCCAGCCCCTGGGACAGGCCGCTGGCGACGAGGGGTCTGCGTTCATCACGCGCAATCCCGCAGAGCGTCCACTCGGGTGCGCGCAAGACGACCGCACTGTTCGGCATCATCGCACCCTGCCGTTCGGCATGGGAGAAGACCGCGACGCCCGCGAACCAACAGAAGACGAGCCAGGCGACGGCGAGAAGCGGCCTGCGGCCATAGCCGAGCGTGATGCCCAGAATGCCGTCGGCAACAAACAGCAGCGCCCGCCATGCCCGGCTTTCCGTCCGGCCGCGGCGCGCCCGGCGCTGCAGCCGCTCCTTGATGACGAGCACCGCGCTCGCATCCTCGCCATGGCCCATCTCGCGGAAGACGGCGGCGAGTTGCTCGTAGGGCTGCGGCCAGAAATCCTCGCCCCCGCTTTCCGGCGACTGCCGCGCCAACCAGGCAAGCCGGCTCTCGGCATCGACCGGGCCGTCGATGAAGGCCCCGTAGCGACAGCGGTTGAGCAGCAGCTGGCCCGGTTTCGGCCAGCAGTCCGCTTCGTCATGGATCGTGCCGATCGAGGCGCCGGTCAGCGCGAGCGTGCCGTCCAGCCGCGCCCCGTGCCTAAGAAAGAAGGCCCCCGCGACAACACCCCTGCTGACATCGACGGCGGCTCCGCCAGCATTCTCGACCGTCGCGCCGGAACAATCGAGATCCCCGCCGATATCGGCCCTGCTCAATCGGACCTCGCCGCCAATGCGGGCATTCCGTAGAGCGACGCTGCCGCGGCAGGCGAGTTCGTCCGCATCCAGCGCGATCCGCTCGAAGGCGGGGATGCTGGCTCCGGTTGCATCGAGATCGGCGGCCAGAACCGCCCCCGACAGGTTGGCGCCGCCGCGCAGTGTCGCGCCGCGGAGCAGCACGTTGCGAACCTCCAGGCTCCGGCCCAGCAGCGCATAGCCACCACGATTGCTGATGATCGCGCCGTCGCATTCGAGATTGCCGCCGAGACGCGCTTGATCGAGATCGATCCCCGTCTCGACCTCCGCTCCTCGCAGATAGATGCCGCCGCGCGCCTCGAGCCGCTCCGCCTGCAGCCCGGGCAGCCGCGATCCATCGAGAAACAACCGGTTGATGATGGCAGCGCGCAGGACCGGGGCCGCTTCGAAGCGGCAGTCGGTGAGCCCGATGTCGCGGAAGACGCGGCAGGCTTCGAGATCGAGCGCCCCCGCGATCCAGGCCCCCCTGACGAGAACCCCCTTCTCGTGCGGCCGGCACCCTGGCTCGCCTCCCAGAATCAGGAAGCGCAGGAACGACGCCCGCACGATACGGGCCGGATCGGGCTCCTCCGGCAGGGAACCATCCCCAAGCCGGTCGAAAGAGCCTGACTGAAGGCCGGCGACGATCTCTTCTTCCGCGGGAAGCAGCGGGCGGAAATCGTCGAGGCGCGCTGTCGAGGTCGCCCAGGCCGCGGCCTCGGCAGCAAGGCTCCAGTCCAGAGTCACGTGCCCGCCGCGCTCAGCCTGAACCTTGGCGCCGACGCACCGAGATTGCCGCATGTTCGTGCCCCGGCCGCCTCCCGCATTCGCGGCGGCGATTCCAGATGCCAACAGCCTCGCCCTTGCATCGAACTCCCCTGGGCAATCACGGCACCGCAAGCCGCAAGGCGCGCTTGCGGTCACGAGACCGTGCGGGACGGCAGCGAAACGCTAGCAATACCGGCAAGGCTGCGGATCGGCTCAGAATCCCAACTCTGGACCAGTCATCCCATTGTTGGAGCATCGCATTGCCGGAGCACCGGTTCCTGCGGCGAAACCGGCCCGACTTTGGGACGCAAGAGCCAGAATTAGAGATTCGCTGCATATGCACCCGCGATATCCGGGAGCTAGAATCCGGAGGCCGGAGCTTGAAATCTTGCAGCTTTGCGGGACTTCCGAAGCCCCGCGCGGCGGCCGCAGCTCTTCAGCTGAAGCCTTGGCTTGAGAGGGGAATGCGATGACAACCGCCACCGCCGCGCCGAAGACGACCATGCAGCGCTTCCTCGACACCGTCGAGAAGGTCGGGAACATGGTTCCTCACCCGGTCATCATCTTCCTGATCCTGATCGGCATCGTCATCGTCCTCTCGGCCGTGCTCGGGCTTTTCGGCGCCGCCGTTACCTTCGAGCGGATCAACCCCGACACGCACAAGATCGAGACGGCGAGCACGGCGATCCAGAGCCTGCTGACGATCGACGGCATCCGCTTCATGTATTCGTCACTGATCCCGAACTTCATGAGCTTCACGGCAGTGGGGCTGATGATCGTCGCGATGATCGGCGCCGGCGTCGCCGAGGAATCGGGGCTCGTCACCGCGCTGATCCGCAAGCTCGTCATCGTCTCCCCGCAGTGGGCGTTGACCTATATCCTCTCCTTCGTCGGCATCATCGCCAGCATCGCGGCCGATGCCGGCTACCTCGTCCTGATCCCGCTGGCCGGCATCGCCTATCTCGCCGTCGGCCGCCATCCGGTTGCCGGTCTGGCGCTGGGCTTCGCGGCGGTCGCGGGAGCCTTCACCGTCAACATGCTGATCAAGCCGCTCGATGCGGTTCTGGTCGAATTCACCAATGACGCGGCGCGTCTGGTCGACCCC
The DNA here is from genome assembly GCF_945956895.1 of uncultured Allobosea sp. Lineage (GTDB taxonomy): Bacteria > Pseudomonadota > Alphaproteobacteria > Rhizobiales > Beijerinckiaceae > Allobosea. Next base: position 4,614 of record NZ_CAMFJF010000013.1, on the reverse strand, counting down.
AAGCGTACGATCGGCCTGGCATCCAACCTCTGGTTCTCGATCGCCTCGGTGCTGTTCCTGACCGCCATCATCGCCTTCATCACCGATCGCATGATCTCCCCGCGCCTGGGCGCCTATGATCCGAAGCTGGCGGCCGAGGGAACGGTCACCGAGCAGGGCGCCGTGCTGTCCGAGGCGGAGTCGCGCGGCCTGCGCTTCGCCGGGTTCGGCCTGCTCGCGCTGGTCGCGGTGTTCGGCCTGCTGACGCTCCCTGCAGGCGCGCCCCTGCGCAACCCGACAACCGGCGAGCTCATCGGCAACTCGCCCTTCATGAACGGCCTGATCGCGCTGATCATGCTGATGTTCCTGATCACCGGCTGGGCCTACGGCATCGGCGCCGGTACCCTGAAGACGCTGTCGGAGGTCATCGCGGCGATCGAGAAATCGATCAAGAACATGGGCGGCACGATCTTCCTGTTCTTCGTGCTCAGCCAGTTCGTCGCCTACTTCACCTACACCAATATCGGTACGGTGATGGCGCTGAGCCTTTCCGGCATGCTGCAGGCGGCCAATATCGGCGCCCTGCCACTGCTGCTCGGCTTCATCGTCGTGGTCGCGCTCATCGACCTGCTGCTGACCGGCGCGATCGCGAAATGGGCGATCTTCGCACCGGTCTTCGTGCCGCTGCTGATGAAGCTCGGCGTCGAACCCGAAGCCGTGCTCGCGGCTTACCGCATCGGCGATTCACCGATGAACGCGATCACGCCGCTCAACGCCTATTTCGCCCTCGTGGTCGGCTTCATCCAGAAATACGACAGGAATGCCGGCGTCGGCACCGTGGTCTCGCTGATGCTGCCCTATGTCGTGTGGATGTTCGTGCTGTGGACGGCGCTCTTCGCCGTCTGGAAGGTGCTCGGCCTGCCCTGGGGCTTGTGAGCCTGGCGCCCCTCCCCACGATAACGCCTCTCCCCTGATCGGATGGACATCATGAGCAGCCCCAACGTTCCCCTCGACGTCGAAGCCGCCATCGCGCATCTCATGCGCTTCCTCTCGGTTGAAGGCGTGACCGGCAAGGAGGCGAATATTGGTGCCGCCGTCGTCGAGGCCCTTAAGACGATCGGCGTTCCCGCCTCCGCCATTCGCTTCGACGATGCCAACAAGCGCATCCCGCTGCCGACCGAGACCGGCAACCTCATCGTCGATCTGCCCGGCACCAAGGCTGGGCCGCGCCTGCTGTTTTCGACCCATCTCGACACCGTGCCGCTCTGCGCCGGCGCCAAGCCGGAGCGTAAGGGCGACCGCATCGTCTCCGACGGCACCACGGCGCTCGGCGGCGATGCCCGCACCGGCGTCGCCCTGCTGGTCGTGCTGGCCGAGACGTTGATCAAGCACAAGCTGCCGCATCCGCCGGTCACGCTGCTCTTCACGGTGCGCGAGGAAAGCGGTCTGCACGGCGCGCGCGAGCTCAACCCCAAGGATCTCGGCGGCGCGACGATGTGCATCAATGTCGACGGCCAGCTCGCCTCCGAGCTGCTGATCGGCGCCGTCGGCCAGGAGAACTGGGAGGTCGAGATCACCGGCAAGGCCTCCCATGCCGGCGTCGCGCCGGAGAAGGGCATCTCGGCGACACTGGTCGGCTCGATCGCCATCGCCGAGGCCCGCCGTGAGGGCTGGTTCGGCAAGATCGTCAAGCCCGACGGCCACGGCACCAGCAATGTCGGCATCTTCGGGGGCAAGGGCGGCACGGTTGCGGCCGGCGACGCCACCAACGTGGTCACCGACTACGCCTATATCCGCGGCGAGGCGCGCAGCCCCGAAGCCGCCTTCGCCACCAGGATCGCCGAAGCCTTCAAGGCCGCCTTTGCCAAGGCTCAAGGCGAGGTGAAGGACGATGCCGGCGAGACGGCGCAGGTCAAATTCACCCACAAGCCCGCCTATCCGCCCTTCGAGCTCGCCAAGGATTCACCGGTGGTGAAGCGCGCTGCCAAGGCGCTCGGCATTCTCGGGCTCACGCCGAACTACCTTTTCTCGAATGGCGGGCTCGATGCGAACTGGCTCGACAAGCACGGCGTCCCGACGATCACGATCGGCGCCGGCCAGGCCGAGATCCACACGATCAAGGAATATGTGAACCTGACCGAATACGAGAAGGGCTGCCGCCTCGGCATCCTGATGGCGACGATCGAGGATTGAGACCCCAAACGGGTCTGCGATCGAGCGGGACCCACAAGGAGCTGATGCGTGAGCCCGATCGCCTATACCGGCATCATCGTCGCCATTACCGTTGTCCTGTTCGTCACGAACAAGGTGCCCGTCGTGCTCGTCGCGATGGGCACCGCGCTCGGCCTCTGGGCGACCGGCGTCCTCACCCTGCCCCAGGCGCTTGCCGGCCTCGGCGATCCGGCCGTCATCTTCATCGCCTCCCTGTTCATCGTCAGTTCCGGGCTTGAGGTCACCGGCGTCACCGCCTGGGCCGGCCAGCTCCTGATCAAGGGCGCGGGCGAGGAAAGCCGGACGCGCCTGCTCCTGATGATGATGGCGCTGGTCTCCCTCCTGGTCGCGCTGATCAGCCTGAACGGCGCGGTCGCAGCACTGCTGCCCGTCGTCGTCGTCATTGCGGTCCGGCTCAAGCGCAACTCCTCGCAGCTGCTGATGCCGCTCGTCTTCGCCGGACACGCCGGCTCCATGCTGGCTCTGACGGGCACGCCGGTGAACGTGCTGGTCTCAGAGGCCGGGCTCGATGCGGGCGTCGGCGGCTTCGGCTTCTTCGAGTTCGCGCTGGCCGGCGTTCCGCTGCTCGCGGGCACCATGGCGATCATCATCCTGTTCGGCGAGAAGCTGCTGCCGCAGCGCAACGGCGCGACCATGCCGGCGGATTTCAGCCGCCATGCCAAGACGCTGGTCGAGCAATACGGACTGGCGAGCGGCATCCACCAGCTGCGCGTTCGCGCAACCTGCCCCTATATCGGGAAGCCCTCCGCTGAGATCGACCTCGGTACATGGTCGGGGCTCCAGCTCGTCGCGATCCAGGACGGCAGCACCGCCGGGCCGCTACGCCGCACGACGATCGCCGAGGGCGACCATCTGCTGTTGCGCGGCGAGGCCGAGGCCGCGGCGCATTTCGCGGCACAGATGCATCTCGCCTTCCGCGAGGAAGGCAGCGGCGACAGTGAGGAGACGCTGTTCAACCGCCGCTCGGGCCTCGCCGAGGTGGTGATCCCGCCACGGTCCGGCCTGATCGGCCAGACCGTGTTTCCGGGCATGGTCACTGAAAGCGGCGATCTGATCGTCCTCGCCGTCCAGCGCGGGGCCGGCGAGGCTCCGAGCGTCGGCGCGACCAAGACGGCGGGCGTCGTGCTCCAAGCCGGCGACACGATGCTGCTGCAAGGCACCTGGAAGGCGCTCGACACTCATCTCGACGATCCCGACGTCCTGGTCGTCAGTTCGCCCGAGCTGGTGCGGCGCCAGGCCGTGCCGATGGGACCGGGCGCCAAGCAGGCGATCGTCATCCTGCTGGCGATGGTCCTGCTGCTGGCGACCGGCGTCGTGCCCTCCGCCGTCGCGGGCCTTCTGGCCGCCGGCGCCATCATCCTGTGCGGCATCATGACCGTCGAGCAGTCCTACCGGGCGATCAGCTGGACGACCGTGATCCTGGTCGGCGCGATGATGCCCCTCTCCACCGCGATGATCGAGACCGGCGCGGCCAAGATGCTGGCCGACCGCCTCGTCTCCCTGGTCGGCGATGCCGGTCCGATGGCGCTGCTCGCCGGTCTGTTCGTCCTGACGGCGATCATGGGCCAGCTCATCAGCAACACCGCGACGGCGCTGATCGTCATTCCGATCGGCGTCGCCGCAGCCGCCTCCATGGGCATCTCGCCGCGGCCGGTGCTGATGAGCACGGCCGTTGCGGCTGCCGCCTCGTTCCTGACGCCGATCGCGACTCCGACCAATCTGATGGTGATGGGTCCGGGCGGCTACGTGTTCAGCGATTACTGGAAGCTCGGTCTGCCGCTCCTGATCTGGTTCTTCGTCGTCGCCGTCTTCATCGTGCCGCTGATCTGGCGCTTCTGAACCGAACGGCGAAGGCAAGCCTGGAGTTGCCCCCGCTTCCGCGGATTTTTCGCGGCCATGGCGGTTCAGGTCGGTTCATGGTGCAGCCTTAGGCATTCAACCTGCCAGCATGAAATCCGCCAGGCTGTAGCAGTGACTCGCCTGGTAGGCGTTCCGCCCCCGGTTCATGTGCAGCAGATTGAAGGTCCGTATGGCGCACAGGATGCGCGGCACCCCAAGGAACCGACGGATCGAGGCACTGCCCTGGACGTTGACGCAGAGCATGTCGGGGCCACGCGGAAAGAAATAACCGATATCCTCCGGCGTCGTGACGCAGCTCTCGAGAAAGGCCTCGTCCAGATCGGCGCGTGCAAGCGAACGGTCCGTAGTGAAATCCGAAAGGCGCATCAGAAATCGCCCGCGGACACCCTCTCCGGCCGCATAGAGCGTGAAAAGCTCCATCCAGCTCGCGTTGACGCGGATAAGCGGTTTGTCGGACGTCGAAGGCAGGCAGGAAACCGACCAGTAGTGACGTTCGCTCCGGCGCGGGATCGGGATGCAGTTCCGGCCATAGAGCCCGAGAAT
>NZ_CAMFJF010000012.1 GCF_945956895.1 uncultured Allobosea sp. | reverse complement strand
ATCCGGCCGGCGGCGGCGACCCGATCCTGTACCAGCACCTGTTCTGGTTCTTCGGTCACCCCGAAGTGTACATCATGATCCTGCCGGCCTTCGGCATCGTCAGCCACATCATCTCGACCTTCTCGAAGAAGCCGATCTTCGGCTATCTCGGCATGGCCTATGCCATGGTCGCGATCGGCGTCGTCGGCTTCATCGTGTGGGCGCACCACATGTACACCGCCGGCCTGTCGCTCAACACGCAGCGCTATTTCGTGTTCGCGACGATGGTCATCGCGGTGCCGACCGGCATCAAGATCTTCTCCTGGATCGCGACGATGTGGGGCGGCTCGATCCGCTTCACCGCGCCGATGGTCTGGGCGATCGGCTTCATCTTCCTGTTCACGGTCGGCGGCGTCACTGGCGTCGTTCTGGCCAATGCCGGCGTCGACCGCTCGCTGCACGCGACCTACTACGTCGTGGCTCACTTCCACTACGTGCTGTCGCTCGGCGCCGTGTTCGGCATCTTCGCGGGCTTCTACTACTGGTTCCCGAAGATGAGCGGCTACGTGATCCCGGACTGGATCGGCCACCTGCATTTCTGGGTCGCCTTCATCGGCGCGAACCTGCTGTTCTTCCCGCAGCACTTCCTCGGGCTCGCCGGCATGCCGCGTCACTATGTGGACTATCCGGACGCCTTCGCCGGCTGGCACTTCTGGTCGTCGATCGGCTCCTACATCTTCGCCTTCGGCCTGCTGATCTTCTTCTACGGCCTCGTGGTCGCCTTCACGAAGAAGCAGCTCGCCGGCGACAATCCGTGGGGTGAAGGTGCCACGACGCTGGAGTGGACCCTGTCCTCGCCGCCGCCGTTCCACCAGTTCGAGACGCTGCCGCGCATCACCGGCTCGGACCACTGAAGACAACAGGCGGCGGGCCTCCCCGGCCCGCCGCCGCCCTTCCCCCGAGCGCCCATGGGGCGTTCCGGAGACGGGCGGAAACCATAGCCACGTAGACCCAGCGCCCACGGGCGCCGTTCACAAGAGTACGAAGACGATTAGACTGATGTCTGCTGTGTTCGAGACCCGCACCGAAGGCCTGACAGCCTCCACCGGCGAAGCGCGCGATTTCTTCGCGCTGCTGAAGCCGCGCGTGATGTCGCTCGTCATCGTGACGGCGCTGACCGGCATGGCGACCGCGCCGGGCTCCGTGCATCCGGTTCTCGCGCTTGCCGCGCTGCTGGCGATCGCGGTCGGCGCCGGCGCCTCGGGCTGCCTGAACATGTGGTACGATGCCGATATCGACGCGCTGATGAGCCGTACCGCCAAGCGGCCGATCCCGTCGGGCCGCGTCCTGCCTTCGGAAGCCCTCGCCTTCGGGCTGACGCTGTCGGTCGGTTCGGTGCTGGTTCTCGGCCTCATCGCCAATGCACTGGCTGCAGCGATGCTCGCCTTCACGATCTTCTTCTATGCCGTTGTCTACTCGATGTGGCTGAAGCGCTGGACGCCGCAGAACATCGTGATCGGCGGCGCCGCCGGCGCCTTCCCGCCGATGATCGGCGAGGCCGTCGTGACCGGTAATTTCGGCTGGCATTCGCTGGTTCTGTTCGCGATCATCTTCCTGTGGACGCCGCCGCATTTCTGGGCTCTCGCGCTGGTCAAGTCCGGCGACTACGCCCGTGCCGGCATCCCGATGATGCCGAATGTCGCCGGCCCCGCCGCGACGCGCCGGCAGATCGTGCTCTATTCGCTGATCATGGCTCCCGTCGCCGCCCTGCCGGCGCTGATGGGCTTCGGCGGCATGCTCTACCTCGCCGTCTCGGTCTCGACCGGCCTCGTCATGATCGCGCTGTCGATCCAGGTCTGGCTGCGGACCGAGGGGCCCGCCGCCACCAAGGCCTGCTGGTCGCTGTTCGGCTTCTCGATCCTCTACCTGTTCCTGCTGTTCGCCGTGCTGATCGTCGAGAACGGCTTCGGACTGATGTGGGCCCTGCCCAAGGTGATCGGATGAGCGATCAGCGCCCCCAGCAGCCCGCTCCCGCCCCGTTCTCGCCCGAGGACATGGCGCGCCGCCGCCGCCGCTCCATCGCACTGGCGCTGGTGCTCGGCGGGCTCGTGATCTTCTTCTTCGTGGTGACGCTGGTGAAGACCGGCCCCGCGATCCTGAACCGGCCGCTGTGATGACGGCGCCCGCTCCCCAGCCACGCAAGGGCAATCCGGCGCGCACCGCGCTGATCTGCACCGGCATCGCCTTCGGCATGCTCGGCGCCTCCTTCGCCGCGGTGCCGCTCTACGACCTGTTCTGCAAGGTCACCGGCTTCGGCGGCACGCCGATGACCGGTACGGCCGGCGCCGGCAAGATTCTGGACCGGACAATGTCGGTACGCTTCGACGCCAATGTCGCGCCGGGACTGGGCTGGAAGTTCGAGGCGGAAAGCCCGGAGATCAAGGTCAAGGTCGGCGCGACCCAGACCGTCTTCTACAAGATGACGAATCGCTCGGACCGCACGGTGACGGGCATCGCGACCTATAATGTCGCGCCGGACAAGGCCGCGGCCTATTTCGTCAAGATCCAGTGCTTCTGCTTCACGGAGCACACGCTGAAGCCCGGCGAGAGCTTCGAGGCGCCGGTGGTGTTCTATATCGACCCCGAGATCGCGGATAACCGCGAGCTCGACGGGGTCCATGCCATCACGCTGTCCTATACCTATTTCGCCTCCAAGTCGGGCCAGCCCGTCGCGGAAGACAAGCCCGGCGCCGTCAAGGGTGACGCGGGCAATTCGAAACTGTAGAACCACGCTAGAGCAAAAGCGCGGACAAGACGCCGTACGCGGAGACTGAATACGATGGCCGGGGCCCATACGAAGCACCACGATTACCACCTCGTCGATCCGAGCCCGTGGCCGCTCGTCGGCGCCGCCAGCGCGACGATCATGGCGATCGGCGCGGTGATGTGGATGAAGGCGCTGCCGATCGGCGGCATGCATCTCGGCCCACTCGTCTTCGGCGCCGGCCTGCTCGGCGTGCTCTACACCATGCTCGCCTGGTGGATGGACGTGGTGCGCGAGGCCGAAAAGGAAGGCCACCACACCCGCGTCGTCCAGATCCATCACCGCTACGGCATGATCATGTTCATCGCCTCCGAGGTGATGTTCTTCGTCGCCTGGTTCTGGGCCTATTTCGACGCCAGCCTCTTTGCCGGCGAGCACATCAACTATCTCCGCTACGACTTCACCGGCGGGCATTGGCCGCCGAAGGGCATCGAGACCTTCGATCCCTGGCACCTGCCGCTGCTCAACACGCTGATCCTGCTGACCTCGGGCACGACGGTGACCTGGGCGCACTATGCGCTGATCAACAACGACCGCGCTGGCCTGAAGCAGGCGCTGTGGCTGACCGTCATCCTCGGCGTCCTGTTCACGGTCTGCCAAGCCTACGAGTATTCGCACGCCACTTTCGCCTTCAAGGGCAACATCTACGGCGCCACCTTCTTCATGGCGACGGGCTTCCACGGCTTCCACGTCATCATCGGCACGATCTTCCTGGCGATCTGCCTCTACCGGGCCTATCTCGGCCACTTCAAGCCGGACCAGCATCTGGGCTTCGAGTTCGCCGCCTGGTACTGGCACTTCGTCGACGTGGTCTGGCTGTTCCTGTTCGCCGCGATCTATGTCTGGGGCGCCGGCGTGCCGGCCGCCGGGCACTGATCCCCACCCTCTACCGCGCTCTCGCGGTCAACGTCTGAAAGGCGGCCGCGAGGCCGCCTTTTCCTGTTTCGGAGGCTGCAATGGCCGGTTCTGAATCCACACCTCCCTCCCCGTACGCGACAGGCCTCGCAGGTCGCTGCCCACGCTGTGGCGAGGGCGCGCTGTTCGACGGCTTCCTCAAGCTCAAGCCGCGCTGCAACGCCTGCGGGCTCGACTACAAATTCGCCGATTCGGCGGACGGCCCGGCCGTATTCATCATGCTGATCGCCGGCTTCGTCGTGCTGGGCGCCGCGCTCTATGTCGAAATCGCCTATGAGCCGCCGATCTGGCTGCACATGCTGCTGTGGCTGCCGCTGGCCATCGTGCTCTGCCTCGGCCTGCTCAGGCCGATGAAGGGGCTGGCGGTGGCCCTGCAATACGCCCACAAGGCAGAGGAAGGCAGACGCGAATCGTGACCGCCGTGTCGACACCCGCTCCCCGCAGACCCGGATTGCTGCTGCCGACACTGCTGACGATCATCGGCACGCTGGTCCTGTGCACGCTCGGCACCTGGCAGCTCCAGCGCATGGGCGAGAAGCACGCCTATATCGACCGCCTTCAGGAACAGGCGGCCGGCGCCCCTGCCCCGATGCCGCCGAGCACCGGCTGGGCAAAGCTCGACCCTGCTACGCTCGACCTCACCCATGTCGTCGCCAGGGGCAGCTATATCGACGACCGCATCGCCGGCGTGCGCACCACCATCGCCGCCGGCCCGCCCGGCAGCCGGCAGTTGTCCGGCTTCGGACGCTGGATCTTCCAGGCGTTCAAGCTGGAGGATGGCGGCGTCATCCTGGTCAATCGCGGCTTCGTGCCGGAAGGGCGGCTCGGCCAGGTCGGCCCGGCCAGCGGTCCCGACACGGTCAAGGGCTTCCTGCGGGCGCCCGAAACCCGCAACAGCTTCACCCCACAGGACCTGCCGGCGATCCGCGAATTCTACACGCGCGATCCCGCCGCGATCGCAGCTTCCCTCGGCCAGCCGCCCGCACCGTTCTATCTGGAAGCGGCACGCGAGGGCGACGGCATGACGCCCCCGGCCGGCGTCGATGTCAGCGAGCTGATCGGGCGCATTCCGGACAACCACCTGCAATATGCGCTGACCTGGTTCGGGCTGGCGCTGACGCTGCTCGGGGTATTCGCGGCGTTCGTCTGGCAGGCCCGGAAGGGCTCCACCGCGCACTGAGCCTTCAACCGTTTTGCCGAAAGCGCCGGACCGGCCTATAGCATCAGGCTGAGATCACCGAGGCCAAGATCGTGCTGCATGTTTCCACCCGGGGTGAAGCCCCGGCGCTCAGCTTTTCCGACGCGCTCCTGACCGGGCTCGCCCGCGATGGCGGGCTCTACCTGCCGCAGAGCTGGCCGACGCTGTCCGCGACGGAGATCGCCGGCTTCGCCGGGAAACCCTATACGGCGGTGGCCGAGCGCGTGCTCGGCGCGCTCAGCGACGGCGATATCGAGAGCGGCGCGCTCTCCGGCATGATCCATCAGGCCTATGCCGGCTTCCGCCACCCGGCCGTCTGCCCGCTGACCCAGATCGGCGACAATCTCTTCGTGCTGGAGCTGTTCCACGGTCCGACGCTCGCCTTCAAGGACGTGGCGATGCAATTGCTCGGGCGCCTGATGGACCATGTGCTCGGCCAGCGCGGCCAGCGCGCCACCATCGTCGGCGCGACCTCGGGCGATACGGGCGGCGCAGCCATCGACGCCTTCAAGGGGCTGAAGAGCGTCGACGTCTTCATCCTCTACCCGCAGGGCCGGGTCTCGGACGTGCAGCGCCGGCAGATGACCACGGTCGATGCTGACAACGTCCATGCAATCGCGGTCGAGGGCACGTTCGACGATTGCCAGAACCTCGTGAAGGCGATGTTCAACCATCACGCCTTCCGCGACGAGATCGGGCTCTCGGGCGTCAACTCGATCAACTGGGCGCGCATCGCCGCGCAGGTGGTCTACTACTTCACGGCGGCTGTCTCGCTCGGCGGGCCGGGCCGCAAGGTCTCCTTCACGGTCCCGACCGGCAATTTCGGCGACATCCTCGCTGGCTGGGTCGCCAAGCAGATGGGCCTGCCGATCGAGCGGCTGGGCATCGCGACCAACAGCAACGACATCCTGGCGCGCACGCTCGAAACCGGCGCCTATGAGATGCGCGGGGTCCACGCGACGACCTCGCCCTCGATGGATATCCAGATCTCCTCGAATTTCGAGCGTTTGCTGTTCGAGGCACATGGCCGCGACGGCGCAGCCGTCCGCCGCCTGATGCAGTCGTTGCAGCAATCCGGCCGCTTCGAGATCGCGCCCGAGCCGCTTCAGCGTATCCGCGGCGAGTTCGACGCGGCTTCGCAGAGCGAGGACGAGATCGCTGCCGAGATCAAAAAGAGCTGGACGGAAGCCGGCTACCTGCTCGACCCACATACCGCGATCGGCGTTGGCGCCGCACGGCAAGCGTTGAAGCGCGATTCCGCGACGCCGATGATCGTGCTCGGCACGGCCCATCCCGCCAAGTTCCCGGCAGCCGTGAAGGCGGCGAGCGGCATCGAGCCGGCGCTCCCCGCCCATCTCGCCGACCTGATGGAGCGCAAGGAGCGCGTGACGCTGCTTCCGAACGACCTCGGCAAGATCGAGGCCTTCGTGCGCGAGCATGCGCGGGCCGTGCGCGGGGCGGCGGCGTGAGCGCGACCACCCCGATCGAGGAGCATGAGCTAGGTGCGCCCGCGCGACCGGACGGTCAGCACGATCCCGATGTCGCGCTGACCACCCTGCCCTCGGGCCTGCGCATCGTCTCGCAGCGCATGGACCATGCCGCGACCGTCTCGCTCGGCATCTGGATCGGTGCCGGCGCGCGCGACGAACTGCCTGACGAGCACGGCCTTGCGCATCTGCTCGAGCATATGGCGTTCAAGGGCACGGCGCGGCGCAACGCCCTCCAGATCGCCGAGGAGATCGAGAGCGTCGGCGGCGACCTCAATGCCGCGACCTCCGTCGAATATACCTGCTACACTGCCCGCGTGCTCGGCGCCGATCTGGGCCTTGCCGTCGACATCCTCGCCGACATCATCACCTCGCCGTCGCTGACCGAGGAGGAACTGAAGCGCGAGAAGGGCGTGATCCTGCAGGAGATCTCCGCGGTGCAGGATACGCCCGACGATCTCGTCTATGACCGTTTCCTGCAGGCCGCCTTCCCGGACCAGCCGATCGGCCGGCCGATCCTCGGCACGGCGAAGACGGTGAAGGGTTTCACACCCGACGCGATCCGCGCCTATCTCGCGCGCAACTACCATGCCGGCAACATGGTGCTCGCCGCCTCCGGCGCCGTCGACCATGACGAACTGGTGGCGCTCGCCAGGGAGCATCTGTCGAACCTGCCGGCGACCCCGGCCAAGCCGCTCACGCGCGAAGCCGGCGAATATCGCGGCGGCGAAGCGCGCATCGGCAGCGACGAGGAGCAGGTCCATCTCGTGCTCGGCCTGCCCGGCCTGCCCTTCACCGGCGGCACGCATTATCCGCTGCAGATCTTCGCCTCGGTGCTCGGCGGCGGTTTGTCGTCGCGCCTGTTCCAGGAGGTGCGCGAGCAACGCGGCCTTGCCTATGCCATCGACGCGTTCCACTGGCCCTTCTCCGATTGCGGCGTCTTCGGCATCGGGGCCGGTACTGCGCCGGAGGATGCCGGCGAATTGATCGAGGTCGCGCTCGGCTGCCTGCGCCAGGCGGCGGAAGATGTCAGCGAGGCGGAAGTCGCCCGCGCCCGTGCCCAGATGAAGGTCGGCTTGCTGGCCTCGCTCGAAAGCCCCGGCGGCAAGCTGGAGCAGATGGCGCGACAGGTGCTGCTCTTCGGGCGAGCGATCCCACGCGAGGAGCTCGCCGCCCGGCTCGATGCCGTGACGCTCGAAGACGTGCGCGCCGCCGGCCGCTCGCTGCTCGGGCACCAGCCGACGATCGCCGCCGTCGGCCCGACCCATGGCCTGCCACCGGCCAAGCGCCTGCGCCACGCGGCCCGGGCAGCGGACTGACCGGAGATGGCGCTCTTCCGTTTCCCGAGCGAGCCGCCGAGCCGCCCGCTGATCCGGACGCCGAACCTCTATCTGCGCGCGCCCCAGGCCAGCGACCACGCGGCCTGGGCGGTTCTCCGCATGGAAAGCCGGGAATTCCTGACGCCCTGGGAGCCGACCTGGAACGAGGACGACCTGACCCGTGCCTCATTCCGGCTGCGGGCCAAGCGCGCCGCCCGCGAAATCTCGACCGACGAGGCCTATTCGCTCTTCATCTTCGAAACGGGCACCGAGACGCTGCTCGGCGGGCTGACGCTCGGGCTGATCCGGCGTGGCGTCGCCCAGGCCTGTACGCTCGGCTACTGGATGGGGCATCGCTATGCCGGCCGGGGCCATATGACGGAAGCCGTGCGCGGCGCGGTACGGTTCGCCTTCTCCGACCTCGCCCTGCACCGCGTCGAGGCCGCCTGCCTGCCGAATAACGAGCCGTCGCGGCGCTTGCTGGAGCGCGTCGGCTTCCAGCATGAGGGACTGGCGCGGGCCTATCTCAAGATCAACGGCAACTGGGCCGATCACTTGCTCTACGCCGTACTCTCCACCGATGCATTGCCCGGAAACAGGCCGTGACTGCGGCGGTTGACCACAGGCCCGCTTCGCCTTGCCCTTGCCACGAGCGGCCGATAGGGCTTTTCGTCAAACATCGAATGATCGCTTCCCGCCTGATAGCCGAGCACAGCTTGTCCATTTCCGAGCGCCTCTTCCGGGCCGGCCTCGCGCTGGCCGGCCTTGTCCTGTGGTTCTGCGCTGCCGTGCTGCCGGCCCAGGCCGTCGAGGCGGTGCGGGTTCCGGTCGACGCCCCCGTGATCGACCTGACCAATGTCGTCGAGCGCAACAAATCCGACGGCGACGTCATCCAGATTTCCACCGCGCCAGGGCAGGACGGCATCGTCAGGCGCATCGCGGTCAAGGCTCGCGAAGCCGGCGCGCGGCCAGACTGGATCGTCTTCGCGCTCACCAACGATTCCGACGAGCAGATCGACCGCCTGCTGGTGGCGCCCTTCCACCGCCTGATCGGCTCCGGCGTGATCTGGCCCGATCTCGGCGACAAGCGCATCGAGGCGGTTACCGCGAGCCAAGGCCTCTCGCCCGATCGCGAGGCGAGCCCCGATGCCGACGTCTTCCTGATCACGCTCGACCCCGGCACGACGGTCACCTTCGTCGCCGAGCTGAAATCGCCCAACCTGCCGCAGCTCTATCTCTACGAGTCGGAGGCCTATCGACAGAAGACCAACGGGCTGACGCTCTACAAGGGCATCATCATCGGCATCGCGGGCCTGCTCGCGCTGTTCCTGACCATCATCTTCGTGGTCAAGGGCGCGGTGATCTTCCCGGCCGCGGCGGCACTGGCCTGGGCGGTTCTGGCCTATGCCGGCCTCGATTTCGGTTTCTTCCAGCGCCTGTTCCCTCTCACGCCGGCGATCGAGCGAATCTATCGCGCCGGCGCCGAGGTGGTGCTGGCAGCGACGCTGCTCGTCTTCCTCTTCGCCTATCTCAACCTGTCGCGCTGGCACGTCCGTTACGGTCATGTGACGCTGCTCTGGATTCTCGGTCTCGCGGGCCTGGTCGGCCTTGCGGTCTTCGACGCTCCGATGGCGTCCGGCATCGCGCGCATCTCGATCGCGGCCGTCGCGGCGATCGGCTTCATCCTCGTCGTGCATCTGGCGACGCATGGCTACGAGCGGGCGGTGATGCTGATCCCGACCTGGTTCCTGCTCGCGGTCTGGGTCACCGCGGCGAGTTTCACCGTGACCGGGCAATTTCAACGTGATTTGGTCGCGCCTGCACTGTTGGGCGGCCTCGTCCTGATCGTGCTGCTGATCGGCTTCACCGTGATCCAGCACGCCTTCGCCGGCGGAGCGATCTCGCAAGGGCTGGTCTCGGATACCGAGCGCCGGGCGCTCGCGCTTTCCGGTTCGGGCGATCTCGTCTTCGACTGGGATGTCAGTTCCGACAAGGTCTTCGTCTCCCCGCAGATCGAGACGCTGCTCGGCTTGCCCAAGGGGGCGCTCGAAGGTTCAGCCGCGCGCTGGCTGGAGCACATGCATGTCGCCGACCGCGACCGCTATCGCGTCACGCTCGACGCCGTGCTGGAACAGCGCCGCGGCAAGCTCAATCTCGACCTGCGCCTGCGCGCTGCCAACGGCGCCTATCACTGGGTCAACGTCAAGGCGCGCCCGGTGATCGGCTCGGACGGCGAGGTCATCCGCGTCATCGGCACGCTCGCCGATGTCACCGAGCAACGCACCGCGCAGGAGCGCCTGCTGCACGACGCCGTGCATGACAACCTGACCGGTCTGCCCAACCGCAAGCTGTTCCAGGACCGGCTCGGCGCGATCTTCGGCTTCACCCGCGCCGACGACAATATCCGCCCGACCGTGCTCGTCATCGACGTCGACCGCTTCAAGCAGGTCAACGAATCCGTCGGCTTCTCGGCCGGCGATTCGATCCTGCTGACGCTGGCGCGCCGCCTCGGCCGGCTGCTCAGGGCCCAGGACACGCTCGCCCGCATCGGCGGCGACACCTTCGCGATGATCCTGGTCTCCGAGCGCGACCCCGAGCGCATCCTCGCCTTGGCCGAGCTGGTGCGTCGCGCGGTCTCGACGCCGATCACCTATGCCGAGCGCGAGATCGTGCTGACGCCCTCGATCGGGCTCGCCCTGTTCGACCCGGCGCCGGCCTCGCGCAAGGAAGACGCGCTGAAGAATGCCGAACTCGCCATGGCC
This sequence comes from uncultured Allobosea sp., assembly GCF_945956895.1. GTDB lineage: Bacteria > Pseudomonadota > Alphaproteobacteria > Rhizobiales > Beijerinckiaceae > Allobosea. Next base: position 108,446 of record NZ_CAMFJF010000012.1, on the reverse strand, counting down.
CATGCAAAGCGGCAGGGCGGCAACAAGATCGAGGTCTTCGTGCCGGCTATGCGGACCGACCGCAACGACAGGCTCGCGCTGGAAAGCGACCTGCGCCGGGCGATCGAGCGCAACGAGATCCAGGTCATGTACCAGCCGATCGTCCGGCTGGAGGACCGCACCATCGCCGGCTTCGAGGCGCTGGTGCGCTGGGACCATCCGCGCGAAGGCAGATTGATGCCGCAGGATTTCCTCGCCATCGCCGAGGAGACCGGGCTGATCGTCGATCTCGGCGTCTATGTCATGGACAAGACCGCGCGCGAGCTGGAAGCCTGGCAGGCGGCGCTGGAGGTCGATCCGCCGATCTTCGCCAGCGTCAACGTCTCCAGCCGGCAATTGCTGCGCCACGACCTGCTGCATGACGTGAAGACCGTGCTCGGGCGCCGGCGCGTGCTGCCGGGCACACTGAAGCTCGAGATCACCGAGAGCCTCGTCATGGAGAACCCGGAATATGCCGCGCAGATGCTGCAGCGCATCCGCGACCTCGGCGCCGGCCTCTCGCTCGACGATTTCGGAACGGGCTATTCCTCGCTGTCCTATCTGCAGCGCTTCCCCTTCGACACGATCAAGATCGACCAGAGCTTCGTGCGCCAGATGGGCAATGGCCGCCCGCCGGTGATCCTGCGCTCGATCGTGCAGCTCGCCGCCGATCTCCACATGGATGTCGTCGCCGAGGGCGCGGAGAGCGAGTCGGATGCGATCGAACTCTACCAGCTCGGCTGCCAGTACGCGCAGGGCTACATCTTCGGCCAACCGATGACGGCGGCGGAAGCGCGACGCCTGATGGGGGCTGCTGCTGCGGCTGCGACCGAGGTGGCTTAGAACCAGGGCGTCATACCCGGGCTGGACCCGAGCATCTCCGGACGGAGGGCGCCCTATCCTGCCAGAGATTCCCGGGTCTGCGCTTCGCTCCGCCCGAGAATGACGGCGTGGCGGCCGTTCACGCGTGCCCTGCCTCGCGCGACAGGAATGCCGGATCGATGCCGATCTTGCCGAGCGCGCGCTGGTATTTGGTCTCGACGCTCTCGTCGAAAAGCAACTCGGGATCGGCCGGGCAATGCAGCCAGCCATTGGACTGGATCTCGGCCTCGAGCTGGCCTGCGGCCCAGCCGGCATAGCCCAGCGCCAGCACGGCGTTCTCCGGCCCCTCGCCGGTGGCGATGGCGCGCAGGATGTCCAGCGTCGCCGTCAGGCAGATGCCCTCGTCGATCGGCAGGGTGGCCGATTCCAGGAAGAAATCGGCGCTATGCAGGACGAAGCCGCGCTTGGTCTCGACCGGGCCGCCGCGCAGCACCTGCACGCGCTCGGCCCGGCTCGGCAGCCGGATCACCTCCTCGGAGGGAATCACGTCGAGCTGGACGAGCAGCTCCGGGAATTTCGTGTCGCCCGCCGGCTTGTTGACGATGATGCCCATCGCCCCGTCCTCGGAATGGGCGCAGACATAGACGACGCTGCGGCTGAAGCGTGTATCGGCCATGCCCGGCATCGCGATCAGGCATTGCCCATCGAGATAGCTGCGGCCGCCGACGCGCGATTGTGAGCCGATCTTCATGGAGCCCATGCTAGAGGCTGTCGGGCCGTATCGGCAAGGCTTGGCTGAAGCTAACCAATGTCGAAGAGCATGCCCACCAAGACCTGCAACGACTGCATGGCCTCGCAGAGTGCGCTCATAATGCGCCCGTCAGGTGCCTTCGAGAGCACTCATGCACTGCGCAAACGGCTCGGACCAGACACCCTTTGACCAGTGATAGATGTCCACCGATTGCCTCAGACCCAACTTGAAGAACGGATCGCCTTCGATGATGGCCTGAGCGGCTTCCTTGTTCTCGGCGTTCACGAGCCAAAGCGCGCCCTGAGGTGCGTCCTCGGGCTTGGGACGTAGAGCGCCACCCGCGAGAACCTTGGTGCCCTGAGCAGCCACATAGTCGAGATGCTCGTCAACATGAGCTTGCCGAAGATGCAGGCGCTCGGGGTTGTCGCGAAGGAGGACAGCGAAAAGCATGGCATTGGCCCTCTCGTGTTGGCGGTCGCGTAAGCTACCATGGGAAACGCAATCTCCGACAGGATCGCGTCGGCGGTTCCCTTTGGGTATGCGCATCGCATCTAACGGTCCATTCGGATCACGTTTGCGTGCTTCGGCCCGGTCCATGGCCGGCACCCCGATTGCGCCCCAATCCTGCGCGAGGCTGTCGACGTGCCGCATCAGCGCGGACCGGCGGAGGAAGACAGGTTTTGTTCGCTTTTCAGGCTCGCAATCGTTAAAGGCAGGGCCGTGAACCGCATTCTTCCCTTGCTGGCCGCGCTCCCGCTGGCGCTGGGCTCCGCTGCCCACGCCCAGGAGGCGACGACGGAAGCCGCCACCTCGCCCTGGTCGGCGAGCGAGCATGCGAAGTTGCGCCTGATCGCCGGGCCGACCACCGCGACCGGCAAGCAGCGCGTCGGCGTCGAGATCGTGATGTCGGCGGGGTTCAAGACCTATTGGCGCAGCCCCGGTCAGTTCGGCGTGCCGCCGGCCTTCGACTGGTCGGGCTCGACCAATATCGGCGGGCTCGACGTGCGCTGGCCGGTGCCGGAGCGTTTCCAGGATTCGGCCGGCTATTCCATCGGCTATGTCGGCGAGGTCGTGATCCCGATCTCGGTCCAGCCGGTCGATCCGTCGCGGCCGGTCCTCGTCGTGCTCAAGCTCGACTACGCCGTCTGCGAGAAGATCTGCATTCCCGCCAAGGGCGAGGCCAGCCTGTGGCTCGAACCCGGCGTGACGACCGTGACCTCGCCGCGTCTCGAAAGCTTCGAGGCGCGCGTGCCGGTCCCGGCCAAGCCCGGCCCCCACAAGGAGAAGATCGCGATTGTCGACGCCGGTCCGGACGACAGCGTGGTCGATCCCGGCCTGCGCCTCATCCTGCAACCGCCAGCGGACGGCCGGATCGAGGACGTCTTCGTCGAGGGCTCGGGCATGTGGTCCTTCGGCAAGTCCCGATTGACGCCGCAGGCGGACGGCACGGTCCTCGCCCAGATCCGGATCGACGAGCGGCCGAAAGGCGCGGCCGGCCCGATCCCGCTGATCTTCACCGTGCGCGGCACGCCGCGACCGATCGAGACGCGGCTGGAACTCGACATCCCCGCCGGCAAGCCCTAATCCGTGAGGCCGGGCGGCCCCTCTGGCCGCAGGCTTTACGGAGAGACAGGCTCATGACCATCAAGGTGGGTGACAAGCTTCCCCAAGTGACGTTCCGCGTCATGACCGCCGACGGACCGGCCGCGCGCACGACCGATGACCTGTTCGCCGGCAAGAAGGTGGTGCTCTTCGCCGTCCCCGGCGCCTTCACCCCGACCTGCCATCGCAACCACCTGCCGGGTTTCCTGGAGAAGGCGGCCGAGATCAAGGCGAAGGGCGTCGACGCCATCATGGTGACCGGCGTCAACGACGTCTTCGTCATGGACGCCTGGTCGAAGGCGACCGGCGGCGCCGGCGTGATCGAGTTCCTCTCGGACGGCAATGCCGATTTCGCCAAGGAGATCGGCTTGTCGATGGACGGCTCGGGCTTCGGCCTCGGCACCCGCTCGCAGCGCTATTCGATGCTGGTCGAGGACGGCGTGGTGAAGCTGCTCAATGTCGAGGAAGCCGCCGGCAAGGCGGAAGCCTCTGGCGCCGAGGCGATGCTCGCCAAGCTCTGAGCCTCAAGGCACGGAGACAGATTGGGGCCCGCGCAGGCGCTGCGCGGGCCTTCTTGTCGGCGGGCCGGATTGGGCAAATGTCAGCAAAGGGTCGGAAGCAGACATTAACCCCTCCACAGCTAGACACGAGGTCACCAAGTCCGTCATTGCAACCCATGCAGATCAAGCCGCAAGTGAAGGAGAGACATTGAGGTGATGAATAAAGAGCAATCCGGCAAGATAGACATGTTAACTGGAATCTTGAACTTGCCAGTCATAATTTTAGTGTCCTGGTATTTCATGTTTCAAAGCACGATAGAGCCTTGGATTGCCATTGTCGCTATAACGCTATTTGCCATTCCGTCTCACTTGTTGATCCGACGGCTGTTGAAAAGACGGCTTTACCCCGATAGCAAGGCCGGAAATTGAACAGAACCCCCAATTGATGTCGGTTTGAAGATGCGATGCGGTCGCGACCGCAATCAGCGGAATGTCTGTTACGGGTCGGATGCCGACCTAATCAGTATGCTTCCTCGACCGGTCCCACCGGCCGCCGAGGTCACACCCACTCAGCTGAAAAACGTTTGGGGCTGGAATTTCGAACTGGCATTCCAGCAAAGATGAACGGCTGGGCCATCCTTCTCCGGGAAAGCCGACGATCTGTAGGACGCTTGTATGAAGCGCTCGATAGAGCGCCTCGCGCTCAAAACCCTCGATCTGGTTTCCCGTTGACATCGTCAGTCGAGGCTCTCTGCCGAAGCACATCTCTCGGCGGTTTACGCCGTCGGCGTTACGCCAGCACCAACCGACCAAGCCTTGGCCGCCGCTCTTTTTCTTCGCCATAACGTCGCCAGCCGACAACAGTGCGCCCGTCGCTAGGCAAAATACCGCAAATGCGAAGGGCCAGAGGATTGTGCGCTTGTGCATTTTTGACGCTCGTTAACCTGTCGCTTCGACAGCCCATTGCATGCACGAAAGCAGCTGAAGGCGATAGTTTCGCTGCAACCTGAAAGGTCCGCAACGGGTCGGAAGCGGGCCTTATATGTGTGATTGGCCCAGATGAAAGCGGCAAGCAGCAATGCGGAGAGTGGCAGCAAATAAGTTTTTTCAATTAGCTATCTGGGGCCTGATATTGAGCGCCTGTGGGTCGAAACTCCCCTTAGATGGGCACCAGTTCAACGCTCATATAAAGGCGTCCTATCCCGCCGGGAGTGCTTATTCCAAGCTAAAAGAGGAGCTAACCTCTCAGGGATTTCGCGCAGAGATAGACAATGATGAGTTCGGAATATTCGTTTTCTCCAACGCGGGCGGCGTCGCACACTGCGGCCAAATAATACAGGGATCGACCAACCCTATTGGGGAGCTCAGCTTCACCCGCAATCCGACTGATAAGATCGCCCGCATAAAGGGGGATCAAGGATGCTTTCGAACTTTCGTTCCTTGAGTCCGCAGCGGGTCGGAAGCCGACCTAGCTTTTGACATTGCGAGGCGTGCGCTGCCAATTAAATTGTTCCACTTCTCTGGCGTATGGGGAGAGGACATGCCGTTTCAAGGCTTCGTTGTCGAACCTGCGGATCTGGCAAAATTGGCTGGCGCTTTCGATGCAGCCTGGGTGGCGGTGAACAGCGTCAATACCATCGGCGGCCAGCAGCAGAGGCGGGCGAGAGCCCGCCTGGCGACGATCATTCTCGATCTTTGGAGGGAAGATCCCGCTCAGGCTCTGAGCGCCAGCGCTGTCGAGCGCTTCCTCGCATCGGACCAACCCAGCTGATCGATCCGATCTGCGCTTGTCATGAGACAAGCCGCGAAGCCCCGGCTAGCTTGCGGGCCGGAGGAAAACACCGATGGCCGATATCGTCATTCGCCCGCTTGCCGCGACCGACCGGGATGCCTGGACGCCGCTCTGGCATGGCTATCTGACCTTCTACAAGGCGACGCTGCCACCGGAAATCGACGCCATCACCTTCGGGCGCCTGACCGGCGGGGAGGAACCGATGGGCGGCTTCCTTGCCTTCCAGGGCGACAAGCCGCTCGGCATGGTCAACTGGGTGATCCACCGCACGACCTGGAGCGAGAAGCCGATCTGCTATCTGCAGGACCTGTTCACCGTGCCGGAATCGCGCGGCACCGGCATCGGCCGCAAGCTGATCGAGGCCGTGAACCAGATGGCGCGGGCGAAGAACTGCTACCGCGTCTACTGGCAGACGCATGAGACCAATCTGCAGGGACAGGCGCTCTACGACAAGGTCGCCGACAAGTCGGGCTTCATCGTCTATCGCCAGCCGCTCGGCTGAGAGCCTTCGGCCGGGCGATCGTGATCGCGGTCCGGGACAGACACGCCATCATCGAGCGGCTCGGCGCCGATCCGCTCGGCAATGTCGTCCTGCTGAAGCATCTCGCGGCCTTTCCGCGGCATACGCGCGCGTTTCAGCAGCTCTCGCCGGCCGGTGCGGCGACGCTCGTCCTGCTCGATACGCAGGCCAGCGACTACGATCGCAAGGCCTATCCGGCAGCGGCCTATGCCGCCCTCATCCGCAGCGACGATGCGGCGCTGACGGAAACGCTGCTCGCCGCGCTTCCGGCAGATGGCGGCATCGTCTTCAAGCTGTGCAGCGCGGCCGAGCAGGCGGTCGTCCAGCGACATTATCCGCTCGCGCGCCAGACCAGCTTCCTGTCGTTCACATCGCCCATACGCGCTCCCGGCCGCGACGGCGTCACCGTTACGGACAGCGCCACGGACGCCATGTTTGCGCTCTATCGCACGCAGGATCATCAACGGGACTGGCTGTCGCCGCTGCTGGCAAGCGGACGCGCCTTCACTTGCAGGATCGGCTCAGGCGCGGAGCCGCTTTCGGTCTGCCTCGCCTTCGAGAGCTATGGCAGCGTCTGGGAGATCGGCGGCGTCGTCACGCAGCCCGATCAGCGCGGGCGCGGTCTGGGATCGCGCGTGGTCGGCGCCGCTCTCGGCGAACTGGCCCGGCGCGGGTTGCTGGCGCGCTATCAGGTCCATGAGGAGAACACCGCCTCGATCCGGCTGGCCGAGGCGCTCGGAATGAAGCCGCTCCTGCGCCTGACCCATTACCTGCACGCGCGACAAGGCGTGACGACTTTGCACGGAAACACAGGGTCATCCCGGGCTTGACCCGGGATCCATGCCGGAGCGCCTCCGATCGAGGTTCAGGCATGGATCCCGGATCTCCGCTACGCTGCGTCCGGGATGACCCGCGTCTTATGAAAACACGCTCGATCTGAAACCCTGCCGTAGCAACTTCAGCGACCGCCACTCTTGAACGGCGCCATGCCGGCCCGCGCCAGGGCGTCGGCGCGCTCGTTCATCTCGTCGCCGGCATGGCCCTTGACCCATTTCCACTCGATCTTGTGGCGGCCGAGCGCAGCCTCGAGGCGCTGCCAGAGCTCGGCATTCTTGACCGGCTTGCGATCAGCCGTCTTCCAGCCGTTCTTCTTCCAGCCATGGATCCATCCGGTGATGCCCTGGCGCAGATACTGGCTGTCGGTGTGGAGCGCGACCGTGACGGGGCGCTTCAGCGCCTCCAGCGCCGCAATCGCCGCCATCAATTCCATGCGGTTATTGGTGGTCTGCGCCTCGCCGCCCGAGAGTTCCTTCTCAACGCCGTTGAAAGTGAGGATCGCGCCCCAACCGCCGGGCCCGGGATTTCCCGAGCAGGCGCCGTCCGTCCAGACTTCGACCGTATCGCCGCTCACCGCTTCAATCCGTATTCGCGGGCATCGGCGACGCGCTGGTGGAAGGCGAGTTTGCGGTCGTATTCGAGCGGGTCATGCGGTTTGACCAGGGCGCCGGGAGGCACGTTCAGCCAGTCGACGAGGCGCGTCAGCAGAAAGCGCAGTGCCGAGCCGCGGCAGAGCTGCGGCAGCGCCTCGACCTCAGCTTCGTTCAAGGGCCGCACGCTCTCGTAGCCGGCGAGCATGGCCTGGCCCTTGGTCAGGTTGAACGAGCCGTCAGCCTCGAAGCACCAGGAGTTCAGGCAGATCGCGAGGTCATAAGCATAGGCGTCGGTGCAGGCGAAATAGAAGTCGATCAGCCCCGAAAGCCGGTCACCGATGAAGAAGACGTTGTTGGGAAAAAGATCGGCATGGATGACGCCGCGGGGCAGGCCCTGCGGCCAGCTCGCCTCATGCACGGCAATCTCGGCGACGACGCGGCGCGCGAGGCCGGGCGAGACCTTGTCGGCATCGGCCCCGGCCTGCTCGGCAAGCGGACGCCAGCCCGGCACGGAGAGCGCATTGACCCGCTCCATCGCGAAATCGGCGCCAGCCTGATGCAGCAGAGCAAGGCCGCGGCCGAGCTCCTGGCAATGCGCGGATGTCGGGCGACGTACCGAGAGGCCGTCAAGGAAGGTGACGATTGCGGCCGGGCGCCCGGCGAGGCGGCCGAGCATCTCGCCGCGGCTGTCGCTGACCGGCTGCGGACAGATCACCCCGCGCGAGGCCAAATGCTGGATCAGGCCGAGAAAGAAGGGCAGGTCGTCCGGGTTCACCCGCTTCTCGTAGAGCGTGAGGATGAAGGCGCCCTGCGTGGTGCGGATCAGGTAGTTCGAGTTCTCGACGCCTTCGGCGATGCCCTTGGCGGAGAGGAGCTCGCCGATGCCGTAGCGCGCCACGAAGGCGGCCATCTCGTCATCGGGCACTTCGGTATAGACGGCCACGATCGTACTCTTCTGCTGGAATTATTCGGCCGCGTCCGGCGCCGCCTCGTCGCGCAACTCGCGCGGCAGCGGGAAGAAGACGTTCTCGTCGGCGGTCGAAACGGTCTCGACGCGAACCTCGTAGCGCGCGGCGAAGGCATCGATGATCTCCTCGACCAGCACCTCGGGCGCGCTTGCGCCGGCGGTGATGCCGAGGCTGCGGATTTGGCCGAAGACCGACCAGTCGATCTCGTCGGTGCGCAGGACGAGCCGCGCGACCGGGCAGCCGGCGCGCTCGGCGACCTCGCGCAGGCGCTGCGAATTCGAGGAATTGGGCGAACCGACGACGATCAGCCCATCCACCATCGGCGCGACGCGCTTCACCGCCTCCTGGCGGTTGGTCGTGGCGTAGCAGATATCTTCCTTGTGCGGAGCGATCAGCTCAGGGAAACGGGCCTGCAACGCCTCGACGATCTCGCGGGTATCGTCAACAGACAGCGTCGTCTGCGTGACATAGGCGAGCGGCTGGCCTTCCGGCGCCTCGAGCGTCGCGACGTCGTCCAGCGTCTCGATCAGCGTGATCGCACCCCCGGGGAGCTGGCCCATCGTCCCGATCACCTCCGGGTGGCCGGCATGGCCGACGAGCAGGATGTGGCGCCCGCGCTTGTGATGGACCTCGGCCTCGCGATGAACCTTGGTCACCAGCGGGCAGGTCGCGTCGATGGCAAAGAGATTGCGGGCCCTCGCCGCCGCCGGCACCGCCTTGGCGACGCCATGGGCCGAGAAGATCACCGGCCGCGTCTCATCCGGCACCTCGTCGAGCTCGGCGACGAAGACCGCGCCTTTCCGCTTCAGGGATTCGACGACGTATTTATTATGGACGATCTCGTGGCGGACATAGACCGGCGCGCCATGCAGCTTCAGCGCCTTCTCGACAGCGTCGATGGCGCGTACAACCCCGGCGCAGAAACCGCGCGGGGCGCAGAGCAGGATGTCGAGCGGCGGCTTTGTCACGCGCAGGGGAAACTCCGATCAGTCCGCGCCTTCTTTCGGCGGGATCGGGGCGATGTCAAGGAAGCGAAGCGGCGCAGGCCGCCGTGATCACCGATTGCCTCTCGCAGGATCGCCGTCGAAAGCCTAGATAGAGCGACGGGCCGCCACGCCGAGCGTCGCGCCGGACAGCCAAACCATTCCAAAGCACCGAGTTCCGCATGGCCGACGCCGCCTCGCATGTCAGCTTCCTGCCGCCGATCCTGACCTTCTGCGCCGCGGCGGTGATAGCCGTTCCGCTGTTCCGCAAGCTCGGGCAATCGGCGGTGCTCGGCTATCTCGCCGCCGGCATCGTGATCGGCCCCTCGCTCCTCGGCCTGATCAAGGACCCCGACGCCATCCGCAGCACGGCCGAGATCGGCGTGGTGCTGCTGCTCTTCCTGGTCGGCCTCGAGCTGCAACCGTCCCGCCTCTACTCGATGCGCAAGGACATTCTCGGCACCGGCCTGGTGCAGATGGCGCTCTGCGCCGCCGGCATCGGCCTGTTCGGCTGGTATTTCGGTCTATCCGCTGCAGGAGCGGTCGCCGTCGGCGTGGCACTGGCGCTGTCCGCAACCTCCATCGCGCTCCAGCAATTGGCGGAGCGGGGCGACGGCAGCGAATCCTATGGGCGGCGCACCTTCTCGATCTTGCTGTTCCAGGACATGGCCATCGCGCCGGTGCTGGCGCTGCTGCCGCTGTTGGCCAGCACCGGCAGCACACAGGCCGACAGCCCGATGCGCGCGCTGGCCAGCCTCGGCATCGCACTCAGCGCGCTGATCGCGATCATCCTGGCGGGGCGCTACGTGCTGAATCCGTTCTTCCGCATCCTCGCCCATACCGGCGCCAAGGATGTGATGACGGCGGCGGCGTTGCTGATCGTGCTGGGCGCGGCACTGCTGATGGAGCATGTCGGCCTGTCCATGGCGATGGGCGCCTTCCTCGCCGGCGTGATGCTGGCGGATTCGCATTTCCGGCACGAGCTCGAAGCCGATATCGAGCCGTTCCGCGGCGTGCTGCTCGGCCTGTTCTTCATGGCGGTCGGCATGTCGCTCGACCTCAAGCTGGTCGCGACCAACTGGATGCTGCTGGCGGTGTCGGCGCCGCTGCTCGTGCTCTTCAAGATCGCGGTCGTCACCTCGATCCTGCGGATTTCCTGTTCATCCTGGATCGAGGCGATCCGGGCCGGCGCCCTGCTCTCGCCTGCCGGCGAGTTCGCCTTCGTGCTACTGCCGCTGGGGCTGGCGCAGGGGCTGCTCACGCCGCCGCAAGCGGCGATGGTGACCGCGCTCGCCGCGATCAGCATGCTGCTCGGCCCGCTCGTCGCCAAGCTGATCGATGCGGTGCTGCTGGCCCGAATCCAGCCGGAAACGATGGAGGAGGATTTCGACGGGGTCAGCGACAGCCAGGTGATGGTGATCGGCTTCGGCCGCTTCGGCCAGGTGGTGACCCAGGCCCTGCTGCTGCAGCATATCAACATCACCGTGATCGATTCCGACGTCGAACAGATTCGCGCCGCTGCCCGCTTCGGCTTCAAGGTCTATTACGGCGATGGCACGCGCCTCGACGTGCTGCGCGCCGCCGGCGCCGGGCGCGTGAAGGTGATCTGCGTCTGCATCGACAACAAGGATGCGGCCCTGCGCATCGTCGAAATGGTCAAGACCGAATTCCCGCAGCTGCGCGTGCATGTCCGGGCCTTCGATCGCATCCACGCCATCGAGTTGATGAAGGCCAATGTCGATTTTCAGATGCGCGAAACCTTCGAGTCGGCGCTCGGCTTCGGCCGCGTCGCGCTCGAGACGCTGGGCTTGAGCCGTGACGAGGCCGAAGTCGTCATCGACCATGTTCGCGACCGTGACGCGCAGCGCATGGAGATCCAGTTCCACGAGGGCATCGCGGCGGCGCTGAACCGTGTGCCGCGCGTTACGCCGGAACCGATCGTCACGCCCAAGGGCAAGTCGAAGGCCCTCAATGCCGAAACGGAGCAGGTCATCGCCGATGGCGGCGCCGAGGTCGCGGTCGGCGGCGTCGGAGAGCCTGAGCGATGAGCCGGGCCTCGGCCCGGCCGCAGGCCGTCTTCCTCGAAGGCCCATTGATGCGCCATGTCGCGGTGATGACCGCGACGGGCTCGGTCGGCCTCATGGCGGTGTTCGTCGTCGATCTTCTGTCGCTGCTCTATGTCTCCTGGCTCGGGCGGCCGGAGGCGACGGCCGGCGTCGGCTTCGCCACCATCGTGCTCTACCTGATGGTCTCGGTGAATGTCGGCCTGATGATCGCAGTCACCGCGCTGACCTCGCGCAGCGTCGGGGCAGGCGACCGCCCGGCGGCGCGGCGCATCGCGGCCTCGACCATGGCCCTGTCGGCGATCGTGGCGCTCGTCCTGTCGCTCGTCGCGCTGCCGCTGCTGCCCTGGCTGCTCAGCCTGCTCGGCGCGCATGACCAGTCGCATGCGGTCGCCCTCTCCTTCCTGCATATCGTGCTGCCGTCGAACATCCTGATGGCGATCGGCATGGGCTTCTCCGGCATCCTGCGCGCCATCGGCGATGCCCGGCGGGCGATGTTCGTCACGCTCGGCGGCGGCATCGTCACGGCGGGGCTCGACCCATTGCTGATCTTCGGCTTCGGACTCGGGCCCGACGGCGCGGCAATCGCGATCGTGCTCGCGCGGATCATCATCTGCGCCATTGGCTTCCATGCTTGCGTGGTCGCGCATGACATGATCGAGCGGCCGCGCCTCTCCTTCATCCGGCAGGACAGCGCCCGGGCCTTCGCCATCGCGGGACCGGCGATCCTGACCAATCTCTCGAACCCGATCGCCAACGCCGTCTTCGCCGGCGTCGTCGCCCGCTTCGGCGATGCGGCGGTGGCGGCGCTTGCGATCATGGACCGGCTCGTGCCGGTCGCCTTCGGCGTGCTCTTCGCGCTGTCGGGAGCGGTCGGGCCGATTCTCGGGCAGAACTGGGGCGCCGGGCGCTTCGACCGGATGCGCCGGGGCCTGACCGATGCGGCGATCTTCGCCGGCGCCTCCGTGCTCGTCTCCTGGGCGCTGCTCTTCGCCTTCCGCGGCGCCATCGTCTCCGCCTTCCATGCAACGGGGCTGACGGCGGAGCTGGTGCTGTTCTTCTGCCTGATCGCCGGGCCGATGTGGATCTTCGTCGGCATGCTGTTCGTCGCCAATGCCGCGTTCAACAATCTCGGCATGCCGTTCCTGTCGACGCTGTTCAGCTGGGGCCGCGCGACGCTCGGCACCATGCCGCTCGCCATCCTCGGCGCCCATCTCGCCGGGCCGAAGGGAGCGCTCGCCGGCTCGGCGCTCGGGGCGGTCGCCTTCGGGGTGCTGGCGCTGGTCTTCGCCTTCCGCGGCATCACAAGGCTGGAGCACAAGGCCGCGCAGCGCCGCGCCGCAATCGATTTGCCAGGCAAGGACACCCTGCTATCGTCTTCTTAGGCACGGAACCAAAGGCCGGCCGGGGAGATGCGTCGATGATGAACCTGTTCGATATCATGCAGTCGGCCCAGAACGGCCAGGCGCTGCCGAATCTCGCCCAGCAATACGGCCTGAGCCTGCAGCAGACGCAGGCTGCGCTCGACGCCCTGCTGCCGGCCTTCTCGATGGGTCTGCAGCGGCAGACGCGCGACCCCTACGCCTTCGGCTCGCTCGCCCAGATGATGACCGCCTCGCCCTACGCCCGCTTCTTCGAGGCCGGCGGCTATGGCATTCCGGCCGGGGCTCAGAACGCCGGCAACGACGTGCTGAGCCAGCTCTTCGGCTCGCGCGAAGTCAGCCAGGCGATCGCGGCACAGGCGGCGGCGACCAGCGGCGTCTCGCAAGCGATCCTCAAGCAGATGCTGCCGGTCATCGCCGCCATGCTGATGGGCGGCCTGTCCAAGACGTCGAGCAACGAGGGGCTGGGCGGCATTCTCGGCCAGTTCGCCGAAATGATGCGCGGCCAGATGCCGGGAATGCAGCCGGCGCCGCAACAGCCGCAGATGCCAGCCAATCCGTTCGAGGCGATCCTCAAGGGCATGTTCGGTCAGGCCGGTGGCCAGCCGCAGCCCAGTCCGCAGGCGGCTCCGTCCGACCCGTTCGGCGGCGCGCTCGGCCAGATCCTCGGCGGCATGTTCGGCGGTATGGCGGCGCCCCAACCCGAACCGGCGCCTGCTCCGCGCAGCGCACCCCGGCGCGCAGCGGAACCTGAGCCCGAACCTGAAGAGGCTCCATCCTCCTCGGCCGCCGGGCCGGGCTCGATCGGCCTCGACGCGCTCAACCAGATGTTCGAGCACGGTCGCCAGATCCAGGACGATCATCAGAACGCGCTGAAGTCGATCCTCGACGCCATGCTCGGCGGCGGTCAGGGGCGCCGCTGACCCATATCAGGCGCGCATCTCACACAGGCATGAAAAAGGGCGGAAGCACGAAGCTCCCGCCCGCAGGGACGCTGTCGCCAAGGGGTCAGGCGCAGCGTGCAACCGTGATATCGGCCTTCCCGGCCAGCATCGGCGCGGAGCCGGCATGGCGCAGGGCATGATCGCGCCGCGCGGCTGCGAGATTCGACGAAGAGCGCGAGCGCTCCGCCAGCACGGCCGACGGATCGTCCAGCCAGGACGCCGCCAGCGCGCCGTCGATATCCGAACGGACGAGGCCGATATCCTTGAGCCCGCGCTCGTCGAGCTCGGCGCCAAGACGCATCACCTCACGGCGATGGATGAGCGCGCGCACGAGTTGAATCGTTCCGGCAGCTCCGATGGTGGCAACACGCGTGACGCCGGCCGAAACGGACGAGAGCGACTTCGCGGCAATGGTCATGAGCAGCATGACGGCCTCCTTTGGCGGTGCGGAACGTGGATCTGAGCCCCTCCACCCCACCCGGACGCGCCATTGACAGGGAACTTTTGGAGAGCACCCGGACCTTAGCGAGGCTCTGGCCATCAGCCAAACGAATGGTTATGATGTCTCGCAACACTGATATTGATGAACAGTGACGGGGATCGCCAATGGCTCATGTGCTCGATGCCGATCAGCTCAAGACCTTCGTCGCCATCGCCGATACCGGCTCCTTCACCCGCGCTGCCGAGATCGTTTTTAAGACGCAGTCGGCCGTCTCGATGCAGATGAAGCGACTCGAGGAGCGGGTCGGGCGCCCCCTGTTCGGCCGCGACGGCCGCCATGCCAAGCTGACCGAGGATGGCGAGCGGCTGCTCGACTATGCCCGCCGGATCGTCAGGCTGAACCTCGAATGCGTGGCATCCTTTGCCGATGCCGATCTCAAGGGGCGCATCCGCCTCGGCGTGCCCGACGATTATGCCGATCGCTACCTGCCGGAGATCCTGGCCCGCTTCGCCCATTCGAATCCGCGCGCCGAGGTCACGGTGGTCTGCGAACCGACGCCGATGCTGGCGGAGCGGATCGCGACCGGCGATATCGACCTTGCGATCATCACCCATGTCGAAAGCCGCGGCCAGGGCGAGATCATCCGTATCGAGCCGCTGCTCTGGGTCACGTCGGCACGCCACAGCGTGCATGAGGAGGATCCGTTGCCGCTGGCGCTCGGGCGGCCGACCTGCAACTGGCGGCAGGCGGCGGTCGATGCGCTGGAATCGAAGGGGCGGCGCTTCCGCGTGCTCTATGCGAGCTGGAACTCCACGGCGGTCGGTGCCGCCGTGCTGGCCGGGCTCGCGATCTCGGTCCTGCCGGAAAGCGCGGTCAGGCCGGGCATGCGCATCCTCGGCCCATCCGAAGGCTTCGCAACCTTGCCGTCGTGCAAGATCGGGCTGCTGCGGACCCGCTTCGACCCTTCGGTGCTGTCGAATGCGCTGGCCGAGCACATCATCCAGAGCCTCGACAATCTGGCGAGCTTCAAGACCGCAGCCGAATGAACGAAGGCTTCAGGGCAGCTTGATCGCGTTCGCGGCGGCCGTCAGGAACGAACCGATCTGGTTTCCGTACAAGGTGGCCCAGGTAATGATCGTCGTCGAGATGATGCCCGCGATGAGGCCGTATTCGATCGCGGTCGCACCGCGCTCGTCGCGAACTAGCTCGAGAAAGCTGGCTCTGATCCGCTCCATGCCGACAGGTTAGCGGCGAGCTTCATCCAACTCGTTAATTTCAGGATCGCAATCCGCCCGAAATTGCGATTTTCGGGCGAAAAGCGGAGGCGCCGACAGGAGCGTCAGAGCGCCATCTCGGTCATGACGGGCTCGACCCTGCCATTCCAGGCATCGCGGTAGCGCGCTTCCAGCACCTGCGCGAGGTTCTGGCGGCGCTCCAGAATCGCATGCAGTGGCGTCAGGAAACGGGTCTCGTCCTCCCCGGCATCGTTCTTGAGGGCCCGGCGGGCGAGGCCGGCGCGCGACAGTTCCACGACCTCGGCGGCGATCTCCGCGAGCTTGCGTCCGCCGATCGTGGCGGCAAGCCCTTCGCGCGGAACCGCATCGCGCAGCGCCTGCCGTTCGGCCGCGCTCCAACCCTTGACGAGTTCCCAGGCCGCGTCGAGCGACGTGGTGTCATAGAGCAGCCCGACCCAGAAGGCCGGCATCGCGGCCAGCATGTCGGGCGGGCCGGCATCGCAGCCGCGCATCTCCAGGAAGCGCTTGAGCCTGACCTCGGGGAAGAGCGTCGAGAGATGGTTCGCCCAATCCGACATGGTGGCCTTCTCGCCCGGCAGTTGCGGCAGGCGGCCGGCCAGCAGGTCGCGGAAGGAAGCGCCGGCGACATCGTGATAGGTATCGCCGCGCTTGACGAAATACATGGGCACGTCGAGCGCCCAGTCGACATAGCCCTCATAGGACATGCCCTCGTCGAAGGCGAAGGCGAGCATGCCGGAACGTGCCTTGTCGGTGTCGCGCCAGATCTCGGAGCGCATCGACTGGAAGCCGTTGAGCTTGCGCTCCAGGAAAGGCGAGGAGGCGAACAGGGCGGTGGAGAGCGGCTGCAGCGCCAGCGAGACCCGGAGCTTGCGGACCATGTCCGCCTCGCTGGCGAAGTCGAGATTGACCTGCACGGTGCAGGTCCGGAACATCATGTCGAGGCCCATCGTGCCGACCTTCGGCATGTAGTTGGCCATGATCTTGTAGCGGCCCTTCGGCATCACCGGCGTCTCCGCGCGGGTCCAGAGCGGCGAGGCGCCGAGCGCGACGAAGCCGATATCGTGAGGCGCGGCCACCGCCTTCACATCGGCGAGATGGGCCTGAAGCTCGGCCTCCGTCTGGTGCAGGGTCTCCAGCGGCGCGCCCGACAGTTCGAACTGCCCGCCCGGCTCCAGCGATATCGCCCCGCCGCCATCCGGTCCGGCGAGCCCGATGATATGGCCGGCATCGACGATCGGCTCCCAGCCGAGCCGCTGCTGCATGCCTTCGAGCAAGGCGCGGATGCCGCCCGCGCCACCCCGACCTTCATAGGGAACCGGGCCGAGATCGCTCCGGTAGAACGGGAATTTCTCGTGCTCGGTGCCGATGCGGAAGGACGAGGCCGGTTTCTCGCCGGCGGCGATCCAGGCAATCAGTTCGGCCTTGGAGCCGATCGGGGTCGAATCGGACACGTCGCGAGCCATGGGCGCTCCGGCAGATGAGGCAAGACGGCCGGCCCCGACACCGAAAGTGCAAGGGGAACCGGCAGAGGATGCACAGACATAGGCGAGCGCCGGGCGCACGACAACGACCAGCGCCGTGCATTCGCGCAAAGGCGACCGGCGCTGGCGGCAAGCCTTGCCGCCAGCGCGTCAGGCGCGCGGCCAGTCGCCGAGAACCGCCTGAACCAGAGCCAGCGCCGCCACCGCTGCGGTGTCCGCCCGCAGGATGCGCGGACCGAGCGAGATCGGCAGCGTATTGGGCCGCGCCCGGATCAACTGCCGTTCGGCCTCGTCGAAACCGCCCTCGGGGCCGATCAGAACGGCGAGCGGCGCAGGCCCATGCGCCGCCAGCGTCGCGACCGGGCTCGCCTGCGCCATGCCTTCGTCGCAGAAGATCAGCAGCCGTTCCGGCGCCAGTGCGGCGAGCGCCGCTTCGAGCGGCCGTTCCGCCTCGATCGCGGGCAGGCTCAGGATGCCGCATTGCTCGGCCGCCTCGACGGCATTGGCGCGCAGGCGATCCAGGTTCAAGCGCGAAACCTGGGTGCGCCGGGTCAGCACGGGCTGGAGGACGCCCGCCCCCATCTCGACCGCCTTCTGCGCCATGTAGTCGAGCCGCGCATGCTTCAGCGGTGCGAACAGGTAATGCAGGTCGGAAGCCGGCGGCTGCGGCTTCGTCTGCCGGACCAGCTCGAGGCTCGCCTGCTTGCGCCCTTCCGGCACGAGGCGCGCGAGCCATTCACCGTCGCGACCGTTGAAGACGAGCACCGTGCCGTCGACCCGCAGCCGCAGGACGTTCAGGAGATAATTGGCCTGCTCCCGCTCCAGCGGGAGAATCGCCTCCGAAGCGAAGGACAGGTCGATGAAGAGCCGATGCCGGGCGAAATCGGGAACGGACATGGGCGCAGGCGCCTCCACGGAAGGACGGTGGTGGGGGCGACATGAAAAACGCCACAATCCCCTTTTAGCAGGCGACGCTTCCAACAAGGCACCCATGGACTCGCAAGAGCCGTTGGCGTTAACAGCGCCTGCTGTTAAGGACGTATTTAACGATCGGCCGGGCGGGCCGGCAATCCGGAGTAAGGACATCATGCGGCGTTGGATGGCTTCAGGTGCAATCGCGATGCTCGGTCTTGCCGTGGCTCCGTTCCTGGCGGCTGCCCCCGCAAACGCCCAGGCTTCGGGTTGCGAGCAGATCCAGAAGCTGATCAGCGAGCGCCAGTCGATCGTCGCGCGGCTCGCCGCCTCCCAGAAGGCCAAGAAGAAGATGACGCCGCAGGAAGCCTGCAGCACCTTCGGCCGCCTCTCCAATAATGGCGACGCCGCGATCAAGTTCGCCACGGCCAACCAGGACTGGTGCCAGATTCCGGCGTCCTTCATCGAAGGCATGCAGGCCGACAACAAGAAGGTGGCCGGCTTTCGCGCCCAGGCCTGTAACGCTGTGAAGCAACAGGCCGAGATGCAGCGCCGCGCCCAGCAGCAGCAGGCGCGCGGCGGCAGCCCGTTCGGCGGCGCCGATTCCGTCACCAGCGGCGCCGGCGGCGGGATGCGTGTCCCGCAGGGCGCACTCTGACCGGCGCCATGCCCGACCTAATCCCGCAGGGGACGATGCCAGGGCGTGATGCCCCTCTCCCCGATGCGCTCAAGGGGCATTGGGTCGATACGCGAGCGCCTCTTGCGACCCGGCCCTTCCTGAAGCTCGCCCGCATCGAACGGCCGATCGGCTGGTGGCTGCTGCTCATGCCCTGCTGGTGGGCGGCGGGGCTTGCCGCGATCGCAGCCGGCCAGCCTTATCCCAATCCATGGCACTGCCTGCTTTTCTTCGTCGGCGCTGTCCTGATGCGCGGGGCGGGCTGTACCTTCAACGACATCATCGACCGCAAGCTCGACGCCGAGGTCGCACGCACCCGCGGGCGGCCGCTGCCCTCGGGACAGGTGACGGCGAAGGCGGCCGCGCTGTTCATGGTCGCGCAAGCGCTGGCCGGCCTCGTCGTGCTCCTGCAGTTCAACCGCTTCACGATCATCCTCGGCATCGCCTCGCTGGCGATCGTCGCGATCTATCCGTTCATGAAGCGGATCACGAACATGCCGCAATTCGTGCTCGGGCTCGCCTTCTCATGGGGCGGACTGATGGGCTGGAGTGCGGTCTTCGGTCGGCTCGATCCGCCAGCCTACCTGATCTATGCCGCGTCCATCGCGTGGACCGTCGGCTACGACACGATCTACGCGATGCAGGATCTCGAAGACGACGTCATCGCCGGCATCCGGTCGAGCGCGCGCTATTTCGGTGATTATACGCGCGAGGCGGTGGCGCTCTGCTTCGCGCTGGCGGTTGTGCTGACAGGCGCGGCGATCTGGCTGGTCGGCGGCGGCCCTGTCGCCTGGCTCGGCTTCGCCGCCTTCGCCGTTCATCTCGGCCGGCAAGTGACGCGCATCAACGGCGCGAGCGCGCCTGAAGCCCTGCGGATTTTCCGGTCAAATCGCGATGCGGGACTGCTCCTGGCAGCGGGGCTCGCGCTCGATGCGGCGAGCCGGGCCTGGCTCTAGCTTTATTGTTTCGCATCCGCTTCCCCCGAAAACCGCAGTCCAGTTTTCGGGCCGGTGCATTTTAATCGGTCATCCGCTCGCCGCTGACGATCACCGGCAATTCGGAGAGGCGGCCGGTCTTGCGACGGGTCAGGAAGCGCGGGCGGCGGCCGTTGAGCAAGCCATGGCGGCGGCGGATGCGGATCGCTCCCAGCGCGACCCGGCCAAGCTGCGGATAAGGCTCCGTCACCACACCATCGGCGGCTTCGAGCAGGAGCGGCAAGCCGCTGGTCCGGCCGAAATCCCGCCAGAGCGCGACCGCATCCTCCTGATCGACCGAAGCCACCACGATGGAGCGGCCGTCGCCGGCGGTCAGGGCAAGCTCGAAACGCTCGTCGTCGCCAGCCGGATTGGCCAGACGCAGCGCGACACCGCGCCAGTTGGCGCCGCCGCGCAGGATCCGCACGGAGCCGATGCGCTCGATCGCCGGGGCGACCGGACGAGCCGGCATCGGGTTGCGGGAAACGATCGCTGTGGTTGTCGGACCGCCGGAGAGAACAGGCACAAAACCGCTCTCTCCGGCGGCCTGCGTGACGCTGGCCATCGGTTGTAACGCCTCTCTGTATTCCCTGCTGCAACGGAGCCCTCTGTCGATACCGGGGCTCTCGTGCTTGCCCTGCGAGAATGGCCGCCAGCTGTGTCCGAGCGCTTAAAGGGTTGGGTTAAAGGAAGGTGATTCCGCCCCGATCCGGCCCGAAACGGGCGGTTTCCCGCCGGATGCTTGACGGAATCTTTCGATCGGCGGCCGCATTTTCGGCTTGAAACAGCGGCTTTCACGGCTGATAGGGAAGACATGAACGCCACCACGCTACCGATCGCGGCCGAGCTGCTGAAAGCCGTCGGCGAAAGCTGCCTGGAGGCCGGCGCGATCGCCCTGGAGCTGTTCAGGCCCGGCGCGGCAACCGCCGCGCGGACATGGTCGAAGAGCGGCGGCTCGCCCGTCACCGAAGCCGATATCGGCGTCGACACCTTCCTGCGAATCCGGCTCTCCGAATTGTTGCCGGAAGCCGCCTGGCTTTCCGAGGAGACGGTCGACGATGCCCAGCGGCTGTCGCGCCGCTTCGTCTGGGTCGTCGATCCGATCGACGGCACGCGCGCCTTCATGCAGGGCTCGCCGGACTGGGCCGTCTGCGTCGCGCTGCTCGATCAGGGGGCGCCGATCCTCGGCATCGTCCATGCGCCGGCCTGCCAGGCGACCTATCGCGCGCTCACCGGTGGCGGTGCGACGCTCAATGGCGGGACCATCCAGACCTCATCAGCGATGAGCCTCGGCGGCGCCCGCGTCGCCGGCCCCAAGCCGATGCTCGACGCGCTCGCCCAGTTCGAGAGCTTCGAGGCCGTCGGCCGAATTCCGTCGCTGGCGCTGCGTCTCACACGCATCGCCGACGGCACCATCGATGCCGGCCTGATCTCGCCCGATGCCCGCGACTGGGACCTGGCTGCGGCCGATCTCGTGCTGAGCGAGGCCGGGGGGCGGCTGACCGACGGCGAGGGTCGGCCCGTCGTTTATAATCGCGAGGTGCCCGTCCACGGCATGCTCGCAGCCAGCAACGGCAAGCTCGCGGCGCCTTTGCGAACAGCCATCGAGCGGCTGCGCGACGGACGGACGCAGCCCGCCTGACGGTTTTTTTCAATGCTTCCGGCGCGGCCCGCTCGCATGGGCCGCCGGGATGGCTTATGGGGGCGCTACGGCCCCTGCAGGAGAGTTCGATGAGCGCGGAACCGGAACAGAAACAACTTCTTCATCTCGTCCTCGGCGGCGAGCTCGCCTCGCTCGACGGCATCACTTTCAAGGACTTGTCGAAGCTCGACATCGTCGGCGTCTTCCCGAACTATGCCACCGCCCACACGGCCTGGAAGGCCAAGGCGCAGCAGACGGTCGACCAGGCGCAGACACGCTATTTCATCGTTCATCTTCACCGGCTGCTCGACCCCGAGACCGCCAAGGGCTGAGCCCAAGCGGCCTCCACACAACAGGACCCGACAGCAGAACCCATGGGTTTTTCGATCCTCAAGACGCGCGTGGCGCAGGAGACGCTCGGCCGCTTGCTGGCCGGCTACCTGCGCCTTGTGCAACGCACGAACCGGATCGTTTTCGAGCCCGCCAACATCTACGACCGTGTCCGGCCGGAACTGCCTGTCATCTTCGCGATGTGGCACGGCCAGCACATCATGATCCCGTTCGCCCGGCCGGACTGGATGCCGGCCTGTTCGCTGGTCTCGCGCCACGGCGATGGCGGCTTCAATGCAGTCGCGCTGCGCGAACTCGGCATCGGCGCGATCCGCGGCTCGGGCGCGCTCGGCAAGAAGATCCGTGAGAAGGGCGGTGCCAGCGCCTTCCTCGCCATGGTGAGGCGGCTTGCGGCCGGCGACACCATGGTGCTGACCGCCGACGTGCCCAAGCGGGCGCGCATCGTCGGCCCCGGCATCATCTCGCTCGCACGAGCGTCCGGCCGGCCGATCCGTGCCGTCGCCGTGGTGACGAGCCGTCGCATCGATTTCAACAGCTGGGACCGCGCCTCGATCGGCCTGCCCTTCGGGCGCTGCGCCATCGTCGTCGGCGAGCCGATCCTGGTGGCGCGCGATGCCGACGAAGCGACGCAGGAGGCGGCGCGGCTCGCCTTGCAGGCCAGTCTCGACGACGTGCATGCCCGCGGCTATGCGATCGTCGGCAGCCGCGATCCGGGCGCCGGCCTGCGCGAGAGACAGGAAGCTGCCGCCGGAGCACCGGCATGAGCGGCAAGGGCGCGATCCTCCGCAGCTATCGCTACGCAACCTCCTTGCTGGAGCCGGCTGCAGCAGGACTGCTGCTCTGGCGCAAGCGGCGCGGCAAGGAAGATCCCGAGCGCCTTGCCGAGCGGCGCGGCCACGCCAGCGTCAAGCGGCCGAACAAGCCGCTGGTCTGGCTGCACGGCGCCAGCGTCGGCGAGACCGTGACCCTGCTGCCCCTGATCGCCAAGTTGCAGAAGCGCGGCTTCGCCGTGCTGGTGACCTCGGGCACGGTCACCTCCGCCAAACTGATGGCGGCGCGACTGCCAGGCGGCGTGATCCATCAGTACATTCCGCTCGACGTGCCGCGCTACATGCGCCGCTTCATGGATCATTGGCGGCCGGAGCTCTGCCTGATCTGCGAATCCGAGATCTGGCCGAACCTGCTGATCGAGGCGCAGCGGCGCGATTTGCCTGTCGTGATGGTCAACGGCCGGATGTCGGAGCGCTCCTTCGCGCGCTGGTACAAGACGCCGAAGACCTCGCGCTTCCTGCTCTCCTGCTTCGAGGCCTGCCTCGCGCAATCGCAGGGCGATGCCGAGCGGCTGGCCCAGCTCGGCGCGCCGCGCGTCAGCGTCGCGGGAAACCTGAAATTCGACGTTCCCGCGCCGCCTGCCGATTCCGATACGCTCGCCATCCTCGACGGTCAGACGACGGGCCGCCCGGTCTGGATCGCCGCCAGCACGCATCCGGGCGAGGATGAGCTGGTGCTCGCCGCCCATCTCGCGATCAAGCCCTATCTGCCGAAGCTGCTCACCATCATCGCGCCGCGCCATCCGCAGCGCGGCCCGGACATCGAGGCGCTGGTGGAGGCGAACGATGTCGCCGTCTCGCGCCGCGCGGCCGGCGGCAGCCCGGAACGCGATGTCGATCTCTATGTCGCGGACACCGTCAACGAACTCGGACTGTTCTACCGATTGTCGCAGGTCGCCTTCCTCGGCGGCTCGCTGGTCGAGGGCATCGGCGGGCATAACCCGATCGAGCCGGCCAAGCTCGGCTGCGCCCTGCTGCACGGGCCGCATGTCCACAACGCCGCCGAGATCTTCGCGGCCTTCGATCGCGATGGCGGCTCGCGTGAGGTCGCCGATGCGCAGGCGCTGGCCGGCGCGGTCCATCGCTGGCTGAACAATCCGGCCGAGGCCCGACAGGCGGCGCGGACCGCCGCACAGACCGCGACCGAACTCGGCGGCGCGCTGAACCGCACGCTGCATGCGATCGAGCCGCTCCTGATGCGGGTCGCGATTGGCCAGCGCGAGAGCGCGCCCTGATGCTGCGGCGCGCCCCGCGCTTCTGGTGGCGGGAGAAACCCACGCTGCTCGCCCGGCTGCTCCAGCCGCTCGGCTTCATCTACGGCCAGATCACTTTGCGGCGGATGCGCCAGCCAGGAACAGAAGCCGGCCTGCCGGTGATCTGCGTCGGCAATTTCATCGCAGGCGGTGCCGGCAAGACGCCGACCGCGATTGCCCTCGCCCGCCTGCTCGCGGAGCGCGGCGAGAAGCCCTTCGTGCTGATGCGCGGCTATGGCGGCCGGCTCGCCGGCCCCGTCGAGGTCGATCCCGACCGGCATCGCGCCGCCGATGTCGGCGACGAGCCGCTATTGATGGCCCGCCATGTCCGCACCGTCATAGCCCGCGACCGCGTGGCCGGCGCCAGGCTGGCGCGCGGCCTCGGGGCTAGCGTCGTCGTGATGGATGACGGGTTGCAGAATCCGTCGCTGGTGAAGCAGCTCAAGCTCGCGGTGGTCGACGGGGCGAGCGGCACCGGCAATGGGCTCTGCCTGCCGACCGGCCCCTTGCGCGCGCCGCTTGCCGATCAGATGAGCGAAACCGACGCCATCGTCGTGATCGGCCCGGGCGATGCAGGAGAACGCGTCGCTGCCATCGCGCGGGCGCAGAAGAAGCCGGTCGTCGCGGCAGCCCTCAAGCCTGCTGATGCCGCCGTCGCACGCTTGCGCGGGCAGACGGTCGTGGCCCTGTCGGGGATCGGCCGGCCCGAGAAATTCGCGGCGACGCTGCGAGAGGCGGGGGCGCGCATCGTCGCCGAGCAGGCCCATGGCGATCATCACGCCTATGATCAGGCCGATATCACCGCTGCGCTCGCAACCGCGCGCGAGCATGGCGCCCTGATCGCGACGACGGAGAAGGACTGGACCAAGCTCGCGCCGCTTTGGCCCGAGGAGACGCGCGGGTCGCTGGTCGTGGTGCCGGTCTCGCTGGTCTTCGCGGAGCCGGCTGTGGTCGAAGGGCTGCTTGCAGCCATCTCGAAGGCTGGATGAGAGCCCTGTCGCTCGTCAGGCGCGGCCGGCGCGGCGCAGTCTCAGGAGCGCGGCTTCCGACGAGGCATAGGCTTCCTGCCATTCGATCGACCAGTAACGGAGATCGTCGAGTCGGATCGGTGCGCCCGTCACGGTACAACGCACGAAGGCGCCGGGCTTGACGACGCGGAACTCCCCGGGGCCGTAATCGATGACGGCTTCGGGGCCTTGAGGTGGAATGCGCTCGCTGATGTTCATCAAAATTGCATCAAATCATTGATCGGGAAACGGAAAGCCGGGATACTCCGGGGTTTGTGATAACCTTCTGGTCGACGATGTCCAGTCTCCAGCGCCTGTTGGCGTGCCTGATCAGCCTTGCGCTGCTCGCAGCACCGGCCGCCCAAGCCGGCGGCTACGAGCGCGTCGCCATTCCCAGCGAACAGGGAACGCTGACGGGCGTCTTCTATCTGCCGGCCGGCCAGGGGCCTTTCCCGGCGGTGATCGCTTTGCATGGTTGCGGTGGCTTGTGGCGTGAGCAAGGCCAACTCTCGATGCGGCATGCCGATTGGGGCGAACGCCTCGCCGCCGCCGGCTTTGCCGTGCTGATGCCGGACAGCTACGGCTCGCGCGGGCTCGGCTCGCAATGCGGCGTGAAGGACCTGACGGTCCGGGCCGGGCGCGAGCGCGTCGCCGATGCGGCCGCGGCGCGCGTCTGGCTGCAGCAGCGCAACAATATCAAACGCGATTCCATCGCCCTGCTCGGCTGGTCGAGCGGCGGCCTGACCGTGCTCACGGCCATCCGCAAGGAGCAGGCCCCGACCGACGGCAAGCCGGATTTCAAGCGCGCTGCCGCCTTCTATCCCGCCTGCCGGAGCCAGTCGGAATCACCGAGCTTCTCCGCCCGCATCCCGCTGCTGATCCTGATGGGCGATGCCGACGACTGGACGCCCGCCGCGCCTTGCAGCCATCTCGCCAAGGCCGCGCAGGCGCGCGGCGAGCAGGTCGGCCTCGTGCTCTATCCTGGCGCGCTGCATGATTTCGACCACCCCCGCCTCGAGGTGAAGGAGCGCGACAACATCGCCTATTCCGCCAGCGGCACGGGCAAGGTCACGGTCGGCACCAACATGGCGGCGCGCGAGGATGCGCTGAAGCGGGTCAAGGCCTTCCTGACGGCGCCTTGAGCTGAAGCAAGCGCTTTTCCGCTGAACCGCGGGCCATCCGGGATGCAGCGAAGCGGAGATCCGGGATCCATGCCTGAACCAGAATTCGGAGACGCTCCGGCATGGATCCCGGGTCAAGCCCGGGATGACGGCGTGTTTCCCAAGGAAATCGACAAAATCTAGAACAGATCGCCTTGCGTGGCGGGATGCGTCCCCTTGCGCGCCGGACGTGGCGCCGGTGGCTTCGCCCCTCCCTCGCCGCCCGAGACGGTAACGCCGAAGCTGCCATCGACGAGCTGAACCGACAACGCCCTGCCCGGCTGAACCGCCTCGACACTGCGCACCAACACACCGGCCTCGTCGCGGATCAGGGCATAGCCGCGGGAGAGCACGGCTTCCGGCCCGAGCGAGCGGACCAATGCCCAGAGCGAGACAAGCCGGTCGGCACGGCGATGCAGCGTCTGGCCAAAAGCGCGCTCGGCCCTCTGTGCCAATGCCGCCGCGCGTTCGCTGCGCTGGATCAGGCTCTGGCCGAACGCATTGCGTGCCCGCGTCTCCAACGTCGCGAGGCGATCGCGGGCATTGGCGACCCGGATACGCTCGCTGGCAACGGCATTGCCTCTGGCGGCGGCCAGAGCGCGCCCGAAGCTGTCAAGCTGCGTCCGCAGGCGAACGAGCGCAAGGCGGGGCGAACGCCCCTCCAGCCGACGCGAGAGCCCCTGCAATTGCTGCTCATGCGCACGGGCATTGCGCGCCAGCGCGGGCGCCAGCCGCGTCGCGGCGAGATCGAGCCGCTGGCGCGGGCCGGACAGGACGGCTTCCGGCCCCGGCAAGGCGCGGGCGAGCGCGCGCAGGTCGCTGCGGCGGCGGTCGGAGAGGCGCAGCATCGCGCCGGCATGGCGGCGCGCGAGATCGGCGACGAAGCCCATCAATTCCGCCCGCACCGGCACGACCTTCTCGGCCGCGCCGGTCGGCGTCGGCGCGCGCAGGTCGGCGGCGTGATCGATCAGCGTCCAGTCGGTCTCATGGCCGACGGCGGAGACCAGCGGAATCTCGGAGGCAGCAGCGGCACGGACGACGACCTCCTCGTTGAAGCTCATCAGGTCTTCGAGCGAGCCGCCGCCACGTGCGACGATGATCACATCAGGGCGCGGGATGCGCCCGCCTTCGGGGAGCGCATTGAAGCCGGCGATGGCGTTGGCGACCTCGGCGGCGCTGGTCTCGCCCTGCACACGCACCGGCCAGACCAGGACATGGCGGGGAAAGCGATCCTCGAGGCGGTGCAGGATATCGCGGATGACCGCGCCGGTCGGCGAGGTCACGACGCCGATCACCGAGGGCAGATAGGGGATGAGCTGCTTGCGCCCCTCGGCGAAAAGCCCCTCGGCGGCGAGGCGCTTGCGGCGCTCCTCCAGCAGCGCCATGAGCGCGCCGGCTCCGGCCAGCTCGAGCGAATCGATGACGATCTGGTAGCTCGACTTGCCGGCGAAGGTGGTGATCTTGCCGGTGGCGACGACCTCAAGCCCTTCCTGCGGGCGCGTCTTCAGGCGGCCGAAGACGCCCTTCCAGATCACCGCATCGATCTTGGCGTTGGTATCCTTCAGCGAGAAATAGACATGGCCGGAGGCGACCGGGCCGCGATAGCCGGAAATCTCGCCGCGCACGCGCACGAAGCCGAAATTGTCCTCGATGGTACGCTTCAGCGCTCCGGAAAGGTCCGAGACGCTCCATTCAGGGGCATTGCCGGTCGTCTGCTGCGATTCGCTGGTCATGGCCGGACCATAGCGGGATGAAAGAGACAGCAGAAGCGTTGCCCGCAGCGCGCGAGGCGGCTATTGCGCCCGTAAGTAACTCGACCCGCCTCCCGCGGGTCATCCCGGGCGGCCGCAGGTCGACCCGGGATCCATTCCGGAACCTTCATCGGAAGCGCTCAGGAATGGATCCCGGATCTCCGCTTCGCTCCGTCCGGGATGACGGCAGACAGGGCGCGCGAACATCCGAACCAGCGGAGCCAACATGAAAATTCTTCTGATCGGTTCGGGCGGCCGCGAGCATGCGCTCGCCTGGGCGATTTCGGCCTCGCCGCTCTGCGACACGCTGTTCATCGCGCCGGGCAATCCCGGCACAGCCCATTGCGGCGAGAATGTCGTGGTCGATGTCGCCGACCATGCCGCCGTCGTCGCCTTCTGCCGCTTGCACGGCGTCGATCTCGTCGTCGTCGGGCCGGAAGGTCCGCTGGTCGCCGGCATCGCCGACGATCTGCGCGCCGCAGGCATCAAGGTCTTCGGCCCGTCCAAGGCCGCAGCCCAGCTCGAAGGCTCGAAGGGCTTCACCAAGGAGCTCTGCGCCGAGTTCAATATCCCGACTGCCGGCTTCGGCCGCTTCGGCGATGCCGCTTCCGCCAAGGCTTACGTTGCGAGCCAGGGCGCGCCGATCGTGATCAAGGCCGACGGGCTCGCCGCTGGCAAGGGCGTGATCATGGCCGAGACGTTGGACCAGGCAAACGAGGCCATCGACATGATGTTCTCGGGCAGCTTCGGCGCGGCCGGAGCCGAGGTCGTGGTCGAGGAATGGATGATCGGCGAGGAGGCCAGCTTCTTCGCGCTCTGCGACGGCGCGCATGCGCTGGCGCTGGCCTCGGCACAGGACCACAAGCGCGTCGGCGACGGCGATACCGGCCCGAATACCGGTGGCATGGGCGCCTACTCGCCCGCCCCCGTGATGACGCCCGCGCTGACGGAGCGCGTCATGGCCGAGATCATCCGGCCGACGCTGGCCGGCATGGCCAAGCGCGGCACGCCGTTCCAGGGCGTGCTCTTCGCCGGACTGATGATCACGGCGCAGGGGCCGAAGCTGATCGAGTACAACACCCGCTTCGGCGATCCCGAATGCGAGGTGCTGATGCCGCGCCTGAAGAGCGACATCGTGCCGGCGCTGCTCGCCGCCTGCGACGGCGTGCTCGACCAGGTCGACCTGCGCTGGCACGACGAGGCGGCGCTGACCGTCGTGCTCGCGGCCAAAGGCTATCCCGCCAAGCCGGAGACCGACAGCATCATCCGTGATGTCGAGAAGGCCGAGGCGCTGGATGAGGTGCTCGTCTTCCATGCCGGCACGAAGCTCTCGAACGGCGATCTCGTCGCCAATGGCGGGCGCGTGCTCAATGTCGTCGCGCTCGGCAAGAGCGTCGGTGAAGCGCAGAAGCGCGCTTATGAGGCGGTCGACCAGATCGACTGGCCCGGCGGCTTCTGCCGTCGCGACATCGGCTGGCAGGCGGTGAAGCGCGAGCAAGGCTGACAGTTCGCCATCGCCGGGTCACAACACCGCCGAATGCAGCATTCGGCGGTGTTGTGTTTCTTCTTGCATCGACTTGCCCCGAAAACCGGTTCCCACTTTTCGGGTCGATGCTTATGCTCGCCGGCATGGCGAACATCGACTCCCTCTTCCCCGGCTTCAAGGCGCACTGGATCGACGGGCCAGTCGGCAAGATCTTCGCGCGCGTCGGCGGCGAAGGCCCGCCGCTGGTGCTGATCCATGGCTTCCCGCAGACCCATGCCGAATGGCATCGGCTGGCGCCGGAGCTGGCCAAGACCCACACCGTCGTCTGCCCGGACCTGCGCGGCTATGGCTGGTCGGCGGCGCCGCATGGCGATGGCGGCAAAGAGACCTACACCAAGCGTGGCATGGGCGAGGATATCGTCGCCGCGATGGAGGCACTCGGCCATATCCGCTTCGGCGTGATCGGCCATGATCGCGGGGCGCGCGTCGCCTATCGCCTCGCGCTCGACCATCCCGGCCGCGTCGAGCGGCTCGTCCTGCTCGACATCCTGCCGACGGTCTCGATGTGGGAGGGCATGAACGCGGCGCGCGCCATGCAGATCTATCACTGGACCTTCCTCGCCCAGCCGGAACCGATCCCGGAAAACCTGCTCAAGGCCGATCCGGTCGGCTGGCTCGACCGCACCATCGCGAGCTGGAGCCGGGCGAAGAATCTCGACCTGTTCGACCCGCTGGCGATGCAGTCCTATGCGGAATCCTTCAGCGATCCCTCGCGGACCCACGCGGCCTGCGAGGATTACCGCGCCGGCGCCACCACCGATATCGAGCACGACAAGGCCGATCTCGCTGCGGCCAAGCGCATCTTCTGCCCGACATTGGCGCTCTGGGGCGAAGCCGGCATCCCCGCGAAGGGCGCGAGCCCGCTCGCCATCTGGCACGATACCTTCGCACCGCATGCGGAAGGCCAGGCGATCGATAGCGGCCACTTCCTGCCGGAGGAGAACCCGCAGGCCACCCTCGCGGCGCTGAAGCCGTTTCTCGCACGGGCTGTGGCCTGAGCCGGAAGGCCATGAACACGACGCTACTTAGGATTGCGTGGACAGCGCGGGGAACCCCTCTCCTGTAAGGAGAGGGGCAGGGGTGAGGTGTAGGCCCCTGGACCAGTTGCGAACGCCCTCGCCGCCGCTGCGGTTGGGGCAAGACCAAGATGTCCAACAGCCTACCCCTCACCCTGCCCTCTCCCTCCGGGAGAGGGTTCCCCGCGCTATCCCCACTTTCCTGGAGCTGGGCGGCGCTCATGGATCGGGCGGCGGCTTCATCGACGATGAAGGACAATGAAGACGGATTCTGAACCCGGCACACTTGAGATCGCGCTCGTGCTCGGGGCCGGTGGAGCGCGCGGTCTGAGCCATATCGCAGTTCTGGAGGCATTCGACGAGCTCGGCCTCGAGCCCGCACGCATCTCCGGCTGCTCAATCGGCGCGATCATCGGCGCAGCCTATGCCGCTGGTCTCTCCGGCCGGGAGCTGCGCGAGCATGTGCTGGCAACCTTCCGCGACCGGGCGCGAGTGATCGCGCGCCTGCTCGACTGCCGCGTCGGCAAGCTCGCCGATCTCGTGCGCGGCCTCGGCAATCCCGTCCTGATCGATGGCGAACGGCTCCTCGACCTGTTCTGGCCAGAGGCCGTGCCCGACCGTTTCGAGGAACTCACCATACCGTTCTCGGCGATCGCGGCGGATTATCACCGCCACACCGAGGTCACGCTGCATGACGGGCCGCTGACGCCGGCGGTCGCGGCTTCGCTCGCCATTCCCGGATTGGTGCGTCCGGTCGCGCTCGGCGGGCGCGTGCTGATCGACGGCGGTGCCATCGATCCCCTGCCCTATCGGGACCTGCTGGCGTCAAACCGCATCGTCGTCGCAGTCGATGTCAGCGCACCCATGACCGAGCCGGGCGAAGCGCGCATTCCCGGCGCGATGGAGGCGATCGTCGGCGCCTCGCAAATCCTGACCCGCACGCTGGTCCAGCGCCTGATCGAGCAGGAGCCACCGGATATCCTGATCCGGGCCGGAGCCGATCGCATCGGTGGGCTCGACTTCTTCAAGGCCAAGGCGATCCTCGCGGCAGCCGAGCCAATCAAGGACGAGGTCAAGCGAGCGCTGGAACGGGCTCTCGACGCGCAGCGCTGACAGGCTCCGGCGCATCGCAGCGGAAGCCGGGCAGCGCGGCTTCCAGCACCCCTCGCCCCTCCTCGGTCAGGATCACGGCGCGGCTGTCCTTGCGGCGGCGGACCCACTCCATCTCGAAGCACCGGCAAGCGAGCGAGGCCGCGAGATAACCGGCGAGATGCGGCCGGCGCTCGCTCCAGTCGAGACAGGGGCGCAAGGCGGCGCGGCGGCTCTTGGCGCTGGCGTCGGGATCGAGGCCCAGCCCCCTGAAGATCGCCTTGCCCGAGGCGGTCAGCGCATAGCCGCCTTCGCTCGCGGCGAGATGGCCGCCCGCCATCAGGGTATCGTGGATACCGATGCCGAGCCTACCGGCGAAATGGTCGTAGCAGGTACGGGCCTGGCTCAGTTCCGCGCCGACACGCGAGGGCAGGCGCCGGCTGGTGCCATCGAGATTGGCCAGTACCATCAGCCCTTCGAGCGCCGTCGCGACCTCCGGCCCGGCCAACCGGTAATAGCGGTGGCGCCCCTGCACCGCGACGTCGATCAGCTTGCCCTGCATCAGCTTGGCGAGATGGCCGCTGGCGGTCTGCGGCGCGACGCCGGCGATCCAGGCGAGTTCCTTGGCCGTCAGCGCGCGGCCATCCATCAGCGCATGCAGCATGTTGGCGCGGGCCGGATCGCCCATCAGATGGGCGATCTCCGCGAGATAGGGGCCGGAATAGGTATTTGGCGTGCTCATGTCGGCATGATGCGCCATCCCGCCATCGCCGCAAGCGGGAACGCTACGGCGACGGCCGTAGCGTCAGGTCGCGACAGCCGCCTTGAGCGATGCCACAAGCAGGCCATGGACAACACGACTCTCCTCCTCTTCGTCACCGCGACCTTCGTGCTCGCCGGCTTCGTCAAGGGTGTCATCGGGCTGGGCTTGCCGACCATCGCGGTCGGCATCCTCGGCGTGGTCATGGCGCCCGCCCAAGCGGCGGCTCTGCTGGTCATGCCCAATCTCGTCACCAATGGCTGGCAGATCGCGACCGGGCCGAAGCTCGGTGCCACGCTGAAGCGGCTCTGGCCGATGCTCGCGACCATCTGCCTGGGCACCTGGGCCGGCGCCGGCCTGCTGCAGCAGCAGAAGGACGGCAGCGCCACGCTCTGGCTCGGCGCAGCGCTTATCCTCTATGCACTCGTCGGCCTGAAGGCGGCGAAGCTGCGCGTGCCGCCCCGCTGGGAAGGCTGGCTCGGCCCCGTCATCGGCTTCACCACAGGCGTGGTCACGGCGGCCACCGGCGTCTTCGTGCTCCCGGCCGTGCCCTATCTGCAGGCGCTCGGCTTCGACAAGGACGAGCTTGTGCAGGCGCTCGGCATCTCCTTCATCGTCTCGACGCTGGCGCTCTCCCTCGGCCTGATCGGGGCTGGCGCGCTCAACGGCACGGTCGCCTGGCAGTCGCTGCTCGCGCTCGTCCCGGCGCTGATCGGCATGGGCGGCGGGCAGTTCATCCGCAGCCGCATCTCCCCCGCGACCTTCAAGATCTGCTTCTTTGCCGGGCTGCTGGCACTGGGCGCCTATCTCTGCTGGCGGAGCCTGGCTTGATGGTCCGGCTCTTGCTTTGCGAGTGACGGCCGGCCTGCTGGACTTAACCAGTCGCTAACCATACGGGCGCAGCCTCGACCGGCAGCAACGGGAGCGTCTGCATGGATGCCTTCACCATGGTCGTCATGGCCTGCGTCACCGGCGAGGCGCATTGCGCGACAAGGCGCATCAGCGAGATGGATTTCACCACTGTGCAGGCCTGCGAGGCTCGGGTCGACGACATCATCCGTTCGATGACGAAGGAATTCGGCAAGCGCCCGGAGTTCAAAGGCCGACAGGTGACCTATGACGTCTCCTGCATGGACCGCGCGCAGCTCGCGGCGAAATTCGGCATCGCCTCGTCGGATACCTGAGAAGACACCTCGGCCGTCATGCTCGGGCTTGACCCGGGCATCTCGGAAACCAGAGCCTTCTCGTCCTGAGATTCTCTGGTCTACGCTTCGCTCCGCCCGAGAATGACGAGGCTGTGGACTAGCGCCGCTCACGGAAGAAATCCCGGAGCAGTGCCCCGGCCTCGGTCTCGCGCAGGCCGCCATAGACTTCCGGCGCATGGTGGCAGGTCGGGCTCTCATAGAGCCGGACGCCGTTCTCGACCGCGCCGCCCTTCGGATCGCCCGCGCCGAAATAAAGCCGCCTGATCCGGGAAAACGAGATCGCCGCCGCGCACATCGGGCAGGGCTCGAGCGTGACGTAGAGATCGCAGCCGATCAGGCGCTCGCTGCCGATCGCCTCGCAGGCGAGCTTGAGCGCCAGCATCTCGGCATGGGCCGTCGGGTCCTTCAGTTCCAGCGTGCGGTTGCCGGCGCGGCCAAGAACCAGACCATCCCGCAGCACAACCGCTCCGACCGGCACTTCGCCGCGCGCGGCAGCCGCCTTCGCCTCGTCGAAGGCGAGCGCCATCGCGTCGACGGTAGATGAGTGTTGCGGCTGCGACATCGAAAACCCCAGCTTTGGCGCTCGCAGCAAGGGAAAGCCTCTGCTACAAGCGCCGGTCATAGCGAATAAGCGAGCCAGGCCTTTCCCGCAAAGCGGTTGTGCTCGGCCGGCTCAGGAGCAACCATGAAAGACGACGACAACAACAGAGGCCGCGGCCCACGCAAGGGCGGTGGCGCCGGCGGCCGTGGCCCCGGCTCCGGTGGCAAAGGCTTTGGCGGCAAGCCCTTCGGCAGCCGCTCAGGCGGTGAGGGCCGTGGCCCCGCGCGCGACGGCGAGCGCAAGCCGTTCCGCAGCCGCTCAGGTGGCGACGAGCGCCCTGCCCGTGACGGAGAGCGCAAGCCCTTCCGCGGCCATTCGGCCGGCGACGAGCGCCCAACCCGCCGCTTCGAGCGCCCTGCCGAGGGCGAGGCTCCGCGTCCACGCCGTTTCGATGGCGACCGGCCGGCCCGCTTCAAGGCCGAGGGTGAAGGCCGCGGCTTCCGCGAGCGGACCAGTGAGGATCGTCCGCGCCGTCCGGCGCGCACCGGCGACCGGCCCTTCGCCGGCCGCGACAGGCCGCAGGGTGACACCCCCCCGCGCGGCGAGGGCCGCGATGGCGAGAAGCGGTTTTCGCGTCCGCGCGCGCCGCGCTTCGAAGGACATGAGGATCGTCCGCGCCGCCCGCGCGAGGATGCGCCCGAGCGCAAGCTGATCGTTGCGGAAGAGCCGGAGCGCATCGCCAAGGTGATGGCGCGCGCCGGCGTCGCCTCGCGCCGCGACAGCGAGGCGATGATCGCGGAAGGCCGCGTCAGCGTGAACGGGACCGTGCTGGAAAGCCCGGCCTTCGACGTGAAGCCGACCGATGTCGTGCTGATCGACGGCGAGCCGCTGCCGGCCCGCGAGCGCACGCGGCTCTGGCTCTACCACAAGCCCCGCGGCGTCGTGACGACCAATTTCGACCCGGAAGGCCGCCCGACCGTCTTCGACGTGCTGCCGGAGGATCTGCCGCGCGTGCTGACCATCGGCCGGCTCGACATCAACACCGAAGGCCTGCTGCTGCTGACCAATGACGGCGGGCTGGCGCGCGTGCTGGAGCTGCCGGAAACTGGCTGGCTCCGGCGCTATCGCGTGCGCGCCTTTGGCGAGGTGACGCAGGACAGGCTCGACACGGTCAAGGACGGCGTCACCATCGATGGTGTCCATTATGGGCCGGTGACGGCGCGTTTCGAGCGCCAGCAGGGCTTCAACACCTGGCTGACGGTCGATCTGCGCGAGGGCAAGAATCGCGAGGTCAAAACCGTGCTCGAGCATCTCGGGCTGACGGTGAACCGCCTGATCCGCATCTCCTTCGGCCCGTTCCAGCTCGGCGATCTCGAAGAGGGCGAGGTCGACGAGATCCGCTCGCGCGTGCTGCAGGACCAGCTCGGCATCGAGCTCGCGGCCAAGGCCGGCGCCGATTTCGAATCGCCGCGCCGTGACGCCCTGCCTGCCGCGCCGCGTCCGGCGCCGGGCGGCGACGACCGCCCACGCCGCCGCCGCGATGACGCCGAAGACCAGCACGAGACCCGCCGCGAGGCGGTGCGCGAATTGCGCGGCGACAAGCCCTGGACCCGCACCGTCTGGCGCGATGCCGAGACCGAGCCGCAGCGCGAGCGCAAGGCCCCGCCGCGCCGCGGCGCCGACCCGAAGCTGGAGCGGCAGGAGCGCGAGGCCACCGGCGACGTCAAGCGCCGCCGCGACACGCCGATCGCCGACCCGAAGGGCCGGCGCGTGCTGGTCGAGCGCGTCAGCGCCCCGGTGGCGGATGAACGCGCCGCGCCCGCCCGCGAGAGCAAGCGCAGGCCCGACCGCATGCCGCGCCAGGAACGCGGTCGCGAAGAGCGTGGCGGCGACGAGGCGCGCACCCAGCGCCCCCTCACCCGCACCGGTGGCGATGAGCGGCCCGCACGGCGTCCGCGCAGCGAGGCCGGCGGACGCGATCGCGGCGGCGACCGCCCTTGGGAGGATCGCGCCCCGCGTGGCGAGCGTCCCGACCGTCCCCCGCGTGACGGCTCCGAGCGCCCTGCCCGCGCCTTCCGCGAGCGTTCATCCGAGGACCGGCCGCGCGGCCGCAGCTTCGACGACAAGCCCAGCGGCAGGGGTTTCGGCGGCAAGAGCTTCGGCGCACGCTCTTCGGAGCGCTCGGGCGATGATCGGCCCCGTGGCCGCAGCTTCGGTGACAAGCCGAGTGGCAAGGGCTTCGGCTCGCGCTCCTCGGATCGCCCGGCCGGTGGCGGACGCCCCTTCGGCGGCAAGCCCGGCGGTGGACGACCGGGCGGCGGCAAGGGCCCGCGCCCCGGCGGCGGCCCGCGTGGCGGGAACCGCGGCTAAGCGATGCGGATTGTCGGCGGACGTCTGGGCGGCCGGCCTCTGGCCGGCCCGAAACCGGGGATCGGCAGCATCCGGCCGACCTCGGACCGCCTGCGGGAATCCCTGTTCAACGTGCTCGTCCACGCCTATGGCGACGCAATCGAGGGCGCGCGCGTGCTCGATCTCTTCGCCGGCACGGGCGCGCTCGGCTTCGAAGCCTTGTCGCGCGGCGCCGGTTTTGCACTCCTGGTCGATGACGGCACCGAGGCCCGCGGCATCATCCGCGAGAACCAGATGGCGCTGGGGCTTGCCGGCTTCAGCCGCATCTTCCGCCGCGACGCGACCAAGCTCGGCCCGATCACCGGCATGGCGCCGTTCGGTCTTGTCTTCTGCGACCCGCCCTATCGCAAGGGGCTGGGCGAGAAGGCGCTGATCTCCGCCCGCGAAGGCGGCTGGCTGGCGCCGGACGCGCTGATCGTGCTGGAAGAGGCGGCAGATGCCGAAATTGGCCTGCCGGACGACTTCGAGGAGCTGGAACGGCGGGGTTACGGCGAGACGCAGGTGCTGGTGCTGCGCGTCGCGTAACGCGAGCGCGCGGAGACCTTATCCCCGGCTCCATTTCCGCGCTTAATCTCCGCATCCGCCGCGGAGACCAGGCGCCGGATGCCAATCCTCAGATCCATCGAACCTTGCGGGCTTGTGCTGACGGCCCGCCGCCATACCCTCGCGTGCCATCTCGTTGGCGAACGCTTGATGCGCGCCCTCGCCCGTTTGCGGGCGCTCGTCGAGAAGGGCGGGTTCAACCCCGATCAACCGCGTATTCCGGCGGGCAGCCCGGAAGGCGGCCAGTGGGGCGGCGGCGAGGGCAGCGGCCAAAACCGGCGGCCGGGCATCGGCGACAATGGCGGTCCGGCGCTCGATCCCGTCAAGGACCCGCCCCAAGACCAACAGGCGAAGACCAAGGCCGCGAAGGCGCTGGCAAAGGCGATCGCGCGCCAGGCGCTGAGACGGACCGGGCCGATCGGCGCCGTCGTCACGGCAATCGAAGTCGGTCACTGGCTTTATACGGAATGGCCCTCGATCCGATCCTATCAGGACGAGCCGAAATCGCTCGGGGAGCTTCAGGAGCAGGTCGGCAAGGGGCGGCGGGGCTATGACGACCACCATATCGTCGAGCAGGGCGCGGGCTCGCGTGAAGGCTTTTCATCCGCCGCCATTGACGGCACCGACAATGTCGTCAGCATCCCGCGATACAAGCACCACGAGATCACGGGGTGGTATGCAAAGAAGAATATCAATTACAGCCAACTCTCACCGCGTGATTATCTGCGCGACAAGAGTTGGACCGAACACGTGGAAATTGGACATGAGGCTCTTAGGCTTTTCAAGGTGCTGAAATGACCGCATCCAAGCTGACAGCACTCACAGCCCAAGAGCTGAAAGACCTCTTCGAGCAGCTTTGCATCCAGCAATACGACGCCCTCGAGGGCAACGCGATCGCCAGCTACAATAAACGCTACGATCAGATTCTGGCGATCCAGAACGAGCTCAAGGCCCGCCCCGGAGACCAGAGGCGAATCCTCATGAGCTTATTTGGGCACCCCAACATGCAGGTCCGCCTCACGGCCGCCCATGCCAACCTCGCGGTCGACTATATTGCTGCACGACGCGAGCTTCAGGCCATCGTCGACGAACAGTGGTTTCCGCAATCCGGCGATGCCGGAATGACGCTCTGGAACCTCGACCGCGGCTTCTACCGTCCGACCTGACCCTATCGCCGCCCGGACAATCGCTCGATATCCGACGACTTCAGTTCGACATCGGTCGGCTGGCGGTTGCGAGGAGCTGGAGCGACGGGCTTACGGCGAGACGCAGGTGCTGGTGCTGCGCGTCCAGTCGTAAGGATCAAAGCGGCCCGGCCGGCAGACCGTTCTACGTCGGACTGCAAACGGCCCTCCAGCCCAGCCGCGCTCCCCGGGGGAGGACTTCTGTTTCCAAGCAACGCCATTGCAGCGGCCGGCCGGAAGCGTCCTTCGCGCCCAGCCGCCAAGGGAGTATTCTAGCTTCGCCTGCGGCGCTGGCGGATCCGAGAGGCCATGTCGGACGTTATGACGATGTGGAGCCTCGCAGGCGATATCGGCTCTCAGGAGTGAAGGCGATGTCCGGACATGCCGTTTTGACCGCCCAGACCGTCGATGACTGCATCATCGACCAGGGCTGGGAGCGCTACACGCCCGAGGACCACGCGATCTGGCGCATCCTGTTCGAGCGCCAGCAGCAGACCCTGAAAGGCCATGTCTGCCAGGAATATCTCGACGGCCTTGCAGCCCTCGGCATCGGCCCCGAAGGCATACCGAATTTCGCGCACATGAATGAACGCCTGCGACGGCTGACCGGCTGGGAGGTGGTCGCGGTGCCGGGGCTCATCCCGTCGCGTCCCTTCTTCCAGATGCTGGCCAACCGCCAGTTTCCGGCAGGGACCTTCATCCGCAGCCGCGAGCAGCTCGACTATCTGGAAGAGCCGGACGTCTTCCACGATGTCTTCGGCCATGTGCCGCTGCTGACCAATCCCGCCTATGCCGACTACATGAACGAATATGGCCGCATCGGCCTGGTGGCGGTCGAGACCAAGGGGGTGAAGTTCCTTGCCCGCCTCAACTGGTACACCATCGAATTCGGGCTGATCCGAAAGCCCGAAGGCATCCGCATCTACGGCGCCGGCATCGTCTCGTCCTTCGGCGAGGCGAAATATGTGGTGGACGACCCCTCCGCCCATCACCTCGCCTTCAATCTCGAGCGCGTCTTGCGCACCGGCTATTACATCGACGATTTCCAGGCGAGCTATTTCGTCATCAATCGTTTCGAGGATCTGTTCGACCTGCTCAGGGGCAGCGATTTCACCACCCGCTTCAATGACCTGCGCACCCTGCCGGCCCATACGCCCTTCGAGATCCTGCCGCAGGACGCAGTCATCCGGAGAGGCAGCGGCCATTTCTGGCGCGATTTCCCAGCAGTGAAGACGAAGCTGAAGTGAGCCGGAAGCCGGGCGAGCGCCGGCTTGGATCGTTAGCGGTCGTTGCAGACGAAGTGTATCTGGATACGCCCTTACTCGCTCACCCGTTGCGAATTTTGTCGATCAATAGAATCAATCCAGCGGCGACCAATGTGAGAAGCGTGCAGAGAAAAACGATTACTGATATTGCGAATGACTGCTGCTCGCTGCTTCCGAAATATCTCCCTATCGGGTAGTATAAAAATATAAACCCCGAAGACACCAATCCAATCTTCGATATAATTTCAACGGTTCTTTGTTTCATTCATCAACCCGATCTGAAAAGATGCTCGCGCCAAATTTTCCAATCGCTAGTGTCTACTTTCGATTTTAAATTTTTAAGCCAATGTCGGCGGCAGATCGTTTGCGGACATGCCGCCTAACCGCGTGTAAGATAAACTATAGCGCCGGCAATGATCCCGAACCACAGGAACTGCCCTAAACCAATCGCAATCCAGAAGGAAACGACTGGTTGCCTGCCGTTATACCACAGTGGCTTGAAGGTTTTCTGATTGTAATACCCTAAGTCGGCGACATCCAGCCGACCAAACGACAGGGCTTGTATTGCCGCTCGGCCTGTCCAATAGCCGATCCATTGGGTCAGCATGAACCAAACGAGGCGGACGGAAAAGCCGAGAATCGCTTCAAGCAAGGCGGGGGCCTATTTTTGGGAAGCGGCATGAATATCTAATGACCCCTACGAATCTATAAAGGAGAAGGTCGGCAACGGGGCGAAAGCGGACTTTTAACTTCGGTGGCTTGAAGATGTTGCAAGGTCGCGACTGGGGATGAGACTGGTAGTGTTAGGATGGTCGTCAGCGTCTCGCTCGGAACGGATTGCAGTACTCTGGTTCGCCGGGATCATGTTGAGCTTCTTCGTCTCGTTCGGTGCCGCGATGATATGGCGCCAGCAAGCCGACCAGCGGCGACTCGCTACTGAACCAAATGTTCGCGGCACGATCCTATCCTTCCAACGGGCTCGCGGTGGAGTCCGTGCCTTGGTCGAGTTCTCGAGGACAGAGGATGGTTCAACCTTCTTATGCCGAACCGAGGTCAGCCTGCTGGGCAGCGATTTTCGGATTGGCCAGTCCGTTTCGGTAGCTCCTCGGGGCGATTCATGTGGGCAGCCTGCGGTTTCGACAAGGTTGCCGCCCCCCGATTAGATGCATCATAAACGTCCGCAAAGGGTCGAAAGCAGACACTCCCCTTTCACCGCCGCCCGAACAGCCGCTCGATATCCGAGAGCTTCAGCTCGACATAGGTCGGCCGGCCATGGTTGCACTGGCCGGAATTCGGCGTGACCTCCATCTCGCGCAAAAGCGCGTCCATCTCCTCGGGGCGCATGCGGCGGCCGGCGCGCACCGAGTTGTGGCAGGCCATCGTCGCCAGGACATGGTCGAGCCGGCGCTCCAGCGAGCCGGCCGTACCATGCTCGGCCAGCGCATCGGCAACGTCGCGGACGAGGCGCTGGAGATTGCCGCCGGCGAGTTGACTCGGCGCCTCGCGCACCAGAACCGCGCCGGGACCGAAAGATTCCAGCACGAGGCCGAGGCTTTCGAGCTCGCTCCCTGCCGCGATCAGGCGGTCGGCATCGACCGGGTCGAGTTCGACCACCTCGGGCAAGAGCAAGGGCTGGCGGGCGATGCCGTTGCGGGCGCGCTCGGCCTTGAGGCGCTCATAGACGAGGCGCTCATGGGCGGCGTGCTGGTCGACGATGACCACACCCTCGCGGGTCTGGGCGACGATATAGGTCTCGTGGACCTGAGCGCGGGCGGCGCCGAGCGGCCGGTCGAGCGCGTCGGCCGAGGGTTCGGCGAGATGCGCGCGGGCATCGGCCGAGGGCGCGGCGAAATCGGAGAAGCCGGATTGCGGGGCGCTCATCGGGAGCGGGGCCGGTGCGCTCCAGCTTGGCGCCTGCAGGAAGGAAGGACGTGGGATCGCGTTGCCACTGCCACCCATCGAGAGCACGGCGCGGAACGCATCGAGCGTGCGGGCGCCGCCCGTCGTGGTGGCGCGGTGGCCGGCGGCGGCGAGCGCCGCCTTTAAGGCCGAGACGACGAGGCCGCGGACCAGCGCAGGATCGCGGAAGCGGACCTCGCTCTTGGCCGGATGAACGTTGACGTCAACCGAGCGCGGATCGCAGCCGATATCGAGGAAGAGCACGGGATGCCGGTCCGAGGGCACGACATCGGCATAGGCGCCGCGCACGGCCGAAAGCAGCAATTTGTCGCGCACCGGGCGGCCATTCACCGCGAGATGCACGCCGGCCGAGGTGCCACGATGGAAGGTCGGCAGGCCGGCGAAGCCGGAGATGCCGAA
This sequence comes from uncultured Allobosea sp., assembly GCF_945956895.1. Classification (GTDB taxonomy): domain Bacteria; phylum Pseudomonadota; class Alphaproteobacteria; order Rhizobiales; family Beijerinckiaceae; genus Allobosea. Next base: position 67,059 of record NZ_CAMFJF010000012.1, on the reverse strand, counting down.
GCCCTCGCGCTCAGCCTCGATGCGCAGCGCATTCTCGGGAAAATCGCGGCCGAGCGCCCGGCCGAGGCGGCGCAGCAGGCCCTCCTCCCCGATCGGCTCGGCCGGCCAGTCGAAGGCGCTGATATGCTCGCCTTCGAGCGAGAACCGGATTTCGGGATGGGCGATGGCGAGGCGCCTGAGCATCTCGGAGACGGCCTGCGCCTCGGCCCGGTCGCTCTTCAGGAATTTCAGGCGAGCCGGCGTGAAGATGAAGAGGTCGCTGACCTCGATGCGGGTGCCGGGCGCGGCGGCGACGGGACGGACGACGCCCTTCTCGCCGGCCTCGACCACGAGGCCCGAGCCCTGCGCGGCATCGCGGCGGCGCGTCGCGATCGAGAGCCTTGCGACCGAGCCGATCGAGGGCAAGGCCTCGCCGCGGAAGCCGAGCGTGTCGATGGCGAAGAGATCGCCGTCGGGGAGCTTCGAGGTGGCATGACGGTCGACGGCGAGTTCAAGGTCCTCGGGCGTCATACCGGCGCCGTCATCGACAACGCGGATCAGTTCGCGCCCGCCGCCCTGAATGGTGACGGCGATCGACCGCGCGCCGGCATCGATCGCGTTCTCGACCAGCTCCTTCACGGCCGCAGCCGGCCGCTCGATCACCTCGCCGGCGGCGATGCGGTCGACCAGAACGGGATCGAGGCGGCGGACGGTCATGACAATTCCACAGGAGCGATCATCAAAGGCGCGCTGCCTCCTCTCCCCTTGCGGGAGAGGGTTGGGGTGAGGGCGCGCACGACGCTTCTCGTCATTGCGAGGAGCGAAGCGACGAAGCAATCCAGGAGCGGCAGCGCTCTACGTCCCCTGGATTGCTTCGCTGCGCTCGCAATGACGGAAAGCGTCGCGAGCCCCTCATCCGCCCCTACGGGGCACCTTCTCCCGCAAGGGGAGGAGGACAGCATGCGTTTCAAGCCCGCCCTTCGGCAAGATAGCGCTTGGCGAGGAGCTTTGCTTCCTCCACCGCCGGCTGGTCGAACGGGTCCACGCCCATCGCATAGCCGGTGAGGATCGTCTCCAGCATGAAATGCATCAGCATCTCGCCATGGCTGGTCTCGTCGATGCGCTCGACATGGAAGTGGCGGACCGCGCAGCCGTTCTTGGCGAAGGTGTCGATCATGGCGATGCCCTGCGCCGCCACCATGTCGCCGATGGTCTTGCCGGCGAAATCGGCCTGGCCGATCTTCTCGGCCAGGGCGGCATCGATCTGCGGGCCCTTGCCCTTCACGCCGGTCGTCACGACGGTGAAGAACCTGTCCTTCGGGCCGGCGAGATAGAGCTGCTGCTGCGAATGCTGGTCGACCGGCCCGAGCGCGCCGACGGGCTGCGTCCCCTGCCCGTCCTTGCCCAGGCTCTCGGCCCAAAGCTGCATCCACCAGCGGGTGAGCAAAGCGAGCTTGTCCGCATAGGGCATCAGCACGGCGATGTTCTTGCCCGAGCGCATCGCGGCGAGATGCAGCGCGGCGCCGACCGCCGCCGGCGTCTCGCGGACGTCCTTGCCGGCGAAGAGCGGGGCCACGGCGCGACCGGCACCGAGCCTGAGCGCTTCGATATCGAGGCCGAGCACGGCGGCCGGCAGCAGGCCGCAATTGGTCAGCACGGAATAGCGCCCGCCGACATCGGTGTGATGCTCGAGAAAGGGCGTGCCGAAGGGCTCGAGCAAAGCGCGCAAGGGGTGAAGCTTGCCGGGTTTGGCGGGCTCGGACAGTCCCTCGAAATGCGTGCCGATCTGCTGATCGGTCAAGTGAGCGCCGCGCAAAGCCTCGATCGCCGCGATCGACTGCAGCAGCGTCTCGCCGGTGCCGCCCGATTTCGAGATGGCGACGAATTTCGTCGTCTTGAGCGGCAGCTTGGCAAGCAGGGCGGCGTAGGTCGCCGGGTCGAGATTGTCGATGAAATGGACGCGCGGACCCGCGGTGAACTGCGACAGTCCGGCGATGCCGTAGCCGGTGAGCTGCGCCAGCGTCTGGCCGCCGAGACTGGAGCCCCCGGTTCCGAGCACCAGCACATCGGTGGTTCCGCCAGCCTTGAGCCGTTCGGCAGCGGCCTTCACCGGCCCGAGATCGGCGGTATCGCTTGGCAGCTTCAGCAGCGGGAGCGAACCGTCCTTCGCCTGCCCCTGCAGCTTCGCCAGCGCGGGCTTGAGATCGGCCAGCGCCGTCTCGAAGGCCGCATGGGGAATACCGCCCTTGCCGACCTTGGATTCGAGCGCGAGATCGAAGCTTTGCTGGAGCATGTAGACCTATCCGTATCGACGAGGAGACGATGCCCTATTTCAGACCAGCCCGACGGGCTTGCCAACCGCCTGCACGAGCAGGTCAGGGTTGCCGAAGAGGCGCCGTGCGACGCGCCTGACGTCGTCGAGCGTCACCGCGGCGAAGAGGCCGTTGCGGCGGGCGAGGAAATCCGGCGTGTCGCCGCGCAGCGCGAGCGCCAGCAATTCGCCGGCGATCTTCGGCGAGGTGTCGAAGCGCAGCGGATAGGAGCCGATAATGTAGCGCTTGGCTTCCTCGACCTCATGCTCGGTCGGGCCTTCCTCGGCGAGCTTCAGCATCTCCTCGCGGATGACCTTCATCGATTCCGCGGCGCGGTCGTTGCGGGTGGCGGTGCCGCCGACCAACATCGCGCTCTCGCGCAACGGCATCAGGCTGGAGGAGACGCCATAGGCGAGACCGCGCTTCTCGCGCACTTCCATGAAGAGGCGGGAGGTGAAGGCGGAGCCGCCGAGGATATGGTTCAGAACGCTCGCCGGGATGAAATCGGGATCGTCCCACATCAGGCCCGGCCCGACGAAGCGCAGCACGGTCTGCGGCACGTCGAGATCGATGACATGGGTCTGGCCAAGACCTTGAATCGGCAAGGGCTGTGCCGGGCGCGGGCGGGCCTCGCCCTTGGGCAACTCACCGAAGAGCGCATCGAGCCGCCCGGCGAGCTCGGCCGCCGTGATGTCGCCGACGACGACGATCTTGAGCCCGGCGCGATCGAGCAGCGTCGGCCGCAACGCCTTCAGCGCCGGCGCTTCCAGCCCGGAGACGCTGTCGATATCGCCCTTCTCGGGCCGGCTATAGGCATGCCCCGGGAAGGCCGCGGCGTAGACAGCGTTGCGGCACATCACCTCGGGGTTCTTCGCCTGGCGCTGCAGTCCGGCGATGACCTGAGCCCGAACGCGGTCGACGGCGTCGGCATCGAAGCGCGGCTGGTTGAGCGCCAGCCCGAGCAGGTCGAAAGCCGTGTCGCGATGCGTGGAGAGCGTCTGGAGATGGCCGTGGAAATCGTCGCGGCGGGCGTCGAAACCGAGGCTGATGGCGTGGTCTGCCATCCGGCCCTGAAAGGCTTCGGCGTCGAGATCCCCGGCGCCCTCGTCGAGCAGACCGGAGATCAGATAAGCGCTGCCGGCGGCGTTGGCGGGATCGCGGCTGGCGCCGCCATCGAAGGCGAAATCAACCGCGATCAGGGGCAGGCTGTGCTCCTCGACCAGCCAGGCCTCGACGCCGCCGGGCGAGCGGACGACCTGGACGGCGATGGCCGGACCGGCCGTGTTGAGCTTGGGCGTCGGAATGGGGGCGTTCATGTCGCTTCCTGTCGGCGGAGCGTGATCTCCGCCCGTTCGATGGGACGGCGGCGTCAAGCCGGCAGCAACAGGCCGGTGACGCTGCGATCAGGCTTGAGATAGCGGCGCGCCGCCTCGATCACGGCATCCCGGCCGACGGCCTCGATGCGCTGGGGCCAGGCGAGCACATCCTCGACCGTCTCGCCCACGGCCAAGGCCGAGCCGAAGATGCGGGCCAGCGAAGACTGGTTATCGCGGGCGAAGACCGTTTCGGCAACCAGCCGGGTGCGGGCCCGGGCCAGCTCCAGTTCGCTCGGGCCGTCAGCCAGGAAGGCGGCGAGCGCCGCATCGAGCCCGGCTTCCATCGCCGCCATCTCGACGCCAGGGCGCGGACTGGCGGAAACCTGGAAGGCGGCGCGATCGACCATCGAGCCCATGAAATAGGCGCTGGCGCCAGCGGCCAGCTCGCTCTCGACGCAGAGCTTGCGATAAAGCCGCGAGGTCGTGCCGCCGCCGAGAATCTCGGCGACGAGTTCGAGCGCCAGAACCTCGTCGCGTTCGCCAGCCGTATAGGTCGGGGTCAGCCAGCCGCGGCGCAGGGAAGGCTGCTGCACGCGCGGATCGTTGAGCTGCACGCGGCGCGAGGCGCGCGGCTCCGGCTCGATCGGGCGGGAGCGGACGGGCGCCGCGCCGCGGGCCGCGATCTTGCCGTAAGTCTCTTCGGCAAGGCGACGAACCTCAGCGGCATCGGTGTCGCCGGCGACGACCAGGATCGCGTTCTCAGGCGTGTAGAAGCGCTGATAATAGGCGAAGGCGTCGTCCCGGCTCAGGCGCTCGATCTCGTGCTCCCAGCCGATGATCGGCGTGCCGTAGGGATGGTGGAAGAACAGGGTCGCGGAGAATTCCTCGCCGAGCTGGGCGGCCGGGTCGGAATCGACGCGCATGCGCCGCTCCTCCAGCACCACGTCGCGCTCGGGCGCCACCACACTCTCGTCGAAGGAGAGGCCGGTCATCCGGTCGGCCTCGTAATCCATCATCGCGCGCAGATGCTCCTTCGGCACGCGCTGGAAATAGGCGGTATAATCAAAAGAGGTGAAGGCGTTCTCCTGGCCGCCGAAGCCGGCGACGATCTTCGAGAATTCGCCGGCCGGCCAGCGTTCGGTGCCCTTGAACATCAGGTGCTCGAGGAAATGCGCGATTCCGGACTTGCCGGCCGGATCATCGGCCGAGCCGTTGCGATACCAGACCATATGGGTGACGACCGGCGCGCGCAGGTCCTTCACCACGACGACATCGAGGCCGTTGGCCAACCGGAACGTTTCGACCGGCTCCGCCAGGTCGGCCCGGTGCGCATGACTGTTCACCTCAGATCGTCTCCACGCTCAGACAAGAAAGGGCGGGCACGATGCGCCCGCCCTGATAGCCAACTTGGTCAAGCCACCGCGTTTCGGCAAGAGGCGGCGCGGCCGCCGGCAAGCCTGCTCACCGGCCCATCATGGGCTTCTGGCCGGTCACGAACTCGCGCTCGCCGACGGCCTGCGTGTTCTCGACGGGACCGCTGACGCCCGGCCCGAACGCCGCGGTTGCAGCGGGGCGGCGATAGCCGGTCGGCGGCTCGGTCAGGGTGCGGCGCGGCGGCTCGGAACCGTAGGAGAGCTGCTTCTCAGCCTCCTCGTTGTAGCGTGCGGCCTGTTCCTTGCCGATGCGGATCGGCCCGATGACGTTGTTGTAGAGGTCGTTCTCACGGTAGGGCGCAGCGGTCCTCTGCGACGCGGTGGTGCTGCGGCCGCGGCGGATTTCCTCGGCGGACAGCAGCGGATTGTCCTTTACGCCGTCGGCGGGAACGTAACGGCGGTTCTTGTCTTCCTTGCGGCGCTGCACATCCGGATCCTTGGGCCAGGCGGCATTGCGCGTGCTCGCGGATTGCTGCGGCGGCGGCAGGGTCGAATTCGGCGGAACGACCAACGGGGCCCGCTCGCGATAGTCGATATCAGCGCCTTCGCCTCGGCCGAAGGTGCCTTCCATCAGATTCTTGAACAGCATGCCGTCCTGCGCAAAGGCGGGCGACGCCACGAGCATAAGCCCGCCGGCGATGAGCAGATGAGCCACGCGAATGCGTCCGGCCATGTCAAATCTCCCTTCGGACAATCTCGCCCCGTCTCAAAACCCAGACGAACGGCAAAACAATGGCGAGACCGTCGTTAAGCTGTGTTTTCCGCGCTCGAGCGGAAGGACTCATATAGCAGGCCGAGCACCCCGACAACGATCGCGACGTCGGCGATGTTGAAGATATACCAGCTGAAATTGCCCCAGTGGACATGGACGAAGTCGACGACCGCGCCATAGACGGCGCGGTCGAGCCCGTTGCCGAGCGCCCCGCCGATGATCAGCGCGAGGCTCAGCACCGTGAAGCGCCGCTGCTCGCGCCACATCCAGCGCCAGAGCCAGATGGCCGCGACGAAGGAGATGACGACGAGGAACCAGCGGCCAAGATCCGTGCCCTGCTGGAACAGCCCATAGGAGATACCGCGATTCCAGGCGAGCACGATCGTCAGGAAGGACGTGAGATCGTAAGGCCCGTTCTCGGCCAGCCCGACACTGTAGAGCAGCCACGACTTGAGGAGCTGATCGGCGACGAAGACGATCAGGACGACAGCCAATCCAAAGCCACGGGCAGGCGTCATCAGGCGCGCACTCCCAGCTCCTTCAGAGCCTTGGCGTCACGCGGCGTCACCTGTGGATAAGCCTTGTCGGCCGTCGCCGGGTCGAAATACTTCCAGGAACGGGCGCATTTGATGCCGGCCGCACGATGCGGCACGACCGCGACGCCGGGCACATCGGCGAGGCGGAAGGCATCCGTCGGCCCCTCGCCGCTCTCGATGCCTATGCCCGAGGTGATGCTGATCTCGGCGAGATCGGCACCGGACAAGGCGGCATAGAGATCGCTGTCGGAGACGAAGACCCGCGGCGCTGCCTCCAGAGAGGAGCCGAGGCGCTTGGCCGCGCGCTCCAATTCCAGCGCACCGGTGACGACGCGGCGCACGCGGCGGATCTTGCTCCAGCGCTCGGCCAGTTCCGGATCGAGCCAGTCCGCCTTGGCCGCGACGAAGCGCTCGAGATGGACCGAGCCCTCGCCCGCCTTCTTCTCGGGATAGCGGTCGAGCCAGGCCTCCTCTGCCGTGAAGACCAGGATCGGGGCGAGCCAGGTCGTCAGGCAGCGGAAGAGATGGTCGACGACGGTCAGCGCGCTCTTGCGGACATGGCTCGACAGCGGATCGCAATAGAGCGCGTCCTTGCGGACGTCGAAATAGAAGGCCGAGAGCTCGGTGTTCATGAACTGCGAGAGCAGGAACACGACCTTCTTGTAGTCATAGGTGCGATAGGCTTCCTCGACCTGCGGCCCGAGCTCGGCGAGCCTGTGCAGCATCAGCCGCTCCAGTTCCGGCATGGCCTGCGGATCGGAGACGCGGACATCCTCGCTGAAATGAGCGAGCGTGCCGAGCATCCAGCGCATGGTGTTGCGCAGCTTGCGATAGGTCTCGACGAAGGTCTTGAGGATCTCCTTGCCGATGCGCAGGTCGTCCGAATAATCGGCCGCCGCGACCCAGAGGCGCAGGATGTCGGCGCCGCTATCCTTGATGACGTCCTGCGGGGCAGTGACGTTGCCCTTCGACTTCGACATCTTCTCGCCCTTCTCGTCCAGGCAGAAGCCATGGGTCAGGACGATGTCGTAGGGCGCGCGGCCGCGCGTGCCGCAGCTTTCCAGCAGGCTCGAATGGAACCAGCCGCGATGCTGGTCCGAGCCTTCGAGATACATCACGCGGTCCTTGCCGCCATCGCCGCGGCGGCGGGCGCGCAGGTCGGCGCGCTTCTCCAGCGTGAAGGCATGGGTCGAGCCGGAATCGAACCAGACGTCGAGCACGTCGGTGACGCGCTCGTACTTGGCCGGATCATAGCCGAAGGGCTTGAGGAAGCGGGCGCCGTCCAGATCGGTGAACCAGGCATCCGCGCCTTCCGCCTCGAAAGCCTCGGCGATCGCGGCATTGACCCTGGCATCGACGAGGATGTCCTTGGTCTCCTTCTCGACGAAGACCGTGATCGGCACGCCCCAGGCGCGCTGGCGCGAGACGACCCAATCGGGACGATTGGCGATCATGCCGGTGATGCGGTTCTCGCCGGCGGCGGGCACCCATTCGGTTTCCTTGATCGCCTTCAGCGCGCGGTTGCGCAGCGTATCGGCATTGCCGCCGGCGACCGGCTGCGGATCGGCCGCGTTCGGCGCCCCGGCCTCGCCGATCGGCTTGTCCATGGCAATGAACCATTGCGGCGTATTGCGGAAGATCACCGGCTTCTTCGAGCGCCAGCTATGCGGATACTGATGCTTCAGGCGGCCGCGCGCGATGATGTTGCCGGCCTCGACCAGCGCCTTGATGACGACGTCGTTGGCGTTGCCCTTGTCGCCCTTGTCGGTGATGACCTGCGCGCCCTCGAAGCCCGGAGCCTCCTTGGTGAAGCGCCCATCGGCATCGACGGTATAGGGGATGCGGGTCTCGATGCCGCGCTCGGTAAGCTGGCGGCCATTGGCCATCCAGACGTCGAAGTCCTCGCGGCCATGGCTCGGCGCGGTGTGGACGAAGCCCGTGCCGGCATCGTCGGTGACATGGTCGCCGTCGAGCAGCGGAACGTCGAAGTCATAGCCGTGGCCGCGCAGCGGGTGGGCAGCGGTTAGACCGGCGATCATCGCAGCAGGCGCGTCCATCACGAGCTCGAACGCCTCGACCTTCGCCGCCTTGAAGACGCTCTCGGCAACGTTCTTGGCGAGGATATAGGTCGCGCCCACCTTGGCCCAGTTGTTCTCAGGCGCAGCCGTCACCTTGTAGACGCCGTAGGCGACCTTGTGGCTGTAGGAGATCGCCCGATTGCCGGGGATCGTCCAGGGCGTGGTCGTCCAGATCAGAACACTCGATTTGAGCGCCAGTTGGGAGAAGGTTTCACGGTTGATCTCGAGATCCGGATCGCGCGACGTGCGGTCGATGAAGACCGAAACGATCGGAAACGCCACATAGATCGTGTCGCTCGTGTGCTCCTCGTACTCGACCTCGGCCTCGGCCAGCGCGGTCTTCTCGACCACCGACCACATCACCGGCTTGGAGCCGCGATAGAGCTGGCCGGTCTCGGCGAATTTCATGATCTCGCGAGCGATCTGCGCCTCGGCCGGATAGGCCATGGTCAGGTAGGGATGGGCCCAGTCGCCCTCGACGCCGAGGCGCTTGAACTCCTCGCGCTGGACATCGACCCAGTGCTCGGCGAAGGCGCGGCATTCCTTGCGGAACTCGACGACCAGAACATCGTCCTTGTTCAGGCCCTTGGCGCGGTACTGCTCCTCGATCTTCCACTCGATCGGTAGGCCGTGGCAGTCCCAGCCCGGCACATAGTTGGAATCGTAGCCCAGCATCTGCTGCGAGCGCGTGACGAGGTCCTTCAGCACCTTGTTCAGCGCATGGCCGATATGGATGTTGCCGTTGGCGTAAGGAGGGCCGTCATGCAGGACGAAGCGGTCCCGCCCCTGCCCGGCCTCACGCAGCTTGCGATAGAGGTCGATCCTGGCCCAGCGGGCGAGCAGTTCCGGCTCGCGCTGCGGCAGGCCGGCGCGCATCGGGAACTCGGTCTGGGGCAGGAAGAGCGTCTGCGAATAATCGACGCCAGCGGCAGCGGTCTCAGCGGCTTTGGCGTTGTTGGTCTTGTCGGTCATCATCCGGCTCGGACAGTCGGGACGGCGGGCCGATCGATAGGCCGCGGGCGTCCACGCGTGAAACGGGAAAAGCGGTCTTCAACCCGGACTGCGCAAGCGTCCGCGCGGTTCAGCGCGAGGCGGCAGCCGGGCCCGTAATTCGCCGGGAAAGATCGATCAGCAGAGCGCGTTCGGCGGGCATGCGGGGCTTCTAGCAGGCGCAGCTCAAGGAAGGAAGGGCGGCGCGCCGAAAGCAGGGGTCTTGGCCAGAATGTCGCGGGCGCGGGCGCTGTCGGCATCCATCTGGGCGATCAGGGCCGGGAGCGCATCGAACTTCTCCTCGCCGCGCAGCCAGTCGACGAAGGCGACGTCGACGCGCTGGCCGTAGAGATCACCGGAGAAATCGAAGACGAAGGTTTCGAGCCGCGGCGCGCCGTCGTCGAAGGTCGGGCGGCGGCCGAAGCTCGCGACGCCGTCATGCCAGACACCGTCGATCTTCATCCGGACCGCATAGATGCCGTGGCGCAGCTTGCAGTCGCGGGCGAGCTGCATGTTGGCGGTGGGGTAGCCGAGCTCGCGCCCACGCTTGTCGCCATGGGCGACGAGGCCGCGCACCTGCCAGGGGCGCCCGAGGAAAGAAGCGGCGCGCGCGACGTCGCCAGCTTCCAGCGCGGTGCGGATCAGCGTCGAGGAGACGGGCTCGCCCTGCCAGGAATAGGGCGCCACGACCGAAACCGGGATATCGGCGGCGAGGCCATGGGCCTGCAGCATTTCCGGCGATCCGGTGCGGCCCTTGCCGAAATGGAAATCGTAGCCGCAGACCAGACCGCGAGCGCCGAGCCGCCCGATCAGAAGATCATCGACAAAGCTTTCGGCGGGAAGCGCTGCGATCTCGCGATCGAAGGGCAGGACGAAGACCTGCGGCAGGCCGGCATCGGCCAGCAGTTCCAGCTTGAGCTGCGGCGAGGTCAGCCGGAAGACCGGTTCTTCCGGGCGAAAGATGCTGCGCGGGTGCGGCTCGAAGGTGAAGGCGGCAGGCCGGGTCCCTAGCTCAGCGGCCAAGGATGCCGCCCGACGGGCCAGCTCGGCATGACCGCGATGGACGCCGTCGAAATTGCCGAGCGCCAGGACGGCGCCGCGCAAGGCATCCGGAAGGGGCTTTTCGAGGTCGAGGACCACCGCCGTCGGCTCGGGGCGCGATGGCTCATCGGCTTGGGATGGCATCAATCGGGAACGTCCACCTGCCCTCACGATGGGGCGATGACCGTCTTTGCGGCGAAGGCCGGCGGGGCGTCAAGGCCACTGGCCAGGTCGAGCACGTCAAACGCGCGGCTTCGGCGGCATCGCGACCCAGGCCTCGCCCTCCATCACGGCCTTGCCGTCGACGAGGCATTCGCAAAAGAAGCGCACCCGGCGGCGCTCGGCCACGAGCTCGACGACCTCGACGCGGGCCGTGACGACGTCGCCGATCTTGACGGGCGCGAGGAAGGTCAAGGTCTGCGACAGATAGACTGCGCCCGGCCCCGGCAAACGCGTCCCGAGCAAGGCAGAGACGAGGCTCGCCGTCAGCATGCCATGGGCGATACGCTGGCCGAACTTGGTACTGGCGGCAAACTGGTCGCAGAGATGGATCGGATTGGCATCGCCCGAGAGCTCGGCGAAGAGGGCGACATCGCGTTCCATGACGGTCCGCATCAGGCTTTCGCTCTGGCCAATGGCCAGGTCCTCGAAGGCGTGGACGGTGTAAAGCCCGCCAGATATCGGCTGAACTGTCATGGATCCTGCGCGGCCCGTGGGCCTTTGCCCTCCTGTCTGCGATTCGATTAAGCATCTCGCAACCGCAACATCCACGCAATTGGACTTTGGTGCGGCGCACCTTAGAGCCTCTAACAGAACCTGGCGGGGTCTCGACGTCGGCAATTCGTCCGCTCCGCCAGGAGCGGGGTGAAGCCGATACCGTTGGTATCGGCAAGCGCCGCGACGCCGCGGGCGGTCGAATTGCCGGCGCCGAAGGTGGGTTTTGGAGGGCCGCCTGCGGCGTCGGACCGACTTGCCGATATCGAAGGGTATCGGCTGCGCGCTCCTCCTGGCATTCGACTCCTCCAAAGCCCATCGAGACCCCGCCAGGTTCTGTTAGAGGCTCTTACTCCCCTTGCGTCAGTCCGCAATCGGATTAACCGGTTCGCAAGACGCCGCAGCTATCAACTCGGCGAGCGGCACGGTGCTGGTATCTCCCAGCACCGCGACCATCATGCCTGGAGCACCAGAATGGCTCTCGACCCGTCCATGCCGATCCTCGTCGTCGACGACTACCAGACGATGGTCCGCATCATCCGCAACCTGCTGAAGCAGCTCGGTTTCGAGAATGTCGACGACGCCTCGGACGGCTCGACGGCCATCCTGAAGATGCGCGACAAAAAATACGGTCTGGTCATCTCCGACTGGAACATGGAGCCGATGAGCGGCTTCGAGCTGCTGCAGAAGGTCCGCGAGGAGACGGCGCTGTCGGAAACGCCGTTCATCATCGTCACGGCCGAATCGAAGACCGAGAACGTCGTCGCCGCCAAGAAGGCCGGCGTCAGCAACTACATCGTCAAGCCGTTCAACGCGCAGACGCTTAAGACGAAGATCGAATCGGTCTGCGCTGCGGCCTGACCGTTATCACCACACCAGATGCGGCATCGCATAGGCCGGGCGATGCGTCTGCCGGCCGAACCAGCCGTGACGCTCCTCCCATGACGCTTCCATCAGATCCTGGGCGTGGATGCCGGCCAGCACCATAATGCCGGCTGCGCCGAAAGCGTCAGCGCCAGCGATGTCGGTGCGGATCGCATCGCCCACCGCGCAGATCCGGTCGCGGGCAATCGCGGCGCCGCGCGCCTTCTCGGCCGCCGCCACCGCCGCCTCATAGATCGGCCGATGCGGCTTGCCGGCATAGATCGCCCGGCCGCCGATCTCCTCATAGGCGAGCGCGACCGAGCCGGCGCAGGGAATGATGCACCCGCCGCGCTCGACCACGAGGTCGGGATTGGCGCAGATCAGCGGGAGCCCGCGCGCAGCAAAGCCGGCGAGCAGGTCGGCATAGCTCGCCGCCGTATCCCTCTCGTCGTCGAACAGGCCGGTGCAGAGCACGTAGGCTGCCTCGTCGGGGGAGGTCTCGCGCACGTCGAGCCCAGCGATCAGCGGCAGGTCCCGATCGGGTCCGAGCCGATACATCGGCTGGCCGGCGCGCTCGCGGATGAGTGAGCGGCAGACATCGCCTGACGTGACGATCGCATCCCAGGCTTCGCGCGGCACGGCGAACCCATCGAGCTGGCCGATGATCACATCCGCCGGGCGCGGCGCGTTGGTGACGAGCACAACGCTGATGCCTTGCTCGCGCATCCGCATCAGCGCGGCGACCGCATCGCGATAGGCGGCGACGCCATTATGGACCACGCCCCAGACATCGCACAGGCAGAGATCGAAACGATCCGCAACCTCGGAGAAGCCCGAAAGCGGAAGGGTGGAAGCGATCCCCGATGGCGACACTGTCTCGATCTCCGGCGGCTAAATGAGGCAAGCGAGCGCCGCCCCACGACAAAGCCTGATCTAGACGGGATTCGTCGGAAGCGGAACCGGAGAGCGCGGGAGACGGCCGCGCGTCAGGCGCTGGCGCGGCGCAGCACGGCCCGGAACGGCAGCCGTTCGGGGCGCGCTTCCTGCGGCGCGGCTTCCGGAAGCGCGGGCGGGGCCGGCACGCGCCTGTCCTGGCCGAGCAATCGATCGACGATGTTCTGCGGCGGGCGCGCGGCCTCGGCCGGCACCGGCAGTGGCGCGGCAGCTGCGGCAGGCGCGGGCGTAGGCTCCGGCTCGGCGAAGACCTCGGGCTTGACCGGGCGTGGCGGCGAGAAGGCCAGCCCCTGCCCCATCGTGGCACCTAGCTCGATCATGTCGGCAGCGGCCGGATTGTCCTCGACCTGATCGGCCACGAGGGTAATCGACATGCGAGCCAGCAGGGCCGCGAGGTCGCCGGCATCGATATCGCTGTGGATGCGCCCCTCGACATGAGCCTGCAGCAAGGCGGCGGGCGCCTTCACGAAACGGATGCCCCGATCGAACAGGGCGCGCGGATCGAGGCGCAAATCGACCAGTTGGTCGAGCGCGAAACGCACGCCGTTCGCCGACATCGCGCCGAGCAGGCCGAGGCTGGTCGGATCGAGCTCGCGGAACACCGCCTGCGGCATCTCGATGACGAGGTGCCCGGAATGCTCGCGATATTTGTCGAGGATGCGGGTCAAGGTCGCCAGCGCCCGCGACGACCCCCAGGTCGCGCGGCTGAAATTGCAGGAGACGAAGATGCCGCCATCCTTCGAGCCGAGATGGCGCGCGATCGCCAGGGCTCGCGTCAGGACGAGAGCGTCGAGCGTCGGACCGAAGCCTCGCGTCTCGACGGTCTCGATGAATTCATGCGGCAGGAGCAGCGTGCTCTCGTCCAGCCGCAGGCGCGCCAGCGCCTCATAGCCGCTGGTCCGGCGCTGCGGCAGCGAGACGATCGGCTGGAGATGGACCTCGATCCGGCCTTCGCCGAGAGCCTTGCCGATCAGGGCTGCCCGCTCGGCCTCGGCTTCCTCCCGCTCGGCAGCGGCGGCAGCGGCACGTTCGGCCGCAAGCTTGTCCGCCCGCGCCCGACGCGCGGCTTCCGGATCGAGCACCACTTCAGGCGCCGCCGCAGGGGGCGCGGCAGCGGCAGGCTCCGGCAGGCGCGCCAGGACGTTCTCATGATCGGCAAGGGTCGTCGCGACCTGATGGATCAGGTCGCCGAGCAGGCCGACCTCGGCCGTCAATTCATGGATCGCGGCGCGCGCCGGCGCGGCATCGGCGTCCCGCATCGGCATCTGCTCGACACGCTGCGACAGGGCATCGAGGCGGATGGCATTGGTGGCGAGCCTGACCTTGACCTCGCCGAGCCCGGCCATGGCCTGCTCGTGCCGGGCGAGACCGCGCTGTTCGAAGGCTCGCATCGCCAGCATCAACCCTGCTCCGGAGGCCAGGAGGCCGAGCGCCGAGCCGAGCCCGCCCGGAAGCAGGATCGCGACCGCAGCACCGGCCGACAGACCGGTCACGGTGCCAGCGAGAGGATGCAGAGCTTTCAGGCGGGCAGGTGCCACGGCAGCGTTCGCGCTACGTCAAGGAATCGGAATGAGGAAACGAATCACGGTCTTGCGCGACAGGTTAACCTTGCCGGCGCGGTTAAGCGAGCGATCCGCCTCAGTTCCGCCACATCCGGCGCAATTCCCGTCGCGGAGCTTATGGCTTGTTCAGCTCGAGCGCGGTCAGGACCCGGTCGATCACGGGCCCGGCGAAGCCGCGCCTCTGGAGGAAAGCGCGCGGATCCTGTGCAAAAAGAGGGGATTTCTCGGCCAGCCGCGCGAGTGCCCTTGCCCGCCTCTCCGGGTCGGCATCGGCAGCGGCGTCGAGCGCTTGGCCAAGCAGGCTGAGAGGGCTGGAATCAGCGGCCAGCATCGCCGCGTAATTATCAGACGGTTTTCCGGCGCCTACGAGATAGGTCCCGAGGAAGGCATAGAAATCGTAGCGCGTCGGGCGGGCGACGCTGAGCGAGATCGCACGCTCCAGCAGCGGCAGCCCTTCGAGTGAGCGATCGAGCCGGACATACATCGCGCCGACATCGGCCAGGATCTCAGGATCATAGGGGTTGCGCGTCTGCGCCTCGCTGCCCATCTGGATCGCCTCGTCGGTCACGCCGCGCAGCAGCATCACTTTCATCAACGCCTGATAGGCTCGCGCGCTCGACGGCGCGAGGCGGAGTGCTGTCAAGGCTGCCGCGAGCGCACGATCGAGCGGAGGCCGAGGCATGTCAGCGTCGTCCTGGGGGACCGCGGCCTGGGCGGCGGGCGCCGCGCCGTACTCGCCCAGCGTCATGATCGCGAGGTGAGCCCAGGCCGGATAGAAGCCCGGATCCTGCTCGACCAGCTGGGACAGGCAAAGCCGTGCTGCGAGGCGCATTTCGGGCACCATCGCGCGACGCGCGTCGAACGCCTTCAGGATGCAGCGGATGGCGGGAGACGGCAGGGACTGGCGCGCATCGGCGGGAATGATGCCGAAAGGCTCGGCCAGCCGCGTTGCCAGCCGCCGCGCCATCTCGGCGAGATCGCTCTCCTGAAGCGTCGCGAGCGAGGAGCGGCTCGACGATGTCGTCCAGACGATGCGCCCATCCCGGACGGAGCGCAGGCGGGCAAGCCCCACGGCCCCGCTGTCGAGGCCCTGAGCATCGATCTCGATGACGTAGTCAACTTCGTCGGCGAGGGCTGCGCCGGGCAGCGGCGCCTTGATCGTCACGAGATCGTCGAACCGCGCCATGGCGTCGACGAGCAGAGCCGAGAAGCGGCGCAGGACCGCGGCGAGCCTCGTGTCGGACGGTGGACTGGGAATGGTGATTGCAACGCGCATGAGGCGCAGCCCCGGCGCCACCTCGGACCGTGCGCCGGCGGCCTGCCTGACCGCAGCAGGCTTCGGCCCCTCCGACACGAGCGGCCCGCGCGGCGCCAGATACCACCACCCGAGCGCGAGCAGGCCGAGCGTCAGCGCGACAAAAGTCAGGCCAGCCCAACGGCGCGCCGCACGCCGATCCGGCTCGGGCGCCTCATCAGAGGCCTCGAAGGCGCCCCGGTTCCCCTCGCCGCCGAACCATGTGAAGACCGGAACATAGCCGCCGACCGGCATCGAGATCTGAACGGGGTCGTCGCGGCCTTCGCCGGCGTAATATTGCGCCAGCGCCCGCCTCAGCCGACCGGCCTCGACGCGGACGATCGGATCGAGCTGCGGATTGAAATCGGCTGGCCGACCAAGCCCCTCGACCGCGATCGTATAGCCCTTGAGCTCGGCCGCGCGGCCTTCCACCGTGCGCTCGACGACGAAATTCAGGAACGCCGAAAGCTGGGGGGCGGCGCGAAAGGCGTCCGAGACGAGGACGCGGTCGAGACCCGCGCGAATGATCGCCGCGGCTCGAACGTCCAGCCGTCCAGGATCATCAGCGCCTTCCACCATCGGGGTCCGTTCAGTTTGCGCCCCCTTCTGGGGAGTTTACGCCATTGGCGACCTAACGTCACCCACAAGCGGGCTCCAGCCGTCATCCGTGGGACGCAGCCTTGGGGCGCCATGATGGCGATTTACAGGCCGGTTGCTCCTGCTAGCTTGAACCAAGGTTAATCCACAGGGGTCTTCGAATGACGTCAGCATCCTCCGCCATCGCCACGCCGAACGACCTCGAAGCCTACTGGATGCCGTTCACGGCCAACCGGTCGTTCAAGAAGAACCCGCGCATGGTCGCGCGCGCCGAGGGCATGTTCTACTACACGCCCGACAACAAGCAGGTCATGGACGGCACGGCCGGCCTGTGGTGCTGCAATGCCGGCCATGCCCGCGAGCCGATCATCCAGGCGATCCAGGCCCAGGCGCGCGACCTCGACTACGCCCCGTCCTTCCAGTACGGCCACCCCAAGGTCTTCGCCGCCGCGGCGCGGATCGCGGCGCTGGCGCCGGGCGATCTCGACCATGTCTTCTTCGCCGGCTCGGGTTCGGAAGCGGCCGATTCGGCGCTCAAGATCGCGCTGGCCTACTGGAACGTCTCGGGAAAGGCCGCCAAGACCCGCCTGATCGGGCGCGAGCGCGGCTATCACGGCGTCGGCTTCGGCGGCATCTCGGTCGGCGGCATGTCGAACAACCGCAAGTTCTTCGGCTCGCTGCTCACCGGCGTCGACCACCTCGCCCACACCTATGACCGCGAGAAGCAGGCCTTCAGCAAGGGCGAGCCGGACTACGGCGCGCATTTCGCCGATGACCTGGAGCGCATCGTCGCCCTGCACGACGCCTCGACCATCGCAGCCGTGATCGTCGAGCCGATGGCCGGCTCGACCGGCGCGCTGCCGCCGCCGAAGGGCTATCTCAAGCGCCTGCGCGAGATCTGCGACAAGCACGGCATCCTCTTGATCTTCGACGAGGTGATCACCGGCTTCGGGCGTCTCGGCTTCGCCTTCGCCGCCGAGCGTTACGGCGTGATCCCCGACATGATCACCTTCGCCAAGGGCGTGACTTCCGGCACGGTGCCGATGGGTGGCGTGATCGTGCGCAAGCATATCTACGACGCCTTCATGGGCGGCCCGGACAATGTCATCGAGCTGTTCCACGGCTACACCTATTCGGGCCATCCGCTGGCCGCCGCCGCCTGCCTGGCATCGCTCGACATCTACCGCGACGAAGGCCTGTTCGAGCGGGCGCGCGCCATGGAAGGCGCCTGGGCCGACGCCGTGATGAGCCTGAAGGGCGAGCCGAACGTCGTCGACATCCGCACACTCGGCATGGTCGGCGCCATCGACCTCGCCCCACGCGCGGAAGGTCCCGGCAAGCGCGGCTACGAATTCATCGAACGCGCCTTCCATGAGGAAGGGCTGATGATCCGCACCGCCGCCGATACGATCGCCTTCTCGCCGCCGCTGATCATCACGGAGTCGCAGGTGGACGAACTGATCGGCAAGCTGCGCCAGGTGATCCGGTCGGTCGCGAACTGAGGGCGCCGCTATCAAGCCGTCATTCTCGGGCGCCGCGCAGCGGTGACCCGAGAAGCTCATGCAGGACGAGTTCGGGAGCCTCCGCGTCTGGAGATGCTCGGGTCAAGCCCGAGCATGACGGCACGCCCCCGAAGGGGTCCTCGCTACCCCCGCCGCAGCTTGTTGTACCGCGCAATCAGCCTGTCGCGCTTGAGCCGCGACAGGCGGTCGATCCAGAAGATGCCGTCGAGCTGGTCGATCTCGTGCTGATGGCAGACGGCGCGGAACCCCTCGGCCGGCTCGATCCGCTCGATGCCGTCGAGATCGCGATAGCGAACCGTCACGCGCGCCGGCCGCTCGATCTCCTCGGTCACGCCCGGCATAGAGACGCTGCCTTCGACATGGCGGATCGTGTCGGCGGAAACCTCGAGCACCGTCGGATTGACGTAGACCCCGACCTCCCCCGGCGCCAGTTCCAGCACGACGAGTCGCAGAGGCAGGCCAAGATGCGGAGCCGTGATGCCCACGCCGGGCGCCTCCCGCATCGTGTCGAGCAGATCGTCGGCGAGCGCGCGCAAATCCGCGTCGAAGCGTGTGACAGGCTCGGCCGCCACACGCAGGCGCGGATCGGGAAAGCGGATGATCGGCCTTATGGCCATGGCGGGCCGCCTGCTCAGGCCGCCGCCTTCTTTTCCGCAGCGCCGTAGAAGCTCTCGCCGGTCTTGGCCATGCGCTTCAGCAGGCGGTTCGGCTTGAAGCGCTCGCCATGGGCCTTGGCCAGCTTCTCGCAGAGCTTCACGAAGGCCGCCGCGCCCATGTTGTCGATATAGGAGAGCGTGCCGCCCGAGTAAGGCGCAAAGCCGAAGCCGATGATCGAGCCGACATCGGCCTCGCGCGGATCGGTGACGACGCCCTCCTCATAGGTCTTCGCGGCTTCGAGCGCCTGCGTCACCAGGAGGCGTTGCTTCAGCTCCTCCATGTCGACGCTGTCGGGATCGAGGCGCTTGCCGACGAGATCGGCGAGGCCCGGCCAGAGCCGCTTCGGTCCGGCTTCCGGATAATCGTAGAAGCCCTTGCGGTTCTTGCGGCCGAGGCGGCCATGCTTCTCGACCATGTCGGCGAGCAGCTTCTCCTGCGCCGGATCGACCGCGCCCTCGCCGAGCTGGGCCTTGGTCGCCTTCAGCACCTTATAGGCGAGATCGACCGCGACCTCGTCGTTGAGCGAGAGCGGGCCGACCGGCATGCCGGCCTGCTTGCCGGCAGCCTCGATCATCGCCGGCGGCACGCCCTCCATCAGCATCAGATGGCCTTCGCGGATGTAGTTGCCGACGCAGCGATTGGCGTAGAAGCCGCGGGTGTCGTTGACGACGATCGGCGTCTTCTTGATGGCGCGGACGAAGTCCAGCGCCATGGCGAGCGCCTTCTTGCCGGTCTTCTTGGCCATGATGACCTCGACCAGCAGCATCTTCTCGACCGGCGAGAAGAAATGGATGCCGATGAAGTTCTTCGGGCGCTGGCTGGTCTGGGCGAGGCCGGTGATGGGCAAAGTGGAGGTGTTGGAGCCGAAGATGGTGCGCGGGCCGACGACGGCCTCGACCTTGGCGATGACCTCGGCCTTGACCTTCGGATCCTCGAACACCGCCTCGACGATCAGGTCGCAGCCCTTGAGATCGGGATAGTCGGCCGAGGCCTTGATGCGGCCGAGCAGCGCGTCGCGATCGGCGGTCTTGGCGCGGCCCTTCATGATCTGGTCGGAGACCAGCTTGTGCGAATAGGCCTTGCCCTTCTCGGCCGCCTCGATGTCGCGGTCAACGAGCACGACCTCAAGGCCCGCCTGCGCCGTGACATAGGCGATGCCGGCGCCCATGAAGCCCGCACCGATGACGCCGACCTTCTTGAGCTTGGAGGGCGGCACGTCGACCGGGCGGCGGGCGCCCTTGTTCAGCTCCTGCATCGAGACGAAGAGCGAGCGGATCATCGACGCCGCCTCCTTCGTCCTGAGGATCTTGGCGAAGTAACGGCTCTCGACCTTGAGGCCGAGATCGATCGGGAGCTGAAGGCCCTCATAGACCGCCGAGAGGATGGCGCGGGCAGCCGGATAGTTGTCGTTGGTCTCGCGGCGGTAGATCGCGCTAGCCGGCGGCCAGATCTGCATGCCGGCCGGCGAATGCACCTTGTTGGAGGGCAGCTTGAAGCCCTTCTGATCCCAGGGTTGCGTCGCCTGCGGATTGGCCTTGAGCCAGTCCTTGGCGTTCTGGACGATGTCGGCGCGCGGCACGACGGCATGAACGAGGCCGGAATTGCGCGCCGGCAGCGCCTTCACCTGCTCGCCCTTGAACATCATCTGGAGCGCGTCACCGGTCTGCATCAGGCGCGCCACGCGCTGGGTGCCGCCGGCGCCCGGAAACAGCCCGACCTTGATCTCGGGCAGGCCGACGCGGGTCGAGGCATCGTCCGAGACGACGCGATACTGGCACGACAGCGAGAGCTCGAAGGCGCCGCCGAGGCAGACGCCATGGATCGCGGCGGCGAAGGGTTTCCCGCAGGTTTCGAGCTTGCGATAGAGCAGCGAGAGCTTGCGGCTCTCGTCGAAGAAGCTCTGCATCGCGACCGCCTCGCCCTTCTCCTTGGCGAGCTTCACATAGAGGTCGCGCAGGCCCTGGAGCATGGTCAGGTCGGCGCCGCCGGAGAAGCTCTCCTTGCCGGAGGTGATGACGCAGCCCTTGATGGCTTCATCGCCCGCGACCTTGTCGACGATCCGGTTGAGCTCTTCCATCCCCTCGGGGGTGATGACGTTCATCGAGCGGCCCGGCATGTCCCAGGTCGCGACGGCGATGCCGTCGGTGTCGGTCTCGAAGCGGAAATTGGTGAGGTTCATGGACGGTCCCTCCGGTGGGTCGGGTCATCCCGGACGCCGCATCGCGGCGATCCGGGATCGTCATCAGGAAAAGGCGGTGCTGGGAGCTAGCTCGTCATGCGGTCCCGTGTCTGCGCAGCGGCACTTCGCGCCGCAGCGCGCACGGGATGACAACGCTAGACCCGCTCGATGATGGTGGCGACGCCCATGCCGACGGCGACGCAGAGCGTCACCAGCGCGGTCTGCTTGTCCTGCCGCTCCAGCTCGTCGAGCACGGTGCCAAGCACCATCGCGCCGGTCGCGCCGAGCGGGTGGCCCATGGCGATGGCGCCACCGTTGACGTTCAGGATGGCGTCGTCGATGTCGAGCGCCTGCTGGTAGCGCAGCACGACCGAGGAGAAGGCCTCGTTCAATTCGAACAGGTCGATGTCCTTGACGGACATGCCGGCCTTCTTCAGCACGCGCTCGGTGACGTCGATCGGGCCGGTCAGCATCAGCGCAAGGTCGGAGCCAACCGTGGCAAAAGCCTTGATCCGGGCACGAGGCCTCAGGCCTGCGGCCTTGCCGGCCTTCTTCGAGCCGACAAGCACGGCCGCCGCGCCATCGACGATGCCGGAGGAGTTGCCGGCGTGGTGGACGTGATTGACGAACTCGACATCGGGATGCGCGGCGGTCGCGACCGCATCGAAGCCACCCATCTCGCCCATCTGGACGAAGGAAGCCTTCAGTGCGGCCAACGCCTGCATGTTGGCATCAGGGCGAATGGTTTCGTCACGGTCGAGGATGACGAGGCCGTTGACGTCGGTGACGGGGATCACCGAGTTCTTGAAGCGGCCCTCCGTCCAGGCTCGGGCGGCGCGCTGGTGCGAGCGCACGGCGAAGCCATCGACATCGTCACGCGAGAAGCCGTACTTGGTCGCGATCAGGTCGGCCGCGACGCCCTGCGGCATGAAATAGGTGTCGATCGCGACGCTTGGGTCGACCGCGATGCCGAAGCCGGACGCGCCCATGCCGACGCGCGACATCGACTCGACGCCGCCGCCGATCGCCATCTCCTTCTGGCCGGACATGACCTGCGCGGCGGCGAGGTTCACCGCATCGAGGCCGGAGGCGCAGAAGCGATTGATCTGCACGCCCGGCACTTCCTTGCCGTAGCCGGCCTTGAGGGCAACGGTACGGGCGATGTCGGCGCCGGCCTCGCCGACCGGATCGACGCAGCCCATCACCACATCCTCGACGAGGAGCGGATCGAGATCGTTGCGGTCCTTGATCGCGCGGAGCGCCTGGGTGCCGAGCTCGATCGCCGTGACTTCGTGGAGCGAGCCGTCGGCCTTGCCCTTGCCGCGCGGCGTCCGGACGTGATCGTAGATGAATGCGTCTGCCATGGTGCTCCTCCCGGAGTGGCCGGTCGTTTTCGGCTCGTCATTTCAGCGTCAGGCTACGCCGGATCGAGCCGAGAGTAATTGAAAGAAGCGCGCCGTCATCCCGGACGGAGCGAAGCGGAGATCCGGGATCCATCGAAGGGCACCGGAGCTCGATGATGGATCCCGGATCGGCGCCGCTTCGCGGCTTGTCCGGGATGACGGGCACCGTCTGGGCGATCCCTCAGAACTGCTCGACGCTCAGCGCCATGGTGCTGTCCGCGCCGGAGGTGATGCGCGCCAGATGGGCGCTGGTTTCCGGCAAGGTGCGCTCCATGAAGAAGCGGGCCGTGACGAGCTTACCGCTCATGCGCTCGTCGGCACCCGCCTTGAGCTTCTCCTGCGCGGCCTTGGCGATCTTCACCCACATGTAGCCCAGCGAGACCAGACCAAGCAGGTGCATGAAGTCGCTGGCGCCGGCGCCGGCGTTGTCCGGCTTGGCAAGCGCGTTGTTCATGAACCACATCGCCGCCTGCTGGAGATGGCCCAGCGAGACCTGGAGCGGCCCGAGCAGTGGCTTCAGCGCCTCGTCCTCGGCATTCTCCTTCAGGAAGGCGCCGACCTCGTTGAAGAAGGCCATGATGCCGCGACCGCCGTCGCGGCCGAGCTTGCGGCCGACGAGGTCCATCGCCTGCACGCCGTTGGCGCCCTCGTAGATCATGGCGATGCGGGCATCGCGGACGAACTGCTCGACGCCGGTCTCGGCAATATAGCCGTGGCCGCCGAACATCTGCTGGGCCTTCACGGCGTTGTCGAAGCCGATATCGGTGAGCACGCCCTTGAGCACCGGGGTCATCAGCCCGAGTTGGTCGTCGGCCGCCTGACGCTCGGCCGCATCGCCGGAGCGATGGGCGATGTCGGACTTCAGCGCATTCCAGAGCACGAAGGCGCGGGCGGCCTCGTTGAAGGCCTTGATCGACATCAGCGTGCGGCGCACGTCCGGATGGACGATGATCGGATCGGCCGGCTTGGCCGGCTCCTTGGCGCCGGTGAGCGCGCGGCCCTGCAGGCGTTCCTTGGCGTAGGCGACGGCGTTCTGATAGGCGACCTCGGACTGGGCCAGCCCCTGGATCGCGACGCCGAGGCGGGCCTCGTTCATCATCACGAACATGGCGTTGAGGCCCTTGTTCTCAGCCCCGACCAGCCAGCCTTGCGCGCCGTCATAGTTCATGACGCAGGTGGCGTTGCCGTGGATGCCCATCTTGTGCTCGATCGAGCCGCAGGACACGCCGTTATTGGCGCCGACCGAACCGTCGCTACCCAGCTTGTTGCGCGGCACGACGAAGAGCGAGATGCCCTTCACGCCGGCCGGCGCGCCCTCGATGCGGGCAAGCACGAGATGGACGATATTCTCGGTGATGTCCTGCTCGCCGGCCGAGATGAAGATCTTGGTGCCGGAGATGGCGTAGGAGCCGTCGCCGTTCGGCACGGCCTTGGTCTTGAGCAGGCCGAGATCGGTGCCGCAATGCGGCTCGGTCAGGTTCATGGTGCCCGACCAGGTGCCGTCGATCATCTTCGGCAGATAGGTGCGCTTGATCTCGTCGGAGCCGTGGACATAGAGCGCCGCGATCGCGCCCATGGTCAGGCCCGGATACATGGCGAAGGCCATGTTCGCGGCCGAGGCGTATTCGTTCATCACGGCACCCAGCGTGTAGGGCAAGCCCTGGCCGCCATATTCCGGGTCCATGGCGAGGCCGATCCAGCCGCCGCCGGCATAGGCCTGATAGGCTTCCTTGAAGCCCTTCGGCGTGGTGACGCGGCCGTCGGCGTGGCGGGTGCAACCTTCCTGGTCGCCGGAATGGTTGATCGGCTGGAGGACTTCCTCGCAAAGCTTGGCGCCCTCGCCGAGCACGGCCTCGATCACGTCCGCAGACGCATCGGCGAAGCCCGGCAGGTTGTTGTAGCGCTCGATGTTGAAGACGTCGTTGAGCAGGAAAAGCGTGTCGTCGACGGGTGCCTTGTAGACCGGCATCTGATCCTCCCTCTCGTCGCAAAAGCGGCGCTCGATCACTATCGCCGCATCAAGATAGTTCACATATAAACAATCTGAGCGAAGTTGCAACTGTGACGATGCGATTTTGTCGTCCCTGCGGCTGCGGGCGCGTGACGCCAGGCATAAAAAAACCCCGGCTTTCGCCGGGGCTTTGACTGTCGGCCTAAAGACTCAGGCCTTCGGCAACCGGGAGAGCGACGCCTCCAGTTCGGCGATCGCACCTTCGATCTCGGCGCGCTGGCTGCGCAGCAGGTCGAGCTGTTCCACGATCTGCTCACGGCTGAGCTGCAGGCCGCCGACGGAAGCGCCCGCATCGCCAGCCCCGCCTTTCTTGTCCTCGTTGGCGAGCATGGCGCGGATTTCGACGAGCGTGAATCCGAGCTGCTTGCCCTTGAGGATCAGGGCGAGACGCGCCCGGTCGCGCGCCGAATAGATGCGCGTCATGCCGGAGCGGCTGGGAGCGATCAGCCCCCGCGACTCGTAGAAGCGCAGCGTGCGCAGGGTCACCCCGAAGTCGCGGGCGAGGTCGCTGATGGTGAAATCGCCGGTCTGATCGGCGTCGGCGGAGCGGGTTTCATGAATCGGAGAACCCGCCATAGCCAAGCTTTGGCGTGACATGAAAGCTGCAATCCTTGCGATTGGATCGAATCGCCGACCCATATGGCGGCATCGATCGATACCCTCTGATAGGGAAGGAGCTCTCGCTGCGTCAGGTAATACGGCCCGAGAGTGGGGTAAGTTACCGTTACATGGCCCGAACGAGGCCCTTCCCAAAGGGCATTCGGGAAAAATTAACGATCCGCACCCCGGTTATTAACCCGCTGTTTACCATGCCGGCCAAATGTCGGGAACGCGCAACGGCGTCGTGGCTTCGTCAATGGTTACTTCACGACCTGCCCGGGTTCGCGCGGAAGGCGACGGCATCAGGGGGCCTCGCCTGCCGCTGACAAGGTCCCCTTAGGCGAGCGAGATCATGGCCAATAGCTTGCCCTGGAGCGTGAAGGGCGTCGATCCCCGGACACGCGATGCGGCCAAGGCGGCAGCCCGCCGGGCGGGCATGACGCTGGGCGAATGGCTCGACCACAAGATCCGCGACGAGAGCAACGAGGCTCCTGCCTCGCCCGCGCCGGAACAGCTCGACATCGCCGCCCTGTCGGAGCGGCTGGCGCGTCTGTCCCAGGGCCAGACCGACACGGCCCCGCGGCCGCCGGCCCCGACTCCGTCGCGCGAAGCGATCGATAGCCTCGTCGGCCAGGCAGCCGCCCTCGAAAGCATGACGCGCGAAGCCAATGCCCGGACCGCCGGCGCGCTGGATTCGATCACCCGCTGGATCGAGAAGACCGAGGATCGCCTGTCGTCGAGCGAGCGCGGTTCCGCCGAACGTCAGGAGCGCGCCACCAACGTCATCGCCGATGCGATCAAGACGATGGGCGAGCGCATCGCCGAGATCGAGCGCCGGGGGCTCGAAGCGCAGCAGGCCCGCGTCGAACAGGCGCCCCGCCTCGCCTTCAGCCGCGAGGGCCTTGCCGCCGCCGTCACCGATATCCGTACCCGCCAGCGCTTCCTCGACACTGACGAGGCCATGGCCGCGCGGCCGGCCGCCGTCGCGCCCGAGCGCATCTCGGCGCTGCGGGAGGATCTGCGCGAGATCGGCTCGCGCCTTTCCCATGAAAGCCGTCGTCCGGCCCAGCCGCAGCGCCCGGCCGCCCCGATCCGGAGCGCCGACACCAGCGCCATCGAAGCCAAGATCGGCATGCTGGCCGACCGTCTCGACCAATTCGACCGGCGCGACCAGTTCGAGCCGCTGCTCAAGCCGCTGACCCGGATCGAAGCGGAAGTGTCGCGGCTGTCGCAGGACCGGGCCGGCGAGAGCTACCAGCGCTTCCAGCTGGAGATCGCGCATCTCGCCGCCAAGGTCGATGCGCTGGCGACCCGCAGCGGTGGGATCGCCAATCTCGATCCCGTCCGCCGCGATATCGCCGAACTCCGTGACCTCCTCGGCTCCGGCGCGCAGGATCACAAGCTGGAGAACCTCTCCGAGCAGGTCGCCACGCTCGGCTTCGAGATCGGCCGGCTGCGCGAGGTCCAGCCCGACATGGGCGAGATGCGCAGCCTGGCAAACGCGATCGACGACGTGCGCGGCGCCGTGCTGTCGCAGCGCGGGCAGTTTCCCGGCGCCGGCCTGCTGTCCTCGCTGGGCGCACAGATCGACGCCCTGTCGCACAAGTTCGACGAGGTCGTGACGCAGAAGCTCGATGAGGCCAACGCAACGCGGCAGAGCGACTATCTCGTCAGCCGTATCGACACGCTGCAGCAGCGGATCGACATGCTTGCCGAGCAGGGGCCGTCCGCCGTCACGCGCCAGATCGAGGCGCTCTCCGGCCGGATCGAGAGCCTGGCGGCATCGAGCCAGCTGACCCGGATGGTCGGGGATGGCGCGGCTGCCGTCGACCTCAACCCGATCGAGCAGATGCTGCGCCATCTCGCCGAGAAGATCGACGAAGCCGGCGCGCCCGGCGCGAACGCCGAATCCTTCGACGCGCTGGAACGCCAGATCTCCGGCATCGCCAGCCGTCTCGACGAGGCCTCCGCGACCCGCTCGGCCGAAAACGGCATGGAGCGCACGCTGCAGGACCTCGTCGTGCACCTGCGCTCGATGCGCGAGGAAACGGCCGCCGAGCGCGCCGCCTTCGTCCAGGCCGCCAACACCGCAGCCTCCGGCAAGGGCATCGCCGAATTGTCGAGCCTGGTCACCGGCCTGCGCGACACCCATGTCTCCTCCGACAGCCAGACGCGGGACGCGCTCGGCGCCGTTCATGTCTCGCTCGAGACGATCATGTCGCGGCTCGCCAACCTCGAGGCCGAATTGCAGGGTGAGCGTCACCCGCCGACGGGCACCCTGGCTGCCGCGATGCGCGGTGATGACGCGATCGCCCGGGCCAAGCCCGTGCCCTCTCGCGACGGCGCGAGCCTCTCTGTCGGCGCCGCCGCGCAGGACCGTTTCGCAGCGCCGGCCAAGGAACCTGCGCGCAGCGAGCCCGCTCTTCCCGCGAGCACGGCCTTCGACATCCCGCTGGAGCCCGGCTCCGGACGCCCGCGCCCCGAGGCCGCGGCTGGCACCGGGCAGGACGCGCAGTCGGTCCGCCAGAGCCTGATCGCCGCCGCGCGGCGCTCGGCCAAGGCTGCCAGCGAGGCTGCCGCCACAGCCCCCTCCCCCGCAGCGGAACCCGTAGCGAAGAGCCCTGGCCGTCTCAAGGAGATGCTGGAGAAGCGCAAGCGCCCGCTGCTGCTCGGCCTGGCCGCCCTGATCCTCGCCATGGGCACCGCCCATCTGGTGACGACTTCGCTGCGCGGCGACGGCAGCAAGACCGCCAGCAACGAAACGCGCAGCCTGGTCGCTCCGCCCGCCGCCCAGCCGGAGGCACCGGTCGCCCCTGCGCAGGCTCCCGCCAAGGACCAATCCTCGGCGCTGTTCGCTCCCTCGCAGGAGGCGCCTGCCCAACTGGCCGCCAGCAACGCCAATGCCACGCCCGAGCGATCGCTGGCGCCGCCAGCCGCGCCCGCTGCCGCGGAAGCCGCTCCCGCAACGGCGCCCGCTGCGCCGGCCGAACAGCAAACCCAGACCGTGACCGGAATCGGCGACCTGCCGGCCGGGTTCGGCAGCGCCGGCCTGCGCAAGGCAGTCCAGGACGGCGATGCGCGCGCAGTCTACGAACTGGCCAGCAAGGCCGCCGACGGCCCGGCCAACCAGCGCGATCCCAAGCTCGCCCTGCGGCTGTTCGAGCGCGCCGCGGTCGCGGGCCTCGCGCCCGCCCAGTTCCGCGTCGGCAACATGTTCGAGAAGGGCATCGGCACGCAGCGCGACCTCGGCCTCGCCCGGATCTGGTACCAGCGCGCCGCCGAGCGCGGCAACGCCAAGGCGATGCACAACCTCGCCGTGCTTCATGCCGAGGGGATCGCCGGCAAGCCGGATTACGCCATGGCGACGGAGTGGTTCCGCCGCGCGGCGGAGCTCGGCGTCCGCGACAGCCAGTACAATCTCGCGGTGCTGCTCGGTCGCGGCCTCGGCGCGCCGACCGACCTCGCCCAGTCCTTCGTCTGGTTCTCGGTCGCGGCCAGCCAGGGCGACGAGGATGCCGGGCGCAAGCGCGACGAGGTGGCCCAGCGCCTGAAGCCGGAGGATCTCGCGGCCGCCAAAGGGCTGGCAGCGAGCTGGAAGCCGAAGACGCTCGATGCCGCCGCCAACGAGGTGACGCCGCCGGCCAAGGGCTGGGATCCGCAGCCGACGGCGGCGGTCGCCAAGCCGGCGAAGCAATCCCGGATCTGAACCGCATCGTGCAACGTCATGCTTTCGACGTGTTGACGCGGGAGTAAGAACGATCGTTTCCTAGGGGCGGGCCGGAAGCGGCCCGTCTTTCCCTTTCAAGACCTTGTCTTAACCTGGGCAATCTAGCCTGGGACCCATCAGGCGCAGGCCACAGGCCAAGCGTCCGCCTTGCGAGGGGTAAGCGTGCAGATCTACCTGCCGATCGCCGAGCTGCCGATCAGCGTGCTGATGGTTCTCGGCCTGAGTGGTGCGGTGGGCTTCATCTCCGGCCTGTTCGGCGTCGGCGGCGGCTTCCTGCTGACGCCGCTCCTGATCTTCCTCGACATCCCGCCGGCCGTGGCGGTCGCGACCGTCGCTGCGCAGGTCGCGGGCTCCTCGATGACCGGCGTCCTCACCTATCTCCGGCGCAAGGCGCTCGATCTGAAGCTCGGCGGCGTGCTGGTCAGCGGCGGCATCCTCGGCACCGTCCTCGGCGTGCTGTTCTTCAACACGATGAAACGGCTCGGCCAGCTCGAGCTCGTCATCACGCTGTCTTATGTCACGCTGTTCTCGATCATCGGCGGGCTGATGCTCTACGACGCGCTGCGCGCCATGCTGCGCGTCCGGGCCGGCAAGCCGGCGCGCTTGAAGCGGCGCGGCGGCATGCATCCCTGGTGGATGGGCCTGCCCTTCCGTGTGCGCTTCTACCGTTCCGGCCTCTATTGCAGCGTCATTCCCATCGCGCTGCTCGCCGTGATCATCGGCTTCATCGGCGCCGTGCTCGGCGTCGGCGGCGGCTTCATCCTGGTGCCCGGCCTGATCTATTTCTTCCGGATCCCGCCGGCCGTCGTGGTCGGGACCTCGCTGTTCCAGATCCTGGTGACGATGACCGGCGCCACGCTGCTGCATGCCGTCACCAACCAGTCGGTCGATATCGTGCTGGCGGTCCTGCTGCTGGTCGGCGGGGTCATCGGCGCACAGTTCGGCGGCCGCGCGGCGCGCAATCTCAATGTCGAGTCCTTCCGCCTGCTGCTGGCGCTGCTGATCCTCTCGGTCGGCCTGCGCTTCGCCATCGAACTCTTCATTCCGCCGAGCGAGCCGTTCTCGGTCGTCGTGCCGGAGAGCGCGCGATGAGGGGGCTCGCCAAACTCCTCGCCGCTCTCGCGATCGGGCTCACGACCGGCGCCGCCCGCGCCGAGACCCTGATCGCGGCGATGTCGAGCCATCAGATCCAGATCACCTCGAACTATACCGGCAGCCAGCTCACGGTATTCGGGCTGGTCGAGCGCGACGGCAGGACGGTCGCGCGCGGCGACCCCTACGACATCATCGTCACCGTGCGCGGCCCAAGGCGCATGCTGCTGGTGCGCGAGAAGGAGCGGCTCGGCCCGATCTGGATCAACCGGACGCAGCGGCGCTTCCCGGACAATCCGGTCTTCCTGCATGTCGCCAGCAACCGGCCGATCGCGGAGATGATGTCGAAGGAGACGGCGCAGCGCGACCGGATCGGTCTCGTCAATGCCGAGCGCCCCTCGGGCGACTGGGTCGATCTCGATCCCGGCGCGCGGCGCTTCCGCGAGAGCCTCGTCCGGATCATGCAGGCCAAGGACCTCTACGGCTACGAGGAACGCGGCGTTACCTTCCTATCGAGCGCGCTGTTCAGTGCGCCGGTCGACATCCCCGCGACGGCGCCAACCGGCTCCTACACCGTCGACATCGTGCTCTATGCCGGCGGGGTGCCGCTGGCGCGGCAGCAGACGAATTTCGAGGTGATCAAGACCGGCATCGAGCAGCGCCTGGCCTCGGGCGCCTATGACTGGGCCGTCCTTTACGGCCTCGCCACGGTCCTGCTGGCGCTCTTCCTTGGCTGGAGCGCGAGCGTGATCTTCCGGCGCGACTAGAGCGGCTCCGCAATTCTCCGAACTGCGGAGCCGCTCTAGCCCCTTGTTTTATCGCATTTTCTTCACGCGAACCGGCATCCACTTCGCTTGAAAATGCTCTAGAACAATTCGGCATAGGGCAGGAAAGGCGCGGAATCGCCCTCCGCCACCTGCGCGACATCCTCGGCCAGCACGACGAGCCCGTCCGATTGTGCCAGCGAAGCGAGCGAGCCCGCCCCTTCGCCGGGGTGCCTGCGCGCCAGGATACCGTCAGCATCCCGCTCCAGCGATACCCGCAGGAACTCGCGCCGGCCCGGCTTCCTGGCATGGGCGAAGCCCAATCTGACCGGCAGAGCAGCGGGTGGAACATAGGTTTCACCCGCCAGCCGGGCGAGCAGCGGACGCGCAACGAAGGCGAAGCCGACGAAGACCGCGACCGGGTTGCCGGGCAGGCCGACGAAAGGTGTGCCGGCGACGCTGCCGACCGCGATCGGCTTGCCCGGTTTGATCGCCACGCGCCAGAGGTCGAGCGCGCCGCAAGCCAGCACCGCATCCCTGACATGATCGGCCTCGCCGACCGAAACGCCTCCGGAGGTGAGGACAAGGTCGCAATCGACCGCCGCCTCGCACAATCGTCGCTCCAACCCCGCGGCCTCGTCGCGCAGGATGCCGAGATCGACGACCTCAGCACCGGCGCGCGCCAGCATGGCGCGCAGCATCACCCGATTGGCGTCGTAGATCGCGGCTGGGCCAAGCGCAGCGCCGGGCTCGGTGAGCTCATCACCGGTCGAGAACAGTGCGACACGAGGACGGCGATGCACGGTGACCTCGGCCAATCCCAGCGACGCTAGTAGCCCGAGATCCTGCGGACGCAGGCGCCGCCCCGCCGGCAGCACCTCATCTCCACGCCCGACATCCTCGCCGGCCAGGCGCAGATTGGCGCCGCGTTTGACGCCCGCCGGCAGGACGACCTTGCCGTCCTCCACAACGACATCTTCCTGCATCACGATGGTATCGGCCCCCTCGGGGATCTGCGCGCCGGTGAAGATGCGCCAGGCTCCCTGCCCCAGCACCGCAGGAGCTTCGCCGGCCATCGTTCGGCCGAGGACCGGCAAGCTGGTCGCTCCATCAGCGGCGAGATCGGCGAAGCGGATGGCATAACCGTCCACCGCGGAATTGACGAAGGGAGGCAGGTCGAGCGGAGCGACCTGCGCTTCCGCCAACACATGTCCGTCGGCCTCGGCGAGCGAAAGCTTCATGGTGCCGGCGACCGGATGCACACGCGAGACCGCATCGGCAGCCGCCTCGTCGAGTGTGACAAGCCCGGAATCGATTCGGCCACCACCTAGCCGCGCCATCACGGTCCCCGCCTGCTTCGGCCGCCTGAGCGCATCG
Source organism: uncultured Allobosea sp. (assembly GCF_945956895.1). Classification (GTDB taxonomy): domain Bacteria; phylum Pseudomonadota; class Alphaproteobacteria; order Rhizobiales; family Beijerinckiaceae; genus Allobosea. The sequence goes on along the minus strand of NZ_CAMFJF010000012.1, from coordinate 35,344 downwards.
CCGCCCGCTTCCTCCCGATCGATCGCCTCTTCATCGTCGTCGTGGCGGACGGGGTCAAGCACCTGCGTCAAGGCGGCGGTTGCCGGAGCCTGAACAGCCGTCCTATGAAGCAGCATGACGACGGTGGCCCCAACAGGCACGATCCAGGACATCATTCCGCTCGACCTGCGCGGCCTGAAATGCCCGCTTCCGGTGTTGCGCGTCCGCAAGGCCCTCATCACCGCACGAGCCGGCAGCCTGCTCGTCGTGCAATGCACCGATCCGATGGCGGCGATCGACCTGCCGAACCTCGCGCGTGAAACCGGCGACATCATCGAGCGGCAGGGGGATGCGGACGGCGCCCTCGTCTTCCATATCCGCAAGGCGACCTAGACAACCGCGTCATGCTCGGGCTTGACCCGAGCATGACGTTTCCGAGAAACGGAGTTCGACAACGTGACCGTCTCCCAAGCCGATGTCCTGCGGGCGCTCGAACTGGTGAAGCTGCCGGCGAGCGGACAGTCGCTCGCCGCTTCCGGCCGCGTCAGTGACATCCTCGTCGATGGCGGCAAGGTGATCTTCGCGATCGCGATCGACGCGACCGAAGCGGCTGCGATGGAGCCGGTGCGCAAGGCGGCCGAAAGCGCCGTCGGCGGCCTGCCGGGCGTGACCCAGGTTCTGGTCGGGCTGACCGCCGACAAGGCCGGCCCTTCGGCCAGCATGCAGGCGCGCCAGCAGGCGCAGCGCCCCGGACCGGGCGGCGCGCCGAAGCCGGCCGGCGTGCCGGGCGTGAAGCAGATCATTGCCGTCGCCAGCGGCAAGGGCGGCGTCGGCAAGTCGACGACCGCAGCCAATCTCGCCGTGGCGCTCTCGACGCTCGGCCTCAGGGTCGGTGTACTCGATTCCGACATCTACGGGCCGTCCATGCCGAAGATCTTCGGCATCAAGGGCAAACCGCAGATCGTCTCGGGCCGGACGCTCGCGCCGATGGAAGCCTATGGCCTCAAGGTGATGTCGATCGGCTTCCTCGTCGACGAGGAGACGCCGATGATCTGGCGCGGGCCGATGGTGATCTCGGCGATCACCCAGATGCTGCGCGAAGTCGCCTGGGGCGAGCTCGACGTTCTCGTTGTCGACATGCCGCCCGGCACCGGCGACGCCCAGCTCACCTTGGCCCAGCAGGTGCCGCTTGCCGGCGCCGTCATCGTCTCGACACCGCAGGACCTTGCCCTGCTCGACGCGCGCCGCGGCGTCGCGATGTTCCGGAAGGTCGCGGTGCCGATCCTCGGCCTCGTCGAGAACATGAGCTATTTCACCTGCCCGGCCTGCGGGCATCGCTCCGACATCTTCGCCCATGGCGGCGCCCGGCACGAAGCGGAGCGGCTCGGCATCCCCTTCCTCGGCGAGATCCCGCTGGCCATGCCGATCCGCGAGACCTCCGACGGCGGCCGGCCGATCGTCGCCAGCGATCCCGCGAGCGCCCATGCCAAGGCCTATGTCGCGCTCGCGCGGCAGGTGCAGGCCGGCCTTGGCGGCGCGGTCAGGGCGGCCCCGCGGATCGTCATCGAATAAGAGTTCGCGTGCCATATCGGCAGCTTGACAGCTGCACGCTTTTTTGTTCTCTTTTTGTTCTTATCTTTGTTGCCCTCGCTGGGAACCACGCCGTCATCCCGGGCTTGACCCGGGATCCATGCCGGAGCGCCCCCGATGCAGGCTCAGGCATGGATCCCGGATCTCCGCTTCGCTCCGTCCGGGATGACCTGCGCTTGGGGAACTGCGCAGCACGCTCTGAACAAGAAGGACGAAAACCATGGCCATCCATCGCGCCCGCCATATCGGGATCGGTATCGACCGCCCGGTCGAGGAGGTCTACGCCTTCCTCGCCGAGCCCGTGAATTTCCCGCGCTGGGCCGAGGGGCTCGGCCATAGCTTCGTGCAAATCGAAGGCATGACCTGGCGTGCCGAGACGCCGATGGGGCCGATGCGCATCCTGTTCAGCGAACCGAACAACCATGGCGTGCTCGACCATGCCGTCATTCCCGAGCACGGCGCCGCCATGCACAATCCGATGCGGGTCGTGGCCAACGGCGACGGGGCCGAGATCGTCTTCACCCTGTTCCAGCGCGACGGCATGTCTGACGACGGAATGGCGCGGGACACGGCCATGGTCGCCCGCGATCTCGCGGCGCTGAAGGCGCTGCTCGAAGGGTAAGGCGCCGGTCAGAGCCCCAGAGTCGACAGACGCTCAGCCTCAGCAAGGTCTTCCGGCGTGTTGATGTTGAAAAAGGGATCGAGCGGCTCCGTCGGCCATTCCGCGACGGCGACGCCATGACCTTCCGTCCAGCGGCCGAGCTTGCGCTCCCCCGCAGCCAATGCCCGGCGCAGATCGTCGCGCAGCGCGACCGGCCAGAGGCCGATGGCGTGATGGTGCTGCCCGCCGGAGGCCGCGCAGGCGAGCGGCGTCCCGGCGGCAATGCGTGCCCGATGCAGTCGCAAGGCGAGATCGCCGGGAATGAAGGGCGTATCGGCGGCGACGCTGAGCAGCCAGTCCGTGCCCGGTCGATATGCGGCGATCCAGTCGAGCCCGGCGAGGATGCCGGCAAGAGGCCCCGCGAAATCCGGCACCGTATCGGCGACGACCGGAAGGCCGAAGACGACGGCCAGGCGCGCGGGATCACCATTGGCGTTGAGCAGGAGCCCGTCGCATTGACCGCGCAGGCGCTCGACGACATGGGCGAGGATCGGCCGGCCGGCGAGCGGCTTCAATGCCTTGTCGCCGCCGCCCATCCGCCGGGCAAGGCCGCCCGCGAGGATCAGCCCGATGGTCGGCGTTCTTCCCATGGCGCTCGATCAGGCCGCGACCGAGGTCACCGACCGAGCCCAGCGTTCCACGGCCTTCACATCGGACGGCAGCTCGAGCCAGTCGTCGCCGGCAAATGCGCGCCAAGCCGGCAGGAAATCGCTGCGCACGGCGATGAGCAGCGGCAGGCCGGCCATGAGCGCGCCGGCGATCTCCTGGCGCAGCCCCTCTCCCGCAGCTTCCTGCTTGCCGAAGCGGTTGACGATGACGAGATCGGCGCGCCCGGCCAGGGCCTCGGAGAAGGCCGCTGCGGCCGCGGCAAGCCCGGCAGCGTCGAGATGGCAGCCCGAGGCGCCGGCACCGAGATCCTGGCTGATCGGGAAGCGCCGGCCGGTCGCGACATCCTCCAGCGACATCGCCATGCAGCGGTCGTCACAGATCGCATCGTTGTGCTGGACCACGCCGCCGAGACGCAGGCCCTGCCGCTTCAACCTGTCGACGAGCCCGTGCATGAAGGCATCGATCGCGAAGCCGCTCGCAAAGGGGATGGCTGCCAGCATGGTCATGCCGGTTTTTCTCATGAACGCGCTCGCTCCGCCAGTGGCGCCGGTGCCGCGCCCCGGCAATCCTGCCGCAGAGATGCCGCGCGAGTGTTGCGCCGCACCTACAGTCGGGCGCGCCTGCGCCCGCTAGGGTGCCAGGCCGAGGCTCGAGACTCCCGCCGGAACGCATGATCCGAAACAACGCCCAAGCCCCGCTTGACCCGGCCACCGACGCCGCGCTGCTGCTGCGGCGCATCGGCTTCGGCACGCTGGCGCTCGTCCTGCCGCTCGCCGCGCTGGTCTCGCGCCGCGCCGCCGTCGTGCTGGTGCCGATCGGCATCGCCCTGCTGATCATCGCGACCCTGATCCAGGAACCTCGGAAATTCGTGGCAACCCTCCGGGAGTTGCTGGTCAGCCGTCCGGGCCTGATCCTGATCGGGCTGATCGCCTGGGCGTTCCTGTCGCTGGTCTGGAGCCCCTATCCGGCGGCAGCCGTCGAGAAGGCCAGCAACCTGATGCTCGCCGCCGTGCTCGGCTTCGTCGGCCTCTCCGCCCTGCCCGAGCGGATGCGTTCCTCGAACCTCAACCTCGTCGCGCTCGGCACCGGCAGCGCCGGCATCTTCGCGCTCGGGCTGATTGCGGTCGCGGCGCTGCGCCATGCCGAGACGCCGCCCGGCGCGGTCGAGCGCGGCGTCTCGATCATCCTGATCATGGCATGGCCGGCGCTGGCCTGGCTGCTCTCGCGCGAGCGCGGACTGAGCGCGCTGGGCTTGGCCCTCGTCGTGACGCTGCTGGCGCTCACGCGCTTCGAGGACGGCGAGACCGTGGCGATGGTCTTCGGCGCCGTCGCCTTCGGCGCTGTCACGGCCAATCCCGAGCGCGCCGCACAAATCATCGCGGCGATCGTCGCCGGGCTCATGCTGTTCGCACCGATCCTGCCTTTCCTGATGGCGCCGCTCGTCCCGATCCTGCCCGACAGCGCCGACGACTTCGCGCAGATGCTGTCGATCTGGGCCGATGTCATCCGGCAATCGCCGATCGAGCTGATCACCGGGCACGGGCTCGACACCGTGGTACGCGGGCAGATGAACGGCATGTTGCCCCAGCCCGCTCCCGCGACGCTGCTGTTCGAGACCTGGTACGAGCTCGGGCTGGTCGGAGCGGCCACCGGCGCAGCCTGCCTCTATTTCGCGATCCGCGCGGCCGGGCGCATGACCGGAGCGCTCGCGGCGGGCGGCGTCGCCGCCTTCACCACGGCTTTCGCCCTCAGTGTCTTCGGCTTCGCGCCGCTGCTGCCCTGGTGGCTGATGACTCTGACCGCGGTGATGCTCCTGTTCGGCGCCATCGCGCGGGGCCAGTACCGGACCGACCGCCCTGCCGTGCCGCTGCCGATGCGCGCGCCCAACCATACGCGTCCCAAGGCCGGCTCGCCGCCGCGCCAATAACAGCCCGACTTCCGGTGCTTGACGGGCTGGTATCCGGCGCGCTCTCGTGCCGCCGGATCGGAATCGCCGCGGCAGAGGATTAGCAGCGCCATGACATTCGACGTCACCGCATTCGACGTCTCACTCGCCGACGTCCAGGCCGCGGCGGCGCGCATCGCCGGCAAGGTCCGCCGCACGCCGACCTATTACAGTGCCGGGCTTTCCGCGCGGCTTGGCGTCGAGACCTGGGTGAAGGTCGAGAGCCTGCAGCTCGGCGGCTCTTTCAAGGTCCGCGGCTGCTACAACAAGCTGATGGGGCTGAGCGAAGCCGAACTGCAGCGCGGTGTCGTCACCGTCTCGGGCGGCAATCATGCGATCGCGGTCTCGCTCGTTGCGAAGGCTGTCGGCACGCGCGCGCTGGTGCTGATGCCGAAGGCGACGCCTCCGCTCAATATCCGCCTGACCGAGCAGGCCGGCGGGCAGGTCGAACTCTGCGAAGATTCCCTCGCCGCCTTCGCCAAGGCCGAGGATTATGCCGCGCAGGGCATGACCCATGTCCATTCCTATGACGACCCGGCCATCATCGCCGGCCACGGCACGCTCGGCCTCGAACTGGCGGCCGATGCCGGTGGGCGGCTCGACCATGTCTTCATCTCGGTCGGCGGTGGCGGCTTCTCGGCCGGTGTCGGGGCGGCCTTGAAGGGGCTCGACCCGGCCGTGCGCCTGCACGGCGTCGAAACCGAGGGCGCGACGACGATGACACAGGCGTTGGCGGCCGGCGAGCCGGTCGCGATCCGCCCGACCTCGATCGCCCGCACGCTCGGCGCGCCGTTCGCGACGAAACGCACCATGGCAGCGGCACGGCAATTCCTCGAGGACGTCATCGTGGTGCCCGACGCGGAAGCCGTCCGCGAACTTGTCTGGGTGCTCCAGAACGGGCGCGTGCTGCTGGAGCCGGCGGCAGCCTGCGTGGTCGCCGCCGCATTGGCGCGCAAGGGCAGCTTCCGGTCCGACGAGCGCGTCTGCCTCGTGCTCTGCGGCTCGAATGTCGCGCTCGAGGATATCGAGAGCTGGCGCAAGAGCTTCGGGATCTAGAGTCTGCTTCATTTTCGCGGAAACGCGCCGTCATTCCGGACTCAGGCCAGCGGCCTGCCCCGGAACGACGCGGTGTTTCCGCGTGACAGCAGTACGCTCTGGAACGGCCGATCAGCGGCTGTTGCGAGCTAGCCGTGTGTAGTGGCTGCGCGCGCCGACGGAAGCATAACGGCTGCGCTTTTGGCCGTACCAGGAGGCTTCGCGCGCGCCGACATCCGCATGGATCAGGCCGTTCGAATAGGAGCCGACGCCGCCGACGCTGGCGAGCGAGCGGGCGGCAGCGGCCGCCTTGCGCGGCGAGGTCGCCATCGGCCGGAAGTCGATCGCCTTGCCGTTGTAGTGCTGCGAGTGACGGGCATGGCGGCCGCCGCAGGTCGAGGTGATCTGGATCGGGCCGATCTTGGCGACGAGCTCGGCGATCATCGCCTTCGTTTCGGGCTTGAGGCAGCCCAGGCCTTTGACCTGGGGTTGGAAGGATATCTTCTCGGGAGTTACATCCGCCAAGGCGGCGACAGGCAATAAACCACACACAAACGCAAGCAACGACAAGCGACGCATCATCTACCAGACATGTAAGGGGGAATGGAAAAGATCAGGCCAGATAATCTCGATGGCCCGAGCGAATGCCGCCTCAGCTAATCGTCAAGAAAGGCCAAATCATGGCTACGGCCTTTCCGGGTTATTTCACGGCTGTCATCCTGGTGGCTCATGGCGTTTGGTCAGGCGCACCTTGACCTTTCGGGAACGCCCGCCATTCCCCCAAGGCCCATCCCCTGCGCGCCATCGGCTTGGACAGGCGGGGCGTGGCTGGGCTAGCCTGTGCGACGGCACCCGCTTTCTGCGTGGTCGCCCCATGCCATCTCAGAGGATACGATGCCCAAGACCGACATCATCGCGGCGCTGACCCCGGAAATCACCGCGATCCGCCGCGACATCCATCGCCACCCCGAGCTGATGTACGACGTCCACCGGACCGCCGGCCTCGTCGCCGACAAACTCAAGGAATGGGGCGTCGACGAAGTCGCCACCGGCGTGGGCCAGACCGGCGTGGTCGGCGTCATCAAGGGCAAGAGCCAGAATTCAGGCCGGGTCATCGCCATGCGCGCCGACATGGACGCGCTGCCGATCCATGAGGAGACCAATCTCCCGCACCGTTCGACCGTGCCGGGCAAGATGCATGCCTGCGGCCATGACGGCCATACCGCCATGCTGCTCGGCGCCGCCAAGTACCTGACCGAGACCCGCGATTTCGACGGCACCGCCGTGCTGATCTTCCAGCCGGCCGAAGAAGGCGGCGCCGGCGCCAAGGCGATGATCGACGACGGGCTGATCACCCGCTTCGGCATCCAGGAAGTCTATGGCATGCACAACAAGCCGGGCGTGCCCGTCGGCAAGTTCGAGATCCGCAAGGGGCCTGCGATGGCCGCCGCCGACCAGTTCCACATCAAGATCGAGGGCCTCGGCGGCCATGCGGCGGCGCCGCACCGCGTCAACGACCCGATCGTGGCCTCCTGCGCGCTCGTCACCGCGCTGCAGACGGTCGCCTCGCGCAATGCCGACCCGCTCGACTCGATCGTCGTCTCGGTGACCGCGCTCAATGCCGGCGAGGCCTTCAACGTCATTCCGCAGAGCGCGGAGATCAAGGGCTCGGTCCGCACGCTGACGCCGGAAATCCGCGACCTCGCGGAGAAGCGCATCGGCGAGATCATCGAGGGCGTGATGAAGGCCTTCGGCATGAAGTACGAACTCAACTACCGCCGCGGCTATCCTGTGACCTTCAACCATGCCGGCCAGACCGATTTCGCCACCAGCGTGACGAAGGAGGCCTTCGGCTCGGACGCGATCAACACCGCGGTGCCGCCGACCATGGGCTCGGAGGATTTCTCCTACATGCTGGAGGAGCGCCCCGGCGCCTTCATCAATATCGGCAACGGCGACTCGGCCGGCCTGCACAACCCGGCCTATGAGTTCAACGACGCGGCAATCCCGGTGGGTGTAAACTACTGGGCGAGCCTCATCGAGATCGCCATGCCGCAGCGCGGCTGACGGCTCAGGCGATGAGCGACATCGATTGTCTGGTGATCGGGGCCGGCGTCGTCGGCCTCGCGGTTGCCCGCGAGCTGGCGCTGGCCGGACGCGAGATCGTCATCGCCGAGGCCACTGAGGGCATCGGCACCCAGACCTCGGCGCGCAATTCCGAGGTCATCCATGCCGGGATCTATTATCCGCCCGGCTCGCTGAAGGCCCGCGTCTGCGTCACGGGCCGTGAGCTACTCTATCGCTACCTGCAAGAGCGCGGCTTGCCGCACAAGGCCTGCGGCAAGCTGATCGTCGCCACCTCGGAAAGCCAGAAGCCGGCGCTGGAGACAATCATGACCCGCGCCAAGGCTTCGGGCGTCGATACGCTGCGCTGGCTCTCCGGCGCCGAGGCCAAGGCGATGGAGCCGGAGGTGCGCTGCGAGATCGCGCTCCTCTCGCCCGAGACCGGCGTGGTCGACAGCCATGCGCTGATGCTCTCGCTGCTCGGCGAGTGCGAGGCGGCCGGCGGCTCGCTCGCGCTCAACACGCCGATCACCGGCTGGCGGCGCGAGGCGGACGGTTTCAGCGTCGATTTCGGCGGCGACGATCCGGCAACCTACAGCGTGCGGACCGTGGTCAATTCGGCCGGCCATGGCGCGCCGAAGCTGCTCGGCCTGCTCGACCGGTTCCCGACGGAGCATGTGCCGGTGCAGCATTATGCGAAGGGCAATTATTTCGCACTGACCGGCAAGCAGCCCTTCAGCCACCTGGTCTATCCGGTGCCGGAGGCGGCGGGCTTAGGCATCCACGCCACGATCGACATGGGCGGGCGGGTGAAATTCGGCCCCGATGTCGAGTGGGTCGAGAGCGATCAGGACCTGGTCGTCGATCCGGCGCGGGCAGAGAAGTTCTACGCTGCGATCCGGACGTACTGGCCGGGACTGCCGGATGCTGCGCTGGTCGCGGACTACGCCGGCATCCGGCCGAAACTGCACGGACCAACCGAGCAGATGCCGGATTTCCGCATCGACGGGCCGGAGGTGCATGGGGTCGCCGGGCTGGTCAATCTGCTGGGCATCGAGAGCCCGGGGCTGACGAGTTCGCTGGCGATTGCGGAGATGGTGCGGGAGAAGCTGTCATAGGGCGTCATCCCGCACGCGCTGCGGCACGAAGTGCTGCTGCGCAGATGCGGGACCGTTTGCAGGAAAAGCCACCTTCTCGTCATGCGATCCCGTGTCTGCGCAGCAGCGTTACACGCTGCAGCGCGCACGGGATGACACGCTTCCTTTCTCGCGCTTCTGTTGCCGCACCGCGCCCTTACCCACGCGCCTTCTGGAAGGCTTCCTTGGCCTCGCGCGCCAGCGTCTCTATCCGCTTCCAATTACCCGTGGCGATCGCATCGGCCGGGACCAGCCAGGAGCCGCCGACGCAGATGACCTGCGGCAAGGCGAGATAATCGCCGAGATTCTTCAGGCCGACGCCGCCGGTCGGGCAGAAGGTCATCTGCGGGAACGGGCCGGAGAGCGCCTTCAGGGCCGGCGGGCCGCCAGCCTGCTCGGCCGGGAAGAATTTCGCGGTGGTGCGGTCGGCCGCGACGGCGCGCATGCAATCGGACGCGGTCGCGACGCCCGGAAGCCAGGGCAGGCCCGCCTTGCGCAGGGCCTCGTCGACGCTCTCGCTGAAGCCGGGGCTGACCACGGCCTGCGCACCGGCGTCCTTGACCTGTTGGGCCTGGGCCGGCGTCACCACCGTGCCCGCCACGGCAAGCGCCTTCGGCACCGATTTCGCAATGGCCGCGAGCGCTTCCATCGCGGCCGGGCGGCGCAGCGTGACCTCGACCACATCGATGCCGCCGGCGACCAGGGCATGGGCGAGATCGACGGCGCGCGAGGCATCCTCGATCACCACGACGGGGATCACGCCGCAGCTCTTCAACCGGGCAATCGCGGCAGTCTCGTCCATGGTCTCGTCTTTCAATCGATTTGAGCAGGAAATCCGGCTCTACTCCTTCGCCCAATAGACGTCGAGCCCTCGCGCGCTGCCGAGCAGAAGATCGACCGGCAGCGGTCGCTGCCCGCGCTCGGGAGCGGCCTTGAGCACCGCTTCCTTGGCGGCGCCTGAGACGAGCAGGCTCGCCCAGCCGGCGTCGAGCAGGCGGGCGGGCGAGAGCGACAGGCGCGGCGGCAAGCCCGGCGGACGAGCGACGACGATGCCGCTATCCGGCACCGCGTTGAAAGTGGTCTCGGCGCCCGGAAAGAGCGAGGCGATATGGCCATCCGCGCCCATGCCACTGACGAGGAGGTCGATCGACGGCAGGTCGGCGAGCTTCGCGCAGAGCAGCGCGGCAGCAGCCTCGATATCGCTGCCATGCTCGTGGAACGACAGGAACGCGGCGCGCCCTCCCGCCAGCGGCGCGAACTGCGCGCGGATCATGCGCTCGTTCGAGGCGGCATCGTCGGCTGCGACGAAGCGCTCGTCGGTCGGCAGCAGCGTGACCTGCTCCCAGGCCAGGTCGTGCCGGCCGAGCGCAGCGAGAAAGCCGGCCGGGGTCGTGCCGCCGGGCACGGCGAGAAGCGCCCTGCCCGGCCCGGCGAGCAAATCCTTCAGCCGGACCGCGACCGCTTCCGCCAGCGCTTCGGAAGCGTCGGCCAGCGTGGCGAAGCGATGCCAGGCGAGCGGGCCGGCCATCAGACCAGATCCGGATCAGCCCAGGAGCGGCCGTCGCGCTCGATCAGGCCGATCGCCTGCGACGGGCCCCAGGAGCCAGCGGCGTAGCGATGCGGATGCGGATAGTAATCCTGCCAGCCGGCGATGATCGGATCGACCCAGGCCCAGGCCTGCTCGACCTCGTCGCGATGCATGAACAGCGTCTGGTCGCCGCGGATCACATCGGTCAGCAGGCGCTCATAGGCGTCCGGCGTGCGCTCGTCGAAGGCGGTGGAATAGCGCAGGTCGAGCTGGCGCGGCACGATCTTGAGTCGGCCGGAGCCCGGCACCTTCATCATCAATTGAAGCTGGACGCCGTCATTCGGCTGCAGGCGGATGAAGAGACGGTTGGCGTCGAGACGGTCGCAGGAGCCGCCGCCGAAGATCGAATGCGGCACCGGCTTGAAGGTAACGGCGATCTCGGAATAGCGCTGCGCCATGCGTTTTCCCGTGCGCAGATAGATCGGCACACCGGCCCAGCGCCAGTTATCGACCTCGCAGCGGATGGCGACGAAGGTCTCGGTGTTCGAGCCGTGGCCGAGCTCCTCGGAATAGCCGCGCACGCGCTGGCCGTCGATCTGGCCGGCGCCGTACTGACCGCGCACGGTGAAGCGCTGGACATCCGGCCCGACGATGGGCCTGAGCGCCTTCAGCACCTTGATCTTCTCCTCGCGGACGGCGCCGGCCTCCAGCATGTTCGGCGGCTCGATGGCGAAGAGAGTCAGCAACTGCATGAGATGATTCTGGACCATGTCGCGCATATGCCCGGATTTGTCGTAATAGCCGGCGCGCTGCTCCAGGCCGACCGTCTCGGCCACCGTGATCTGGACATGGTCGATGTCGCGGCTCGACCATGAGCGCTCGAACAGCGTGTTGGCAAAGCGCAGGACGAGCAGGTTCTGCACCGTCTCCTTGCCGAGATAATGGTCGATCCGGTAGGTGCGGCTTTCCGGCAGGATGCGGGCGACAGCATCGTTGATCGCCCGTGCCGAGGCGAGATCACGGCCCAGAGGCTTCTCCAGGATAACGCGCGAGGTCGGCGTCAGGATATCGGCCTTGGCGAGGTTCTCGCAGATCGGGATGAAGAGGTCGGGCGGCGTCGACAGATAGAAGGAGCGCACGCGGTCGCTCTCGCCCAGCGCCTCCTTCAGCGCGCCATAGGTCTCGGGCTTCACCGCATCGAGCATCACCATGGTCAGGCGGCGCAGGAAGAGCTCGACCTGATCCTTCGGGATACCCTCCTCGTCGAGGCGCTTGGCGATCTGCTTCGGCAGGCCCTGGACATCCTCCTCCTTGCGAACGATGGCGAGGATGCGGCTTTCCCCGGGCAGGACGCCCTCACGGTTGCGCTGGGCAAGCGCCGGGAAGAGCTTGCGCAGCGCGAGATCGCCGCCCGCGCCGAAGATCACCAGATCGAAGGGCGGGACCGGCGTCCGCTCGGGAATGGTCTCGGGCCGAAGCACGTTGTCCACGATGGCGTCCATAGGTCTCACAACTCCGTCAGGCGATGCCGGTTCGCAATGCGGTGCCCGTCATTGCGAGAAGCGCAAGCGACGAAGCGGTCCAGGGGACTGGATCGCAGCCGTTCAACCCAGTCCCCTGGATTGCTTCGCTACGCTCGCAATGACGGAGCGGCCAACCGGGATACACCGTACCGAAAGGCTGCGGCCAGAGTGGGACGGTTTTGCCGCGCTGCAAAGAGGGGTCGGCGCAGGGCCGATCCCCTCGCCGCTCAGCCCGCGCGCCTAAAACCCGCGCTCGCCGTCAGCAATTGCTGGGCATAGGCCGTGTGCGGCTGGCGCGCGGCCAGCGTCTCGACCGTCATTTCCTCGACGGCGCGGCCGAACTGCATGACCAGCAACCGCTCGCACATGTGGCCGACGACCGAGAGATCGTGGCTGACGAGGATATAGGTCAGCTTGCGCTCCTGCCTGAGCGCCGCGAGCAGGTTCAGCACCTCCGCCTGGATCGAGACATCGAGCGCCGAGGTCGGCTCGTCCAGCAGCAGGATCGAGGGTTCGAGTACGAGTGCCCGCGCGATCGCGACGCGCTGGCGCTGGCCGCCCGAGAGCTGGTGCGGATAGCGGAAGCGGAACGAGGCCGGCAGGCCGACATCGGAGAGCGCCTTGCCGATGCGCGCCTCGGCATTGTCGAGACCGTGGATCGCGAGCGGCTCGGCCAGCGTGTCGTCGACCGTCTTCTTGGGATGCAGCGAGCCATAGGGGTCCTGGAAGACCATCTGGACGTTGCGGTAGAACGCCTTGTCGCGGACCTTGGGCTGCACCGCGCCCTCGATCGCGACCGCGCCGCTCCATTCGCGGTTGAGCCCGGAAAGCACGCGCAGAACGGTCGACTTGCCCGAGCCGGACTCGCCGACGAGGCCGTAGCTCTCGCCCTTGCGGACTTCGAAGGAGAGGTCCTTCACGACATGGGAGTCGCCGAAGGAGACGTTGAGCTTGTCGACGGAGATCGCTGCGTTCGTCATGCCAGCCACGCCGGGTCACGGTTGAGGGTGGCGAGCTTCGCTCGCGGATGATCGAGATCCGGCAGGCATTCGAGCAGGCCGAGCGTATAGGGATGGCGGCGGCTGCGCGCGGAGGGGTCGGCGAGTTCGGTCGCCGGCAGCGTCTCCATGACCTTGCCGCCATACATGACGATGACGCGGTCGCAGAAGGACTGCACCAGATGCAGGTCGTGGCTGATGAAGATCAGCCCCATGCCGCGCTCGGTGACGAGATCGTCGAGGATCTTGAGGATCTGGAGCTGGACGGTAACGTCGAGCGCCGAGGTCGGCTCGTCGGCGATCAGCACCTCGGGCTCGGCGATCAGCATCATCGCGATCATGACGCGCTGGCCCATGCCGCCCGAGACCTCGTGCGGATAGAGGTCGTAGACGCGGGCGGGCTCGCGGATCTGCACCTGCTCCAGCATGGCGAGGCTGCGCTCGCGCGCCTCGCGGGGGCCGGCCTTGCGGTGGATGCGATAGGCCTCGGCGATCTGGCTGCCCACGGTCTCGACCGGGTTCAGCGAGAATTTCGGATCCTGCATCACCATGGAGATATGGCGGCCGCGGAGCTTGCGCCTGTTGCCCTTGTCCATGGCCGTCAGGTCCTGGCCGCGGAAGCGCATGCGCTCGGCGCTGACAACGCCCGGATGCGGGATCAGGTCGAGAATGGCGCGGCCGGTCATCGACTTGCCCGAGCCGGACTCGCCGACGATGCCGAGCCGCTCGCGGCCCAGCGTGAAGGAGAGGCCGCGCACGGCCCGGACGATGCCGGTCGGCGTATGGAAATCGACCTTGAGATTGTCGACTTCGAGAAGAGGCTGCTCGCTCGCCATCGGCTTACCTCGCATCCATGACGTCGCGGAGCCCGTCGCCGAGCAGGTTGAAGCCGAGCGCGACGATGCAGATCGCGACGCCGGGGAAGGTCGCGACCCACCACTGGTCGAAGATCTGCTCGCGGCCGGCCGAGATCATCGCGCCCCATTCCGGCATGGGCGGCTGCGCGCCGAGGCCGAGGAAGCCGAGGCCGGCGGCCGTCAGGATGATGCCGGCCATGTCGAAGGTGGTGCGCACGATCAGCGAGGACATGCACATCGGCACGACATGCTTCCAGATGATGCGGGCCTGAGAAGCGCCCTGCAGGCGCATCGCGGCGATATAGTCCTGGTTGCGGATCACCATCGTCTCGGCGCGGGCGACGCGGGCATAAGGCGGCCAGGTCGTGATCGCGATGGCGATGATGGCGTTGACGATGCCGGGTCCGAGAGCCGCGACGAAGGCCAGCGCCAAAACGAGGCGCGGGAAGGCCAGGAAGACGTCGGTGATGCGCATCAGCAGACGGTCGACCCAGCCGCCGTAATAGCCGGAGATCGCGCCGATCAGCAGGCCGAAGGGGCCGACGGTGACGACCACCAGCAGCACGATGACCAGCGTGATCCGCGTGCCGTAGACGATGCGGCTGAAGATGTCGCGGCCGAGCGCGTCGGTGCCGAACCAGTTGGTCGCCGAGGGCGGCAGGAGCCGCTTGTCGAGCGCCTGCGCGATCGGATCGAAGGGCGCGATCACCGGCGCGAAGGCGGCGATCAGCAGCAGCAGGACGATGATGGCGAGGCCCGCCACCGCCATCGGGTTGCGCTTGAAGGCGAGCCATTGCCGGTAGAGCTGGCCGAGACGGGCCTGTCGGCGCGATTCCGGCGAGTCGCTGATCAGCCAGGCATGCAGGCCGGGAGAGGAGGTATCGCTCATGTCCGCCTCCTCAGCGCACGCGCGGATCGGCCAGGCGGCCGATGATGTCGGTCAGGAGATTGACCCCGATGAAGACGACGCCGACCACCAGCGTGCCGCCGAGCACGGCGTTCATGTCGGCGTTGAGCAGCGCGTTGGTAAGATAGCGGCCGAGGCCCGGCCAGGCGAAGATCGTCTCGGTCAGCACCGAGCCCTCCAGCAGATGCATGTAGGAGAGCGCTATCACGGTGAAGAGCGGCACGGCGGCGTTGCGCAACGCGTGGCGCCAGATCACGGCGGTCTCGGAGACGCCTTTCACGCGGGCGGCGATGACATATTGCTGCTGCAGCTCTGTG
The DNA here is from genome assembly GCF_945956895.1 of uncultured Allobosea sp. Lineage (GTDB taxonomy): Bacteria > Pseudomonadota > Alphaproteobacteria > Rhizobiales > Beijerinckiaceae > Allobosea. The sequence continues at coordinate 20,195 of NZ_CAMFJF010000012.1, read as the reverse complement.
ATCATGAAGCTGCGCGTCATGCGGCTGATATAGGCGACCGAGAGCAGGCCGAGCACCAGGGCCGGCAGGATCAGGTGCGAGAAAGCGTCCCAGAACGCCTCCCATTCGCCCTCCAGCGCGGCGTCGATCATGATGACGCCGGTGCGCGTGGTGACGATGTCCTGCCAGACGACCGAGATGCGGCCGGGACCAGAGACCCAGCCGAGCTTGGCGTAGAACAGCAGCAGCGCCATCAGGCCGATCCAGAAGACCGGGACGGAATAGCCGACGAGGCCGACGACGCGGGCGACCTGATCCTGCCAGCGGCCCTGATTGACGGCGGCGAGGATGCCGAGCGGCACGCCGATGAGCACGCCGATCAGCGTGCCGAGCGTCGCGAGCTCCAGCGTCGCCGGGAAGACGCGCTTGATGTCTTCGACGACGGGGTTCGAGGTCAGCACGGAGGTGCCGAGATTCCCGGTGAAGACCTTGCCGATATAGATGGCGAATTGCTGCCAGAGCGGCTTGTCGAGGCCAAGCTCGATGCGCGCCGCCTCATAGGTCTCGGGCTTGGCGTTGTCGCCGACGACGGCGAGCACCGGGTCGATCGGGATGACGCGGGCGATGAAGAAGGTGACCAACAGCAGGCCGAACATGGTGATGACCACGGTCGTCAATTCGCGCGAAAGCGCGCGGCTCCAGCGGCCGAGCCTTCCCGGCGAAGCCGCCTTGCTGGGGGGAGCTTGCGTCACGGCTGTCATGACCCGCCTCCGTTTCAATGGCCTGATGCTCAGGCGGACCAATCTTGCGTCATTCCGGACAAGCCGCGATAGCGGCGCCGATCCGGAATCCATCATAAGGCGCTGCGCTCTACGATAGATTCCGGGTCAAGCCCGGAATGACGGCCTGTCCGAATAAGGGAAGCCCGCCATGGCTTGATGGCCGTGGCGGGCGCTTGAGGCAAAAGCCTCAGTTCTTGACGATGGTGGCGTAGCGGTTGGTGTCGGAGCTCGGTCCGATGACCCAGCCGTTCACGTTCTTGTGCTCGGCCGAGACCTCGATCTGCTGGAACATGATGACGAAGGGCGAGACCTTCTGGTGCTCGCGCTGCAGAGCCTCATAAGTGGTCTTGCGCTTGTTGGCGTCGGATTCCAGCACGGCGCTCTGGGTGACCTTGGTCATGTCCGGGATGTTCCAGGCATTGCGCCAGGCCAGCGTCTTCGACTTCGCCTCCTCGCCATTGTCCTCGTTGATGGCGAAGGTCTCGGCATTGGTGTGCGGGTCGAGATAGTCCGGGCCCCACTGGCCGATATAGATGTCGTGGGTGCGGGCGCGGTACTTGGTCAGGGTCTGCTTGCCGTCGCCGGGGATGATCTCCAGCTTGACGCCGGCCTGAGCCCAGGTCGCCTGGATCGCCTGCGCTATGTCCGTGATCGGGGAGATCGAGCGGGTGTCCATGGTCACGGTGAAGCCGTTGCTGAGGCCGGCCTTGGCGAGCAGCTCCTTCGCCTTGGCGACGTTGAGCTGGTAGGGCTTGTCCGAGATCGCGCCGAGGAAGCCTTGCGGCAGGAACGACTCATGGTGCTTGTAGGTGCCCTCGAGGATGTTCTTCTCGATCGAGCCGTAATCGACCAGGAGCTTCAGCGCCTCGCGGACCTCGGGCTTCGCGAGGTTCGGGTTCTTCTGGTTCAGGCCGAGATAGAGGATGTAGCCCTTGTCGCCCTGGACGATCTTGATCGCGTCGTTTTTCTTGACGGCCTCAAGCTGGTCCTTGGAGAGGTTGCGGGCGATGTCGACGTCACCCTTTTCGACGAGGAGGCGCTGCGAGGCCGGCTCGGCGACATGGCGCACGACGATACGCTTGCTCTTCGGCGCACCCTTGTACCAGGCCTCGTTGGCCTCGAGCGTGTACTGCTCGTTCGGACGGTAGCTGCGGACCTTGTAGGCGCCGGAGCCGGCCGAGTTCAGCTTCAGCCAGCCATTGCCCCAGTCGCCGTCCTTCTCATTGGCCTTGACCAGCTTCGAGTCGACGATCGCAGCGACACCGGAGGTCAGGCAGTTATAGAAGAAGGTCGGGGCGTAGGGCTTCGAGACGGTGATCTGGACGGTGTTCTCGTCGACCGCCTTGACCTTGTCGAGCACGTTCTCGGCGACGAAGCCGAACTGGCGCAGGATGAAGCCGGGCGACTTGTTGAGGGTGACGGCGCGCTGGAAGGAATAGACCACGTCGGCCGCCGTCACCGGGTTGCCGGAGTGGAACTTGACGCCCTTGCGCAGCTTGAAGGTGTAGGTCAGGCCGTCGGGGCCGACGCTCCAGCTCTCAGCGAGATCCGGGACCAGCGCGTTGTTGTTCGCGATATCGACGTTGATCAGCTTGTCGTAGACGTTCGCGCCGACCTCGACGCCGGAAAACTCGAAGGCCTCGGCCGGATCGAGCGTGATGATATCGTCGATCTGCTTGGCCATCACGACCGTGTCCTTCGGCGTCTGCGCGAAGGCGGCGGTGCTCGACATCAGGGCCGCAAAGGCCGAAACCGCCATCAACTTGGCTACGTGACGCATCGATTTCCCCATCGTTCGTGTTTCGCGGGCGCTAGCCGCCCGTTGGGCGCTATCTGCAACCACTCGGCCTTGGCTGTCCAGTCGACCAACGGCGATGGAGCGGGCGGAGCAAGGCATTTTGCACATCTCTTGAGCAGCGAGCCTCTTCCCGGCGCCATTGAGACCATAACGGCGCCTTGCGCATGCCGGCCGCGCCGCTAACCTGACGTTGCAGGCGGTTACCGCTGCGGACTAGGGGGCGAAGCTTGGCCATCATCGCCGCACTGAACCACGTCACGCATTATCGCTACGACCGGCCGGTCACGCTCGGGCCGCAGATCGTGCGCCTGCGGCCGGCGCCGCATTGCCGGGCCGGAATCGAGAGCTACTCGCTGAAGGTGACGCCGGCGCAGCATTTCGTGAACTGGCAGCAGGATCCGGCCGGCAACTGGCTGGCGCGCTACGTCTTCCCCGAACCCGTCATGGAATTCCGGATCGAGGTCGACGTCGTCACCGAATTGTCGATCATCAACCCCTTCGACTTCTTCGTGGAGACACAGGCCGAGACCTTCCCCTTCGCCTATACCCCCGAGCAGATCGAGGAGCTCGCGCCCTATCTGGTGAAGGAGCCAGCCGGGCCGCTACTGTCGGCCTTTCTCGCCGAGCTGCCGCGCGAGCCGCTGAACACCGTCACCTTCATCGTCGACCTCAACGCACGGCTGCAGCAGCGCATCGCCTATGGCATCCGCATGGAGCCCGGCGTGCAGGGGCCGGAGCATACGCTGTCGATCGGCTCGGGCTCCTGCCGCGACACGAGCTGGCTCCTGGTCCAGGCGCTCCGGCATCTCGGCCTCGCCGCGCGCTTCGTCTCCGGCTACCTGATCCAGATGAAGGCTGATATCGATCCGCTCGAAGGCCCGCGCGGGACCGACAAGGACTTCACCGACCTGCATGCCTGGGCCGAGGTCTACATCCCCGGCGCCGGCTGGGTCGGGCTCGATCCGACCTCGGGCCTTCTCACCGGCGAGGGCCATCTGCCGCTGGCGGCGACGGCGCATTATCGCTCGGCCGCGCCGGTCTCGGGCGTCGCGAGCTATGCCGAGACGAATTTCGACTTCCAGATGAGCGTGACGCGCGTGCATGAGGTGCCGCGCATCACCCTGCCCTTCTCCGATGCCTCCTGGGCCGAGCTCGATGCCCTCGGCGACAAGGTCGAGGCCGATCTCAAGGCGCAGGATGTCCGCCTCACCATGGGCGGCGAGCCGACCTTCGTCTCGATCGACGACCAGACCGGCGCGGAATGGAATATCGCCGCGGTCGGCCCGACCAAGCGCCAGCGCGCCGACACGCTGATCCGGCGGCTGCGCCAGCGCTTCGCGCCGGGCGGGATGCTGCATTACGGCCAGGGCAAATGGTATCCGGGCGAAACCCTGCCGCGCTGGGCCTTCGCCCTGTACTGGCGCCGCGACGGCGAACCGATCTGGCGCAATGCCGATCTCATCGCCCGCGAGCCGGAGGCCCGGACCGGCGGCGATCGCGAACTGGAGATCAGCGCCACCATCCGCGACGCCGAGGCCTTGGCGCAGGGACTCTCCAAAAAGCTCGGGCTCGGCGCCGATTATGTCGTGCCGGCCTATGAGGATACCGGCGTCTGGCTGCTCAAGGAAGCGCAGCTTCCCGACAATGTCGACCCGCTCGATTCGCGCCTCTCCGACCCGGAGGAGCGCTCGCGGATGGCGCGCGTCTTCGAGCTCGGCCTTGGCAATCCGCGCGGCTATGTCATCCCGGTGCAGCGCTGGCAGGCCGGTGCGAGCGACCGCCGCTGGCGCTCGGAGAAATGGAAGCTACGCCGCGGCAAGCTCTTCCTCGTGCCGGGCGACTCGCCGGTCGGCTACCGCTTGCCGCTGGGTTCGCTGCCGGTCGTGCCCAAGGCCGAATATCCGCATATCCATCCGCAGGACCCGATGGAGCCGCGCCCGCCTTTGGCGGCTGCCGGGCCGGCCGGAGCGAGCTGGACCGATCATCCCGAAGCGCGTCCGGCCGAGCCGGCCTCGACGGAGGAGCGGCCCGGCCCGGCGCAGATGAGCATCGGGGCATCCGCCGCATTGGGGCCGGTCCAGGACCGGCGCGAGCAGGAGATCGGCGGCGATCATGTCCGCACCGCGCTCAGCCTCGAAATCCGCGACAATGTGCTCTGCGTCTTCCTGCCGCCGGTCGAACGATTGGAGGATTATCTCGATCTCGTCGCCTCAGTCGAAACCGTGGCGGAGGAGCTCGGCCAGCCCGTGCATATCGAGGGCTATGCGCCGCCCTTCGACCCGCGGCTCGACGTGATCAAGGTCACGCCCGATCCCGGCGTGATCGAGGTCAATATCCACCCGGCGACGGACTGGCGCGAGGCGGCTGCGATCACGCAAGGCGTCTACGAGGAGGCGCGGCTGGCGCGGCTTTGCGCCGAGAAATTCATGGTCGACGGCCGCCATACCGGGACCGGCGGCGGCAATCATGTTGTGCTCGGCGGCGTGACCCCGGCCGACTCGCCCTTCCTGCGCCGGCCGGACCTCTTGAAGAGCATCATCCTCTACTGGAACCGGCACCCGTCGCTGTCCTACCTGTTCTCCGGCCTGTTCATCGGACCGACCAGCCAGGCGCCGCGCATCGACGAGGCCCGGCAGGATCAGCTCTACGAGCTGGAGATCGCGCTGGCGCAGGTGCCGAAACCCGGCGAGGCGCCAATCCCGCTCTGGCTGGTCGACCGGCTGTTCCGCAACCTTCTGGTCGACGTTTCCGGCAACACGCACCGCGCCGAGATCTGCATCGACAAGCTCTATTCGCCGGACGGACCGACGGGCCGGCTCGGGCTCGTCGAGTTCCGCGGCTTCGAGATGCCGCCGGATGCGCGGATGTCGCTCGCCCAGCAATTGCTGCTGCGGGCGCTGATCGCCTGGTTCTGGCGCGAGCCGCTGGACGGCAAGCTCGTCCGGTGGGGCACCGCCCTGCATGACCGCTTCATGCTGCCGGAGATGGTCTGGCAGGATTTCAGGCAAGTGCTCGGCGACCTCCAGCGCGCCGGCTATGCCTTCGATCCGGTCTGGTTCGAAGCGCAGGCCGAGTTCCGCTTCCCCTTCTTCGGGAAGGTCACGCATGGCGGCGTGGAAATCGAGATCCGGCAGGCGCTCGAACCCTGGCATGTCATGGGCGAGGAAGGCGCGATCGGCGGCACCGTGCGCTATGTCGATTCCTCGATCGAGCGCTTGCAGGTCAAGGTGACCGGGCTGGTGCCGGGCCGCCATCTCGTCACCTGCAATGGCCGCCGCCTACCGATGACCGCGACCGGCACGTCCGGCGAGGCGGTCGCAGCGGTGCGCTTCAAAGCCTGGCAGCCGGCCTCGGGCCTGCACCCGACGATCCCTGTCCATGCGCCCCTGACCTTCGATATCGTCGATCTCTGGTCCGGCCGCTCGCTCGGCGGTTGCGTCTATCATGTCGCCCATCCCGGGGGGCGCAATTACGAGACTCCCCCGGTCAATTCCTACGAGGCGGAGGCAAGACGGCTCGCGCGTTTCGAGGCGATCGGTCATAGTCCCGGGCCTCTGGCGATTCCGCCGGAGGAACGCAGCGCCGAATTCCCGCTCACGCTGGATCTGAGGCGCCCGACAGGGATTTGACGCGAAGAATGCCGGTGCAGGGCCGCATCCGATCGGGACGCAGCAGGGCCGAGCGGCGCGCATCGCTGCTCGCCGGCTATCGCCCATTGCCGGGCGTCTTCGACGAGTTCATCGATGAGAATGGGAATGTGCGCCCGCATTGGGAGCCCTTCCTGTCGGGATGGTGTGCGCTGTCGCCCTCGGAGTTGACGCAGCGCTTCGGGCTGGCCGACCGGCATGTCCGCGATACCGGTGTCTCCTATCGCGTCCATGGCGATATCGACGAGCGCGACCCCGGCGTCGGCGAACGGGCCTGGCCGCTCTCGCATGTCCCCCTCGTCATTCCCGAGGCGGAATGGCGGGCGATCGCGGCGGGCGTGACGCAGCGCGCCGAACTGCTCTCGACCGTGCTGGACGATATCTACGGGCCCGGCGAGCTGATCGCGGAGGGCCACCTGCCGGCGGCCGTCGTCACCGGCAGCCCCGATTACCTGCGCCCGCTGCATGGCATTGCGGGCGGCGGGACGTTGCAGCTTTATGCCGCCGATCTCGGCCGCGGCCCGGACGGGCGCTGGTGGGTGCTGCAGGACCGGACGCAGGCGCCATCCGGCACCGGCTACGCGCTGGAGAACCGGCTGGCGCTGGCGCGTGCCTTCCCCGACATGTTCCGCAACATGAACATCGAGCGGCTGGCCGCCTTCTTCCAGAGCTTCCGGGCCGGACTGGTCGCGCGCTCGAAGCGGGCCGAACCGCGCATCGCGTTGCTGACGCCCGGCCCGCTCAACGAAAGCTATTTCGAGCAAGCCTATCTCGCGCGCTATCTGGGCTTCCTGCTGGTGGAGGGCGGCGACCTGCTGATGCGCGACGGCCGGGTGCATGTCCGCACCATCGCCGGCCTGAAGCGCGCCGATGTGATCTGGCGTCGCATCGACGGCGATTTCGCCGATCCGCTGGAACTCAATTCCGGCTCGGCCCTCGGCGTCGCCGGTTTGGTCGAGGCCGTCCGGCAGGGGCAAGTCCATGTCGCCAACGGGCTCGGCTCCGGCGTCGTCGAGGCACGCGCCCTGATGGGCTTCCTGCCGGCGCTTGCCCGGCAATTGCTCGGACAGGACCTGATCCTGCCGAATATCGCGACCTGGTGGTGCGGCCAGCCGCGGGAGCGGCAGGTCGTGCTCGACCGGCTCGGCGAGATGAGCATCGCGCCGGCTTTTCGTGGCGCCGGCAATGGCATCGACAAGATGCAGGTTGTTGCCGCGGAATTGCCCGAGGCCGAGCGCTCGGCCCTGCGGGAACACATCGAGGCACGCGGCATGGACTATGTCGGGCAGGAGGTCGTCAGGCTCTCGACCACGCCGGTCTTCCAGAACGGCCGGCTCGAACCCCATCCGATGACGCTGCGCGTCTTCGCGGCCGCGACGCCGGATGGCTGGAAGGTGATGCCCGGCGGCTTCTGCCGCATCTCCGACGAGCCCGATGCGCGGGCGGTCAGCATGCGCAACGGCGTGCGCTCCAGCGATGTCTGGGTCACCTCGGAGGAGCCGGTCGCGCAGGTCAGCCTGCTGCCGACGCCGGACCGCATCAGCATCCGCCGCGTCACCGGCACGCTGCCGAGCCGGGCGGCCGACAACCTGTTCTGGCTCGGGCGCTATCTGGAGCGCGGCGAGGCGATCCTGCGCCTGGTACGTGCCCTGCTCGGCCGCCTGATCGACCCGGATCCGGCGCCCGGGCGCAACGACACCGTGCGCCAGCTCGCCGGCATGCTCGTCGCCTGGGGCGCCGCCCCCGGCGGACAGGAGAAGCGGACGCCGGCCGCACAGGCCTATGCCGCGCTCTACAGCCTCGACGATTATGGCTCCGCCGCTGCGTCGCTCCGTGAAGCTCGGCGCACCGCTTCTGTCATCCGCGAGCGCCTTTCGGTCGATGCCTGGCGGCTGTTCAGCGACCTGCAGCACCAGCTCGACCCCGAGGAAGGCCGCAAGCCGAGCGAGGGCGAAGCCTATGAGATCGCCGACCGGGCACTGAAATCGCTCGCCGCCTTTTCCGGCCTCGGCCAGGAGAACATGGTGCGCGGCAATGGCTGGCGCTTCCTCGATATCGGCCGGCGGCTGGAACGCGGCATCGCGACCTGCCGCTTCGCCCGGCAATTCGCCGACAGCAACGCCTCCGGCGACACACTGGACGCCTTGCTCGACCTGACGGATTCGCAGATCACCTATCGCTCGCGCTACCTGCTCGGCGCGAGCCTGCAGCCGGTGCTCGATCTCGTCATGCTCGACCCCTACAACCCACGCTCCGTCGCCTTCCAGGTCGAGCGTCTCGACACCGAGATCGCCGACCTGCCGACGCTCGCCGATGACGGCATGCTGGAGGCGCCACGCCGGCTGGTGCTGCGGCTCGCGGCCGATTGCCGGACGATGGAGGCGAGCCGGCTCGACCGGACCAGCATCCTCCTGTTCGAGCAGTTGCTGATGGGGCTCTCGGGTGCGATCGCAGACCGCTACTTCCTGCAGAATAGCGGCCCCGAAAGCTCGCGGATGACGGGTATCGCGTGATCTACGAGCTGCGCCACCTCACCACCTACGGCTATAGCCGGCCGGTGCCCTTTTCCCGCTGCATCCTGCGGCTTTTGCCGCGCGACGGCGGCGGCCAGGGCGTGCTCAAGAGCGAATTGCTGATCACGCCGCGCCCGGCCGAGCGCAATGACGGCATCTGCTTCTTCGGCAACCGCATGACTACGATCACCCTCACCAAGCCGCATCGCGAGCTCAAGCTCGAGATGCGGGCGCGGATCGAGGTCGACCGGCCGCCGCCGCCCCATGCCGGACTGACGCGGAACTGGGAGGATGTCGCGGCGCTGGCCCTCGGTTCCCGGAGTCTCGCGCCGGATTCGCCGGCGCATCACCTCTATCCCAGCCGGCTCGTGCCGCATGTCCCTGCGGTGATCGATTACGCGCGGTCGAGCTTCGATGCCGGCCGGCCGGTGCTGGAGGCGGCTTGCGACCTGATGGCCCGGATCAGGCGTGATTTCGTCTACGATCCCGAGGCGACGGAGGTGACGACGCCGCTGGCCGAGGCCTTCGCCCAGCGCCACGGCGTCTGCCAGGATTTCGCGCATATCATGATCGCTGGCCTCAGGGGCCTCGGGCTGCCGGCTGCCTATGTCTCCGGCTATATCCGCACCATCCCGCCGCCGGGCCAGAAGCGGCTCGAAGGCGCCGATGCCAGCCATGCCTGGGCGATGCTGTGGTGCGGGCCGGAGATCGGCTGGGTCGGGCTCGACCCGACCAACGACCTGATCGTCGCGGACGACCATATCGTCACCGCCTTCGGCCGCGACTATGCCGATGTCGCCCCGCTCGACGGCGTGGTGATCGGGCCGGGCACGCAGAAGGTCGGCGTCGCCGTGGACGTGGTTCCGGTGGGTTGAAGGCGCTTTTGCCAACCTGAACCGTCATTGCGAGGAGCAAAGCGACGAAGCAATCCAGGGGACGTGGAGCTCTGCCTCCCCTGAATTGCTTCGCTACGCTCGCAATGACGGTCGAGGACTCAGGCCAGTGTGTAGGCCGTCTTGACCGTGGTGTAGAACTCCTTGGCGTAGGCGCCCTGCTCGCGCGGGCCGTAGCTGGAGCCCTTCCGGCCGCCGAAAGGGACGTGATAGTCGACGCCCGCGGTCGGCAGGTTGACCATCACCATGCCGGCCTCGCTGTTGCGCTTGAAATGCGTCGCATGCTTCAGCGAGGTCGTGCAGATGCCCGAGGACAGGCCGAACTCGGTGTCGTTGGCGACGGCGAGAGCCTCGTCATAGTCCTTGACGCGGACGATGTTTGCGACCGGGCCGAAGACTTCCTCGCGCGAGATGCGCATTGAATTGGTGGTCTCGGTGAAGAGCGCAGGCGCAAGATAGAAGCCGGGGGTATCGCGCTTCAGCAGCTCGCCGCCGAAGACCAGCTTGCCGCCCTCGTCCTTGGCGATCTGGATGTATTTCAGGTCCTGGTCGAGCTGGCTCTGGTCGACGACCGGGCCGATATGGGTGCCGGCCTTCAGCGCATCGTCGACGACGACGCCCTTCAGGCGCTCGATGCAGGCCTCGACGAACTTGTCGTGGATGCCGGCCTGAACGATCAGGCGCGAGGAGGCCGTGCAGCGCTGGCCGGTCGAGAAGAAGGCGCCGTTGACCGCAACCTCGACGGCGACCTTCAGATCGGCGTCATCGAGTACGACGAGCGGGTTCTTGCCGCCCATCTCGAGCTGGACCTTCTTCATCGGGCTGCCGGCGATGCAGGCGGCCGCGACCTTGCGGCCGGTGCCGACCGAGCCGGTGAAGGAGATCGCCGCGACGTCCTTGTGCTCCAGCAGCGCCTGACCGACGACCGAGCCACGGCCCATGACGAGATTGAGCGCGCCCTTGGGCAAGCCGGCGCGCTGGAGGATGTCGACCAGCGCCCAGGCCGAACCCGGCACGAGATCGGCCGGCTTCAGGACGACGCAATTGCCCCAGGCGAGCGCTGGCGCGATTTTCCAGGCGGGGATCGCGATCGGGAAGTTCCAGGGCGTGATCATGCCGACGATGCCGACCGCCTCGCGGGTGATCTCGACGCCGACGCCCGGGCGCACGGACGGGACCATCTCGCCGCCGAGGCGCAGGCACTCGCCGGCGAAGAAGGCGAAGACCTGGCCGGCGCGGGTCGCCTCGCCGATGCCCTCTCCAAGGGTCTTGCCCTCCTCGCGCGAGAGCAGGCGGCCGAGCTCGTCCTTGCGGGCGAGGATCTCGTCGGAGGCCTTCTTCAGGATGTCGTAGCGCTCCTGCGGGGTGGAGCGGCTCCAGGCCGGAAAGGCTGCCTTGGCGGCGGCGACGGCGTTGTTCAGGTCCTCGACCGAGCCCTGGACGTACTCGCCCACCACGTCATTGGTGTTGGAGGGATTGATGTTGCGCGAGGCGTTGGCGCCGCCGGCCCATTCGCCGGCGATCAGGTTCTTGAAGGGCGCGTTCATCTCGTTCTCCCACGACAAAGGCTCGTGGGTCGGGTGTTAGCGCCTTTGGTCTGCGAAGGCCAATGCCCTTTGGGCAGCCGACTACCCGCTGGCCGCATCACGCGCCAGGAGCGCAGGATGCTGATCACTTCTCCTTGATGGAGAGTCCGTTCTTGCCGACCGAAATCTCGACCCCGTCCGGCTGCTTCTTCTCCTGGTAGAGCGAATAGCCGGTCACGGCGAGGGCCGCGACAAGCACCAGGACGAGCACGAGCAGTAGGTTACGCGATAGAAGCATGAAGAATTCCCGATGAGGGCGGCAGCGCCGCAGGCTCCATCGCAACGCGAGCCGCGCCACGCTGTTCCGCCACGCGCACCGGGAACGTTGCCGCCCGCGCAGCGTTTGCGTGGCATGCGGGCCGGTTCCATGCGAGGCTGGCCATCGAGAGGATCGCACCCAGCAGGAGGTCGCCATGCCCGACACCGAACTGCAGGAACGCATCTGGACCGCGCTGGCCGCCCACCCGGTCTACATGGTCTCGATCGTGGCCGATGGAGACATCAGGACCAGGCCGATGTCCGGCCATATCGACCGCGACCACCATCGCCTGCTCTTCATCACGCACCGCCATACCGGCATCATCGGCGCGGCCCTGCGCTCGCCTTCCGCCTCGTTGGCGATCAGCCATGAGGACCGCAATTTCTATGCCGCGATCTCCTGCTCGGCTTCCGAGGTCCCGAGCCGCGAGACGCTGCGCGACGTCTGGACGCCGATGGCGAGCGCCTGGTTCCCGAACGGCCCCGACGACCCCGACGCGACCTTGCTGGCGCTGACACCGACCTCCGCCGAGATCTGGGACGGACCGTCGAGCAGCGTCCTCGTCGCCTTCAAGCTAGCGACCGCCAAGATTCTCGGCCGCACGCCCGATCTCGGCGTCAACGCGACCATCGACATGCGTTGAACGGCCGCTTTCGCGGCTTGCATCACGCAGGGTCGGCGGCCGCCATCCTGCGCCCGAGCCATGCCGTCGCGACGCTCGACCAGACGATGCCGAGGCACCAGCCGCCGAGAACGTCCGTCGGCCAGTGCACGCCAAGATAGATCCGGCTCAGGCCGATCAGGCCGGCGATGATCACGGCCATGATCATGCAGAAGCGGGCGATATCGGCCCGCCGCGAGGCCAGGCCGACGAAGCTCGCGATGGTCAACAGAGTCGCCGCCGAGAGAAAGGCATGGCCGCTGGGGAAGCTCGCGGTGAAGGTCAGCGCGGCATGCTCGACGATATCCGGCCGCGGCCGGGCGACGGCGATCTTCAGCGCCGTGCTCGCCAGGAACGCCGCGACAAGGCTGACGACAAGCCCGATCGCGAGATGGCGGTAGCCGCAGAGCCAGAGCGCCAACGTCGCCGTCAGCGCCATGAAGAACAGGCCGACGAAGCTGCCGAGCGCCGTCATGTCACGCACGGCCTCGTGGAACCAGGCCGGCCCCATCGGAACCGCCGGATTGTCGGCGGCGCGAAACAGCATGATCAGCGTGGTGTCGAGGGAGAAGCTGCGCCCGGAGACGATCAGCAGCGCGAGCCCGAGGAAGATCAGGGCCGCGGCAGCGGGAACCAGGATGCGAGGCAAGGGCAAGGAGCGTGGTCTCCAGGTGGGGTCGGGCGGGAGATTACCCGGCGGCGAGCCGTGTCGAACAGGTGGCGTTTGACCGCCCCTGCCCCATCGATCCGTCAGGCATTGGCGGAGCGGGCGGAGATCACCCGGAGCGCCTTGGGCAGCAGGCCGTAGCTCAGCGGACCCGCCTTGCGCTCGACCTCGCCATCGAAGGTGATGTGCCCGCGCCGCTTGTCGCGCCGGATCAGCGTCACCGCGTCGCCGGTGAAGGAGGTCAGGTTCTGCGCGTTGCGCCAGTGGCCTGAGACCACCGACAAGGCCGCCTTGCTGCGCGAGTAGAGCCCGCCGGCATTCAGGACATGAACCTCGAAGACACCGTCGTCGAGACGCGGGCGGTGCCAATCCGCGCCCTCGAAGCGATTGACGGTGACGAGCACGGCATCGGCCTCGACGATGCTGTGTTCCGTGCCAACCTTGATGTCGAGCATGACCGGACGGGTGAACAGGATCGAGCGCGTCGCGGCGATGCCGAAGGCGGTACCGCGACTGAAGGGGAAGCGCCGGCGCGCATATTCGCGCTCGCGCGCCATCAGGCTGAAGAAGCCCATGCCGGAAAGCGAGTGGAACAGCCGGTCATTGACTCGCCCGATATCCATCTCCACCGGCTCGCCCCGGCAAAGCGCTGCGATCTGCTGCTCCAGCGAGCCGGAGATTCCGAGGTCGCGCCCAAGCACGTTCACCGTCCCCATGGGCAGAATGCCGATCGGGCGGTCGGCCTGGATCAAGACCGGCAAAGCGCCGTTGATCGTACCATCACCGCCGGCAAGGACCGGCAGTGCGTGGCGGTCCTCGATCGCGAGCGACAACGCGTCGTCGATCTCGCCCGGCTGCACGAGATGGACCTCCGCACCACAGCCGTGATTGGCGAAGGCCGCTTCCAGCCGCGCCGCAAAGGCGTCAGCACCGGCTTCGAGAACCGTTCCGGCGCGGGCATTGACGATGACGGTGTAGCGCATGGTGCTGGGGTAGATGGGTGCCGCTCGACCACGCACAAGATAACGTTCAGGCAGCGGCCGGGCGCGCGTCGAACTGTGTCGGCAGCAACGACATCAGGGGCATCTGCATGTCCGCGACCTCTTCGGTGATGACCTCGAAACGCTGCAGCGTGTGCGTCCCGAAGGAGCCGATCATCGCCACATCCGTCGCGTCGCGGCCGCGCGCGATGACGATGCGGCCGATGCGTTGCTCGTTATGGCGGGCATCGAAGGTATACCAGCGCCCGCCAAGGAAGACCTCGAACCAGGCGTTGAAATCCATCGGCGCGGGATCGGCGGGCAGGCCGATATCGCCGAGATAGCCGTTGCAGTAGCGCGCCGGGATATTCATGCAGCGGCAGAGCGCGACGGCGAGATGAGCGAAGTCGCGGCAGACGCCGATCCGCTCCTCGAAGGCCTCGGCGGCGGTGCGCGTGTTACGGGCGAAATGGTAGCCGAAGGTCAGGTGATTGTGGACGAAGTCGACGATCGCCTGCACGCGAGACCAGCCCGGCTGGACCTGCCCGAACAGGCTCCAGGCCTGGTCGAAGAGCTTGTCGGTCTCGCAATAGCGGCTACCCAGAAGGTAGACGAGCGCAGAGTCCGGGAGCCGCGACGGAGAGACCTCGCGGGCGGCCGGATTGATGATGTCGGGCTCGCCTGAATCGTGGACGATTCCCTCGGATTCCAGGCGGATGCCGCCGGCGGGCGCGACCATGCGTCGACGAAGATTGCCGAAGGCGTCGAGATCCTGCGTCACCATGATCGGCAGGGAGGGGTCGGCCAGGGCGGTCACCCTCATCTCGTCGGGCGTGGCCAGATCGTGCCAACGCGACGGGTGCACGTCGAGCAGAGTGATCAACGGCATGTCATGGGTACAGGCCAACTCGATCCGATAACCGTAGCGGATGCGCATCTCGCCTTCTCCTGATCGAGGGCCGGACCGCTGCAGGAACTGGCTGCTGCGGATCATCGGGCGTCGCCCCCCTCGACTAGACGCGCGAAGGAGGCTGCTGTTCCCGCCCATCGGCGAAAATGGCCCCAAATCGGCGAAATCCACGTATCTGCGGCACCTTCCAAAAAGAAGATGCGGGCCTTTCGGCCCGCATCCCGCCGCCACGGCGGTTCGGCTGGGGGGGATAGCAACCGCCGCGACCTGCGCCGGGCAGCCGCTACATCATCCAGTAGGGCATCGTGCCATAGTAGTCGTGGACACGCTTGCCGTAGGCTTTGTCTTCCCAGTCGGGCTCGCCCTCGCTGTCATACATCGGCGCCGCCGCGAGTTGTTCCTTGGTCAGCGGCACGACATAGCCGCCGCGCTGCGTATCGTAATCAAGCACGCTCCACGGGATGGGATGATACTTCTCGCCCAGCCCCAGAAAGCCGCCGAAGGACATGATCGCGTAGGCGACCTTCCCCGACAGCTTGTCGAGCATCACGTCGTAGATTTCGCCGAGATGGTCGCCGGCCGCATTATAGACATCCGTTCCAGCGACACGGGCGCCGGCAATCAGCGGATTGGCGGTGGTGCGGGCAGCCCCTTGAACGTCGGTCATCGTCTTCCCCCTTGTCTCGCGATGCGATGCCGGAGGAAGCGCCCTCCGGCGGGACCTGTCTCTATCAACCGTCGCTGGGTGGATAGGTTCCAGCACCCCGAGAATTTTCACAGCCTTGGTGCGGACACAAAACCCGTCTCCAAAACAGGGACTGAGCAAGAGGGCCACCGGTGGCCCGCCAACCAGCGGAACCTTAACCGCCCGGCGCTGTTTGGTGCTTCGAGTTACTCGTCATCTCACGGAGGAGGAGAGGTCATGATCATCAAGAAGCTGATGCTCGTTGCGGCACTCGGCGCTGCTCTTGGCGCGTGTACCGCCCGCGAACAGAATGCCGGCACGGGCGCGCTGATCGGCGCCGGCGCAGGCGCCATCATCGGCGGCGCGGCCACCGGGCGTGCCGGCGGCGCGCTGGCAGGCGCCGCGATCGGTGGCGCGAGCGGCGCCATGATCGGCGCGGCGGCGACGCCCCAGACCTGTTACGGCCGCGACGAATGGGGCCGACGCATTCGCTACGCCTGCTGAGACAGGATCAGCCCAAACGAAGGCCCGCCCAACCGGCGGGCCTTTCCTTTTGCACGGAGCAGCGCGACGCCCCTGCCCTCAGGCGGCCCCATAGGGCCCGAAGCGTCCAACGAAGCGGTGGCGGAAGCCGGGGTAGAGCAGGCGCACGGCCGTCACAGGCTGCGACTGGTTCCAGGTTCGCCGTTCGACCAGCAGGCAGGGCTCGCCGACCGCGATGTCGAGCAGGGCGGCCTGCTCCTCGCCGGCGCCGACCGCGCTGATCGCATGCTCTGCCTGTGACCAGAGGCTGTGCTGGAGCAGCCAGTCGCCGGGCGGAGTTACGGCGAAATCCTCATCCGCCAGACCGGTCACGCCCGCAGCGTGAATGATGCGCTCCTCCAGCACATGCGGCTTGCCGTCGGCGCGGTGCAGGACGAGGAGATGCGCGACCTTGTCGGAGCGCTTCAGGCCGAAGAGCTCGGCCACCTCCGGCGACGGCCGGCTGTCGGTGCGCGCCAGCACCTCATAGGCGTAAGCTTGGCCGAGCTGGCGCACCTCTTCGGGAATCGACAGGATGTCGAGCATGGCGTGGCTCGCCGGCGGCGTGGCGACCACGGTACCCGAGCGGCGGCGGCGGATGATCAGCCCCTCGCGGGCGAGTTGCACGAGCGCGCGGTGCACGGTCATGCGCGACGCGCCGAGTTGCTCCATCAAGGCATGCTCGGGCGGCACGCTCGTCCCTGGCGGCCATTCCCCGCTGACGACGAGGTCGCGGATCGCCCGCCGGATCTGGTCATAGACCGGCCCGGCGCCGTCCAGTTTCACCGCGTCGAGCCGGGTCTCCGTCATCGTCGTTCCTGATTACTACGCTGCGAGCAGGCGCCGCATCACGCCGGCGAAGCGAGCGCGCACCGAATCGCGGGCGAGATGCCGCCCCTCGGCCACCACCCTCCTGCCACCGACGACGACATCGCGCAAAGGCATCGCATTGGCGGCGAAGATCGCGCTGTCGACCGCCTCGGCACCGGACCGGCCGACGAGGGCCGGATGGTCCATATCGAGCGTGATAAAATCGGCGCGATGGCCCGGCGCGATGGCGCCGATGGAGCGGCCGCAGGCTTGGGCGCCGCCGGCGCAAGCCGCCTGCCAGAGGGCGAGGCCGGTCGAGGCCTTTTCCTCCGCGAAGAGCGCGCGGCGGCGGTCGCGCAGGCGCTGCGAATATTCGAGCTGGCGCAGCTCGGAACCGGCATCGATCTGGATGTTGGAATCGCTGCCGACGCCATAGGCGCCGCCCGCTTGCGCATAACGGATACCGTCGAAGATGCCGTCGCCGAGGCTGGATTCGGTGATCGGGCAGAGGCCCGCGACCGCGCCGCTGCGCGCGATGCCGTCACGCTCGGCATCGCTCAGATGCGTCGCGTGGATCAGGCACCAGCGCTTGTCGAGCGGGATCGTGTCCATCAGCAGTTCGACCGGGCGCTTGCCGGTGATCTTCAAGCTGGCCTCGACCTCCGGCACCTGCTCGGCGACATGGATATGGACGGGGTCGTTGGGGCGCAGCGAGGAAACCCAGCCGAGATCGTCGAGCGCGACGGCGCGTAGAGAATGCGGGGCGACGCCGAGACGTGCATCGGGCAGATCGCGGATCGCGGCGGCACTGCCTTCCAGCAGGCGCTGATAGGCGTCACGCTCGTTGACGAAGCGGCGCTGGCCATGGACCGAGGGCGCCTGCCCGAAATTGCCGAAGCGATAGAGCACCGGCAGCAGCGTCAGGCCGAGGCCGGTTTCCTGCGCGGCGGAGGCGATCGCCTGCCCCATCGTCGCGATGTTCGCGTAGGCGCGCCCGTCCTTGTCGTGATGGAGATAGTGGAACTCGGCGAGCGCGGTGAAGCCGCCTTCCAGCATCTCGGCGAAGGCCTGCGCCGCGATCGCCTGGACGTCGTCGGGATCGAGCCGGTCGAGGAAGCGATACATCACCTCGCGCCAGGTCCAGAACGAATCCTCCGGCGCGCCCCGGCGCTCGGAGAGGCCGGCCATGCCGCGCTGGAAGGCATGGCTGTGCAGGTTCGGCATACCGGGCAGCGCGATGCCCTTGAAGTTGCCCTTATCCCCTGCCGGTTTCACCCCTGCCTCGACGGAGACAATCGCGCCATCGGCAATGGTCAGCTTCACATCGCTGGCAAAGCCTTCGGGCAAAAGCGCCTCGGCCAGATGCAGGGTCTCGATCACCGTTTCGCTCCGTCTGTCATTGGCGCTTATTTGCATATGCAAATAACACTTGCCATTTGCATATGCAATTGGATAGCATGACTTCAACTCAAAGAGTAGCGGGAGGACCTATGGTGGCGAAAGCGCCTGGTGAGACGCTTGTCTGCGACAAGCTCTGGACGAATGCGCGCTTGGCGACGATGTCGCCTGCGGTCGATGCGCCCTATGGCGCGATCGAGGACGGCGTGATCGCCGCCCGTGACGGGCGCATCATCTTCGTCGGCCCACGCAGCACGACGCCTGCCTTCCAGGCTGCCGAGACCATCGATTGCGCGGGACGCTGGATCACACCCGGCTTGATCGATTGCCATACCCATCTCGTCTATGGCGGCGACCGGGCGCATGAATTCGAACTGCGCCTGCAGGGCGCGACCTATGAGGAGATCGCGCGAGCCGGCGGCGGCATCCTCTCCACTGTCAAGGCGACGCGCGAGGCGAGCGAGGACACGCTCTTCGCGTCCGCCGACCGGCGCCTCGCCGCGCTGATGGCCGAGGGCGTCACCACTGTCGAGATCAAGTCCGGCTATGGGTTGGAGCAGCAGGCAGAGCTGAAGCAGCTGCGCGTCGCGCGCCAGATCGGCCGCGAGCGGCCGGTCACGGTGCGCACCACCTTCCTCGGCGCCCATGCCGTGCCGCCTGAATACAAGGGCCGCTCGGGCGACTACACCGCGCTCGTCGCCGGGCCGTTGCTCGATGCCGTCGCGGCCGAGGGGCTGGCCGATGCGGTCGACGTCTTCTGCGAGGGCATCGCCTTCTCGCCGGACGAGACCAGGGCCGTGTTCGAGGCCGCCAAGGCCAAGGGCCTGGCGATCAAGGTCCATGCCGAGCAGTTGTCCAACCTGCATGGCGCCAAGCTCGCGGCCGAGATGGGCGCGCTCTCGGCCGACCATCTCGAATATCTCGACGAGGACGGCGTCATCGCCATGGCCAAGGCCGGCACGGTCGCGGTCGTGCTGCCCGGCGCCTTCTATTTCCTGCGCGAGACGCAGAAGCCGCCGATCGAATTGATGCGCAAGCATGGCGCCGCGATCGCGCTGGCGACCGACGCCAATCCCGGCTCCTCGCCGCTGACCTCGCCTCTGCTCGTGCTCAACATGGCCTGCACGCTCTTCCGCATGACGCCGGAAGAGGCGCTCGCCGGCCTCACCCGCCATGCCGCCAAGGCTCTCGGCCTCCAGGACGAGGTCGGCACGCTGGAAGCCGGCAAGCGCTGCGATCTCGCGATCTGGGAGATCGAGCGCCCGGCCGAACTCGCCTACCGCATCGGTTTCAATCCCCTTCACACCCGCATCTGGAACGGACAATGACCACGGTTTCGCTGAACCCGGGCGCAGCCCATCTCACCGACTGGCGCGCGATCCTCGACGGCGCCGTCGCCTCGCTCGGCGGCGACAGCGCCAGGAACATCGCTTCCGGCCAGAAGATCGTCGAGGAGATCGTCGCCGCTGGCACAGTGACCTATGGCGTCAATACCGGCTTCGGGAAGCTTGCCAGCGTGCGCATCGCCGATGCCGATCTCGCCAAGCTGCAGAGCAACCTGATCGTCTCGCATGCGGTCGGCACCGGCCCTGCCCTGCCTGACGGCGTGGTCCGCCTGCTGCTGGCGATGAAGGCGGCGAGCTTGGCGCGCGGCGCCTCCGGCGTGCGCCCCGTCGTGATCGAGGCGCTGACCAATGCGCTGAAGGCCGATGCCCTGCCGGTGATCCCGGCCAAGGGCTCGGTCGGCGCCTCCGGTGACCTTGCCCCGCTCGCCCATATGACCGCGGCCCTGATGGGCTTCGGCGAGATCCGCCTCAAGGGCGAGACCCTGCCGGCGGCCGAGGCGCTGAAGCGCGCCGGCCTCGGCACCCTCGCGCTCGGCGCCAAGGAAGGCCTTGCGCTGATCAACGGCACGCAGGTCTCGACCACGCTGGCGTTGACCGGGCTTGCCGCCATCGCTCGCGTCTTCGATGCCGCGCTCGTCGCCGGCGCGCTCTCGGTCGATGCGCTGAAGGGCTCCGACACCCCGTTCGATCCGCGTATCCAGACGCTGCGTGGCCAGCCCGGCCAGATCAAGGTCGCCAAGATCCTGCTCGACCTGATCG
>NZ_CAMFJF010000011.1 GCF_945956895.1 uncultured Allobosea sp. | reverse complement strand
TGGTTTCGGGGCGGGCGGCCATGACGTGTCTCCGTCTCTCTTTCGCTACGGGACACGTCTCTACAAGCTGTAGCCACTTCAGGTTCAAGAGGGAAAATGCGCTTGCGGCACATGGGCGTCATGCTCGGGCTTGACCCGAGCATCTCGGAAACCGGTATTCCATCCAACCTGCTGACCTTGCACGGAACCGCGTCGTCATCCCGGCCGCAGCGAAGCGGAGCGCCGGGATCCATCGGAGGGCTCCGCGCTCTACGATGGATCCCGGGTCTGCGCGGCCTTGCCGCTTGTCCGGGATGACGGAGGGGTTCCGTGCGATATGAGAAGGCGCTCCGCTTCTCGCAATGACGGCTGGTGCGCGACTCAATCCAGCGGGAACACCGGCCGGCGCAGGCGCTTGTAGGGCAGGCCGGTGATCCGGCTGGTGCAGGGACCGGGTGTCGCCACGGTGAAGCTGCCCTTGGCGATCTTGTCATAGGCGCGCCGGTGCGCGACCGCCGCCTTGACGCCGATCGCTTTCAGCGTCTCCGGCTGGATGCCTTGCGAGCGGAGCTGGCCGAGGTCGAAAGGTGGCGTCTTGCGGCTGCTGAGCAGCACGGTGACGCCCTCGACCTGTACGACCACGCACGGCCCCATGCTGAAGCGCGAGCCTTGCGAGGCCGCGAGATGGCTGTTCAGGTCCTCCAGCGCGAATTCGCCGTCGCTGGCGCTGACGAAGCTGGCCGCGATCTCGACGGGGCCTTCAGCGATGGCGCTGCCCTTGCCGCCGATCGAGAGCTTGCGGGTCTCGCCGGGCCTGGCGCCCGCCATGGCAGCGACGGCTGCGGGATCGGCGATGGCGACGGCGCAATTCTCGACGCCATGGCGCAGGAAGGCGCGCAGGACGGAAGTTGAGTCGCCCGGTGCGCCGCCGCCGATATTGTCGGCCGGCTCGACGACGATATAGGGGCCCCCCTCCGAGCGCAGGATCTCCGCGACGGCTTCGTCGATGTCCCGTTCCGCCGGCAGGCCTAATTCGCACAGCTCAACCGCTGTTGCCGTGAGGCGATCCAGCGCGTCGCGTGCGGGGGCCTCCGGCCCGGTGAAAGCGACGGCGAAGGCCACGCCGGCCGCAGGCACATCGGAGAAGGAATAGCCGCCGACGACATTGGCGACCCAGATATTCGGGTTCTCCTGCTCGATCCGGCGCGCCAGCGCCTCCAGGTCGCGCATCGGCCGGTCGGCGGTGCCGGTGCCGGTCGGCGGCCAGACCACCGGGGCGTTGCAGGAGAGCATGTGCGGCCGCTCGCCGCTCGCGAGCGAGCGGGCCAGCAGTCTTGCGGAGCGGACGGCGGATTCGCGGGCGTCCGTATGCGGGTTCTCGCGATAGGCGACGAGGGCGTTGGCATGCGCGGCCATGGCCGCGGTGAAATTGGCGTGGAGATCGAAGACGCCGAAGACCGGCAAGGTCTCGCAGCCGGGCACCGAGCGGATATGGGCGAGCAAGGTGCCCTCAGGATCGCAGCATCGGGTCGTGACCATCGCGCCGTGCAGCGCAAGCCAGATGCCGTCGAGGCCGCCACCGGCGAGGGCTTCCCTCAGCCCGGCGTCGAATTCCGCGAGGAAGCGCTGGAACACCGCATGCTCGACCGGACCGGCCGGCAGGGCGCCGTAGTCGATCGTGGGCAGGACCTTCCAGCCTTCGGCCTCGGCGACTTCCAGGAAGCCGTCGATCGTCGAGCCGTCGCCGCGCCGGGCCAGCAGCTCCGCGCCCTTGCGGATGGTGAAATCGGCAAGCGTGGTCTCTTCCTCGACAAAGCTATGGGTCTCGTGGAAGAGCGATCCGAGCAGGATGCGGCGGCGGGACATGATCGGCTGAAGCTCCTTGGCTCGCAAAGCCCCTCCATGTCGGCCGCCGATCTGTTCCGGATCAAGCCAGCATTGTTCCATCGTGGGGAACGCGGATGCTTTGACAGGCTGCGCCCTGTCCCGGTTTCATGGGCGCGACGGCAGTCCGAAGGGGCGGCTGCCGCCTCAGACTGAGAGAGCATGCGGATGCGTGTCTTCACTGCGTCGCTGGCGACGGAAACCAATACGTTCGCGCCACTCTTCGTCGATCGCAGTGCCTTCGAGGGCGCCTTTTACTGCCCACCCGGGACGCATCCGGATACGCCGACGCTCTGCTCTGCCCCGACCGTCGCGGCGCGCCGTCGTGCGGCCAGCGAGGGCTACGAACTGGTCGAGGGCACGGCGACCTGGGCCGAGCCTGCGGGCCTCGTCTCGCAGGAGGGCTATGAGAGCCTGCGCGACGAAATCCTCGACCAACTCAAGGCGGCCTTGCCGGTCGATATCGTGCTGCTCGGCCTGCACGGGGCGATGGTGGCGCGTGGTTACGACGATTGCGAGGGCGACCTGATCGCGCGGGTGCGGGCGCTCGCCGGGCCGGATTGCGTCATCGGCGCCGAACTCGACATGCATTGCCATCTGACGGCCGAGATGGTCGCGGGCGCCGACATCATCGTCGCCTTCAAGGAGTTCCCGCATACGGATTTCCTGGCGCGGGCGGAGGACCTGTTGGAACTCTGCCTGAAGACCGCGCGCAAGCAGGTGAAGCCGGTGAGCGCGGTGTTCGATTGCCGTGGGCTCGCCGCCTTCATGACCAGCCGCGAGCCCGGCCGCAGCTTCGTCGACCGGCTCCTGGCGATGGAGGGGACGGACGGCATCCTCTCGATCTCGGTCGCGCATGGTTTCCAGGCGGCGGATGTCGCCGATGTCGGGACCAAGGTGCTGGTCATCGCCGATGGTGACGAGGCGAAGGCAGCCGCGCTGGCGAAACAGCTTGGCCTCGAAATCCTGCGCTGGGGGCAGGGCGCTTCGCCGAAGCATTACAAGCCCGAAGAAGGCATCGCGGCGGCGCTCGAATTGGCCAAGCCCGGCAAGCCGGTTGTGCTGGCCGATCGCTGGGACAATCCGGGCGGTGGCGTCGCTGGCGATTCCTCGGTGATGGTCGAGGCGCTGCTGCGGCACCCGGATGTGCCCGCCGCGATCGGCGCCATGTGGGACCCGGTCGCGGTCAGCCTGTGCCGGGCAGCGGGCGTCGGCGCCGAGATACCCTTGCGCTTCATCGGCAAGGCGGCGCCATCCTCGGGCCGGCCGATCGATGCGGTGGTGACTGTCACCGGCACGACCGAGGACCTGCTGATCCCGTTCGAACAGAGCTGGGTCTCGCTCGGGCCGGCCGCCGCGATCAGGATCGGCAAGCTCGACATCGTGCTGGCCTCGACCCGGGCGCAGACCTTCAGCCCGCCGGTCTTCACCGATCTCGGTATCGATCTGAGCACGAAGACGGCGGTGGTGGTGAAATCCTCCAATCATTTCCACGCCGCCTTCGCGCCGATCGCGGCGCAGGTGCTTTATCTCGACAGCGGTGGACCCTACCCGCCCGATGCGAGCAAGATCCCCTACACCAAGGTGAAACGCCCCTTCTCTCCGCTGGACCGGAATCCATGGCTGTGACTGCTTCTGCCCCGCTTCCGCGCCTGTCGCTCCGCGAGATCGAGGACCAGCGCCTCGATGTTCTGGTGAAAGGCCTGCCGCCGGGCGCGTCGCTCCGACTCGGTGATGTCGGCAAGCAGGGCTGGAACGTGCTCACTGGGGACATGCCGATGCCGCTCGCGGTGATCCGCGAGAGCGTGCTCAAGGCCAACAGCGCGTGGATGAGCGCTTTCAGTACCGCCAACGATCTCAAGATCGCGCCGCATGGCAAGACCACGATGGCGCCGCAGCTTTTCGACCTGCAGATCGCCGATGGCGCCTGGGCGATCACCGTCGCGACGATGCAGCAACTGGCCGTCGCCCGGCATTTCGGCGTGAAGCGGGTGATCCTCGCCAACCAGCCGGTCGGGCGGCAGGAGATCGCGGCCTGCTTCGAGGCGCTGCGGGAGCCCGGCTTCGAGCTTTATTGCCTCGCCGACAGCGTCGCCGGGGTTGGCCTGCTGGCGCAGGCGGCGAAGGGGCAGGCGGGCGCCAATCCGCTGCGGATCTTCGTCGAGATCGGCTTCATGGGCGGGCGCACCGGTGCGCGGACCCGTGAGGAAGCGCTGGCCGTGGCGCGTGCGGTCGCGGGTGCGCCGGGCCTGCGGCTCGCTGGATTCGAATGTTTCGAGGGCCTGCACAGCGACACCGCCGGTGCCGATCGGCTGCTCGGCGAGGTGGTCGCGGTCGCGGCGGCTGCGGAGGGCGAAGGGCTTTTGGGGGCGGAGCCGATGGTGCTCTCGGCCGGCGGAACCTCGCTGTTCGACCGCGTCGGCGAGGCCTTCAATGCCGCCGCCTTCAAGCGGCCGATCGTCAAGGTGCTGCGTTCCGGCTGCTACCTGACCCATGATTCCACCGCCTATTCGGCGGCGTTCCGGCGGATCACGCTGGAGACCAGCCTCAAGCTGCCGCCGGGCGGGCTGGAGCCGGCGCTGGAGGTCTGGGCCTATGTCCAGTCGCGGCCGGAGCGCGGGCGCAGCCTGCTCACCGTCGGCAAGCGCGATATCTCGTTCGATTCCGGGATGCCGGTGCCGCTGCGCTGGTATCGGCCGGGTGGGGCGATGAAACGGCCGGAGTCGATGCCGGCCGGGCATACGGTGCTAGGGCTCAACGACCAGCATTGCCATCTCGGCACGCCGGAGGAGAGCCCGCTGCAGGTCGGCGACATGGTCGCCTTCGGGATCGGCCATCCCTGCACGACCTTCGACAAATGGGCGGTGCTGATGCTGGTCGACGACGACTGGACCGTCACCGGCGCAATCCGGACCTTCTTCTGACGCGCCTCCGAAGCTGTTCCTTCTGGTGAAACCTGCAATCCTTGACGTGAATTCGGGGCGTTCCTAGCCTGCATCTCACAGAGGGAAGGCCCGCTATCCGCGACGCGGATGAGACGGGCCGAGCGGCGATGACAGGAAGCACGGCGAAGGCTGGCTCCTGTCTCGCGTGGAAGCGGCCGAGATCGGCCGGCAAGCAGGATGTTGGGAGGATCGTTCGTGACGACACCGCCATTCCCGATGGCCGACGAGCCCGATCTCGCGGAGCAGGGTCTGCACCGGCGCAGCCTGCTGCAACTGCTGACGGCGGGCGGTGCGGCGCTGGCGGCACCCGGCCTGTGGAGCAGCCTGGCGCTGGCTCAGGGGCAGGCGCCGGTTGCCGGCGGGACGCTGACGATCGGCGCCGATGCCGATCCGATCGGGCTCGATCCGGTCACGGTCAACGCCTTCTCGTCCTACGACTTCACCAGCCTGCTCTATACCGGCCTGCTGCGCTGGAACGCCCAGATGAAGGTCGAGCCGGACCTCGCCACGGGCTATGAGCAGCCCGATCCGAAGACTTATGTCTTCAAGCTCAGGCAGGGTGTGAAATTCCACAACGGCAAGGATTTCTCCGCTGCCGACGTGAAGCACACCTTCGACCGGATCATGAGCCCGGCGACGGGCAGCCGGCTCAAGGCGCTCTATTCCAGCGTCGAGGCGGTGACGGTGGTCGATCCCTTCACGGTGAAGTTCCAGCTCAACGCGACGGATGCGGCCTTCCTCAGCAATCTCGCCAGCAATCCCAACGGCGCGATCGTGCCGGCCGGCGTCGACAACCTCGTGACCCAGCCGGTCGGCACCGGCCCCTTCGCTTTCGAGGCCTATCAGCCGAACCAGCAATTCTCGCTGACGCGCTTCGATGGCTATTACGAGAAGGGTGAGCCCTATCTCGCGAAAGTGGTCTTCAAGTTCTACAAGGACCAGGCGACGCTGACCTCGGCGCTGCGCTCGCGCGCCATCGACATGACCTGGGTGAAGGATCCGAAGGTCGCGACCGCGATCTCGCGGGCTTCGCCGAATTTCGTCTCGGCGCCGGGCCAGACCTCGCGCACCTTCCCGATCTGGCTGAACATGAAGGCCAAGCCGCTGAACGACGTGAAGGTGCGTCGCGCGCTCAGCCTCGCGACCGACCGAAAAGCCTGCCTCGACACTGTGCTCGGCGGCTCCGGCAAGGTCGGTGCGATGATCCCGGAAAGCCAGGTCGGCGGCTATGACGGCACCGGCGAATTGCCCTACTACAAGCATGATCCGGCCGCGGCGAAGGCGCTGCTGGCCGAGGCCGGCTATCCCAACGGGATCGATCTCGGCGACTATATCGTCGTCGCGGCCAATCCTCTGGACGTTGCCTGCGCGCAGATCCTGCAGCAGCAATGGCAGGCGGCCGGCATCACCGTGAAGCTGGTGCCGATGGAGACCGCGCCGCTCCTGGCCAAATGGGCGAGCGGCGACTGGCCGACGCTGCTCTCGGTCGCGCTGTCCTGGACGCCCGATCCGGACGGCATTTTCCAGTACATCACCTCGACCAGCGGCTACGGCAAGGCAATGGGCTCGAACGATCCCGAACTCGACAAGATGATTGCCGAGGCACGGGCCGAGCTCGACGTTCCCAAACGCGCGGCGAAGAACCAGGCGATCCAGAAGCGCATCGCCGAGAACGCCTATGTGATCCAGATCTACCAATACCCGCTGCGCTGGGAGATCTGGTGGAACTACGTCCAGGGCTATGTGCCGCTCGCCGCGAATATCCGTTCCTTCGTGCGTGCGACATGGCTGAAGAAATAAGAGCTCGTCCATATAAACGAGCCCTCATCCTGAGGAGCCGCGAAGCGGCGTCTCGAAGGATGCTCCAGATGGTTCCGGAGCCTCCCGGAACATCCTTCGCGACGCCATGCCTGAAGGCATGGCTCCTCAGGATGAGGGCTCGCAGGGTTCTCGGGCGACTTTCATGGTCGGCCTGCCGTCTCCCGGCGGAGGCCTGCCGATGACGCGCTTCGTCCTCGGGCGTCTCGCCTGGACGGCCGCGATCCTGCTCGGCGTCTCCTTCGTCGCCTTCATGCTGATGCGGGCCATTCCCGGCGATTTCGCCATCGCGGCGGCGGGCTCGCAGAGCGTCGCGCCGGAGGTTCTGGCGACGATCCGCCGGGATCTCGGCCTCGACCAGCCGTTGATGGCGCAATACCTGAGCTGGCTGGGAGCGGCGCTGACCGGCGATTTCGGCCGCTCCTTTGTCACCCGGCAGCCGGTGCTCGGCGAATTGCTGAACCGGCTCACTGTGACCATCCAGCTCACGCTGCTCGCCGCCGTGATTGCAGCGGTGATGGGCCTCGCCTCCGGGCTTGCGGCGGCGCGTTTGCGCGGCGCGACCGACTGGCTGGTGCGGCTCTGGAACGGGCTGATGCTGGCGGTGCCGAACTATGTCGTGGCGACGCTGATCGTGCTGCTCTTCGGGCTCTATTTCCCGGAGATCACGGTGCTCGGCTACACGCCCTTCCTTGAGAACCCGCTCGGCAATCTCGCCAGCCTGCTGCTGCCGGCCTTCGCGCTGGCGCTCGCCGTCTCGGTTACGATCGCCGAGAATACGCGGGCTGCCGTGCTCGAGGTCGCCAACCAGGATTTCGTCATGGTCGCCCGCGCCAAGGGCCTGACCCCGGCCGCGATCCTGCGCGACTACCTGATGCGTAACGCGCTGACGCCGGTCATCACCGCAGCCGGCCTCAAGATCGCGGCGCTGCTCGGCGGTAGCATCCTGGTCGAGACCATCTTCGCCATCCCCGGCATGGGGCAATACCTGTTCGATTCCATCAACAGCCGCGACTATCCGGTGATCCAGGCGATCGTTCTGGTCGCGGCCGGCATCGTCGTGCTGGTCAATACGATGATCGACATCGCCTATGCCCGCGTCGACGCACGGGTGCAGATGTGAGCGGGATCGTGCAGGACAGTGCCCCGGTTGCGGCGGCGCGCAAGGGGGCAGGGATCACGCAGGGTTGGCTCCTGCTCGGCGTCGGCCTTGCCATGCTGGCACTGATGTTGGTGCTGACCATCTTTGCACCGCTCATAGCGCCCTATAACCCTTCCGCCACCTCGCCGGATTCGCTCGCGCCGGCCAGCGCCGCGCATTGGCTCGGCACGGATTCGATCGGGCGCGACGTGCTGAGCCGCCTGATCGTCGGCGGGCGCACGACATTGCTCATCACGGTCTCGGCCGTGCTGATCGCGCTGGTGGCCGGGCTGATCCTCGGGCTGGCGGCCGGCTACATGGGCGGGCGCACCGACGAGATCATCATGCGGCTGCTCGATGTCGTCTTCGCCTTCCCGGTGCTCTTGCTGGCGATCGCGGTGGTGGCGGCTCTGGGTCCGACCGTGCCCAACCTGATCCTGACCATCGCCATCGTCTACACGCCGGCCATGGCGCGGGTGGTCAGGGCGCCGGTGCTCAGCGTCAAGCAATGGGACCATGTCGAGGCGGCGCGCAGCGTCGGCATGAGCGAGATGCGGCTTGTGCTGCGCCATATCCTGCCGATCGTGGTCTCGCCGATCCTCGTCGCGACGAGCCTGACGCTGTCGCAGACGATCTTCACGGTAACGGCTTTGTCCTTTCTGGGCCTCGGCCCGCCGCCGCCCGATCCGAACTGGGGCGGCATGCTCTCGGAAGCCCGCCAGTTCATGGAGCTCGCGCCACTGACCGTGGTCGGCCCGGCTTTGGCGATCGTCTTCGCGACGTTGACCTTCATCATCATCGCCAATGGCTTGCGCGAGGTTCTCGACGTGGGGAGCGTGCGATGACCGGCCCGCTGCTCGAGGTCCGCGGCCTCACCGCGACCGTGACCACCCGCCGCGAGGTGATCCAGGCGGTGCGCGGCATCTCCTTCGACATCAATGCCGATGAGGCCGTCGGCTTCGTCGGCGAATCCGGCTGCGGCAAGAGCGTCACCGCCAAGGCGCTGATGCGGCTGGCGCCCGAAGGCGCCTCGATCGGGCTTGGCGGCTCCGTCGCCTTCTGGGGGCAGGACCTGCTCGGGCTCGGCGAGGATGAAATGCGCGACCTGCGCGGCCGGCGCATCGCCATGGTCTTCCAGGACCCGATGACCTCGCTCAATCCGGTGATGAGCATCGGCGCGCAGATGGGCGACATGCTGCGCCGCCATCTCGGCCTCTCCGTGAAGGATGCGCGCGAGCGCAGCATCGAGCTGCTCGCTCTCGTCGGCATTCCCGATCCGGCTGATCGCATCGACGATTTCCCGCATCAGTTCTCGGGCGGGCAGCGCCAGCGCGTGCTGATCGCCATCGCGATCTCCTGCGAGCCGGATTTGCTGATCGCCGACGAACCGACGACGGCGCTCGACGTCACCGTGCAGGCGCAGATCCTGCGCCTGCTGCTGCGGCTCAGGGAAGAGCGTGGGATGGGGCTGATGCTGATCACCCACGATTTCGGCGTGGTCGCCGGCATGGTCGACCGGGTGAACGTGATGTATCGCGGCGAGATCGTCGAGGCCGGGCCGGTCGACGATGTCTTTGCCCGGCCGCAGCATGCCTATACGCGGGCGTTGCTCGATGCGGTGCCGCGCCTGCACGGGGTGGGGGCGGCGCGATGACGGAGCCGCTGCTGCAGGTCCGCGATCTATCGGTGCTGTTTCCGGCGCGGCGTGGAGCTCCGCCGGTCAAGGCGGTCGAGCGGCTTTCCTTCGAGATCGCGCCGGGCCAGACGCTCGGGCTCGTCGGCCAGTCCGGCTCGGGCAAGACCACGGCCGGGCGCGCCATCCTCCAGCTCCAGAAGGCGAGCGCGGGCTCGGTCCGATTGCTCGGGCAGGAATTGACGACGATGCGTTCCGGCGAGTTGCGCCGGATGCGCCGGCACATGCAGTTCGTCTTGCAGAACCCCTATTCCAGCCTGCATCCGCGCATGACGATCGGGCAGATCCTGAGCGAGCCCTTGCAGGTCCATCACACGGTGCCGAAGAACCGCATCCGCGAGCGCGTCGAAGAACTGTTGGAGCTGGTCAATCTCGATCCGGCGATGATCAGGCGCTATCCTCACGAATTCTCCGGCGGGCAGCGGCAGCGTGTCGTCATTGCCCGCGCCTTGGCGGTCAATCCGGATTTCGTGGTCTGCGACGAGCCGGTCTCGGCGCTCGATGTGCGAACCCAGGCGCAGATCGTCACGCTCCTGCAATCGCTGCAGGAGAAACTCGGCCTGTCCTATCTTTTCATCGCGCATGATCTCGCGATCGTCCGGGAGATGGCGCATCGCGTCGCGGTGATGTTCCGCGGGCGCATCGTCGAGATGGGCAGTGCAGCCCAGGTCTATGACAGCCCGGCGCACCCTTACACGCAGCTCCTGCTCGATGCGGTGCCGGTGCCTGATCCCGTGCTCCAGCGCGAGCGATTGAGGCGTCCGCCTCCGGATCTGCGCTTCCTCGACGGTGATCACTGCGGGTGCGTCCATGGCATCGATCACGCGCGCGATGGGACGCCCGAATGGCATGAGGTTGCGCCGGGCCATGGCGTCTCCTGCCGCTACTGGCCGAGGGGAACTGGGCGGGACGCAGCCTGAACAAGCTATCTTGCTCCATCGGCGTCATCCCGGGCGACCGAAGGGAGACCCGGGATCCATGCCAGAACCTTTCCGACAGGGGCTCAGGCATGGATCCCGGATCTCCGCTTCGCTCCGTCCGGGATGACCCGCACCCTTTCAGATGCCAAGGCCATGTTCCTTCAGGTGGAACATCCAATCCTTGACGTGAAATATTTGACGCAACTACGCTTTTGACGCTGAAGCCGAGCTGCCGATCGACCGAAATGCAGCCGGGAACGATGCCCTGAAGTCGACAAACCGCTTCGCCCGGCATCGGCCGGAGCAGCGGTCGCAATCCGGGAGGATGCCCGTGCGTCTGGCGCTGATCCACATCGTTCAGGAGACGAACGACTTCAATCCGCTGCTGACGACGCTCGCGGATTTCGAGGCGTTCGGTCTCGTCGAAGGCGAGGAGATCGCCCGGCAATTCGGCGAGATCGGCCAGATCGGTGGGCATTACGCGGCGGTGAAGGAGAGCGGGCTCGCTATCGAGACGATCCCGATCATCCGGGCCTGGGCGGTGGCGGGCGGGCGCATCTCGCGCGAGGCCTTCGATTTCTTCCAGGCGAAGATCCGGGCGGGTCTTGAGACGGTCGGGCCGATCGACGGGCTTGTCCTGCATCTGCACGGCGCCTGCGCGGCCGAGGGCATCGACGATGTCGAGGGCGAGCAGGCCGAGCTCTGCCGCAGGATTCTGGGGCCGGACGTGCCGATCCTGCTCGGGCTCGATCACCATGCCAATGTCACCCACAAGATCATGGCCAATTGCACGGCCATCGTCGGGCACCGCACCCAGCCGCATGACGTGTTCGATACCGGCAAGGTCGGGACCGAGGTGCTGCTGCGCATTCTCACGGAGAAGTGCAAGCCGGTCATGGCCTGGCGCAAGATCCCGCTGCTCTCGCATCAGGAGCAGTTCCTAACCTCGAAGGGGCCGATGAAGATCTGGTTCGACCGGGCCCGCGCCATCGAGGCCGACCGCCGGGTGCTGCAGGCGTCGAACTACCCGATGCAGCCCTGGCTCGATGTCGCCGAGGGCGGCTGGTCGACGATCGTCGTGACCGATGGCGACCAGGCGCTGGCCGAGACGCTGGCCGACGAACTCGCCGATCTCGCCTGGTCGATGCGCGATGATTTTCAGGTGCGCGAGGCGGTCTCCATTGATGACGCCGTGCGCAAGGCCGATGCGGCCGAGCGCGGCATGGTCGTGGTCAGCGATACCGGCGACACCGTCTTCGGCGGCGCGGCCGGCGACAGCAACCTGCTGCTGGAATCGATGCTGCGGCTCGGCATCAGGAGCAAGGCGCTGATCCCGCTGATCTCGCCCAAGGCCGTCGCGACGCTGACGGCGGCGGGCGAGGGCGCCGAGGTGACCCTGCCGCTCGGGGGCGATGCGGCCACCGCCTTCTTCAAGCCGCTGACTGTGACGGGCAAGGTGAGGAAGCTCGGCGGCGGATCGATTCCGCTCAAGTTCAACCATCAGCCGGAGGTCGACATGGGCCGGGTCGCGGTCTTCGATGTCGGGCCGGTGACGCTCCTGATCTCGGAACTGCGCGGCGTCGCCGGCAATGTGCCGGATGTCTACGAGGCCTTCGGCATCGACCTCTCCGACTACAAGATGGCGGTGCTCAAGACGGCCTCGAACTTCCAGTATTTCGACCGCATCGCTTCCGGGCTCGTCCGTGCCGATACGCGCGGGCCGGGGCAATCGGACGTGTTCACCCTGCCGTGGCAGCGGATTCCGCGCCCGGTCTATCCGTTGGAGACCATAAGCGACTGGCGGGCGCATTCGTCCCAGCCGGGAGCGGGGAAAAGCTGAGACGAAACCAGACACAACAAGAGGGGAAAGCGATGACAAAGCTGTCGCGACGTCAATTCGGCATGGCCAGCTTTGCGCTGGCGGGCGTGTCCCTGGCGGGAGCCTTGCCGGCCGCCGCCCAGCAGCTCAAGGGCGGGAGGCTGCGCGTCGCCGTGCTGAGCGAGCTGGCGAACTACGATCCGCAGCAGCTCTCGACGGTGAATTTCCACGTCATCAAGAACCTCTATGACAGCCTGATCGAGTACACGCCGGAGGGGAAGCCGGAGCCCAGCCTGGCGACGGAATGGACGATCGCGCCGGACAAGACCTCGGTGACGCTGAAGCTGCGCAGCGGGGTGACCTTCCACAGCGGCACGCCGTTCAAGGCGGATTCCGTGCTGGCGACCCTGCAGAAGGGTGCCGATCCCAAGCGCGGCAAGAACGTCTTTGCGACAATGTCGATCGTCAAGGACTGGTCGGCGCCGGACGATTCCACGGTGACGATCAATTTCAAGGCGCCGGTGCCCGAGCGGCAGATGCTCGACCTCCTGCAATTCCTGATCCCGATCGACCCGAAGGGCATCGACACGGTCGAGACCGTGCCGGCCGGCACCGGGCCCTACACGCTGGTCAACCGGGCCGTCGGCCAGAGCCTGACGCTCAAGGCCAATCCGAAATACTGGCGCGAGAAGCAGCCGGTCGTGCAGGACCTCGTCTTCACGGTGTTCAGCGAGGATGCCTCGGCGAGCGCTGCGCTGGAATCGGGCGCGGTCGACATCGTCTATAACGGCTCCTCACGCAGCGCCGTCCGACTCAAGAATGCCGGCTTCCAGGTCTTCGCCGGGCCGGGGCCGCTGGTGCAGGTCTTCCGCATCAACTCGACGCGCGGACCCTTCCGCAACAAGGCGTTCCGGCAGGCCTTCAACCATCTGATGGACCGGGCGAGCATCCTGCGCGTCGGCTATGCCGGCATGGGCAAGGTTGTGGCGCTGCCCTGGGCGCCGGCGAGCCCGGCCTATGACGAGAGCTACAACGCGACCTATGCCTATGATCTGGAGAAGGCGAAGAAGCTGATCGCCGCTTCCGGCCTTTCCGCCGATGAGCTCAAGAGCTGGAAGCTTCTGGTCAACGGCAGCGACGAGCCTTCGGTGGCGATCAGCCAGATCGTGCAGGGCTCGCTGCAGAAGATCGGCATCCCCGTCGAACTCGACATGCGGCAGGGCGCAGAATACGTCACCGCGCTGCTCGGCGGCGATTTCGCGGCGACCTTCGGCGCGGTCGGCAACGTCCAGAAATTCCCGTCGCGCGTCGCCACGAACTCGATCTATCGCACCTCGGGCAATCCGGTCCTGAAGGACCCGCATCCGCATCCCGACTATGTGGCGGCGATCGCCAGGGTCGATGGCGCGTCCGGCGGCGCGGCCGAGGTCAAGGCGGCCTATGACAACCTCAACAAGGTCATGGTCGAGGAGGCCTTCGGCATCCCCACCAACTCCTATGATGTCGGCCTGATCGTCGCCTCCGACAAGATCGGCGGCGTGACGCTCGACATCGACAACCTCTTCATCGCCCGCACCATCGGCTTCAAATGACGCGGCCTGACGGCGCCGGGCAGCGCGAGCACGGCGCCCGGCGATGACGGGGACGCTTGCCCGATTGAAAGGGTTGCTGCGCCGGCTGCTGGCCCGGCGTGGCGCTGCGCTGGGGCTCGGCTTCCTCGCGCTGGTGGCGCTGGCGGCGGGTTTCGCGACCGTGCTGCCCTTCGATCCACTGTCGCAGAGCGTGGCTGCGTCGCTGCTGCCGCCCTCGGCCGAGAACTGGTTCGGCACCGACGAACTCGGCCGCGGTATCCTGGCGCGTGTGATCTATGGCGCGCGGACCTCGCTGGTCACGGCGGTTGGCGCGGTCGTGATCGCGGCGCTGGTTGGCGTGCCGATCGGGCTCGCCGCCGGCTTCTATGGCGACTGGCGCGATTCCCTGCTGATGCGCTGTATCGACGTGCTGCTGGCGCTGCCGAACATCCTGTTCGCGATGGCGCTGATCGCCGTGCTCGGGCGCAGCCAGGGGGCGGCGCTGATCGCGGTCGGCATCGCCGGCATTCCGGGCTTCGCCCGCATCGCGCGGGCGCAGGTCATGGCGCTACGCCAGCTCGATTTCGTCACGGCGGTGCGCGGCTTCGGAGGCAGCCCAGGTTACATCATGTTCAGAACGATCCTGCCCAACGCCTTGAGT
This sequence comes from uncultured Allobosea sp., assembly GCF_945956895.1. Lineage (GTDB taxonomy): Bacteria > Pseudomonadota > Alphaproteobacteria > Rhizobiales > Beijerinckiaceae > Allobosea. Next base: position 105,646 of record NZ_CAMFJF010000011.1, on the reverse strand, counting down.
CCGTTGGTGGTGCAGGCGATCGTGCTGGCCTCGATCGCGATCCTGCTGGAGGCGGCGCTCGCCTTCCTCGGGGTCGGCGTGCCGCCGCCGACGCCGAGTTGGGGCGAGATGCTGCGCACCGGCAAATCCTATCTCTACGAGGCGCCGACCTATGCGGTGCTGCCCGGCATCGTGCTGACGCTGACGATCCTGTCGCTCGATACGATCGGCCGGACGCTGACCGCGATCCTCGACCGCGACGAGACCGATGCGAGCGGCGAGACGATCGGGGGCCGGCGATGACGGGATATGTCCTGCGCCGCCTGTTCCAGATGCTGCCGGTGCTGCTGATCGCCTCCTTCGCGATCTTCGCGATGATCTATGCCGTGCCTGGCGGGCCGGTCGCGGTGATCGTCGGCGAGAATGCCGGGCCTGAGGAGATCGCCGCCGCGATCCAGCGCTACGGGCTCGACCGGCCGATGGTGGTGCAATATGCCGACTGGCTCGGCCGGGCGCTCACCGGCGATTTCGGACTCTCGCTCCATAGCCGCCAACCGGTGCTGCAACTGATCGGCGAGCGCTTGCCCGCGACATTGCAATTGGCGCTGGCGGCTATCTTTGTCGCGTTGGTCATCGGCATTCCCGTGGCGATCGCGAGCGCAGTAAAGCCGAATTCCTGGCTCGACCGCCTGCTCAGCGGTTGGAGTGCGCTGGCGCTGGGCGTGCCGACCTTCTGGCTCGGCATCCTCCTGATCCTGCTCTTCGCGGTGGAATTGCGCTGGCTGCCCTCGGCCTCGCGCCATGTCCCGTTCTGGGAGTCGCCGGTCGATGCTTTGCGCAGTCTCGCGCTGCCGGCCATCACGCTCGGCACCTATGTCTCGGGCATCCTGGCGCGCTTCCTGCGGGCTTCCCTGATCGGCGAGGCGCGGGCCGATTACGTCCGCACCGCCCGCGCCAAGGGCGTGCCGGAGAACCGCATTGTCGGCCTGCACATCATGCGCAATGCGCTCCTGCCCTTCGTCACCATCGTCGGGCTGATGATGGCGAATTTCATCGGCGGGGCCGTGGTGACCGAGGCGGTCTTCACCTATCCGGGGCTCGGGCGCCTGCTGATCCAGGCGATCAGCACCCGCGACTACCCGCTGCTCCAGGGCTGCATCCTGGTGATCCTGGTCGCCTATATGCTGATCAACCTCACGGTCGACATGCTCTACGCCTGGATTGACCCGCGGATCGAATACCGATGAGCCGGGCTCTAGCGAAGATCGGCGGTCGGGCGCGAGCCGAGATGGGTCGAGATGCCGGCCGCGACCTCGCGCAACCGCGTGCCGACCTTCGCCGCCAGCGAGTGCGGCATCCGCATCAAGGGCGCCGAGACGCTGAGCGCCGCGACGGGATAGCCGTCCTCGTCGAGGATCGGCACGCCGACGCACATGGCGCCGTCCTCGTTTTCGCCCATCTCCGTGGCGTAGCCGGTGCGGGCGACCTGCCGGAGCTGCCGCTCGATCTCCTCGCGCTCCAACAAGGTGCGGCCGGTGCGCTCGGTGAGCGGCAGGTCGAGCTGCCGCTGCCGTTCCGCCTCGGGCAGGAAGGCGAGGATCGCCTTGCCGAGAGCGGTCGAATGCATCGGGTGGCTCTCGCCGATGCGCGCCTGCATCCTGAGCGAGCGGTTGGCCTCGATCAGGTCGATATAGACGACCCTGCCGTTACCCTTGACCGCGAGGTTCACCGTCTCGTTGAACTCCTGCATCAATTCGATCATGGCCGGGCGGGCCAGTTCGCGGACCTTGCTGACGCTGGCATCGGCACGGGCGATGGCGCGCAATTGCGGCCCGAGATTGTAGCGGTCGGTCGCGCGGTTGTGGTCGAGGAAGCCGGCGGCGGTCAGCGTCTGCAGATAGCGGAAGGTCGTCGTCTTCGGAATCTTGAGTTCCTTGCTGACGGCGGTGAGCGCGATCTCGTGGCCGTGGCGGGCGACCAGCTCCAGCACCTTCAGCGCCTTCATCACCGGCTGCACGACATAGGGGTTGTCGGTTTTCCTAGGCATGGCCGCTCCGGTGGTCGGGCTCGCTTCAGAGCCAGCATGGCCAAGGCCGACGAATTCCGCAAGACGAAACCGCTGTTCCTTTACGCGGAGCGGGCGGTCTGGTCTGGTCGAGCGCAACAGCAGGAGGCAACCCAGTGACAGGCAAGGACAGCCAGCAGGCGGGCGCTCTGCGCTTCGACGAATCCGCCCGGCAGATCGCGGCGAATGCGCGCTTCATCGCCGGCGGCGTGAACAGCAATTTCCGGCTGGGCATGCAGCCCGGCCCGCTCGTCTTCGAGCGCGGCGAGGGCGCCTATCTGATCGATGCCGACGGCAACCGGATCATCGATTATTACTGCGGCATGGGCGCGACCGTGCTCGGCCATACGCCGGCTCCCGTCATCGAGGCGGTGAAGCGCCAGGCCGAGAAGGGCATTCTCTTCGCTGGCCAGATGCCGATCGAGGCGGAGGCCGCTCAACTGATCTGCGAGCGCATTCCCTCGGCGGAGCGTTTGCGCTTCGGCTCATCCGGTTCGGAGGTGGCGCAGGCGGCGATGCGGTTGGCGCGTGCTGCCACGGGCAAGCGGACCATCGTCAAGTTCGAGGGGCATTATCACGGCTGGTTCGACAACATCCTGTGGTCGACGGCGCCGGGGCTGAACGCGGCAGGTCCAGAGGAGGCGCCGACGCCGGTGATCGGTAGCAAGGGCCAGGACCCGGAAGCGGGCGCGGGGCTCTCGATCCTCGGCTGGAACGATCTCGCGGCGCTGGAAGCGCGGCTCGCCAAGGGCGATGTCGCGGCCGTGCTGATGGAGCCGGCGATGTGCAACCAGGGCGCCATCGCGCCTGCGCCGGGCTATCTGGAAGGCGCACTCGCCGCCTGCCGCAAGCATGGCGCCATCCTGATCTTCGACGAGGTCATCACCGGTTTCCGGCTGGGGCGCGGCGGGGCGCAGGAGCGCTTCGGGGTCACGCCCGACCTCACCCTGATGGCGAAGGCGATTGCCAACGGCTTCCCGGTTGCAGCAATCGCGGGCCGGGCCGACCTGCTCGACCTCTTCGCCGATGGCGTGCTGCATGGCGGCACCTTCAACGCCCAGCCGGTCGCGATGGCGGCGCTGGTCGCGACCCAGAAGGCGCTGACGCCGGAGCATTACGAGAGGAGTTCTGCCCATGGGCAGCGCCTGCAGGACGGCATCCGCGTGATCCTGAAGGAAGCGGGCATCAAGGCGCAGGTCGCCGGCTTCCCGCTGATGTTCCACGTCGCCTTCGGGCTCGACGCGCCGGCGCGAAATTACCGAGACGTCGCGCGGGCCGACAAGGCCGCCTATAGTCGCTTCGCCCATGAACTGCTCAAGCGCGGCGTGCGCGTGCTGGAGCGTGGCGCCTGGTTCGTGTCGTCGGAGCATGATGAGGCGGTGGTCGATGCGACGCTGGCGGCGGTGCGGGACGCGGCGCGGGCGGTGGCTTAGCACGCCGTCATTCCGGGGCGGACCGCAGGTCCGAGCCCGGAATCCAGAGCCGATGCCGTTCGGCATGGAGGCTCGCGGTTGCGATCGCCTTTCGGGTTGATGACATCGGTTCTGGATTCCGGGCTCATTGCTGCGCAATGCCCCGGAATGACGGCGTGGATACGCGCCTCTCTGCCATGCGCTCCACTCCTGCATGCAGCATGCACGGCGCCATTGACCGCGCGGCTCACCGTACCGGATAGTTCGCCCCAACAGGGAGCGAATGCCGATGCCGCAGCCGAAACCGTCCACCGCGCTTGCCGGGCTCAAGGTGCTGGACCTGACGCGGGTGCGGGCCGGGCCGACCTGCGTGCGCGTCTTCGCCGATTTCGGGGCCGACGTGATCAAGGTCGAGAGCCCGCCGGGGCTCGATCCCAACGAGAACATGAGCGGGCCGCGCCTCGGCTACGACATGCAGAACCTGCATCGCAACAAGCGCTCGCTGGCGCTGAACCTGAAGACGCCCGAAGGCAAGGCGATCCTGATGAAGCTCGTCGACGAGGCCGATCTCGTCGTCGAGAACTTCCGGCCGGACGTAAAGGAGCGGCTCGGGCTCGATTTCGAGACGCTGCATGCGCGCAATCCGCGCCTGATCCTGGTCTCGATCTCCGGCTTCGGACAATCCGGCCCCTATCGGACGCGCGCCGGTTTCGACCAGATCGCGCAGGGCATGGGCGGGATGATGTCGGTGACCGGGCTGCCGGGGCAAGGGCCGGTCCGGGCCGGGATCGCGCTCGCCGATTCCTCGGCCGGGCTCTATGGCGCGGTCGGGGCGCTGGTCGCGCTGCAGGAGCGGGCGGTCTCGGGTAAGGGGCAGTGGGTGCAGACCTCGCTGCTCGAAGCCCAGATCGCGATGATGGATTTCCAGGCGGCGCGCTATCTCGTCGAGGGCTCGGTGCCGCCGCAATCCGGCAACGACCACCCCTACCAGACGCCGATGGGCGTCTACCGGACGCGCGACGGCGCGATCAATCTCGGCGTTGGCGGCGAGGAGCAATGGCGTTCGTTCTGCCGGGCGATCGGGCGGCCGGAATGGGGCGCGGATGCGCGCTATGACAGCACGGAGAAGCGCTTCGCCCGCCGGCCGGAATTGCGGGAGATGATCGAGGAGATCTTCGCCGAAGCCGACAGCGCTCATTGGCTGGCGGCGATGGAGCGCAACAGCGTTCCGGCCGGGCCGATCTATGCCGTCGACGAGATGTTCGAGGACCCGCAGGTGCGCCATCTCGGCATCGCCAAGCCGGTGAGCCATCCCGAGCTCGGCGATATCCGCCTGATCGGCCAGCCGGTCACGCTGTCGCGCACGCCGGCCGATGTCGCGACGCCGACGCCTGCGGCTGGCGCCCACAACGACGAGATCCTGGCCGATCTCGGCTATGACGAAGCCGGGCTCGCGCGCTTGCGGGCCGATGGCGTGATCTGACGGAGAGCCTGCGTGAACGACGAAATCCTGTATGCGGTCGAGGGCGGGGTCGGCACGATCACACTCAACCGGCCCCAGGCGCGCAACGCGCTGACCTTCGCCATGTACGAGCGCATCGCCGAGATCTGCCGCGACCCGGCCGGCCATGGCGATCCGCGCGTCATCATCATGACCGGAGCGGGCGACAAGGCTTTCGCGGCGGGCACCGACATCGCCCAGTTCCGCTCCTTCTCCAGCGCCGCGGATGCGCTCGCCTATGAGGAGCGGATCGAGACCGTGATCGGCACGATCGAGAGCTGCCCCGTGCCGACGCTTGCCGCGATCTCCGGCGCCTTCACCGGCGGTGGCGCGGCGATCGGGCTCGCCTGCGACCTGCGCATCGCGACGCAGAGCGCGCGCTTCGGCTTCCCGATCGCGCGCACGCTCGGCAACTGCCTGTCGATGGAGAATTACGGGCGGCTCTACGCCATTCTCGGCCCGGCGCGGGTCAAGGATATCGTTTTCACCGCCCGACTAGTCGAGGCGGAGGAGGGCGCGCGGATCGGGCTCTATAACGAGCTGGTGCCGGACCATGAGGCGCTGATGCGGCGGGCTCGCGAATTGGCGCAGACCATCGCCGGCCATGCGCCGCTGACCATACGCGCTACCAAGGAAGCGATGCGCCGGCTGACCGCCGCGACCGCTGCGGGCATCGACGGCCACGATCTGGTGACGCTCTGCTATACCAGTGCCGACTTCCGCGAGGGCATGGAAGCCTTCCTGGGCAAGCGGACGCCGAACTGGCAGGGGCGGTAGGTCTGTCCGTTTCCACCGGAACCACGCCGTCATCCCGGGCTTGACCCGGGATCCATCGAAGGGCGCCGTGCTCTATGATGGATCCCGGATTTCCGCTTCGCTGCGTCCGGGATGACGGCGGCCCTGCTTTCCCGCGTCCTGCTCGTACTCGTGGCGAGCATTCACGTCTTGAACAGGACATTCGACCAGCGAAGACGTGGATGGTCGGGACAAGCCCGACCATGACGGTGTGCTGTAGCCAAACCCTCAGGCCGCCTTCCCCAACTGCCCGAGCTCGTGCAGCAGCGCCGCGCCCGTGCGCAGGCCGCTATAGAAGCAGTCCAGCGTCATGTTCTCGTTGGGGGCATGGTTGGCCTCGTCGTGATTGGCGTAAGGGGTCACGAAGGCGGGGATGCCCAGGATCTTGGTGAAGACGTAGTTCGGCAGGCTGCCGAAGCCGGCTGGGATCAGCAGCGGCTCCTCGCCCTGAGCCGCGACGAAGGCGCGGCGCAGCGGGGCGGTATAGGGCGAGACGATCGAGGTCTTGGAGGGCTGCATGCCCTTTTCCTCGGCGATGAATTCGACCTCGGGCGCGTGCTTTTCGACATGGGCGCGGACCTTGCGCAGGATGTCCTCCGGGTCCTGCGCCTCGACGAGGCGGATGTCGCATTTCACCAGCGCCTCGTTCGGCAGCACGGTCTTGGTACCCGGCCCGCCATAGCCGCCATGGAAGCCGTTGATGGTGAGCGTCGGCCGGAAGCAGAGGCGCTCGTAGAACGGGCGGTCCGCCGGCGCGTCGAGGCGGGTGAGGCCGACGCCCTTCTTGAAGGCCTCGATGTCGAGCGGCAGGCGCGCGACCGCTTCCAGCTCCTCCGCCGTCGGCGGTTCGACGGCATCGTGCAGGCCCTCGATCGTGATTTCGCCTTCGGGATTCTTCATTGTTGCGAGCAGATGGACCAGCGTCCAGATCGGGTTCGGCACGACGCCGCCGAAATTGCCGGAATGGACGTCGCGGCTGGCATGGCGGCAGCGCAGGTCGAAGGAGACGACGCCGCGCGAGCCGAACTTGATGGTCGGCGCGCCGCTGGCATGGCGCGGGCCGTCGGCGGTGACGGCAAGGTCGGCTTTCAGCAGATGCGGGTTGGCGCGGACGAAACCGGCGATGTTCGGGCTGCCGATCTCTTCCTCGCCTTCAAGGACCAGGATGACGTTGCAGGGCAGTTCGCCATGGACCTTGAGATGGGATTCGATCGCGAGAATCTGGGCGAAATGCTGGCCCTTGTTGTCGCCGACGCCGCGCGCATAGAGTCGGCCGTCGCGGATCGTCGGCTCAAAGGGCGGCGAGACCCACTTATCCAGCGGGTCCGGCGGCTGCACGTCGTAATGGCCGTAGAGCAGCACGGTCGGCTTGCCCGGCGCCTTCTCCCGGCGCGCGACGACGACCGGGTGGCCCTCGGTCGGGATCAGGCTGGTCTCGAGGCCGATCTCCGTGAGCATATCGACGAGCAGGACGCCGACCTCGGCGATGCCGATATTCTCGGCGCTGATGCTGGGATGGCGCAGATACGCGATGAGGCGGTCGAGGAAGGCGCTGCGATTGGTCTCGATATGCTCGAAGACCGCGGCGAGTGCGTCTGAGGAAGCCATAGCCAATGCCTGACAGGAGAGGAATCCGTGCCGCCCACCGGGCGGGGGCGCAAGCGGCGGCCGAGCGGCCACTTAAGGCAGCCTAGACGCGGGACCGGTGGTGCTCAAGCGCGGGGTGGGCTGTCGCGGCGACTGGCGACCTTGCGATTTTTGCTGGTCGATTTCCGGTTACCATGTTCTTGCTTTGTTCTATCGTGCGCTGATGCAGTTCGTTCTCGACCTCGATGGTGGGCGAGAGTTTCGGCCGCGAGAAGGCCGCCGCCCGCCCCGCTATTTCTTCGCGCTTCTTCCGGATGCGGAGGCGAAGGCGCGGATCGATAGCGTGGCGCATGACCTGCACAAGCAGCTTCGCCCCGTGAGACCGCTGCGCGAACCGGACCAGTATCATGTGACCTTGCGAGGCATCGCTGCCCCTGATGGGCCGTTCGGGCAGAGCATCGCGATGGCGCGCACAGTGGCCGACGCGATCCGAAAGACCTCTTTCGCCGTCATGTTCAATCAGGCAGCGAGCCTCGGAGCAGCACCAAACTGCGCATTTTCCCTGACAACGGGGGCGGATTTGCTTGCTGCCAATGGCTTGTCCACCACACTCCTCGATGCCTTGCGGCACGCTGGCCTGAAGGTCGATGGATCGAGCTTCCAGCCGCATGTGACGCTCTTCTACGACCGGAGGCGTAGGGAGCCCTTAGCCTTGCCGCAGCTGCTCTGGCATGTGCGCGAGTTCGTGCTGATCGAGAGCATCGACAACAGGAAGTACGCAATCCTAGGCACTTGGCCGCTCGACTGACCTCCATGCAGCCGTGCAAGGTCGGTTTGCGGCAATCGAGCCCCCGCGCCGTTGCTTTGGGCGCGGCCGGCTCTATCGTTTCCGGCCGACGCCTCATCCGATTCAGACGGAGCCTGTCATGGCCGATCTCTCCGCATTCCCGATCACCAAGCGCTGGCCGGCAGTGCATCCCGACCGCATCCAGCTCTATTCGCTGCCGACGCCCAACGGCGTGAAGGTCTCGATTGCGCTGGAAGAGCTGGAACTTCCCTACGAGCCGCATCTCATCGATATCGGCAAGAACGAGACCTGGGGGCCGGAATTCCTGTCGCTGAATCCCAACGGCAAGATCCCGGCGATCATCGATCCCAACGGCCCCGACGGAAAGCCGATGGGCCTGTGGGAGTCGGGCGCGATCCTGCTCTATCTCGCCGAGAAGACCGGCAAGCTCCTGCCGAAGGACCCCGCCGCCCGCTACGAGACCATCCAGTGGGTGTTCTTCCAGATGGCGGCGATCGGCCCGATGTTCGGCCAGCTCGGCTTCTTCCATAAATTCGCCGGCCGCGAATACGAGGACAAGCGCCCGCGCGACCGCTATGCCAGCGAGAGCAAGCGCCTGCTCGGCGTGCTGGAGGACAGGCTGGCGAGCCGGACCTGGATCATGGGCGACGCCTACAGCATCGCCGATATCGCGATCCTCGGCTGGGTTCGAAATCTCGTCGGCTTCTATGGCGCGGGCGAGCTCGTCGACTATTCGAAGCTGACCAACGTGCCGATCTGGCTGGAGCGCTGCCTGTCGCGCCCCGCGGTCCAGCGCGGCCTCGACAGCCCGAAGCGCCCGGCCTGAGAGGTTCGCGACGTGGCTATCACGATCTACGGCATCAAGAATTGCGACACGATGAAGAAGGCGCGCACCTGGCTCGACGGCCACGGCGTCGCGGTCGGTTTCCATGACTACAAGGCGAGCGGGATCGACAAGGCCTCGCTCGAACGCTGGGTCAAGGAGCACGGCTGGGAGACGGTGCTGAACCGCGCCGGCACCACCTTCCGCGCGCTCCCCGATACCGAGAAGCAGGGACTCGACGCCGGGAAGGCGATCGCACTGATGCTGGCGCAGCCCTCGATGATCAAGCGGCCGGTGCTCGATCTGGGCCAAGGCAAGACGATCGTCGGCTTCAAGCCGGAGATCTACGAGGCGGCGGTGGCGAAGGGCTGAGGAGGCGACCTTAACGTTACGTTGCGATGTTTACGGGAACCGTCAACCTTTGATTGGGGGTTCCCGCTTATCCTGGCGAGAATGGCCTCTCCTCGCTCGCTTCCATCTCGCGTATTGCCATCCGTCTCGTACGGTCCGTTTCGGCAGATCGGGGCGGTACCCTGGCTGCTTCTCGCCGCGTTGATGCGGGTTTTGGCGTTCGGCGGCGGGCTGATCGCCGTGCCGGCCATCGTGATCGCCGACGTGTCGCTGCTGCTCGCCTTCGTGATCGTCACATGGAAGATGGTCACGATCACGAACGGGCAGACGAGCCTGGCGGAACGCGGCCTGGCCCAGCAACTGGTGATGACGCGCAGCGTCCTCGTCCCGATCTTCGGCTTGTTGATCGCAGCAACATGCGTCGCTGGACTGTCCGGCCTCACCGCCGAGCCTGGGCAATTGATGATGGGCTTCGACGGGATCGCATTCGATCAGGCAACGCATATCGGGCGGTTGTGGAGCCCGATCGTTGCGGCGATCGTGCTGCTCATGGTCCTCCAGGTCGACGAAGGACAGAAACCCAACCTGTTTCGGGCCATGCGGGAGCTTCTGCGGCGCGCCGCCTGGCTCGTGCCGGGAGCCCTGCTGGTGGCCGTGCTTTCGATCCTGCTCCACCCCGTTCAAGGCTGGTTCAGGTCCGTGATCACCGGCTTGTGGTTCAAGGCCGACGCACCGCAAGGCATCAAGATCGCGCTGTTCTTCAGCTATGTCGTGATTTTCGCGACCATACGGCTTTGGTTGACCGTCGCGATTCTTGTGCTCGCCTTGCGCCGCTCATACCGGTCCGGCGCGCAAGGCTGATGCGGGCGCTCTGCGCAGCAGGCTCTTTCGCAGTGCGGTCGACTGCGCTACCTCGCAGGCCATGACCGTCCAGCCCCAGTCCATGCAGCCGGAAATCGCTGCCACTCCCGAATTCATCTTCAAGGTCGCGGCCCGCGACGGCGCCGCGCGTACCGGCGCGATCACCATGCCGCGCGGCGTCATCCGCACGCCGGCCTTCATGCCGGTCGGCACCGCCGCGACCGTCAAGGGCATGTATCCCGAGCAGGTGAGGGCGCTCGGCGCCGATGTCGTGCTCGGCAATACCTATCACCTGATGCTGCGGCCGGGCGCCGAGCGCGTCGCCAGGCTCGGCGGCCTGCATAAATTCATGAACTGGCCGCACCCGATCCTGACGGACTCGGGCGGTTTCCAGGTGATGTCGCTGTCGCAGCTCCGGAAGCTGACCGAGGAGGGCGTGACCTTCCGCTCCCATATCGACGGCTCGAAGCATGTCCTGACGCCTGAGCGCTCGGTCGAGATCCAGAACCTGCTCGGCTCCGATATCGTCATGCAGCTCGACGAATGCGTGGCGCTGCCTTGCGAGGAGAAGGTGGCGGAGAAGGCGATGCGGCTGTCGCTGCGCTGGGCCGAGCGCTGCAAGATCGCGTTCGGCGACCATCCGGGCCGGGCGCTGTTCGGCATCGTGCAGGGCGGGGACGTGCCGCATCTGCGCGTCGAGAGCGCGCGCGAACTCGCTGCCATGGACCTCAAGGGCTATGCGGTCGGCGGGCTGGCCGTCGGCGAGCCGCAGGATGTCATGCTGGCGATGATCGAGACGGTCGAGCCGCATCTGCCGCAGGAGAAGCCGCGCTACCTGATGGGCGTCGGCACGCCCGACGATATCGTGAAATCGGTGGCGCGCGGCATCGACATGTTCGATTGCGTGATGCCGACGCGGGCCGGCCGCCACGGCCAGATCTTCACCCGCTTCGGCCGGATGAACCTGAAGAATGCCAAGCATGCCGAGGATTCCCGCCCAATCGACGAACAATCCTCCTGCCCGGCCGCCAACAGTTGGTCGCGCGCCTATCTGCACCATCTCGTCAAGGCCGAGGAGATGCTCGGCAAGATGCTGCTGACCTGGGTCAATCTCGCCTATTACCAGGACCTGATGGCCGGCCTGCGCGCCGCCATCGCCGCCGGTCGGCTCGACGACTTCATCGCGGAGACCCGCGAAGGCTGGGAAAGGGGCGAGCCGGCTTGAGCATGGGCCTCGCCCTGCTGCCTCTCAAGATGGCGCTCGCGGCCTCGGTGGTCGTGAGCTGCTCGCTGCTGGCCGAGCGTGCCGGGCCATTGATGGCGGCGATGATCGCGACCCTGCCGATCTCGCTCGGTCCGGTCCTCGTCTTCCTGGCGCTCGATCACGGCCCGGCCTTCATCGCGGGCGCTGCGCTCGGCACGATGAACGCCAATGCGACCCATGCCAGCTTCGTGCTGAGCTATGTGCTGCTCGCCCAGCGCCACGGCGTGGTCGTCTCCCTCGGGGGAGCCCTGGCGATCTGGACGGTGTTGCTGCTGGGGCTTCGCAGCATGGCGCTGTCGGTGGTTCCCCTCACCGTGCTGACCATCCTGGCGCTGTCGCTCGTGCATAGGCTCGTGCGGCCCTATCTCAAGGTGCGCGCCAAGCCTCCGGCCGGAATCTCGCGCTATGCCATCCCGATACGCGCGGCCTGCGTCGCGGCGCTGGTCGGCATCGTGACCGGCCTTAGCGAGCGCGTCGGTCCGCAATGGTCCGGCATCCTTGCCGGCCTGCCGATCATCCTGTCGAGCCTTATCATCATCCTGCATACGCGGGCCGGCGGGCCGGCGGCGGCCGCGGTCATCGGCAGCAGCGCACTGGGCCTGCTCGGGGCCGGGCTGGGGCTGGCGGCGGTGCACCTTGCCGCCGTGCCCTGGGGCTCATGGACGGCGCTGGGGCTCGGCCTCGCCATCGCGGTTCTGTGGAACCTGATCCTGCTCGGGCTGGCGCGCCGGCCGACGCCATGAGGCCACGAACAGGCCGCCGATGATCAGCACGATGCCGGCGAGCTGTAGCGAGGACGGGATTTCGCTCAGGATCGGGATTGCCAGCAGCGTACCGGTGACCGGGATCAAAGGCGGAAAACGTCCGACCACGGACGGCCCCAGCACATGCGCGGCCCAGCCCCAGACCCAGAGGCCGACGATGACGTTGAGCACGCCCTGATTGAAGCCGTGCAGCGCCAGCACCCACCAGGGCGCGACGTCGAAGCCACGGAAATAGAACAGGAAATAGATCGGCAGGTAGACCAGCGACAGGACGGAGACGATCGCCGTCGCCTTCAGGCCATCGACCTGCCAGAGCTGGATCATCAGGGGATAGAAGCCCCAGAGCAGGCCGACGCCGAGGAAGCAGAGATCGCCGCGCAGCGTCATGGCGTTCGCGCCAGCGCTGCCGGCGATGCCGAGGCAGATCAGGCCGGCGAGCACGCCGGCGACGCCGATCATGAGCCGCCCGTTCAGGGCGGCGCCGAACATCACGACCGAGCCGATGATGCCGATCATCGTGACCGTGCCCGGTCCGATGGTGGCGCCGTGCGCGGCGGGCGCCATGGTGAGGCCGGTCAGCATCAGATAGGTCATCGGGAAGCCGCTGCTCAGCGTCAGCCAGAAGCCGCGCTTCCAGCCGACGCCGCCGCAGGATGCCAGGCCGGGCCGCAGGAAGACCGGCAGCAGCAGCAGGCCGGCGATGGCGAAGCGCAGCGCCATCAGGTCATGCTGGCTCAGCCCGTTCAGGACGGCATGGCGGCTGATGACGAAATTGGAGCCGTAGATCAGCACGGCCAGCAGCATGCCGAGCGCGGCGAGGCGCTTGCGACGGCGCACCCTCGCATCCGTCTCGATCATCGCAGCGGGGGTGATCTGGTCCATTGCCCCTCTCTAGCGCCGGGCTGGCTGGCTGGTTACGGGCCGGCGCGCATGGCGCCCGCGCGTGCGGCGGCAGATCCAATTTGTGCCCCGTTTCGGCCCTGCTGGCGCCCAGACGCGACGGCTTTCTTGCGCGGCAACATGCAAGGGGCGCAGCGATACGGAGCGAAGCAGATGTCGACAGAATCTGATTTTCCGGCGCCGGCCACGATGGCGGCGCGGTTGGGGAGCCATCTTCTGCTCTCGCTGGGCGTCGCGACGGCGACGGCCCTGCTCGTGATGGTGCCTACCCTCATGTCCGATGCGGCGCCTGATCGCGCCAAACCGCCGACCCTGACCTTGCTGCGCGATGGCAAGATCGCCGATCGTCTCGCGGAAGCCGGGCCGGTCGGTGACGACGAACTCGCGGCTGGGCGCACGCTCACGCCGGCAGCGCTGGTTATGCCGATGTCGCTGGCATGGCCGGAGCAGGGGGACTGGACGCCGCCGCGGCTCGGGGCGCAGGCGAAGGCAGCCGTCGCGACCAGTAACGTTGCGCTGCCGCCGCGCCGTCTGGCGGTGCTTTCCGAGAAGAAGGGGCAGGCGGCCGCCGCTCCGCTCGTGATCCTGCCCCCGGCGGCGATGACCACGGTGGAGCCGATGCAGGCTGCGGAAATAGCGGGCAGCGCGGGCGCCGATTCATCCCTGAGTCAGTTCGTCGTCGCGCCGGCGATGAAGGTGGTCGACGCGGTGTCCGGCGCGGCCGGAAGCATGCTGGCGGCCGGGTCCTGGACCCTGACGCAGGCGAACGGCCTGCTGCCGCGCTGGTGAGCGCGGCAGCTTGAGGCTTTCGATCAGGCCAGCGCCTTCAGGGCGTTGCGGCCGGCATAGATCGCCTGGGCGCCGAGCTCTTCCTCGATGCGCAGGAGCTGGTTGTACTTCGCAGTCCGGTCCGAGCGGGCGAGCGAGCCGGTCTTGATCTGCCCGCAATTGGTGGCGACGGCGAGGTCGGCGATGGTCGAATCCTCGGTCTCGCCCGAGCGGTGCGACATCACGGCGGTGTAGCCGGCGCGCTGCGCCATCTCGACGGCGGCGAGCGTCTCGGTCAGCGAGCCGATCTGGTTGACCTTGACCAGGATCGAGTTCGCCGTCTTCGTCTTGATGCCCTGCGACAGGCGGGTCACGTTGGTGACGAAGAGGTCGTCGCCGACGAGCTGGCACTTCGAGCCGACGAGATCGGTCAGCGCCTTCCAGCCCTCCCAGTCATCCTCGGCCATGCCGTCCTCGATCGAGACGATCGGGTAGTTGCCGACGAGCTTGGCGAGATACTTGGCCTGGGCCTTGGGATCGCGCGTCTTGCGCTCGCCTTCGTAGATATAAGCGCCGTCCTTGAAGAACTCGGTCGCGGCGCAGTCGAGCGCCAGCGCGACATCCTGGCCCGGCTTGTAGCCGGCGGTCTCGATCGCCTGCATGACGAAGTCGAGCGCGGCCTCGGCCGACTTGATGTTCGGGGCGAAGCCGCCCTCGTCACCGACATTGGTGTTGTGGCCGGCGTCGTGCAGCTTCTTCTTCAAGGTGTGGAAGATCTCCGCGCCCATGCGCAGGCCTTCGGCGAAGGAGGTCGCGCCGACCGGCATGACCATGAATTCCTGGAAGTCGATCGGGTTGTCGGCATGGGCGCCGCCATTGACGATGTTCATCATCGGCACCGGCAGGACGCGGGCCGAGGTGCCGCCGACATAGCGGTAGAGCGGCAGGCCGGAGGCCTCGGCCGCGGCCTTGGCGACGGCGAGCGAGACGCCGAGGATGGCGTTGGCGCCGAGCTTCGACTTGTTGGGCGTGCCGTCGAGATCGATCATCACCTGGTCGATCGCGGTCTGGTCCTCGGCGTCCATGGCGACGATCGCCTCGGCGATGGCGACGTTGACCGCCTCGACCGCCTTGAGAACGCCCTTGCCGAGATAGCGCGACTTATCGCCGTCGCGCAGCTCGACGGCCTCATGCGCGCCGGTCGAGGCGCCCGACGGAACGGCGGCGCGGCCCATCGAGCCGTCTTCCAGCACGACATCGACCTCGACCGTCGGATTGCCGCGGGAATCGAGAATCTGGCGTCCGATGATGTCGATGATCGCGGTCATGGCAGGCTCCGGGAGAGGCGGGGCGGGAAGGATAGGGCGCTTCTAGCCAAGAGCCTGCCGCGGGGAAAGCCTCAATCCGCAGGCGAGAGATGGTGCGATGGCGGTTCGATGGCGCGCGGCTTGCGGATTGTCCCGCAGTTTCGACGCTTCGTCCCATCGGGAAACGATCATGTTCCAGACCATGCCCAACCGCCGCCGGCCTTCACTCACCTCTGTCCTGTTCTGGTCCGGTCTCACTGTGCTCTGGTGGACGGGGCTTTGCCTGTTCGCCGGGCGGCCGGTCTGGTTCTGGTAGGTTCGTCGTCTCATCGGGCAGGCCGAGATAGCTGCCGAGCAGGAAGCCGGCCTGCAGCGCGAAGAGATAGCCAATCCAGACCAGGACGGCGAACAAGCCGAACTCGCCACGGACGA
The DNA here is from genome assembly GCF_945956895.1 of uncultured Allobosea sp. Classification (GTDB taxonomy): domain Bacteria; phylum Pseudomonadota; class Alphaproteobacteria; order Rhizobiales; family Beijerinckiaceae; genus Allobosea. Next base: position 90,029 of record NZ_CAMFJF010000011.1, on the reverse strand, counting down.
TCCATAACGGAAAGACGGTGAGCGTGACCGCGGCGCTTGTCAGGATGATCGCCGGATAGCCGTGGGACAGGCCGATCAGCAAGCCTACCAGAAATAATATGCCGGCAATGATCATATAGTTGAATCTAGGCTTCTGATTTCGTGAATTCGATCTAGACCGTACCGATCGAGTACGCAAACAAGCGTGTGGAAACTCACGAGATATTTAAGAAAATCACCGGTTCTATTCTCATAAAATTTGATCTATTCTGATATGAATTTCTTGCGGGGAGATTTTGCTTCGCTTCAGGTCGCTGGCCGTCGACCTTGCTTGCAGGCCGTGGTGGAAATGACGGTGACGCTTCCGATAGTTCCCAGATCGGGCAGAGATGCTCTAGAACGCCCGCAAATGCAGGAGCATCCCATGACCATCGACGCCTCGACCTTGCAACTCGGCCAAAGCAGCGCCTTGCCCGCCTCTCCGGAGGAGGCGCGGCTCGACCGCGTGCCCAATCCGCATGCCGGCACGAACTATCTCGCCCGTTTCACCTGCCCGGAATTCACCTCGATCTGCCCGGTTACCGGCCAGCCCGATTTCGGCATCCTTGTGATCGATTATCTGCCGGGGCAATGGCTGGTGGAGTCGAAGTCGTTGAAGCTCTATCTCGGCTCGTTCCGCAATCACGGCGCCTTCCACGAGGATTGCACCGTTTCGATCGGCAAGACGCTGGTCGATCTGCTGGAGCCGGAATGGTTCCGCATCGGCGGCTACTGGTATCCGCGCGGCGGCATCCCGATCGACGTGTTCTGGCAGACGGGCGAGCCGCCGAAGGGCCTCTGGCTGCCGGACCAGGGCGTCGCGCCTTATCGCGGGCGGTGAGATTCAGCCGCGCCGAGCATCGGCAGGATGCGCGGCGCGGCAAAGCCGAGCAATCCGATCCCGACGGCGAAGAGGGTGATGGCGCCGGTCGTGCCGAGCAGGGCGAGCGCGGTGCCCATCAGCACGGGGCCGAGCGCATGGCCGGCGAAAAGCGAGCAGGCGAACAGCGAGACTGCTGAGCCGCGAGCGCCGGGCGCCAACTCGGTGGCCTGTGCCTGGAACGTGCCGTGCATCAGGAAGAAGCCGAAGCCGTTGACAACGAAGAACGGCACGGCGCTCCACCACGGCAGGAACGGCAGCGCAAACAGCCCATAGCCGACCGCCATCAAGACGCCGCCGACGACCGGCATGCGGGCGGGACCGATCCGATCGACCAGGATACGGGTCGAGAGACCGTAGATCAGCCCGCCGATGCCCGTTCCCGCGATGACCAGCCCGGCGAGCGACGGGCCGACGCCGGCCCGTTCCTGCAGGATTGCGGCGACGAAGGGAGGCATGCCGAAAATCAGGCTGCCCTCGGTGATCACGAGGGCATAAAGGAGCTTTGAGCGCGGGTTCGAGAAGACGGCCGCGTAACTTGCGATCGCTCCCCCCAGGGTCGGACGGCGGCGCACCGCGTTGGCGCGGGGGCGCATCGTCAGGGTCAGCATCAGGAAGGCGAGCGCGGCAATGCCGCCTGCCATCAGGAAGACGCCCCGCCAGCCGACATATTCGGCGATCACGCCGGAACAGGCGGCGCCAGCCATCTGGCCGAAGATCATGATGACGGTGAAGCGGCCGAGCGTGATCTGGCGCTGCGCCATGGTCGCGCGATCGCCGATCGCCGCCATCGCGATCGGGATGATTCCGCCGGCGACGATGCCGCTTGCAGCACGCAGCGCGAGCAATGCCTCGAAATTCGGCGCGAAAGAGCAGGCGATCGACAGCAGGGTCAGAAGGGCGAGGCAGGTGCCGATCGTGCGGATCTTGCCGACCGCGTCGGCGATGGGGCCGAGGATCGGCTGCCCGAAGGCGTATGAGAAGGAGAACGCCGTCGCCATCACCGCGACCTGCGCGATCGACCGTCCGAAATGAACTGCGAGCGTCGGAACCAGCGGATCGATGAGCCGCATGGTGAAGGTCGAGGCAAAACCGCAGGCCCCGAGGACGAGAACGAGCGTTCTGAGCGATGTCGCCGATGGTTCCTTCAGCGACGCAGGTTCAGACATAGGCGACCGCCGTCGGGGCGGTCCGCGACTTGGCGAGGCGGTCGAAGCGCTGCAATTCGGCGATCAGGCCCTTGAACTCGCCGAGCGGGACCATGTTGGGGCCGTCCGACGGTGCCTTGTCCGGGTCGGGATGGGTCTCGATGAACAGGCCGGCGACGCCGACGGCGACCGCCGCACGCGACAGGACCGGCACGAATTCACGCTGGCCGCCGGTCGAGGCGCCCTTGCCGCCGGGCTGCTGCACCGAATGGGTGGCGTCGAAGATCACGGGCGCGCCGATCTCGGCCATCGTCGGCAAGGCGCGCATGTCGGAGACCAGCGTATTGTAGCCGAAGGAGGCACCGCGCTCGGTGAGCATCACGTTCGGGTTGCCGCTCTCGGTCACCTTGGCGGCGACATTGACCATGTCCCAGGGCGCGAGGAACTGGCCCTTCTTGACGTTGACGACGCGGCCGGTCTTCGCAGCGGCGACGAGCAGGTCGGTCTGACGGCAGAGGAAGGCCGGGATCTGGAGGATGTCGACGACCTCGGCCACTGGCGCGCATTGGTCGACCTCGTGCACGTCGGTCAGGACCGGCAGGCCGGTGCGCTCGCGGATTTCAGCATAGACGGGCAGGCCGGCCTTCATCCCCATGCCGCGGGCGCCCTTGACGCTGGTGCGGTTGGCCTTGTCGAATGAGGCCTTGAAGACGAGGCCGATATCGAGTTCCGCCGCGATCTCCTTGAGCGCCAGCGCGCACTCGAGCGCATGGTTGCGGCTTTCCATCTGGCAGGGACCCGCGATCAGGGCGAGCGGTAGCGCATTCCCGAAGCGCACGGGGCGGGCGAGATCCTCGCCGATGGTCACGATGGCGTTGGGAGTCATGGCGGCGTCCTTGTCCAGCGGGCCGCCGGGCTTATGTCCGGTAACCTTGCCGGGTCAAGTCAGGACTGCCCTGCGGAGAGCGGATCGGCCATGCTCGCTGCGAACGGGCTGGCGAAGCGGGAGCGAGGTCTGTAAATTCGCGAGCGAAGCACTATCTCGGTTGTCGATGCGGGATCGGATGTGGATACGGCGCGGACGGGAATGATGCAGTCAGGCCAAGGCAGAGCAATGCAGGCCGGGCGGCTGGTGCGCGCCAGCGACGGGCTGGTCATGGCCGACCGCCCCAAGCGCACGCAGCCGCCGAGCGACGGCGGCGGGCGCGAGGGCAGCGGCACCGCCGTCCTCACGCGGACCCGCACGCGCAAGCCCAATCTCTATCGTGTCCTGCTGCTCAACGACGACTACACGCCAATGGAGTTCGTCGTTCACGTTCTGGAGCGGTTCTTCAACAAAGACCGCGCCGAAGCCACGCAGATCATGATGCATGTGCATCAGAACGGCGTCGGCGAATGCGGCGTCTTTACCTACGAAGTCGCCGAGACCAAGGTTACGCTCGTCATGGATCTGGCGCGCAAGCACATGCATCCGCTGCAATGCGTGATGGAGAAGAAGTAGCCTTCGGTTGATTACACGTACCTGAAACAGATAGGAGCGCGCCCCTTGCCGAGTTTCTCGCGCAGTCTCGAACAGGCGCTTCACCGGGCTCTGGCTCTGGCCAATGAGCGCCGTCACGAATACGCCACCCTCGAACACCTCCTGCTCGCGCTGGTCGACGACCAGGACGCGGCCGCGGTGATGCGCGCCTGCAGCGTCGATCTCGACCTGCTCAGGCGCAATCTCGTCGATTATATCGACGCGGAATTGACCAATCTGGTCACCGACGGGCGTGACGATTCGAAGCCGACCGCCGGCTTCCAGCGCGTCATCCAGCGTGCGGTGATCCACGTTCAGTCCTCGGGCCGCGAGGAGGTGACCGGCGCCAACGTGCTCGTCGCGATGTTCGCCGAGCGCGAGAGTCACGCCGCGTACTTCCTGCAGGAGCAGGACATGACGCGCTACGACGCGGTCAACTATATCAGCCACGGCATCGCCAAGCGCCCCGGCGCGAGCGAGAGCCGGCCTGTCCGCGGCGCCGAGGAGGAGGGCGAGCCGCAGCGCGAGCAGCGCTCCGAGCAGGGCCAGAGCGAAGACAAGGACAAGAAGAAAAAGGAAAGCGCGCTCGACGCTTACTGCGTCAACCTCAACCGCAAGGCGAGGGACGGACGCATCGATCCGCTGATCGGCCGCGAGGCCGAGGTGCAGCGCACGATCCAGATCCTGTGCCGCCGCCAGAAGAACAACCCGCTGCTGGTCGGCGACCCCGGCGTCGGCAAGACCGCGATCGCGGAGGGCCTCGCCCTCAAGATCACGCGCGGCGAGGTGCCCGAGGTGCTGGAGGACGCGACCGTCTTCTCGCTCGACATGGGCACGCTGCTCGCCGGCACGCGCTATCGCGGCGATTTCGAAGAGCGCCTCAAGCAGGTGATGAAGGAGATCGAGCAGCACCCGAAGGCGATCATGTTCATCGACGAGATCCACACGGTGATCGGCGCCGGTGCGACCTCGGGCGGTGCGATGGATGCCTCCAACCTGCTCAAGCCGGCGCTGGCCTCGGGCTCGCTGCGCTGCATCGGCTCGACCACCTACAAGGAATACCGCCAGTATTTCGAGAAGGACCGGGCGCTGGTGCGCCGCTTCCAGAAGATCGACGTCAACGAGCCGTCGGTGCCGGACACGATCGAGATCCTGAAGGGGCTGAAGCCCTATTTCGAGGAGTTCCACAAGCTGCGCTACACCAACGACGCCATCAAGGCGGCGGTGGAGCTCTCGGCCCGCTACATCCATGACCGCAAGCTGCCGGACAAGGCGATCGACGTCATCGACGAGACCGGCGCCTCGCAGATGCTGGTGGTCGAGTCGAAGCGCAAGAAGACGATCGGCGTCAAGGAGATCGAGGCGGCGATCGCGACCATGGCGCGCATCCCGGCCAAGACCGTCTCCAAGGACGATGCCGAGGTGCTGCGCAATCTCGAGACGACGCTGAAGCGCACGGTCTATGGCCAGGAGAAGGCGATCGAGGCCCTGTCCTCCTCGATCAAGCTTGCCCGCGCCGGCCTGCGCGACGGCGAGAAGCCGATCGGCTGCTATCTCTTCGCCGGCCCGACCGGCGTCGGCAAGACCGAGGTCGCGCGCCAGCTCGCCTCCTCGCTCGGCGTCGAGCTGATCCGCTTCGACATGTCGGAATATATGGAGCGCCACACCGTCTCGCGGTTGATCGGCGCGCCTCCGGGCTATGTCGGCTTCGACCAGGGCGGGCTGCTGACCGACCAGATCGACCAGCATCCGCACAGCGTGCTGCTGCTCGACGAGATCGAGAAGGCCCATCCCGACCTGTTCAACATCCTCCTGCAGGTGATGGACCACGGCAAGCTGACCGACAATAACGGCAAGCAGGTCGATTTCAGGAACGTCATCCTGATCATGACGACCAATGCCGGCGCCGCCGACATGGCCCGCAACGCCTATGGTTTCACCCGGACCAAGCGCGAGGGCGACGACACCGAGGCGATCAACAAGCTGTTCGCGCCGGAATTCCGCAACCGGCTCGACTCGGTCATCTCCTTCGGCCACCTGCCGAAGACGGTGGTCGCCCGCGTCGTCGACAAGTTCGTGCTCCAGCTCGAGGCGCAACTCGCCGACCGCAACGTTACGATCGAGCTTTCGGACGAGGCGCGCGAGTGGCTGGTCGATAACGGCTATGACGAGGCGATGGGCGCACGCCCGATGGCCCGCCTGATCCAGCAGACGATCAAGACCCCGCTCGCCGACGAGGTGCTGTTCGGGCGCCTCAAGAACGGTGGGGCGGTCAAGGTCGTCGTCGTCCAGTCCGAGACCGGCATCAAGGTGCTCGGCCTCGAATTTCCGGACGGGCCGGCCAAGCCCAAGCCGGAGAAGGATGTCGAGGCGGCAACCGCCAAGCGGGTGCCGAAGCCGCGTGCGAAAGCTGCGACTGCCGGAAAAACGAGCAAGACTCCGCCGCGGCGGGGGCCTAAAGGTGGCGGAACTCCCGATGGGACAGGTGGCGCGCCGAAGGCCTCGGCCAAGGGCGTCCGCACCGTGCCGAAGGTTCCGCTGACGAAGGCCTGAGAACGTGTTGTTCAAGCGCAAGACCGCAAGCCTCGCCGCCGATAGCGGCGAGGTGCTTCAGGAGGCCCCGGCGGCGCCCGCAGCGCCGGCGCGGCCGAAGAAGGAAAAGCTCGGCTGGTTCGAGAAGCGGGACCGGCGGCGTCGCCGCCGCAAGATCTTCGAGGAAGTGCTGGGCTGGATCCTGGTGCCGGCCTTTATCTACCTGATCTATCTGGGCGTGCAGGCTGTCGGCGGCATCCCCAAAGAACTGATCGACTTCGCCAACGAACTCATCGCCATCGCGATGAAGGGCAGCAAGGGCTGACCGGCGGCGCTGGCCGGATCGCGGGCCTGTCGCGTTCTCATGAAAACGCGGGTCATCCCGGACAAGCCGCGAAGCGGCGCCGATCCGGGATCCATGCCTGAACCTTGGCCAGAAGCGCTCCGGAATGGATCCCGGGTCAAGCCCGGGATGACTCGCGCGGTTCCGCGTAAATTCACCAGAGGTGGGGTGCTCTGGCGGCTGTTCCGGGTCTGTTGTTGTGGCACAGTCCCTGCATCAGCCGCAGGGCGGACCGGCTTGCCGGCGCCTATGCAAGCGTCGCGTGCATGAACGATAGAGGGATCGGCTCGCTCTTCCGAGCCGCTACCTGAGTCGAGCCATCCCGCAGCGATGACCTCATGAGCGTATCCGCCGACTGGAGCTGGCAGCGCGTCGCGCTGGCCGGCATGCGCGATGCGCTGATGCTGCCGGCCTGGATCGTCGGCTTCGGCCTGATCGGCATTGGCTCGCTCGCCCGCGACGTCGGCTATCCCGTCGATGTCGCCGTGCTCTCGACGATCCTGGTCTGGGCCGGTCCCTCACAGGTGCTGTTCTTCGCCTCGATCGCCGCCGGCGCCGCCTGGAGCGCGATCGTGATCGCGATCGCCTTCGCCTCGCTGCGCTTCCTGCCGATGACGATGGCGATCCTGCCGCTGCTGCGCCGGCCCGGCCAGAGCATCTGGCAGCAGCTCCTGCTGGCGCATTACGTCGCCGTCACTGCCTGGAGCGAGGGCTTGCGGCGCCTGCCCGGCATCGCCCCGCATCAGCGCGTTGCCTATTTCCTCGGCTTCGCCAATACCTGCATGGTGGTGAGCTCGATCGGCACCTTCGCAGGCTATTACCTGCTCGGCGCGCTACCGGTTCCCTTCGCTGCGGGGCTGCTCTGCCTCACGCCGATGTTCTTTCTGGTCTCTCTGATGGCGGGCCTGCGCCATCGCGGCGACGTGGCGGCGCTCCTGCTCGGGCTTGCGCTGGCACCGATCTGCGAACGCTTCATCGGCGGGGGCTTCGACCTGATCGTTGCCGGCCTAGTCGCAGGAACCGCTGCCTTTCTTATCGGACGGAAGCGGAGGCCGGCATGACCCAGCCGATCGCCATGCTCGACGGGCCGCTCTGGCCCTATCTCGCGCTGATGCTCTTCGCCGTGCTGCCGACGGAGATCTGGCGCTGGCTCGCGGTCGGCTTCTCGCGCGGCCTCTCCAACGATTCGCCGCTGCTCGAATGGGTGAGGGCGGTCGCGACCGCGCTGCTCGCGGGAATCGTCGCCAAGCTGATGGTTTCGCCGCCTGGTGTTCTGGCCGCAGCTCCGGCGTGGGTGCGGGTGGCGGCGCTGGCGGCAGCAGCCGCCGTGATGCTTTTCGACAAGCGCCGGATGATGCTCGCCGTGCTGGCGGGCGAGGCAGTCCTGATCGGCGGCGTCTGGCTGTTCGCGGGCTAGGCGCCTCCTTGTCATTCCGGGTTCGCGCCTGCACGAAGCCCCGGAATGACAAGGGGGCGAGCTAGGAAAGACTTGGCAATGGTCGTCGCGGCCTAGGCGTCCGTCAGCAACCGGCGGACATGGCCGAGCTTGTCGGGGTTGCGGATGATGTAGATCGCGGCCACCGCCCCGTCGCGGATATCGAGCGCCATCGCCTGGACCGTTTCGCCGCGCTCCAGGCTGACATAACCGGGCAGGCCGTTGATCATCACGAATTCATAGCGCGTCGTCGCACGAGCCTCCCGTTCGACATGGCGACCGATGCCTTCGAAGAAGCGGCCGATCTTGTCGCTGCCAAGGATCGGATTGAGCACCGAATTGACCTTGCCGCCGCCATCGGCGCGCAGGATCGCATCATGGGCGAGCATGCTCTTCAGGATCGTGGCATCGGTGCTGTGAGCGGCTTCGAAGAAGGCTTTCGCATAGCGCCGGGCGTCGTCGGGCGAGAGCGGGTGGCGCGGGCCGTCCTCCTCGCGGGCGTGGCGGCGCGCCCGCGAGACGAGCTGCCGGCAGGCGGCCTCGCTGCGTCCGAGCGTGTCGGCGATCTCGGAGAAGGGCAGGTCGAAGACATCGTGCAGCAGGAAGGCCGCGCGCTCCAGCGGGGAGAGCCGTTCCAGCGCAAGCTGGAGCGCGTAGGGCACGTCGATCGCTTCGTCGGCGCTCGGAGCGGCGCCGATCGTCTCGATCAGGGGCTCGGGCAGCCATCCGCCGACATAGGTCTCGCGCTTGCGCCGCGCCGACTTCATCAGGTCGAGGCAGAGCCGCGTCACCACGCGCCCGAGCCAGGCGCGCGGGTTCGCGATCGCCTCCGGCGCGGAGTCATGCCAACGCAGCCATGCGTCCTGCACCACATCCTCGGCATCGCTGAGCGAGCCGAGCATGCGGTAGGCGAGGCGGGTCAGGTAGGACCGGTTGGCCTCGAACGCGGTCCCCGACATATCCGTCATGCAGCTCCGGCAGGCGCCGGCAGGGGTATCAGGCCGCTACGGCTTTGGGCGCCCTGTCGTTGGGATGGTGGGAGCGGAACCCGACCGCGATCCGGTTCCAGGTATTGATCGTGCCGATCAGCAGGGTGAGCTTCACCATCTCCTCCTCACTGAAATGGCGCATGGCTTCTTCATAATCGACGTCCGGCGCGTGGGTCTGCGGTAGCAGCGTCAGCGCCTCGGTCCAGGCCAGGGCGGCGCGCTCGCGCGGAGTGTAGAGCGCGGACTCGTGCCACGCATTGAGCAGATACAGCCGCGCCTCGCTCTCACCGGCCTTGCGGGCATCGGCGGAGTGCATGTGCAGGCAGAAGGCGCAGCCATTGATCTGCGAAGCACGCATCTTCACCAGTTCGATCAGGCTGTATTCGAGGCCGGAATTCTTGATCGATTCCTCGAGCGCAAGCAGCGGCTTCACCGCTTCGGGGGCGGCGGTATAGGGGTTGAGGCGCTTGTTCACGGTCTTCTCCATCGGTTGATGATGACAAGACGAGGCAGCGCGCCGCGTTGTGACATGGCCCGTCAGATTTTTTTCAGGGCCTCGCGGATTTTCTCGGCATTGCTGGCGAGCACCTCGTTCTTCTCCATCGCGCCGGTATGCGGGCGCAGCGCCACGCCCTCGAAGCGCGGCATGACATGGACATGGAGATGGAACACGACCTGGCCGCCGGCGGCCTCGTTGAACTGCTGGATGGTGACACCCTCGGCCGAGAAGGCGGCCTTCACGGCGCGCGACAGCCTCTGCGTCGTCAGCGCCACCGCCTTCAGCGCATCGGCGGGAGCATCGAAGACATTGCGGCAGGCCGTCTTGGGGATCACCAGCACATGGCCGTCGGCGCGCGGCATGATGTCCATGATCGCGAGCGTCTCGCCATCCTCGTAGACGGTGTGGGAGGGCAGTTCGCCGCGCAGGATCTTGGCGAAGACATTGGATTGATCATAGGCGGTCATGGCGGGTCCGGCAGGATCGAAAAAGGTAGGCGCAAGCTGCGGCGCCCCGGCCGGGGCGTCAAGGTCGCACTGAGGTCGGATGCCGCGTTCATCACTGCCTTAGGGAAAGCCCTCATCCTGAGGAGCCGCTCCGTTAGGAGCGGCGTCTCGAAGGATGGTCGTCGTGGCTCCGGAACCTCTGGAGCATCCTTCGAGACGCCGCTTTCGCGGCTCCTCAGGATGAGGGCTGTGTTTTTGATAGCCGCCTCAGACGCCGAGCGGCAACACGGTCTCGACATGGGCGTCGAGCACGAGATCGTCGCTCGCGCCCATCACCTGAAGCTCGCTCACGGTGAGGCCGAGCAGCGGCCTGTTCCACCAACGCGCGACGATCTCGGCCAGCGCCGCGGTCTCGGTCGCATCGAGGTCGTCGGTGAGATTGTAGAGGCCGATCAGCCAGAGATCGCCCGGAGCCCGGCCGAAGGCGGCTTGCACCGCCTGCAAGATGTTCCGGCCGGCGCGCTTCTCCGGATAGACCGGGAGATAGAGCCGGCCGCGATTGACATTGCCGGAGAACAAGCCGCGCAGCTCAACCGTGAAGGGTTCGATCTGGCGCAGGGCTTCGCGGGTTTCCACGGTGATGATTGGGGCTTCGGCGAGGCTGAGCGAGCCGCAGACCGTCGCATGCAGGCGGTCCTGCCGCTTCGGCAGGATGTCCCAGGCGATCTTGCCGGCGAAGGGCGCGGCCTTCAGCTCGGCCTCCAGCACGAGGAAGGCCGAGGTGGCGCGTAGAGTGCGGTCCTCTACCGGGAGGACCAGCGAGTGGACTGCCGGATGGCGGCCCATCTCGTAGAACTTGCCCTCGCGCCGGGCGATGACACCGGGATGCTCAGGCGCGACCAGAGGCAGATGCGCCAACCGGTAGCTTTCGTCGAGGGTGAGCGGGGTGGTGAAGTCGGTGAGGCTGCGGCGATAGCCAAGCTCGCCATCCTCGCAGAAGGCGGGCAATTCCCCTGAGCCCTCATCCTGAGGAGCCGCTCCGTCAGGAGCGGCGTCTCGAAGGATGTTCGCTGAGGCTCGGAAGCCATCTGGAGCATCCTTCGAGACGCCGCTGCGCGGCTCCTCAGGATGAGGGCTCGCGAGTTTGATGGCCTCGTCAGTCATCGGCGGTGTCCGTCTTGCGGAAGGGGCTTTCGGCCGCGAGCGCTTCCCGCGCCGCCGCGATCTGCTCGCGCTCCTGCGCGAGATAGGCGGCGACGGGGCGGCGCAGGCCGGGATCGGCGATATGGTGCAGCGAGCGGGTGATGACCGGCCGGTAGCCGCGCGCGAGCTTGTGCTCGCCCTGCGCGCCGGCCTCGACGCGGGCGAGGCTGTGGGCGATCGCATAGTCGATGGCCTGATGGTAGCAGACCTCGAAATGCAGGAAGGGGTGATCCTCGATGCAGCCCCAGTTGCGGCCGTAAAGGGTGTTGGCGCCGCGGAAATTGATCGCGCCGGCGATATAGCGCCCGGCGCGCTTCGCCATCACCAGCACGATGCGTTCACCCATCGCGGCGCCGACCGCTGAGAAGAACGCCCGGTTGAGATAGGGCCGGCCCCATTTGCGCGAACCGGTATCCTCGTAGAACGAGAAGAAATCGTCCCAGACCGCCTCGGTAAGGTCATTGCCCGAGAGGATATCGATGGCGATGCCGGCAGAGAGCGCCTCGCGCCGCTCACGCTTCAACGCCTTGCGTTTGCGCGAGGCCAGCGTCGCCAGGAAGTCATCGTAGCTGCCGAAACCTTCGTTCTGCCAATGAAACTGCAGGTCGTTACGCTCGAGATAGCCGGCCTGTTTCAGGGCGGTAGTGTCCGGTTCCTGGGCAAAGGTGACATGGACCGAGGAGGATTGCGTCTGTCCGCGCAGTGCCTCCAGTCCGCCGATCAGGGCGGCGCGGGCCTCATCTGCGCGCGGAGTGTCGGAGACCAGCAGGCGCGGGCCGGTTGCCGGTGTGAAGGGCGCGGCGACCTGGAGCTTGGGGTAATAGCGTCCGCCGGCACGCTCATAGGCATCGGCCCAGCTATGGTCGAAGACATATTCGCCCTGGCTGTGGCTCTTCAGGAAACTGGGCGCCGCCGCCAGGAGCTGGCCGGCATCGTCCTCGACGAGGAGATAGGCCGGTGACCAACCGGTGCGGCCGCCGGTGCAGCGGCTGTCCTCCAGCGCCATGAGGAATTCATGGCTGACGAAGGGGTTGTCCCGGTCGAGGGCGGGATCGGCGGGCGCCGAGAGGGCGTCCGCCAGCGCACGAGGGTTGGCGCAGGCGTTCCATGCGCCTGCGGGGACGGCCTTGAGGGAGGTCGCGACACGAACGGTGAGATCGCCGTTCTCCGCTTCGCTCAAGGACGAAAGCCCTCGAAGACCATCTGGTCGGCCATCGTCACTGCCCGCTGCCGCTCTTCCGGCGTGCGCACCGTCCAGCTCATCAGCGGAAGGCCCAGTGCGTTGCGGCAGAGATAGGGCGCGGCACTGTCGAGATCCGCGACCTTCCAGGAGATGAAGTCGGGCCGGCTCTCGGTGAAGTGCAGGAGATTGGCGAGGGCATGCTTCCGGTCGGCCGAGAGGCTGTCGTAATCGCCGTAATCATAGGCGTTCATCGCCACGATGCCGCGCGGAATCTCCGGCGCCAGCTCGCGCAAAGCGGTCACGATCGCGGGATCGAAGGATTTGATCACGATCGGGTGACCCTTGTAGCCCGCGACCACCTCAACGGTCCGCCTGGTGAGAGCCGGATCGCCGTCGAAACGACTCTTGATCTCGATGACAAGCGGGACGCGCCCGCCGATCAGGTCGAGGAAGGCCGAGAGCGTGAGGATGCGGTCATTCGAGCCCTTCAGCGTGATCGCGCCGAGCTCAGCCGCCTTGCGGGCGACCACGGCACCGGTCTCGCCCGTCAGGCGGTCGAGCACGAAATCATGGAAGACGACCGCCTCGCCATCGGCGGTGAGCTGAACGTCGCATTCGATGCCGAAACCACCTGCGATCGCGGCGGTCGCGGCCGAGGGGCTGTTCTCGATCACGCCGGCCGCAAGGTCATGCAGGCCGCGATGGGCGATCGGCTTCGCCACCAGCCAGCCCAGGTCGGGCCGGCTGGCATCCTTGAGCACTCCCTGAGCCATCAGGCGATCTCGAACATCGCTTCGACCTCGACGGCGGCATCCGCCGGCAGTTCGGCGACGCCCACGGTCGAGCGGGCATGGCGGCCCTTGTCGCCAAGCACCTCGACCATCAGGTCCGACGCGCCGTTCATGATCGCCGGCAGCGCGGCGAAATGCGGGGCGGCGTTGATGAAACCGCCGAGGCGGACGCAGCGCACGATGCGGCCGAGATCGCCGCCGAGCGCGGCCTTGGCCTGCGCCAGCACGTTGATGGCACAGAGGCGGGCGGCCTCCAGGCCGGCCTCATTGAAGATCTCGGCGCCGAGCTTGCCCTTGTGCTTGTCGGAGAGCTTGCCATCGAGCCCGAAGCAGATCTGGCCGGAGATGACCAGCAGGTTGCCGGTAATCACATAAGGCACATAGTTGGCGATGGGGGCTGCTGGGCTCGGCAGGATGATGCCGAGTTCGGCGAGGCGAGTGTCGACGACGTTCATGATCTTGGCTCCGCGAGCGAGGCAGGGTGCCTTTCGGGCACGCCTTTCATGGCCGATGGCCGGGCCGCCCGCAAGCATCGGGGCATGCTGCGCGGGCAGGGCGGTCACTGCGTTGCCTGCAACTCTCGCAGGCCTCATCCTGAGGAGCCGCGCAGCGGCGTCTCGAAGGATGCTCCAGAGGGTTCCGGAGCCTCCTGAAACATCCTTCGAGACGCCGTTCCTGACGGAACGGCTCCTCAGGACGAGGGCTCGATTGCCAAGGCGTCGTCAGCGTTGTGCTCTTCGATTTCGCCATGTTTGCGCCATTGCCGCGATGCACCTAGATTTCGCAGAAGGCCATAACGGACAAGCGGCGCATGAACGAAACAGTCTCGAAGCTCGCGGCACAGGCGAGCGGGGTTTTGGCGGGAGTGCTGGTTCTGGCCGCGATGCCGGCCTTTGCGCAGGCTGCGGCGGAGCGGGTGGTCCTGGCGCCGCATCGTGCGGTCTATGACCTCGTGCTCGACAACGGAAAGCCATCCGGCAATATCGAGACGGCCAAGGGCCGCATTGCCTTCGAATTCACCGGCGATGCCTGCGAGGGTTATGCGCTGTCCTTCCGGCAGGTGACGCAACTGGGCACCGAAGCGGGCCCCCGCCTGATCGATGCCCGCACCACCAGCTTCGAGGCCGGGGACGGCGCGAATTACCGCTTCAAGACCGAAAGCTCCACCGGCGGCGCCAAGCCGGACACCGTCGACGGTACCGCGCAGAAGAGCGGCAGCGGCTATGAGGTGAAGCTGCGCCAGCCCAAGACCGAGACCCATCGCGAGGCGAGCGACGCCCTGTTCCCGAACGCGCAGATGAAGGCCGTGATCCAGGCCGCGCGCGCCGGGCAGAAGACTCTGAGTGTGCGGCTCTATGACGGCGCGAATTCCGGCAAGGAAGTCTATGACACGCTCTCGATCATCGGGAAGCGGATCGAGGCAGAGCCCTCGGAGAAGCCGCTGCAGCGTCCCGAGTTCGAGAAGATGGCGCGCTGGCCGGTGACGATCTCGTATTTCAAGGCCGGCTCGGGCGAATCGACGCCCGCCTACAGCATCACTTTCGAGCTCTACGATAACGGTGTCACCGGCGCGATCAGGCTCGATTACGGCACCTTCGCGCTGCGCGGCACGCTCACGCGTCTGGATCTTCTTCCTCAGGAATCTTGCGCGAAATAGCGGGCTCCGACGAGCGGCGTTGCGGAAACCTGAGATTCAGGCCCTTGCCGATCGACTCGTCGCCGAAGCGGGCGCGCAACTTGTCGAGCGCGCCTTCCATCGCCTTCAGGCGCGGCGTCGCGGTATCGGCGAGATCGCCATGGTCGGCGGCTTCCGGCGAGCTGAAGTCGCTGGCGCCGATGCCGATCAATCGATAATGCGCGCCGTTGCATTCGCGCTTCAGGAGATCGCGCCCGGCGGCGAAGAGGCGCGCGGCGAGCTGCGTCGGCTCCGGCAGGCGGGCAGCGCGGGTGATGATGTGAAAGTCGGCGGTCTTCAGCTTCAGGGTGATGGTCCGGCCGGCAAGCTCCTGCGCCTTCAGCCTTTTTGAGGTCTTCTCACAGAGACGCCACAGGATCGGCTCCAGTTCCTCGAAGCGGGCGAGGTCGATATCGAGCGTCGTCTCGCTGGAGACGCTCTTGGTCTCGCGTTCCGGCGTGACCTGGCGGGGGTCGATGCCGTTGGCGAGGTTCTTCAGGCGCGGTCCGTCCTTGCCGGCGAGCTTGAAGAGCTTGTCGACCGGCGCCTCGCGCAGGTCGCCGATCAGCTTGAAACCGCCTTCCGCCAGTTTCGCGACGCCGGCCGGGCCCATGCCGGGGATGAGGCTGATCGGTTTGCCTGCGAGGAAGGACACGGCCTCGGCCTTGCCGATGATCGAGAAGCCGCGCGGCTTGTCGAGATCGGAGGCGACCTTGGCGAGGAACTTGGCGTAGGACAGCCCGACCGAGATGGTGATGCCGAGCTCGGCCTCGACATGCCGGGCAAAGCGGGCGAGCGTCACCGCCGGGCTCGCATGGTGCAATCGTTCCGTGCCGGAGAGGTCGAGGAAGGCCTCGTCGATCGAGAGCGGCTCGACCAGCGGCGTCAATTCGCGCATCAATTGGCGGATTTCCCGGCCGACCGTGACGTATTTCGCCATATTCGGCTTGACCACTACCGCCTCGGGGCAGGCCTTCAGCGCCTTGAACATCGGCATGGCCGAGCGCACGCCATAGGTGCGGGCGATGTAGCAGCAGGTCGAGACCACGCCGCGCTTGCCGCCGCCGACGATCACCGGCTTGTCCTGAAGGCTCGGATCGTCGCGCTTCTCGATCGTGGCGTAGAAGGCGTCGCAGTCGATATGGGCGAGACTGAGCGAATCGCGCTCGGCATGGCTCAGCAGCCGCGGCGAGCCGCAGGCCGGGCAGCGTTTTGACGCAGCGCCTGCGTCATGATCGGCCAGGCAGTCGCGGCAGAGCCAGCGCGGCGAGGGCGCGCCCGTGCTCACGGGATGTCGCCCGGCTCCGGCCCGGCGAGGATGCGCCTGGCATCGGCGACGATTTCGGGATTCAGCCTTAAATTTCCGGCAAACTCCAGCAGGAGCGAATCGCTGCTGCCGATATGGTCGAGCACGGCGGCAAGGAAGCCCGGCTCGCCGGCGGCCTGGCGCAGATTGGCCGGATTCAAGCCGGTCGCGCTCAGGAAGGGCTCGATCCGCTCGGGTTCGGAGGCCAGGAAGGCAAGGGCCTGGAGCGCGAGCGCTTCGGCCTCGTCGATGGTCGGTCGTCGTATCATGAAGGCCTGAGTCGCGTATCCGGTTTGCGTTTCGTCAACTGCTCGCGTGTTACGCAATCATCGAACGACGCCGCCAGTTTGGAAAGCCCGCCATCGGCGTGAGCCTTTCCCGCGGCGCGAATGAAGGGCGGCCCGATGAAGACGGTTCTGATCGTCGAAGACAACGAGCTCAACATGAAGCTCTTCAACGATCTGCTCGAAGCCCATGGCTATGCGACGCTGAAGACGTCGGATGGCATCGAGGCGATCGAGCTGGCGCGGACGCATCATCCGGCACTGATCCTGATGGATATCCAGTTACCGGAGGTCTCCGGGCTGGAGGTCACCAAATGGATCAAGGAGGATGACGACCTCAAGGCGATCCCGGTTGTCGCGGTCACGGCTTTCGCGATGAAGGGCGACGAGGAGCGGATCCGGGAAGGGGGCTGCGAAGCCTATCTCTCCAAGCCGATCTCGGTCGCCAAGTTCCTCGAGACCGTTCGCACCTATGCCGGCGCCGCCTGAGAGGGCGAAAGCACAGCCATGACCGCCCGCGTCCTCGTCGTCGACGACATACCCGCCAATGTGAAGCTGCTCGAAGCCAAGCTCTCGGCCGAGTATTTCGGCGTGGTGACAGCGACGAACGGGCGCGATGCGATCGCTTTGTGCGAGCGCGGCGAGGTCGATATCGTCCTGCTCGACGTGATGATGCCGGGCATGAACGGCTTCGAGGTCTGCCGGCGGCTGAAGGGCGCGCCGGCGACCGCGCATATCCCGGTGATCATCGTCACCACGCTCGACCAGCCGCGCGACCGCCTGCAGGGCCTCGATGCCGGCGCCGACGATTTCCTGACCAAGCCGCTCGACGACGCAGCGCTCTTCGCCCGCGTGCGCAGTCTCGTCCGGTTGAAGGCGATGACCGACGAATTGCGCAGCCGCGCCGTTGCCTCCGTCCGCCTGGGCATCGCCGATCCGCTCGCGACGGCGGCAGCCGAGACCGGCCTGAACGGTCGCGTCCTCGTGGTCGAGGATCGCCCGAGCGCGGCCGAGAGGCTGGAGAGCGCGCTGTCCGCATTCCATGCCGTGGAGGTCGAGAGCGACGCGCAGCAGGCCGTGATGCGAGCTGCCGAAGGCGAGTTCGATGCCGTCGTGATCAGCCTCGGCCTCGAGGGCCAGGACGGTCTTCGCCTGTGCAGCCAGCTGCGCTCGCTGGAGCGCACGCGCAACATATCCGTACTGCTGATGGGCGAGGCCGAGGATCGCGAACGCATCCTGCGCGGCCTCGAGATCGGCGCGCACGACTTCCTGCTTCGCCCGATCGACCGCAACGAATTGCTGGCGCGCGTGCGCACCCAGGTGCGCCGCAAGCGCTTCACCGAGCGGCTGCGCGACAGCGTGCAGTCCTCCATGGAAATGGCGGTGATGGACCAACTCACCGGGCTGCATAACCGTCGCTTCATGGACAACCGGCTGGCGGTGATGTTCGACGAGTCGGCGCTCAGGGCTCGTTCGCTGTCGCTGCTCGTGCTCGACATCGACCATTTCAAGTTGGTCAATGACAGCTGGGGGCATGATGCCGGCGACGAGGTCTTGCGCGAATTCGCCGACCGCGTCCGCGCCTGCACGCGCGGCATCGATCTCGTCGCGCGCATGGGCGGCGAGGAAATCGTGGTCGTGCTGCCCGATACCGGGCGCGATGCCGCCTATCGCGTCGCCGAGCGCATCCGCGAGCGCGTCGAGAGCTCGCCTTTCGCGATCCAGAACAATACCCGCGACATCAAGGTCACGGTCTCTGTCGGCGTCTCCAACCGGCGCGCCGGCGATACCTCCTCCGCTGACATGATGAAGCGCGCGGATGACGCGCTCTACCGGGCCAAGGCGACCGGCCGCAACCGCGTGATCGTCGCCAGCGCGGCGTAAAGGGCTCGCCGTTCGGCTCAAGCGTGCCGATTTTCCGTAAAACCACGCCGCCATCCCCGGCTTGATCCGGAAGCCATGCCGGAGGGCCTCCGGTCGAGGTTCAGGGATGGATCCCGGATCTCCGCTTCGCCGCGCCCGGGATGAGGCGCGTTCCCCGAAAAATCAGCAAGCTGCGCACCTGTTTCGATCTCATTACCGAAGGGATCCAGCGTAAGCTGCGGGTGTCCGGCGGTACGTTTTCAGATCATCTTCCATCTAGTTCCAAGGCCATCGCGGCAAGCCACTGATGTCGTGAAATGAAGCGCTCCGGTGTCCGTTTTTTCACTGCGGATTTTAAGCTTATCGGGTAGGGTTAACAATCGATGAACGGCGCCGATCGACCGGATTTGATTGATTCAGATGCGCTGTATTGTACATGTTTCGCCGACGCAGCGATCGCAAAGATCGCTCGGAAATGCCCATCGGGAGCTCAGGTCCGCCGCATCTCCTGGGAAACCGAAGGGCTCGGCCGGTCGGTGACGGATTTCTGGCCTCCTCAGAACCGCCGCTGGCCGGCCACCATGCGTTTCTTGGTTTCGGGTTGAGGTGGCGCGCGAATACTTGGCGATGCTGTTCAGCTCTGGCCACGCAACGCCGGCTCGTTTTCCTAAGCAAGTCGCCTTCGCCGATCGGCGATGCCGCGTTTCCCGCCTTGCCGCCCAGCGCGCGTGAGAGCGCGCCTCGTTCCTGGAACAGTGCCATGGCGTGGGCAGGGGGCGACGCCGCTGCTCCTCCGGTACGTGCCCGGCGATTTCTATTGCCTGCATCGGGGGGGGCTCTACGGCGGCTGAGCGCGCACAAGCTTGCGTCTCAGGCTAGCCCGGTTCCGGCTGAGCCGGCCTATGTTCGAGCCCCCGGCAGGGGCTCGCTGGCGGCGAGATGATCGGCGAGATGGATGGCCTGCCCCGCCCCGGAGGCGAGGCGCCGCATGATCTCGCTCAATGCCTCGAAGCTGTTGCGGTCGAGAGAGGCAAACAGGGCGTCGTTGACCGGGCGCTGCAGGGAGGCCAGCCATTCCAGCTTCTCGAAACCGGCCGTCGTGACGGAGAGGTTGACCCGGCGTCCATCGCTCGGGTGAGGGCGCTTCTCGACCAGCCCGCTCTTCACCAGCTTGTTCACCTCGATCGTGACGAAGGCTCCGCTGAGATGGAGCCGCTCCGCCACCTGCGCCACGCCGAGCTCGCGTTCGGGCGTTCCGCGGCCAATCGCGATCAGGATCAGATATTGCGGCGGCGTCAGGCCGATATAGCCGGCGAAGCGCGCGCGCGCCTCCTCCAGCCGGCTGCCGAAGGCGAAGAAATCATAGAGCAGGTCGCGGAAGCGCATGTCGCTTCCGCCATCCAGAAGATCGGGCTTCGCCACGGTCAGGTGCCGGTTCTCGGTCGACATGTCTCGTCCATCTGGAAGCGGTTGACACTTATATATAGCTTTATTACAAAGCTATCTAGCAAAATTAAAATACGAAGCGCGGCCGGAGGGGATGATGGACGGCAGGGCTTTCAGGCAGTCCTTGGGGGAGTTCGCCACCGGCGTGGCGGTGATCACCGCGCAAGGCAGCGGCGAGGAGCTCATCGGCATGACCATGAGTTCGTTCAACTCCGTTTCGATGGATCCGCCGCTCGTCCTGTTCAGCGTCGACAGGCGGGCGAACAGCCTGCCGGCCATGCTCGAAGCCAAGGGCTTCGCGGTCAATGTGTTGGCGCGCGAGCAGGAGCAGATTTCCAATCGTTTTGCGCGTGCGCTCAGCGACAAATGGGCCGAGGTCAAGCGCACTGTCGGCCATGCGCAGGCGCCATTGATTACGGGCGCGCTCGCTCATTTCGAATGCGCGCCCTACGCCCATTACGATGGCGGCGATCATGTGATCTTCGTGGTGCGGGTGCTGCGCCACGCCGTGCGCGCCGGCAATCCGGCACCGCTGATCTTCTTCCGCGGCCGCTATCGCGACCTCGTCGACGAAACCGAGCGCGAGCCGTCCTGGCCGCTACCCATGCATTACTGACCAGATCAAATCGGAGAGGAAAGCCCCATGACCAAGACGGGACAGGAACATCTCGCCAGCCTGCGCGACGGCCGCTCGATCTTTATCGATGGCGCCCGCGTCGAGGACGTCACCACGCATCGCGCCTTCCGCAATGTGGCGCGCTCGGTCGGCGGGCTGTTCGATTTCGCCAACGATGCCTCGCGCCGCGAGCTGATGACCTTCGAGACCGAGACCGGCACCCGGGCCAACCGCATCTGGCAATTGCCGACCTCCTATGCCGACCTCGTCGAGCGCCGCCGGGCGCTCGAGGCCTGGACCGCGATCCATGGCGGCTTCCTTGGCCGCGCGCCCGACCACGTCGCCTCCTGCATCTCGGGCATGCGCATGGGGCTGCCGGTGTTCGAGGGCTATGACCCGGCCCGCGCCGCGGCCCTGGAGAACTACTATCGCCATGCCCGCGACAACGATCTTTACCTGACCTATGTCATCATCAACCCGCAGGCCGACCGCTCCAAGAGCGCGGCCGAGCAGGCCGATCCCTTCCTGACCGCGGGCGTGGTCGACCGCGACGCCGAAGGCATCACCATCCGCGGCGCCAAGATGCTGGCGACCGGCGGCGTCGTCGCCAACGAGGTCTTCGTCACCTCGATCCAGCCGATGCAGCCGGGCGAGGAGCGCTATGCCGTCTCTTTCGCCATTCCGATGAACAGCAAGGGCCTCAAGATGCTCTCGCGCAAGTCGTATGAGGCGCAGGCGGGTTCGATCTTCGACAACCCGCTGGCCAGCCGCTACGACGAGAACGACGCCGTGCTGTTCTTCGACGATGTGAAGGTGCCGTGGGACCGCGTCTTCATCGATGGCAGCGTCGAGATGTGCCAGAAGCAGTTCCACGCGACGCCGGCGCATGTCTACCAGAACTACCAGGCGATGATCCGCCTCAAGGTGAAGCTGCAGTTCCTGATGGGCATCGCCCATCGCACCACCCAGACCAACGGCATCACCCAGTTCCCGCAGGTGCGCGAAATCCTCGGCCAGCTCGCGGCGGAGGCCGCGATGGTCGACGCCTTCGTCAATGCGATGGAGGCCAAGGGCACGCAGGTCGGTCCCTACTATGTGCCTGACCGGCACATGCTCTATTCGGCGCAGGTGCTGACCCAGCAGATGTATCCGAAGATCCTGAACTCGCTGCGCGAGCTCGCCGGCGGCGGCATGATCATGCTGCCCTCGTCGATCGCCGATTTCGCCAATCCCGAGATCGCGGCGATGATCGAGAAGACGCAGCAGTCGCCGGCCGCGAATTCGCATGACCGGGTGAAGTTCTACAAGCTCGCCTGGGATGCCGTCGGCTCCGAATTCGGCTCGCGCCACCACCAGTACGAGATGTTCTATGCCGGGGCGACCTTCGTGACGAAGGGCCATTCCTTCCGCACCTATGACTGGGGCAGGGCCGGCGGCATCGTTCAGTCGATGCTGGATTCCTACGATCTCGACAGCAAGCCCGCCGCCTGAGCGAAAGGACACATCATGCCCGTCAACAAGAAGCACGACGAGTTCTACACGCTCGACATGACCAGCGGCTGGGAGGTTCCGGCCGGCTATCCCGCCGGCATCCAGCAGAAGATCCTCTCCGGCGCGCTGGACGAGGTGAACAATCGCGGCACGCGCACGCGCCTGCTGCGCTTCCAGCCCGGCGTCTACACGACGGCGCCGTTCTCCCATGACTACTGGGAGGAGGTCTATCTGATGGAGGGCGACCTGACCGTCGGCAACGATGCCAGCGGCAATGGCGGAACGGCTTTCCCGCCGCACACCTATGCAGTCCGCCCGCCGCATGCCAAGCATGGGCCGTTCAAGTCCGAGGGGGGCTGCATCCTTCTCGAAATCCACTATTTCGATCCGGTCTGACAGGCTCATGGCTCGCACCCTTTCCGCCCTTGCCGATGATCTCGCCTCCGGCCGCACGAGCGCGCTCGCCCTGGTCCGCGAGGCTCTCGCGCGGATCGACGCGCCGGATGGCGAGGGGAAGCGCGCCTTCATCAAGGTCCATCGCGAGGCGGCGCTCGCCGCCGCCGAGGCGATGGACAAGTTGCGTGCGGCGGGGCTCGCCCCGTCGCCCTTCGCCGGCATCCCGATCTCGGTGAAGGACCTGTTCGACCTTGCCGGTGAGCCGACGACGGCAGGCTCGACCGTGCTCGCCGGCGCAAGCCTGGCCGAGCGCGACGCCCCGGCGATCGCGCGCTTGCGCCGCGCCGGCTTCATCGTGATCGGCCGCACCAACATGACCGAGTTCGCCTTTTCCGGCCTCGGCCTCAATCCGCATTACGGCACGCCGGCCTCGCCCTACGAGCGCGCCACGACGCGCCGGATTCCGGGCGGCTCTTCTTCAGGCGCTGCCGTCTCGGTCGCCGACGGCATGGCCTTCGCCGGCATCGGCTCGGATACCGGCGGCTCCTGCCGCATCCCCGCCGCCTTCTGCGGCATCACCGGCTACAAGCCGACCGCGGCGAGCGTGCCGCGCGAGGGCGCCTTCCCGCTGTCGCAGACGCTCGACTCGATCGGGCCGCTCGCCAACAGCGTCGAATGCTGCCGCATCCTGCACGAGATCATGAGCGGCGACGTGCTTTCGAAGGACGTGCCGACGAGTCTCAAGGGCCTGCGCATCGCCGTGCCGCAGACGGTCGCGCTCGATGGACTCGACGCGCATGTCGCCGGGAGTTTCGACCGGGCGCTGGACCTGCTGGCGAAGGCCGGCGCGACAGTCATCGCGGCACCGTTCGCGCGCCTTGCCGAGGTTGCGAGTATCAACGCCAAGGGCGGCTTCGCCCCCGCCGAGGCCTATGCCCATCACCGCGAGCTGATCGAGGCGAAGGGCGAGGGTTACGACCAGCGGGTGCGGACGCGCGTGCTGCGCGGCCGCAACCAGGATGCCGCCGATTATATCCGGCTCGTGCAGGCGCGGGATGCCTTCGTCGCGGCGATGCGCGCGGAGGTTTCGGCCTTCGACGTCCTGGTGATGCCGACCGTGCCGACGATCGCGCCGACCATCGCCGAACTCGCGGAAGATGACGAGGCCTTCACCCGCATCAACATGCTGGTGCTGCGCAATCCGTCCCTGATCAATGTGATGGATGGCTGTGCGATCTCGCTGCCGATGCACCGTGCCGGCGAGGCGCCGGCGGGGCTGATGCTGGCGCGGGCGGGCGGCGAGGATGCCGCGTTGTTCGCGATCGCAGCGGCGGCGGAGGCCGCGCTCGTCGCGCGCTAAGCCGGCAGCGAGGCGCGTTCAGACCTGCCGTGTGATGTTGGCGCGGAAGGATTGGATATGCGCCCGCATGGCCTGCTCGGCCAGATCGGGGTCCTGCCGGACGATGCCGTCCACGATCGCCGCATGCTCGTCGCAGATGCGCAGATGCTGCTCGTTGGCGCTGAGCGAGATGAACCACATCCGCGCTGAGCGCTCGTGCAGGTTCTTCAGCAGGTCGCTCATCACCGGGTTGCGCATCGCGCCGGCGATGAGCGCGTGGAATTGCTGGTCGAGCCCGGCGATGGTCTCGATTTCGCGCTGATGGGCGGCTGCCAGCATGGCATCGAGATTGCGCTTGAGCTGCATTGCGACGTCCGGCCCCGCCTGCACCGCCGCGACCCGCACGCAGAAGGTCTCGTTCACGACGCGCACGTCGATGATGTTGAAGATCTCGTCCAGGCTGACCGGTTTCACGATCGTGCCCTTGCGCGGCATCACCTCGACCAGCCCGTCGCCGAGCAGGCGGTCGATGGCCTGGCGGATCGGCGTCCGGCCGATATCGAGCTGGCTGCTGAGCGTCGGCTCGCTCAGGATCTCGCCAGGCCGGAGCTCGCAGGTGATGATCAGGCGCTTGATCGCGTCGTAGGCCTGTTCGCGCAGCGAGACATGCCGCTGCGCGCCCTTGTGCATATCCAGAAGCGTCACGTTTCTCTGTACCGAGTTGGAGAGGTCGTCAGCATCGTTCTTCCGGATGGGGGCTGGATCAACCCCGGATGGGGAGAATCTTCAGATCATAGCCGAAGCGCAGGCTGCGCTTGAGCACCGGATCCTCCAGTTCGCCCTCGAAGCGGCTGGCGACGCGGATGCCGCCGATCGCCGGCATGGTGCCGCCGTAGAGCGCCGTGCCTTCGGGCAACTCGCCGCTTTCGCTGAAGCCGCGGATCAGGTCGGCCGGCGCGAGCAGGCCCGAAACCGGCCCTTCCTGATACTTCTGGCGCTCGCCGTCGATCACCGCGTAGCTGCGCAGGATCAAGTCGTCCCAATGCCCGGCGACCTCCTCATAGGGCCAGACTGTCGCGGCGATCGGCTTGTCGCAGACCTGCTTGGAGACGCTGATGCCGTAGGTCTCGACCTGACGGTCGGTATGGTCCGAGCCGACGCCGACATAGGTCTTGCCGCCGCAGGCGAAGAGCACGGCCTCGACCTCGCCGCTGCCGTTGGCGCCGACATCCTCGATGACGGGGGCGGTCGTCAGCCGGGCCGCGGCGACACGGTAATAGACCGGTGTCGAGGCGGGGCGCTTCACGCCGAGCGCCTCGAGCTCGACGATGTGGTGCTCCATCGCGGCCTTGTCGCGCCCGGCCCAGCCGCCGATCACCAGCTCGTCGACCGTCACCGAGAGGGGCGCGGAGCCGCTGCGGCTCTCCACGGTCAGTTCCAGGGTCTTCATCGCATCGCCTTCCAGGAATGAGGCGCCTGTTTCGGAGGCAGCCGGCCGCAAAAAAGTTCTGGGCTGTACCATAAAAATCCTTGTGAAGTTTCACAAGGATTTTTATGGTGCCTTCAAGCATCGGGAATGGTGCGGAGGCGTCGAAGGCCGGTGTCGTGGACAGTGGGGCCCGGAACCGGACGGGAACGGAGAGGGACAAGCATGATCAAGTCAGGTTGGATGACCGCCTTGGCGGTTTCGCTCGGGGCGCTCGCCGCGCCGGCTTTCGCGCAGGAGAAGCCGGCATCGCTCGGCGTCGGCGTGCTGACCTTCACCTCCGGCCCGGCTGCCGCCTATGGCATGCCCGGCAAGAATGCGGCCGAGCTGATGATCGACGAGATCAACGCCAAGGGCGGCATCGGCGGCGTGCCGCTGAAGGCGACCTATGTCGACGAGGCGCAAGGCACGCAGGGCGTCATTGCCGAGTATCGCCGCCTCGCGGATGACAAGACCAATCAGGTGATGATCGCGGCCCTGTCGAGCGCCAACTGCCTCGCGCTGGCGCCGCTTGCCGAACAGCTCCAGGCCCCGACGATCGGCTGGAACTGCGACACGCACCAGCTCCTGCTCGACGGCAAGAGCCGCTATTATTTCCGCCCGAACGGCAACACGATCCCCGAATTCGTCGCCTATGCGCTCTATCTGCTGCAGCAGAAGCCGGACGTGAAGCGCATCGCCATCGTCAATCCCGACTACGCGTTCGGCCATGACGCGGCTTTGATCTTCAAGACCGCGATGAAGGCGCTGAAGCCGGATGTCGAGGTCGTCGCGGAACTCTTCCCGAAGCTCGGCTCGGCCAATTTCCAGACCGAGATCTCGAAGCTCTCGGCCTCGCGTCCGGATGTGGTCTTCTCCAATCTCTGGGGTGCCGATCTCGAAAATTTCGTGCGCCAGGCGCAACCGCGTGGGCTGTTCTCGTCGAGCCAGGTCGTTCTGGCGCTGGGCGAGACCGTGCTTCAGCGCGTCGCGCTGCCGGAGGGCGTGATCGTCGGCGTGCTCGGCGACGGCTGGTGGATGTCGCCCGACGCCAGGGCCAATCCCGAGACGAAGAGCTTCGTCGAGGCCTATCAGAAGCGTTACGGCGAATACCCGGTCTTCCCGTCGGTGAAGATGGCCAATGCCATCGTCTACATGAAGGCCGCCTATGAGGCCGCGCTGAAGAAGAATGGCGGCAAATGGCCGAGCCGCGACGAACTCGCTGACGCCATGCGCGGCAGCACCGTCAAGACGCTGACCGGCACCACCGTGACCCGCAAGGACAATGACGGCCTCGTCGACCAGATCGTCGGCGTCACCCAGAAATCGGCCGATTACAAGTTTCCGGTGATCGGCGGCATGGTCCGCTACAAGGGCGACGCGTTGATGCCGCCGCAGGGCGAGGACGCAATCAAGTGGGTGGGTGCGCTGACGCCAGCCTTCCTTGCTGCGCAGCCGAAGCCCGGCAGCTACAAGTAAGCACGAGACACACGCGGGGAGGGCAGCCTCAAGCCCTCCCGCTCATTTCCTCATCGTCATTGTCCAGGTGCCGTTCATGCTCGACACCCTGATTCCGCTCGCCGTCGATGGCCTGGCCAGCGCGGCGCTGATCTTCTTCGTCGCGGTCGGGCTGACGCTCGTCTTCAGTGTCCTGCGCGTGCTCAACGTCGCGCATGGCAGCTTCTACTCGATCGGCGCCTATGTCGCCGCTTCGGTCGGGCTTTGGATCGCCAGCGCGGGGCTCAATCCCTGGCTGTCCTTCCCGGCGTTGATCTTCAGCGCGGCGATCGTCGCGGCCTTGTTCGGCCCGCTGGTCGAAAGCTGCCTGATGCGCTGGACCTACGGCAAGTCCGAAGCCATCCAGATCCTCGTCACCTTCGGCCTGTTCCTCATCCTGGAGGACCTGCAGCGCATCGTCTTCGGCGTCTCCTCGCTGGCCGAGGACACGCCGATGCTGCTCCTCGGCTCGACCCAGATCGGCGGCGTCGTTTATCTCAACTACCAGCTCCTGCTGATCGCGCTTGCGGTCGTGGTGGTCGTGGGCCTGCGCGTGCTGCTGACCAAGACCCGGATCGGGCGCCTCGTCACCGCTGTTGTCGCCGACCGCGAGATGGCGCAGAGCATCGGCATCAACACCAACCGCGTCTTCATCCTCTCCTTCTCGCTCGGCGTCTTCCTGGCGGCGCTCGGCGGCGCGCTGGCGACGCCGACGGCGGGTGCCGCGCCCGGCCTCGGCGCCGAGACCATGGTGCTCGCCTTCGCGGTCGCCGCCATCGGCGGGCTCGGCCAGATCGAGGGCGCGGCGCTGGCGGCGATCATCGTCGGCCTCGCCCGCGTGCTCGCGATCTATTTCGCGCCCTCGCTCGATGCCGTCGCCCCCTACATCGTCATGCTGGTCGTGCTGCTGATCCGCCCCTACGGGCTGTTCGGCCAGGCCCCGACCCGGAGGATCTGACCGCCATGCGCGTTGCCCTCTTCCTTATCGCGCTGGTCGTGCTGGCACTCGCGCCCGTCGCCGCGCCCTGGCTGCAATTCGTGCTGACGCTCGCCATCGCCAAGGGCTTCGCCGCGCTCGGTGTCGCCGTGCTGTTGCGCGGCGGGCTGATCTCGATCGGCCATGCCATGTTCTATGCAGTCAGCGCCTATGCCATCGCCTTCCTGGCCCGGGCCGGGGTGAACGAGTTCGTCCTGCTGCTGCTGCTCGGCACGCTGGCCTCGGCGGTCGCCGGTCTCGTCGTCGGCGCCTTCCTGGTGCGCTACCGCGCGATCTTCTTCGCCATGCTCAACCTCGCCATGTCGATGGTGCTCTATGCGCTGATCTCGAAGCTCTACGGCATCACCGGCGGCACGGACGGCATGCGGGTCGCGGTGCCGAGCTTCTTCGGCCTCACACTCGACAAGCCGCGCTTCGACACGGCGCTCTACTATGCCGGCATCGTGCTGATGGTCGGCGTCGGCTATGGTGTGCAGCGTTATCTGGCGAGCCCGCTCGGCCATGCGCTCTCGGCCGTACACACCAACGAACTCCGACTCGAATATCTCGGCGTGCCCGTCCGGATCGTGCTGCTGATCGCCTATACGGTCTCGGCCGCGCTCGCCGGCATCGGCGGAGCGATCGCGGCTATGGCGATCGGCCATATCCTGCCGGAATTCGCCTTCTGGACGGCCTCCGGCCATCTCGTGCTGGTCGCGGTGCTCGGCGGCATCGGCGGCGTCGCCGGTCCCTTCATCGGCTCGCTCTTCCTCGAAGTGCTGCACACCGTCGCGGTCGGCGTCACCGACGCCTGGAACCTGATCATCGGCGTCGCGCTGATCGGCGTCATCTTCTTCCTGCCGAGCGGGCTCTATGGCCTGATCCGGCGCCGCGGCGGAGAGCCGGCATGACCGCGCCACTCCTCCAGGCCAAGGACCTGCGCATCGCCTTCTACGGCGTGAAGGCCGCCGACGGCGTCAATCTCGAAATCCATGAGGGCGAGTTCCTCGCGATCATCGGCCCGAACGGCTCGGGCAAGACGACCTTCCTCAATCTCTGCACCGGCTATCTCCGGCCGAGCTCGGGCGAGGTCTATCTCGACGGCAAGCCGATCACCGCGATGGCGCCGCGCACCATCGCACGACGCGGCATCGCCCGCGCCTTCCAGATCCCGCAACTCTTCCTCGACCAGACGGTGCTCGACAACCTGATGATCGCGGTCGCGGCCAAGCGCGGCATCTGGGTGCCGTTCAAGGCGCTCGGTGCTGAAGGGCGGCGCCAGGAGGCGGAGGAACTGCTGGCCCTTGTCGGACTCGACCGCGAGGCCGGGCAGCTCGCCGGCACCTTGCCGGAAGGGCGGCGCAAGCTGCTCGACATCGTGATCGCGCTGGCGCTGAAGCCGCGCCTCGTCCTGCTCGACGAGCCGACCAGCGGCGTCAGCACGATCGAGCGCTTCACCCTGATGGAGACGCTGATGGGCGCATTGCGTCAAGCCAAGGTTACGGCGCTCTTCGTCGAGCACGACATGGATGTGGTCCAGCGCTACGCCGACCGCGTCGTCGTCTGGGATTCCGGCAGCGTCATGGCCGAGGGACCGCCCTCCGTGGTGTTCAAGGACGAGCGGGTGCTGCGCAACGTCGTGGGGGTGGCGTGATGCTTCGGATCGAAGGGGTGAGTGCCGCGATCGCTGGCGTGCAGGTGCTGCGCTCGGTCTCGCTTGGGCTGACATCGGGCAAGACGACGATCCTGATCGGCCGTAACGGCGCCGGCAAGACCACGACGCTGCGCGCGATCATGGGGTTGCTGCCGGTGCAGGGCGGCTCGGTCCGGATCGATGGCGAAGAGATCGGCACGACGCCGGCCTATCGCCGCGCGGCGCAGGGCATCGGCTATGCGCCGGAGGATCGGCGCCTCGTTCCCGAGTTCAGCGTCGAGGACAATATCCTGCTGCCGGCATTGGCGCTGGCGCTGCCCGGGCCTGAGCGGAAGCGGCGGCTCGACGAGGTCTATGCGCTGCTGCCGCAGCTCCACACCATGCGCAAGCGTCCGGGTGGCGGCGTCTCGGGCGGGCAGGGCAAGATGGTGGCACTCGGCCGGGCGCTGATGGTCGCGCGGACGGCACTGCTGCTGGACGAGCCTTTCCAGGGGCTCGCTCCGGCGCTGGCGCTCGAATATGCGCGCACGCTCGGTGAACTCCGGCGTAACCGCGCGGACCTCGCCATCCTCGTCACGGAATCGACGCCGGCCCTGCTGAACGCGATCGCCGACGAGACGCTCCAGATCGAGCGCGGCGAGATCAGCTGAGGACTCCAACGGCCGGATTCAGCCGTCGCCGGTCACCGCGAGCCGGATCGACTCCGCAACATAATCGTAGCGATCGGCGAGGATCGCCGTCGCGACGCGGATGTGGCGGGTCGGCATCACCGCGCATTTGCTGCCGGGCAGGACCGCGATGCGTCGCGCGGCGAGCGTGACAAGCGCGAATTGCTCGGAACCGACCGGGACCCAGATGCTCAATCCGTCGCCGGGCGGGATCGCGATGTCGCAGGCCGCAAGCGCCGCCACCAGCGCGGCGCGCCGCTCCGCATAGAGAGCGCGGTTGGCGGCCAGGCGTTGCCGGGTGTCGTCGTCGGTGAGCAGCCAGGCCGTCGTCTCCTGCAGCAGCCTGCTCGTCCAGCCGGAGCTGAAGCTGCGATAGGACTGGATCTGGCGCCGGACCGTCGCGGAACTCGACAGCACGGCGAGGCGCAGGTCGGGCCCATGCGATTTCGAGAAGGACAGGATGTGGATGACCCTGTCGGGGAACAGCTTGCCGAGGCTCACAGGCGGCCGCGGCGAGACCTCCCCGATGCCGTCGTCCTCGATGATCAGGGCGTCGCTGCCGGCCAGGATCTCGGCCAGGGCGGCGAGCCGGGCCGGGCTGACGGCGCGGCCCGTCACCGAATGCGTGCGCGGCTGATAGACGAAGGCCACGGGCTTTGCCGCCAGGGCCTGGGCGAGAGCCTCGGGCAGTGGCCCTTCCGCATCGCAGGCGACAGACAAGGGGCGCGCGCCCCTGTCCTCGATGATGTCGAGCAGGCGCATCCCGGTAGGGTCTTCGATCGCGACCGTCGCGCCCGGCATGATCAACGCCTGCACCACCGAATAAAAGGCGTTGTAGCCGCCATTCGTCGCCAGGAAGGCTTCCGGCTCATAGGGCCAGCGCTGCTGCACGGCTTGGCGAAGGCTGTCCAGGATCGGCGTGCGCTCGTAGCTGTGCAGGTTATGGGCCGCAGCGGCGTGCCGTAGCGCCAGATCCAGCGGCGGCAGCACGGCGGGATCCGGCACGGAAAGCGAGAGGTCGAGCACGTCGTTGCCGAAGACGCCGGACGTGCCGGTGCGGGCCGGGCGTGGACCGATCGTGTCGCCCGTCACCCAGCTTCCCGAGCGTCCGCGCCCCTCGATCATCCGCTGATGGCGCAATTCGCTCCAGGCTTCGGAGACCGTCGCCGGACTGATGCCGAGCCGATAGGCGAGATCGCGGACCGTCGGCAGCTTGGCGCCGGCCGGCAGCACGCCGCGGCGGATCAGCATCGCGGTCTGGTTGGCGATCCCGCGCGCGCTGATCTCTGAGAACTGCCCGGCCAGCCAGGCCGCATCGTCGGTTCCGTGTGTCAAAGAATCCGCTCTTTAATTGTTCGATAACGTAATAACGATTGATCACCGCTTCTGAACATTCAATTCTCCGCGGCATTGTCAATGCGGAGTGCGTCGATGAAGGTCGAAGTCCGGCTGGCCTTGCGCGATTGGGACTATGTGACGCCGCTCGTGCTGGGCGATGTTGCCGACAAGCGCATCGCTCTCAAGGTCGATCGTGTCGGCACCTTGCCCGAAGATCTGGCGACCGACCCGGACTACGATGCCTGCGAGGTTTCGTTCAGCCGCTACACGACCGGCCGCAGCCGCGGCGAAAACGGCATCTTCGGCGTGCCGAACTTCGTCATGCGCGGCTTCCGCCACCGCTGCATCATCACGAGCCGCGCGAGCCGGCTGACGAAGCTCGAGGAGTTGAAGGGCTGCCGCATCGGCGTCACCGGCTGGCAGGATTCCGGCAATACCTGGACGCGCGCGGCGCTGGCGCCGGCCGGCGTAGGCATCGAGGACGTGCGCTGGTATGCCGGGCGCCTCAGCGCCGCGCATCCGATCACCGACCGGCTGGGTCCCTATGCCCGGCCGGGGCGGATCGAAGCCATGCCCGGTGAGAAGCCGATGCTCGACGCGTTGCTCGACGGCGAGCTCGACGCCATCTTCACGCCGTTCATGCCGCCGGGTTTCTACGCACCGGACTCGCCGTTCCGGCATCTGTTGACCGACCTGCCGGGCGCCGAACTCGCCTATTTCCGCGCGGTCGGCTACGTGCCCGGCATCCATATCCTCGGTTTCAAGGCCGATTTCGCCCGACGCCATCCCTGGCTGCCGCAGGCCCTGAGCGACCTCCTCGACGAGTCACAGCGCGTCTGGCTGGAGAAGCGTCGCAAATACGCCGACACGACGCCCTGGATCATCGACGAGCTCGGCCGCTGCGGCCGCGACCTGCCCGAGAGCTGGAACGCCAGCGGGCTCGAAGCCAATCGCCGGATGATCGCGGGCTTCCTCGACGAAATCCGCAATCAGGGCCTGGCCCGGACCGATCTGACGCCGGATACGCTGTTTCCGCCGCTCGACCATCTCGCCGACGCAGCCTGAACCGACAGGCAAAAAGAAGGGGATCAGACCATGAAGCTTCGCATTGCGGCCTGCGCCGTTGTCTTCGCCGCCCTCGCCACCGCTCCCGCCTTCGCCCAGGCCGACGCGAGCGTGAAGATCGCCAAGCAAAGCGTGAACGAGCAGTTGCGCGCGCGCCTGCCGGAAGCGATCCGCAGCGCCGGCAAGATGACCGCGGTCAACAGCGGTTCCTTCCCGCCCTACGAGATCGTGCAGTCCCCGACCGAGGTGACCGGCGCCAGCGCCGATCTCGGCGATGCCATCGGCGAGTTGCTCGGCATCAAGATCGAGCACGCGACGGTGAACGGCCTGTCGTCGATCCTGACCGGCATCAAGGCCGGCCGCTACCAGTTCGCGATGGGGCCGGTCGGAGACTTCAGGTCGCGGCAGGAGGCCAACGATTTCGTCGACTGGGTGCGCGAATACGTCGTCTTCGCCGTGCACAAGGGCAACCCGGGCGGCATCAACGGCCTGGACGATGCCTGCGGCAAGCGCATCGCCGTGCAGTCGGCGGGCTCGGCCGAGAAGGTTATCAAGGCGCAGGCCGAGAAATGCGCCACTGAGGGCAAGCCCACGCTCACCGTCCAGTCCTATCCGGACCAGCCGACCTCGATCCTCGCCGTGCGCTCGAAGCGGGCCGACGCCTTCTTCTCCTCGCAGGCACCGCTGACCTATTTCGTCCAGCAGTCGAACGGCGAGCTGGAGCTGGCCGCGGTCGGCAAGTCCAACGGCTTCAGCGACCTGTTCCAGGGCGCCGTGGTGCCGAAGGGGACGGAGCTCGGCGGCGTGCTCAAGGACGCCATCAAGGTCCTGGTCGACAACGGCACCTATGCGGCCGTGATGAAGAAATGGGGGCTCGAGAACAACAAGCTCGAGGCTCCCGGCATCAACCTGTCACAGAACTGAGCCATGGCAGCCGCTTCGGTGGAGATCGGCTCGGGCGAGGCGGCGCTGCGCGACGTCGCCAACGCGCACCAGCCCCCCGCCTGGGGGCGCTGGCTGCTCTGGGCCTTCGTGCTGGCGGTCGCGGCGAATTTCGCCTGGATCGCCGCGCATAACCCGCATTTCGGCTGGCCGATCGTCGGCCAGTGGTTCACCGAAGCCTCGATCCTGCGCGGGCTCGGCGTCACGCTCGGCCTGACCGTGGTGGCGATGACGCTGGGCACCGCGCTCGGCCTCGTCCTCGCCATCGCGCGCATGTCGAAGGACCGGCTGTTCGGCTCGTTGTCGGGGCTGTTCATCTGGTTCTTCCGCGGCACGCCGCTGCTGGTGCAGCTCATATTCTGGTACAATCTCTCGACGCTATTCCCTGAGATCGTGCTGAAAATCCCGTTCGGTCCCGTGCTGGCGAGCTGGAACACCAACGACCTGATCACGCCGATGACGGCGGCCATCGCCGGCCTCTCGCTCAACGAGGCCGCCTATATGGCGGAGATCATCCGCGGCGGCCTGCTCTCTGTCGACAAGGGGCAGGTCGAGGCGACCGACGCCTTCGGCATGACCCGCGCCCGGGCGCTGCGGCGCGTGATCATCCCGCAGGCGATGCGCTCGATCGTGCCGCCGACCGGCAACCAGCTCATCAGCATGATCAAGGCGACCTCGCTGGTCAGCGTCATCGCCATGGCGGATCTGCTGTACTCGGTCCAGAACGTCTACAACCGCACCTTCGAGGTCATTCCGATGCTGATGGTCGCGGTAATCTGGTACCTGATCATCACCTCGATCCTGAACGTCGTGCAGGGCTTCATCGAACGCTATTACGCTCGCGGCGAGCGCGGCACGGGTGGTGCCGACAAGGCGCCCGTCCGGGTGGAGGAGCCCGCATGAGCAAGGCCGCCGAGGGCGCCGCGCCGATGGTGCGCGCCCGCAATGTCCACAAATCCTTCGGCCCGAACGAGGTTCTCAAGGGCATCGATCTCGATGTCGCGCCGGGCGAGGTCGTCGTCGTGCTCGGGCCGTCCGGCTCCGGCAAGTCGACCTTCCTGCGCTGCATCAACCATCTGGAATCGATCCAGCGCGGCTTCATCGAGGTCGATGGCGAGCAGATCGGCTACGCCCTGCGCGGCAACAGGCTCAACCGTTTGTCGGATCACGCCATCGCTGTGCAGCGGCGCAAGATCGGCATGGTCTTCCAGCAGTTCAACCTCTACCCGCATATGACGGCGCTGGAGAACGTCGTCGAGGCGCCGATTGGCGTGCATGGGCAGCCGCGTGGCGAAGCACAGGCCTATGCGATGGAGCTGCTTGCCCGTGTCGGGCTGGCCGAGAAGGCGAATGCCTATCCCCGGCAGCTCTCCGGCGGCCAGCAGCAGCGCGTCGCCATCGCGCGGGCGCTCGCCATCCGGCCGAAGCTGATGCTGTTCGACGAGCCGACCTCGGCGCTCGACCCCGAACTCGTCGGCGAAGTGCTGAGCGTGATGCGCGATCTCGCCAGGCAGGGCCTGACCATGATCGTCGTCACCCACGAGATCGGCTTTGCCCGCGAGGCGGCCGACCGGGTCGTCTTCATGGATGGCGGCGTGGTGGTGGAGCAGGGGCCGCCACAAGCGGTGCTCGGCAATCCGCAGCATCCGCGCACGCGGCTTTTCCTGAGCCGCTTCATCGAGAAGGTCTGACTAAACGCCAACAGGAGTGCTTCGTCGCTCCTGTCGCATGGACCCGGCGGACGAGACAGACGCCGAGCAGGCATAGCCTGCACGCGCGCTTCGTTGGTGCCACTCGATCGCGGCGCCGGTATCTTCACCTCGAATCCGGTGCAAGCGACGGTTCAAGCCGGACCGTCGCCATGCGCCAAGAGCGGGCCGAGGCCATGACGACAGATCACCACCACCCGGACGCCCATGCCGATATCCGCGACGCGGTTGCGAAGCTCTGCGCGGATTTCCCAGGCGAGTACTGGCGCAAGCTCGACCGCGAGATGGCCTATCCGACAGAGTTCGTGACGGCGCTGACGGAGAGCGGCTTTCTCTCGGCGCTGATCCCCGAAGAATATGGCGGGGCGGGTCTCACGCTCTCGGCGGCGGCGGTGATCATGGAGGAAATCCAGCGCCAGGGCTGCAACGGCGCCGCCTGCCACGCCCAGATGTACGTGATGGGCACGGTGCTGCGTCACGGCAGCGAGGACCAGAAGCAGCGCTATCTGCCGAAGATCGCCTCGGGCGAACTCAGGCTTCAGGCCTTCGGCGTCACCGAGCCGACCAGCGGCACCGATACGACCGCGCTCAGGACGACCGCCCGCCGTGAGGGCGACCACTACATCGTCAACGGCCAGAAGATTTGGACGAGCCGCGCCGCGCAGTCGGACCTGATGCTGCTGCTCGCCCGCACCACGCCGCGCGACCAGGTGCAGAAGCGCACTGATGGGCTCTCCGTCTTCATCCTCGACATGCGCGAGGCGCTGAAGGACGGGCTCACCATCCGGCCAATCCGCACGATGATGAACCACGCCACAACCGAGGTCTTCTTCGACAATGTGAAGGTGCCGGCCGAGAATCTCGTCGGCGAGGAGGGCAAGGGCTTCCGCTACATCCTCTCCGGCATGAATGCCGAGCGCATTCTGATCGCGGCTGAATGCGTCGGCGATGCCAAGTGGTTCATCGACAAGGCTTCGACCTACGCCAAGGAGCGCCAGGTCTTCGGCCGGCCGATCGGCCAGAACCAGGGCATCCAGTTCCCGATCGCAAAGGCTTACGCCAACATGCGGGCCGCGGAACTGATGGTGCGCGAGGCGATCCGGCTCTACGAGGCCGGCGCCAATCCGGGCGCTGAGGCCAATATGGCCAAGATGCTGGCGGCGGACGCCTCGTTCGAGGCGGCCAATGCCGCCATCCAGACCCATGGCGGCTTCGGCTTCGCGGAGGAATACGATGTCGAGCGCAAGTTCAGGGAGACGCGGCTCTATCAGGTCGCGCCGATCTCTACGAACCTGATCCTGTCCTATCTCGCCGAGCATGTGCTGGGCATGCCGCGATCCTATTGAGCCTCGGCCGGCTCGTCCGCCGCTGCCACCCTCGATGATAACGACGGGGCTCCCAAGCCGCCGATATCCGGGTAACGTCATGTCGTCCGCGGCGCCGCAGTCTGCCGGTGATTGCGGTTGGATGGAGATGACGATGAAGGCTGATGGCTTGACGCTGGTCACGCTCGATACCGAAGAGGGCAGCCTGGTGCTCGGCATCGATGAGGCGCGTGCGCCTCTCACGGCAGCAAACTTTCTGGCCTATGTCGATGGCGGCCATCTTCAGGCTGCAACCATCTACCGCATCGTGACGCTCGCCAACCAGGCGGCCGGCACGCAGCATCCGATCGAGGTCATCCAGTTCGGCTCGCCTGCGCCGGGCGAGGAGCGTGTGCCACCGCTGCCTCCCGTGCCCCATGAGCCCACCTCATCAAGCGGATTGCGGCACCGCGACGGTACGCTCTCGCTGGCGCGGCGTGCTCCGGGAAGTGGCGGGCACGGATTCTTCATCTGCATCGGCGACCAGCCCGAACTCGACGAAGGCGGAAGACGAAATCCCGACGGCGCCGGCTTCGCCGCGTTCGGCCGCGTCGTCCGAGGCCTGGATGCGCTCCAGCGCTTGCACCGACGTGCCGAGGCAACGGAATACATGCAGGCGCCCATCGGCATTCTGGGGATTCAGCGAAGCTCCGAGTTCGCGATCTGAAATACTCTGGCGGTCTGCCCCGCTGCCGCCGGTCTCTCGCTTTCTCGGAGCCTGGATCGACGCCGACACGGGGCCTGTGTGCTGCATCCCCGTTTTCCTGACTCTCACATTCCGAAGATCGCGCCGCCGCGGCGCTTCATCACGAGATAGAACGCTGTCGCGATGCTGCTCATCAAGAGCGACCAGAGCAGGCCCAGTGCAGCGACCTCGCTGAACTCGCCATTGACCGCGTGGTCGAAGATCGCAACTGCGAGCAGCAGCGAGGCCAGAGCCATGATCCAGGCGGTCGCGGCAGCCGGGCCGAAAGCGTTGAAGCTGAAGGCCTCCTGATAGAGGTAGATCGCCACGACCTCGGTCGAGCGGGCAGGGCCGCCCTTGGTCAGGAGCCAGGCTTCCGAGCACAGGCGGAAGGCGAAGATGTTGCGGAAGAGCAGCGCGATCAGCACGGCCGGGCCGAGCAGGGCCGGTGAGGGCGTTCGTCCGCGGCAGTATCCTATGAATTTGACTTCCCGAAACGTTTCGGAATAGCGTTTCGGCGAGGGCTTTCCCGTGTCTCTATCCAAGATCGCAACCAGCCTCGGCTTGTCCGTCACGACCGTCTCGCGCGCGCTGGGCGGCTATAGCGACGTCGCGGAGGAGACGCGCCGGCGCGTGGAAGCGGAAGCGCGGCGGATCGGCTACCGGGCCAATCCGATCGCCCGGCGCCTGCGCGGCGGACGCAGCGATGCCGTCGGCATCGTGCTTCCCACCGGGCCGGGGCAGTTCGGGGAACCCTTCTTTCTCAGATTGATCGGCGCGATCGGTCCGCGTCTGGCGGAGGCCGGGCTCGATCTCATCGTCTCCAGCGCTCGCAGCGGATCGGAAGAGCTGGCGTTGTACCGGCAGTTCGTCGAGAACCGGCGCGTCGATGCGATGATCGTGGCGCGTACCCGTCTCGAAGACGATCGCGTCGCCTACCTCACGCATGCGCGTCTGCCCTTCGTCACCCATGGCCGCACGCGCGCCGGTGGACATGCCAGCGTCGATATCGACGGCACGCGCGCCTTCCACGAGGCGACGCAGCGCCTCATCGCCTTCGGCCATCGCCGCATCGGCTTCATCGGTGCGCCGCTCGATTACGGCTTCGGCTTCTTTCGCGAGGCCGGCTGGCGGTCGGCGCTTGCGGAGGCGGGCCTGCCCTGCGCCCCGGCGCGCTTCGCGGAGCCTAGCGAGGAAAACGGCCATCGCCTGGCTCACGAATTGCTGGCCGGGCCGGATCGGCCGACGGCGCTGCTCTGCGCGACCGACCGCCTCGCGATCGGAACCTTGCATGCGCTTGGCGATGCAGGCCTTCGCCCCGGCCACGATGTCTCCGTGATCGGCTACGACAATTCGCCGGTGTCCAATTATGCGGCGACGCCGCTGACCAGCTACGATCCCGACATCGAAGGCGCAGCCGGGCGCATGCTCGACATGCTGCTGGCCCAGCTTGCCGGCCAGGACGGCGCCGCGATGAACGAATTGCGCGGCGCCACGCTCGTTCCGCGCCGGTCCGACGGACCTGCTCCAGACCGAAACGGCCAAATCAAGAGCCGTGCCATCTCCAGGGAGGAAAGATCCGATGACGAAAGGCCTCACGACACGGCTTAGGCGCTCTGCCGCCGTCGCCGCCCTGACGCTCGCCTGGCTCGCGACACCCGCGGCGGCGCAAGTCGTATTCCTGTCGACGCAATTGCGCCCGATCGAGTCGGCGCAGAAGTTGCGCTCCGACATTCTCAAGGACTTCCCGGGCGGGGCCGAATTCGTCACCGAGCAGCCCCCGCAATTGGGTGTCCATATCCGGGCCGAGCAGCAGGCCGGCAAGCCGGTCTCCAGCCTGATCGGCGCGCTCCACGGCGAATTGCAGCCGCTGGCGGCGGATTCGCTCGTGCCGCTCGACGACATCATGGAGAAGCTCAAGGATCGCGGGTTGAACCCCGGCATGGTCGAGGCCGGCAAGCTCGGCACGGCCAGGCAGATGTTCATCCCCTGGATGCAGGCGACCTACATCATGGTCGCCAACAAGCAGGCGCTGCCCTTCCTGCCCGAGGGCGCGGACATCAATGCGCTGACCTACGACCAGCTGGCGCAATGGGGGGCGAATATCCAGGCCAAGACCGGCAAGCGCATGCTGGGCTTTCCGGCGGGGCCGACCGGGCTGATGCACCGCTTCTTCGAGGGCTATCTCTACCCGTCCTATACCGGAGGGGTGGTGACGACCTTCAAATCGCCGGAAGCGGTGGCGATGTGGACGAAGTTCCGTGAGCTGTGGAAGACCGTCAACCCGAACTCCACCAATTACGGCTTCATGCAGGAGCCGCTGATCTCCGGCGATGTCTGGATCGCCTTCGACCATGTCGCGCGATTGATCGACGCGCTCTCGCGCAAGCCGGAGGATTTCGTGGCCTTCCCGGCTCCGTCGGGGCCGAAGGGGCTGGGCTATATGCCGGTGGTCGCGGGCCTCGCCATCGCCAAGGGCGCGCCGCAGGCCGAAGCTGCCAAGCAATTGATCGAATACCTCACCCGGCCCGACGTGCAGGTGAAGACGGCCAAGGCCGTCGCCTTCTTCCCGGTCGCCAAGGTCGACCTGCCGGCCGATATCGATCCGGGGCTCAAGCTCGAGATCGATGCCGTGCAGAAGATGACGAGCGCCAAGAACGCGCTCGTCAGCCTGCTGCCGGTCGGGCTCGACCAGCGCGGCGGCGAGTTCGACAAGGTCTATCTCGATACCTTCCAGCGCATTGTCCTGCGCGGCGAGGACCCCAAGGCCGCGCTCGACCGGCAGGGCGAGGTGCTGAAGCGCATCATCGCCGAGACCAAGGCGCCGTGCTGGCTGCCTGACAAGCCGAGTGACGGCCCTTGCCCGATCCAGTGAGGCGAGGCGACCGATGCGCGAGTCCAGGGCCCTGCCTTATCTGCTGATCGCGCCCTCCGTGATCTTCCTGGTGGGATTGTTCCTGATCCCGCTGGCGCAGACCGCCGTTCTCGCCTTCCAGGAGAATGGCGGCTGGGGGCTCGGCAATGTCAGGCGCATGGCCGACGACCTCAATTTCCAGGATGCGTTGGCGAATACCTTCAAGGTGGTGCTGCTCGCCGTGCCGCTGCAATTGGCGCTCGCGCTCGGCATGACGATGATGCTGCGCAAGGTCCGGCGCGGCCGCGACCTGCTCGTCTGGGTCTGGTCGATCCCGCTCGGGATTTCCGACCTCGCGGCCGGCCTCGTCTGGTTGGCCATCCTGACCGATCAGGGCTGGCTGAATTCGGTCCTGTTCCAGCTGGGGCTGATTTCGCAGCCCCAGGCCTGGCTGACCTATGAAACCCCGGCGGCGCTGCTGGCTGCCATCGTCGTCGCGGAGATCTGGCGGGCGACGGCGATCGTCTTCGTGATCCTGCTCGCCGGCGTCCAGCTCCTGCCCAAGGAATACGAGGAGGCGGCCGAGGTCTTCGGCGCCACGCCCTGGCAGCGCTTCACGCGTGTCACGGTGCCCCTGCTCAA
This sequence comes from uncultured Allobosea sp., assembly GCF_945956895.1. Taxonomy (GTDB): domain Bacteria; phylum Pseudomonadota; class Alphaproteobacteria; order Rhizobiales; family Beijerinckiaceae; genus Allobosea. Next base: position 49,768 of record NZ_CAMFJF010000011.1, on the reverse strand, counting down.
GCCCTCGATCCAGACGGCGTTGATCCTGCGCACCGTGCTGGCCTTCGAGATGTTCGCCATGGCGCTGGCGCTCGGCGGGCGAAACTTCCCCGTTCTCGTGAGCGAGGCCTTCAACGCGCAGTATTTCAGCCAGGACTATGGAGTCGCTGCCGCCTATGCCGTGCTGGTCATGGCGATCTCGGTCGCGGCGACGCTGCTCTATCTCGTCGCCCTGCGCACGCCGGCGGAGCAGCGCTCATGACCGGCGCCACGCGCTCGAACCGCGCGCTGCTCTGGACCGGCGTTGCCGTGCTCTGCGTCTGGACGCTGCTGCCGATCTACCTGCTCGCGTTGGGAGCACTCGGCGGCCGCGAAATCGTCGCGCAATGGCCCAAGCCCTTGGCGCCGTTCGGTGCGACCTTCGAGGCGCTGAGGACCTTCCTGGCCATCGAGGGCGTCTGGCGCGCGGCCTGGGTCAGCATCAAGGCCGCCGCGATGACCATGGTGATGGCTCTGGCCCTCGGCATGCCGGCAGGCTACGCGCTTGCCCGCTTCCGCTTCAGGGGCGCGGGCGCCTACCGCGTGCTGATCCTGATGACGCGAGCCTTTCCCGTCGCGATCCTGGCGCTGCCGCTCACCGTCTCCTTCATCCGGCTCGGCGTCTACGACACGCCCTTCGGCGTGGCGCTCGTCCATGCGGTTCTGGCGACGCCCTTCGCGACTCTGGTCTGCGCCAGCCTGTTCATGGGCATCCCCAAGGAATTGGAGGAGGCCGCCTGGGTCTTCGGCTGCTCGCGCTTCACCGGCTTCCTGCGCGTCGTGCTGCCGCTCGCCCTGCCGGGGATCGCGGCGGCCTCGATCTTCGCCTTCGTGCTCTCCTGGAACGAGGTCTTCGCCGCTTCGGTGCTGACGGTGAGGCAACGCACGCTGACCGCCTATCTGCTCTCGGTCCTGTCGGAATCGCCGCTGCACCTGCAATTCGCCGGCGGCCTCGTGCTGATCGTGCCCTCGGTCCTGTTCATCTTCCTCGTCCGGCGTCGCCTCTTCGCGATGTGGGGCATCGGCAACCGGTAAGGCCTTATGGCGAGCATCACGATCGAAGGCGTGGCGAAGCGATTTGGCGAGGTCAGGGCGCTGGCCGAGCTCGATCTCACGGTCGCCGATGGCGAGTTCTTGGCACTGCTCGGCCCGTCCGGCTGCGGCAAGACCACCTTGCTGCGCATCATCGCCGGGCTGGAATCGCAGACGAGCGGGCGCGTCCTGATCGGCGCGCGCGACGTTTCGGCGCTGCCGCCGCGCAAGCGCGGCCTCGCCATGGTCTTCCAGAACTACGCGGTCTTTCCGCATCTGACCGTCTACGAGAATGTCGCCTTCGGCCTGCGCATGGCCAAGGCCGACAAGGCGCGCATCGAGCGCCAAGTCGAGAAGGCGGCGACGCTGCTGCATATCGAAGCGCTGCTGAAGCGCCACCCGGCGCAGCTCTCGGGCGGCCAGCGCCAGCGCGTCGCGGTGGCGCGCGCGCTCGCGGTCGAGCCCGCAGTGCTCTTGATGGACGAGCCGCTCTCCAATCTCGACGCGCTGCTGCGGCTCGAGATGCGGGCCGAGCTCAAGGCCGTGCTCGCCGGAGCGGGGACGACCACGATCTACGTCACCCACGACCAGACCGAGGCGATGGGCCTTGCCGACCGGATCGCCGTGATGCATGCCGGTCGGATCGAGCAGATCGGCACGCCTTCCGACATCTACGACCGGCCCGCGACCCGTTTCGTCGGCGGCTTCGTCGGCAGCCCGCCGATGAATTTCCTCGAACTGCCCGTGCGGGACGGCAAGGTCGATCTCGGCGGCCTGACGCTGTCTGCGCCGCCGGACGCCGGCGGCAAGCTCCTCCTCGGGTTGCGCGGCGAGGACGTCGTACTCGCGGGTCCAGGGGAGGGTGGCTTCGCCTTCACCCTCAAGGTGGCTGAGCTGCTCGGCCCGCAAATCCTGCTGACCGGCACGGCCGCGGGCGGCCAGTCCTTGCGCATCGTCCTGCCCGCCGCCGGGCCGCTGCCCTCCCTGACACCCGGCAGCGACATCGTGCTGAAGCCCGATCCGGCCCGGTTGCGCTGGATGAATGAGGCCGGACAGGCGCTGGAGACCCGCTCATGAGCCGCATCGAGGCCGCCCGTGCTATCCTCGCCGCCAATGACCGCGGCGGCTACACCGTGCCGACGGACCGGCTCTATCCCTTCCAGTGGAACTGGGATTCGGCCTTCGTCGCGATGGGCTGGGTGACATTCGATGCCGAGCGCGCCTGGCGCGAGATCGAGCGGCTGCTGGAAGGGCAATGGCAGGACGGGCTCGTCCCGCAGATTGTCTTCCATGCGCCCTCGGACGACTATTTTCCGGGGCCCGATATCTGGGGTGTCACCCACAAGCCGCCGACCTCCGGCATCCCCCAGCCGCCGGTTCTGGCCACGGCGGTGCGCTTCGTCCTGGAGCGGCATGGCGCGGCGGGAGTCGAGCGCGCCCGCGCGATCTATCCCAGGCTGGTCCTCAACCATCTCTGGTGGCAACGCGCGCGCGATCCGGAGGCGACCGGCCTGGCCGCGACCTTGCATCCCTGGGAGACGGGCATGGACAACAGCCCCGCCTGGGACGCCGCGCTGGAACGCGTGCCGACCAAGACCAGGACGGAGATCCGGCGTCGCGACACCGGCCATATCGATCCGGCCTTTCGTCCGCGCGGCATCGAGTACCAGCGCTTCGTCCATCTCGTCGACCTCTTCCGCGAGACCGGGTGGAACGCCCGGCGCATGCTCGACATCTCGCCCTTCAAGGTCGCGGATGTCGGCACCAACGCGATCCTGCTGCGGGCCGAGCGCGATCTGCTGGCATTGGCGGAACAGTTCGGAAGCACGGCGGAGCGCGCGGCCATCTCGGAGCGGATCGCCCGCAAGGAGATCGTGCTGGCAGGGCTGTGGGACGACGCGCTCGGACATTACCTATCGCGCGACCTGATCGGCGGCAATCTCATCCCCGTGCGGACCTCGGCGGGCTTCCTGCCGATCTTCGCCGGGCTGCATGAGCGCGCCCGGGAACTCGCCGCGCGGCTCGAAGGATGGCGCGCCCGCAACATCGCCCTCGTGCCCTCGACCGACCCCGACGCGGCCTCGTTCGAGCCGCAGCGCTACTGGCGCGGTCCGGTCTGGGCGGTGGTGAACTGGATGATCGCGCGCGGCTTGCGTGAGGCAGGCGAGGAGGCAACCGCCGCTTCGGTTTCCGCCGACACGCGCCGGCTGGTCGGGGAGGCTGGTTTCAGCGAATACTTCAATCCGATGGACCGCGCCGGCATCGGCGGCGAGACCTTCTCCTGGACCGCTGCGATCGACCTGCTGCTCGGCGAGGGCGAAGGCCGATGAATGCGGGCCTGGAGGGCGGGATCGATTGCGACCTGCACCCGGCGGTGCCGGGCATCGCCGCGCTCATCCCCTATCTCGACCCGCAATGGGCCGATGCGGTGGCGCAGCGCGGCGTCCACGATCTGGAGCCGACGAGCTATCCCCTACGCGCGCCGCTGACATCGCGGCCCGACTGGCGCATCGCCGGGGCCAAGGCGGGTTCCAGCCGCGGACAGCTTTGCGCGCAGGCGCTCGACGGGTTCGGCAGCCGCGCCGGCATCCTGAACTGCCTTTATGCGGTGACGACGCTGTTCAGCGAGGACATGGCGGCAGCTTTCGCGCGGGCGCTCAACGATTGGCTCGCCGCGGAATGGCTGGACAAGGACGCGCGGCTGCGCGCCTCGATCGTCGTGCCGATCCAGAGCCCCGAGCTCGCCGCAGCCGAGATCGAGCGACGCGCTGCCGACCGGCGCTTCGTCCAGGTCTTGCTGCCCTGTCTCGCCGACCAGCCGCTCGGCCGGCGCAGCCTCTGGCCGATCTACGCGGCTGCTGCGCGGCATGGCCTGCCTGTCGGCATCCATGCCGGCTCGACCTATCGCCACCCCGTCACGCCGGTGGGCTGGCCCTCCTATTTCACCGAGGACTATGTCAATCAGGCGCAGGGCTTCCAGACGCAGTTGACCAGCCTCGTCTGCGAAGGCGTGTTCTCGAAATTCCCGACGCTCAAGGTCGTGCTGATCGAATCCGGCTTCACCTGGCTGCCGGCCTATCTCTGGCGCCTGCACAAGTACTGGCGCGGCCTGCGCATGGAGATCCCCTGGGTCGACCGTCCGCCGCCGGAGATTATCCGCGAGCAGGTGCGCTTCACCCTGCAGCCGGTCGACGCCCCCGTGGAGGGCGATGCCCTCCTGCGTATCCTCGACCAGGCCGGATCGGACGAGCTCCTGCTGTTCTCGACCGACTATCCGCATTGGCAGTTCGACGGGCAGGACGCTCTGCCGCCGCTTTTGCCCGATAGCCTCAAGACCAGGATCCTGATCGACAATCCGCTCGCGACCTATCCCCGCCTCAAGGAGGATTTCGCATGAATGTGGAGCTGCCCGCCCGCCCGAAGCCGGAATCGAGCATCGTCAGGCCGGTCATTGCCGATTGCGACATCCATCCCTGCCTGGCCAAGCCCTCCGACATCCTGCCCTATCTGCCGAAGCGCTGGCAGGAGCATGCGATGACCTATGGCATGCTGCCGCGCCACGGCTACCAGAGCGGCCCGGCCTATCCGAAGGGCCAGCCGGACGCCGCTCGCCTCGATTCCTGGCCGCCGGACGGGCGCCCCGGCTCCGATCTCGCCTTCATGCAGGCGCAGCATCTCGACGCCAACAAGGTCGAGCTCGGCATCATGACGGTGATCGCGCCCGCTGCCGGCGCGGCCCAGAACCTCGACTATTCCGCCGCGCTCGCCCGCGCATTGAACGAATGGCAGGTGGCCGAGTGGACGAGCAAGGATTCGCGGCTGAAGGCCTCGATCGTCGTTCCCTATGAGGACGGGCCTGCCGCCGCCGCCGAGATAGACCGCTGGGCCGGGCACGATGCCTTCGTCCAGGTGCTGCTGCTCAGCCGCACCGCCGAGCCGCTCGGCCAACGCCGCTACTGGCCGATCTATGAAGCAGCCCAGCGGGCAGGGCTGCCGATCGGCGTGCATGCTTTCGGCTATGGCGGCTATCCCGTCACGGCTGGCGGCTGGCCGTCCTACTATATCGAAGAGATGGTTGGGCACTCGCAGTGCTGCCAGGCCCTGCTGACCTCGATGGTGATCGAGGGCGTGTTCGAGCGCTTTCCCGGCACGCGCATGGTGCTGATCGAGGCCGGTCTTGCCTGGCTGCCGTCGCTCTGCTGGCGGCTCGACAAGCATTGGTCGCGCCTGCGCGATGAGACCCCGCATCTCAGGCGCGCTCCCAGCGAATACATCCGCGACCATGTCTGGCTGACGACGCAGCCGATGGAGGAGCCGGAGAAGCGCAAGCATTTCCACGACATCGTCGAATGGATCGGCATCGACCGGTTGCTCTTCGCCACCGACTACCCGCACTGGGATTTCGACGACCCGCTCTGGGCCTTGCCGGTCAAGCTCGACGATGCGGCTCGGCAGGCGCTTTTCCTCGACAATGCCCGGGCGCTCTACGGGCGCGGTTGAGATGGTGAGGCACGTCATCGCGCCAGCCGCCGACCTGCCACCCGGCGAACGGCTCGTCGCCGAGGTTGCCGGCCGCAAGGTCGTCATCTTCAATCTCGACGGCGAGTATTTCGGCCTGTTCAACCGCTGCCCGCATCAGGGCGGGGACCTCTGCCTGGGCCGGACCACGGGTCTGGTCGAGGCCGGCGCCGAGCCCGGGCAGTACAATTACAGCCGCCGCGGCGAAATCCTGCGTTGCCCCTGGCATGGCTGGGAGTTCGACATCCGCACGGGCAAGTCGCGCGCCGAGCCCGGACGCATCCGCGCCAAGACCTATGATGTCGATGTCAAACCGGGCTCCGAACTCTTCGACGGCCCCTATCAGGCCGAGACTGTTCCGGTCAGCATCGAGGAGGATTATATCGTCGTCGAGGCATGAAGGGCCGATCCCGTTTCGGGAGCGGCCCGCGCCGGTCAAGCCTTGAGATGAAGCGTGACCAGCACGGTCACTTCGGCGCCATCGGGCAGCGTCGCGGCGACGCGCAGGAAATTGCCGAAATGGGCGAGGCGCTGGAAGGTGACAGCATCCTTCGTAGCCGGCAGGTCGAATTCCGAGCCCTCATGGCACCAGTGCATGCCATCGGCGGAAATCTCGATTCGCGCCTTCGGCAGCGGGCCTTTCGGCTCCTTCAGCGCCCGGACGAAGACGATCGCTTCCTTGGCCCAGCCGGCCTCGTAGGGCTCGGTCGCGCTGGCGCCGGTCCAGCTCTCATTGCGGGCGACGACGGCAGTCAGGTTCTCGGGCAGCATCAGAAATCCCCCGACAGGCAGACGGAGTCGAGATAGGCGAAGGCGCGCTTGTCGGTATCCGTCTCGGCGAAGAAGGCGAGGTTCAGCATGCACCACAGGTTCTTCATCGCGGGGATGCGGATGCAGTCGAAGCCGTCCATGGCGAAGACTCGATCGTTGACCTGAAACCGCGTTGCCTGCATCGCGGCGAGGTCGAAATCGAAGCGCAGATAATGCCAGTTCACCTTGGTCGGGATCTCGTTGTAGCAGAGCCGCTGCTCGCCGCCCGGCAGATCCTCCCAGTCCTCGGGAGCGAGATGGTAATGGGTGATCGTCTTGCCGGCGGTGCCGATCGGCTTGATCGGGGTCGTCCTGCGCTTGAACTGCCATTTCTGGATATGCTGCCCGTCCTGCGCGTTGAGGAAGCGCAAGTGCGGCATCACCCGGTCGCCCGGTCCTGAGGTATCGCCGATCTGGAGATCGTAGAGGAAACCGAAGGAGCGGATATCGGTCTCCGAAAGCGCGAGTTCGGTCGCCTCCGGCTTGAAGGTGAAATAGGCCTCCAGCCGGATCGGCCCGGCCTTGCGGAAGGTCAGGCGCTTGATCGCGACATTCTGCGCGCCCTTCTTCGGCCGCGTCGCGATCTTCAGCGCGTAGGAACCGTCGACGCCGCCATGCGAGCCGAAATCCCAGTTCGGCAGGGTCGAGAGCATGGCGTGGCTATGCTGGGCATAGCCCGGCAGCATCGCGTCCAGCGTGTCCTCGTAATTGCCGACAAGCTGGGTCCAGCCACACATGCCGCGGTCGAAATCGTCGAGGCAGATGATGCGCGGCAGCGGGTCGAAGCGGCTGAGCTGCGGGTCGCTCTCGCGGATCGCGCGTCTGAAATCGTCGAGTTGGGTCATGGCAATTACCCCTTCACCGCGCCGGCGGTGAGCCCCGCCACGAGATGCTTCTGCATGAATATGACGAAGGCGAGCACCGGCACGAGCTGCACGGTGGATGCCGCGAAGAGCACGCCCCATTCGACGCCCTCGACGGCGCCGATCATCTCGGAGATCACCAGCGGCGCGGTCTTGGCCTTGGTCGTCGTGAAGATGAAGGCGAAGAGGAACTCGTTCCAGGCGTAGACGATGACGAAGACCGAGACCGCGAGCATGCCCTGCGCCGCCATCGGCAGGATCACGCGGGCGATGATCTGCATCTGCGAGGCGCCATCGACCATCGCGGCCTCGTCGAGCTCGCGCGGGATCTGGTCGATGAAGGTGCGCATCACCACCGTGCCCAGCGAGACGAAGAAGGTGGCGTAGAGCAGGATCAGGATGAAATGCGTGTCGTTGAGCCCTAGCCAGTTCACCACCGGGAAAAGCGGCAGCGTGATCACGATCGGCGGGATCAGGCGGATGAAGATCAGGAAGAACGCCGAAGCCTGCAGGCCGCGTGAGGCGAAGCGCGAATAGGCGAAGCCGGCGAGCAGCGAGACGCCGACGGCCAGTAGCGTCGCGCCGACCGTAACGAGGAAACTGTTCCACAGGCCGAAGAAGAAATCGCCCCAGCGGCTCCACAGCGCCTGGTAGTTCGCCAGCGTCGGCGCGAAGGAGAGGGCGCCCGTCGGCGAGAAGATGTCGCGGTCGGCCTTGAAGGAAGATAGCGCGATCAGGCCGATCGGCACGAGTGACCAGGCCACGACCGCGAGCACACCGATGAGCTTGAGGAGATGACGCAGGAGCCTAGGCATCGCGCTTGAACATCTCTCGGTAGAGCCGGCGCAGATAGAACAGCGCGAGCAGGAGCGAGGCGAGCACCAGGAGCCAGCCGGTGGCGGCGGCCGAGCCGAAGGCGTTGTAGCGGAAGGCCTCGAGATAGAGATAGACCGCCATCACCTCGGTCGAACGCGCCGGCCCGCCGCCGGTCATCAGCCAGACCTCGGAGAACAGCCGGAAGGCGAAGATGTAGCGGAACAGCGCGGCGATCAGCAGCGCCGGCATCAAGAGCGGCAGCGTCACGCGGCGGAACGACGTCCAGGCCGAGGCGCCGTCGATCGAGGCGGCCTCGTAGAGATCGCTGGGGATCGAGAGCCGCGCCGCGTAGAGGATGATGAACGAGAAGGGCAGGTGCAGCCAGATCGAGAGCAGGCTGACCATGGCAAGGCCATGGCTCGGGTTCACGGCCCATTCGATCGGCGGCAAGCCGATCGTGGCGAGAAGCCGGCTCATCATGCCAACATCCGGCTCGAACAAGAAGCGCCACATCACCACGGCGGAGACTTCGCTGACCGCATAGGGCGCGAGCACGATGGCGAGCAGCAGGGGCCGGAACGGCACGCCGGACGCGAAGAACAGCGCCATGCCGAGCCCGATCAGCAATTCGACATGCACGACGATGGCGACGACGATGACGGTGTTGAGCAGCGCCTTCCAGAAATAGGGATCGGCCAGCACCTTGGCGTAATTGGCGAGGCCGACGAATGTCGCCGCCTGCCCGAAGGAGGACTGGTTGAGGCTCAGCCAGAAGACATAGAGCGCTGGCAGGAAGATGATACCGCCGATCATCAACTGGACCGGCGTGACCAGCGCTATGGCGGAGAGGGGCGCGCGGGTGGTCATGGACGCACTCGCGATTCAGTCGCAACCCACAGCCGTAGTCCAAACCGCGCCGTCATCCCGGGCAAGCGAAGCGTAGACCCGGGATCCATCGTAGAGCTCGACGCCCTTCGATGGATCCCGGATCGGTGCCGCTGTGCGGCTTGTCCGGGATGACGGCGGAGGTCGGAGCAAAGGAAGGCGCTCGAATCCATCGTCGCCTCACGCGATCCTGAAGCGCTTCAGCGCCTCGCGATCGATCTCGATACCCAACCCCGGCGCCTGCGGGATCGCGAGCTTGCCATCGACGAGCTGCGAGCCCTCGCCGGCGAGCGGCTGGGTAAAAGCGTCGCGCAGCGGATTCTCGTAGACCATGCATTCGAAGGTGCGGAAGCTCTCCGCCGCCGCCGCCAGTTGCAGGCTGGCGGCGACGCAGATCGCGCCGGACCAACCGACATGCGGCGCGTAAGCCGTGTTGAAGGTCGCGGCGAGCTCGGCGATCCGCCAGGTTTCGGTAATGCCGCCGGAGCGCGTGACGTCCGGCTGGATCAGTCCGAGCGAGCGATCCTGCAACATGGTCAGCGCCTCGCCGGCAACGAAGTCACTCTCGCCGGCCGCTAGCCGGATCGGCAGATGCTGGGCGAGACGGCGATAGCCCTCGCGATCATGCGGGGCGATCGGCTCCTCGAAGAAGCCGTAGCCGAGATCGGCGAGCGCGCGGCCGACGATCATCGCATCGTCGACATCATAGGCCCAGTTCGCATCGACATAGAGCGCGATATCGTCGCCGGCGAGCCGGCGGATCAGCTTCGCGCGAGCCACCGCATCGCGCAGGGGATGGCCGAGCTTGACCTTGATCTCGCGGAAACCGGCCCTCAGCGCCGCCGCGACTTCCGTCTCGACAGTGGCATCATCGAGCCAGTTGATCGAGGAGGCATAGGCCGCAACCTCCTTGCGCCCCATGCCGCCGAGCAGGCGATGGATCGGCTCGCCCGCCTGTTTCCCCGCGATGTCCCAGAGCGCGATATCGACCGCCGCGATTGCCTCGACGACCTGTCCGCCCGGCCGGCCGGAAAGCGCGGCCCGCATCGCTTTCCACAACGCGCGTCGGTCGGCCGCGTCGCGCCCGATCAGGCGCGGCACCAACGCCTCCTCGATGAAGCGGGCATAACCCGCGGCACCGCGCCGGCACAGCCCCTCGCCGAACCCGATCGTTCCGTCCTCGGCCTCGACCTCGACGACGACGATCTCGATCGCCGGATAGTCGCCCTGCGAGGTCCGCTGGACCTTGGGCAAGGTCGCCCGTAGCGGATGGACTTCAACTTTGGCGATGCGGCTGGCCGACATGCGGCATGACCCTCCCGAGGCGTGTCACTGAATGACATCTGCTTATCTGATAGGTTGAACAGTTGCCAAGGAAGATGGCATCTGTCAATGATCGCGGCCGGAGGATCTTGATGAGCGATATAGCCCGTTCCGTGCTGGATGCAGGTGACCCGTTCGCCGGCGGCGATGTCGTGCCGATGCGGCTCGGCGATGCCGTGATCCAGCGCATCACGCAGGCGATCCATGAGGGGCGCCTGAAGCCGGGCGATTCCCTGCCGTCTGAATCGCGGATCGCCGCCTCCTTCGGCGTCAGCAAGCCGATCGCCCGCGAGGCCATCCGCCAGCTCGCGGCAATGGGCGTCGTCCATATCCAGCAGGGCAAGCCGACGCGGGTGCAGGCGCTCGATGCCGCCCCGCTCGACCGCTTCTATCGTTTCGCCGTGCGCGGACGCGCCAACGGCCTGACCGAGGCGGTGGAACTGCGCCGCATCCTCGAGCCGCCGATCGCCGCCCATAGCGCCGAGCGGCGCTCGGCCGAGGATATCGAGAAGCTCGACCTCATCCTCGCCCGCATGGAGGATTCTCTCGGGAACGTGCCGCGCTGGATCGAGGCCGATCTCGACTTCCACGAGGCCGTCGCCGCCTCATCCGGCAACCGCCTGCTCGATTTCCAGATCCGCGGCCTGCGCCCGGTGATCCGCGAGGTGATGGAGATATTCAACTCGCGCGAGGCGCGGGGCCCGGAGGACTGGCAGCGCACCTTCGACCGGCATGTCCGCGTCGTCGAGGCGATCAAGGCGGGTGATCCGATCGCGGCTTCCGCCGCCATGAACAAGCATTTCGAAGCGGCTGAAGCCGCCATCGCGGAACTCGCGAACCACAGGGAGGATCACCATGAGCCAGAGGACGACGCTCGACCGTAGACAGTTCGGGGCCGGCATCCTGGGATTGAGCTTCGCCGGGCTGGGCCACGCGGCGCGGGCGCAGAGCGGGCCGTTCAACGTCTTCACCCATCGCGTCATGCAGACGGTCGCGACCGGCGCGCAGGGCGGCGACATCACCAGGGATTGGGCGCAGAAGAACGGCGTTACCGTCCAGTGGACGACCTTCGACACCGGTCCGTTGCAAGAGCGCCTGTTCCGCGAGGCGAGCCTCGGCGAGACCTCGGTCGATATCGGCTTCGTCGTCAATACGCAGGTGGTGCCCCGCGCCGCGACACTGTTCGAGCCTCTCGACGACTACCTTAAGAAGGACCCGGTCGAAGAGATCGCCGACATCTTCCCCGGCCTGATGGAAGGCATGAAGGTCGGCGGCAAGCAGCTCGCGATCCCGTTCCGCCACGCCTCCTCTGGCCTGCACTATAATGAGGAGATCCTGGCCGAGAAGGGTTTCTCCAAGCCGCCTGCGACGATCGAGGAAATGGTCGAGATCGCCAGGGCCTGCAGCTATCGCCGCGCCGACGGTACGCAGGTCGTGGGCCTCTGCACGCCGGGCGTCACCTATCCCAATGTGATCGACCTTGCCCGCGCCTGGGACGGCGAGTTCATCACGCCCAATTTCAAATGCGTCGCCGACCAGCCGCCGATGCTGAACGCGATCCGCACCTTGCGCGAGCTCTTCCAGGCCAATGCCTTCCCGCGCAATTTCGCGACGCTCTCGCCCGAGGATGTGAACGTCTGGATGCAGCAGGGCCGTGCCGCAATGAGCCTGCAGAGCATGGGCCGCAACCGCATTTACAACGATCCGCAGAAGTCGAAATTTCCGGGCAAGATCAAGACGATCGCCGTTCCGGCTTCGAAGTCACTCGAAGGCAAATACGCCGCCGCTCCGGCCAAGGTTGAGTTCTGGGGCATGGTCATTCCGAAGAACGCCAAGCGCAAGGACCTGGCTTGGAGCTTCATCAAGGCGATGGCCTCGAAGGAGGCCACGCTGAAGGCCGCCCTCAACGGCAATGGACCGGTCCGCGCCTCGACCTATGCCGACCGGAGCTTCGCTGGAACCGTCCCCTACGCGGCCGAGGAATTGAAGGTGCTGAAGGTCGCGCGCGTGCCGATGCCGGCCTTCGACGAGGCCGCGCGCGCCGGCGACCTGTTCAAGGAAGAGGCTGAGGCCGCCGTGCTCGGCATGAAGACACCGGAAGAGGCGATGGCCTCGCTGGTCAAGCGCGTGCAGCCGTTGCTGCCGGCCTGACCGTTCGCGGAAACAGCACAACAAGAACGATTACCGGAGGACTATCGATGACATCCCGCATCTCGCGCCGCCGGTTCGGCGCGCTTGCCGGCGCCGCGGCCGGCTCGGCATTTCTCCCGCGCGGCGCCTTCGCCCAAGCCAAGACGCTGACCGTGCTCGGCCATCGCGTCCATCAGAATGCAGCAACGACCGGCCCCGGCGGCGACGCGACCGAAGCTTTCCGCAAGGCGAACGACGCCAATGTGAACTGGGTGACCTTCGGCGACGTCAACGCCGTGCATGAGCGGCTATTGCGCGAGGCTTCGCTGTCGGAGACCTCCATCGACGTCGCCTATCTCGTCAACGGCCGCGCCGTGCCGCGCAATCTCCAGCTTTTCGAGCCGCTGGACGCCTTGATGAAGCAGGCGCCGATCGAGGCCTTCGACGATTTCGCGCCGGGCCTGCTCGCCCCGCTCAAGCTCGGGGATGCCTTGCACGGCATCCCCGTCCGCCACGCGACCAATGCCCTGATCTACAACGAGGCCCTGCTGGAAGAGCGCGGCGTCACCAAGCTGCCGACGAGCTTCGAGGAGCTGGCCGAGCTTGTCCGCAAGCTCACCTTCAAGCGCGAGGACGGCACGCAGGTCTATGGCCTCGCCTTCACCGCCGTCTTCGCCTCGAACTTCCTGACGCTCGCCCGCTGCCTCGGCGGCGACTACATGACGACCGACGGCAAGATCGTCGCGGCCGAGCCGCCGATGGTGAAGACGCTCACCCTGCTCGCCGACTTCTACAAGGCCGGCGTGCTGCCGCGGAATTTCGCGACGGTGAACAACGAGGAGATCACCACCTGGATGCAGCAGGGCAGGGCGGCGATGACGATCAATCCCTTCGCCCGGCTCGTGACCTATAACGACCCGTCGAAGGGCAAATATGGCGGGCGCTTCAAGTCGCTGCTGCCGCCGATGGCGGCCGATCTCGCAGGCAAGGTCGTCTTCGCGCCGACGACCGAGTTCTGGGCGCTGATGATCCCGAAAAGCGCCAAGCAGAAGCAATTGAGTTGGGAGTTCATTCGCACGCTGTCCTCCAAGGCCGGCACGACGGCCATGGCGCTGAACGGCAACGGCCCCGTGCGCATCTCGACCTATGCCGACGAGAAGCTGAAGGCGGCGATGCCCTATGCCGCCGACGAGGCCGCCGCGCTCAAAGCCTCGCGCATCCATCTGCCAGCCTTCGACGAGCAGGCCCGCGCCCATGACATCTTCATCGAGGAAACGCAGGCCGCCGTGCTCGGCCGCAAGCCGGCGCAGCAGGCCATGGACGATGCGACGGCCCGCGTGAAGCCGCTGCTCGGCTGATGGCGGGTTCGCTTTCAGGGCGCGTTGCGCTGGTCACCGGCGCGGCGCGCGGCATCGGCCTTGCGATCGCAGCGCGCCTCGCCGAGGCCGGCGCACATGCGATCATCCATGACCGGGATGCGGGTGCGGCCGGGGCGGCGGCGTCCGATCTGCGCACCCGAGGTCTCGCGGCCACCGCCCTGATCGCCGATCTCGCCGAGCCCACGGCCGCTGCTACGATGGCGGCGGAACTCAAAGCGAAGGGAACCGAGCCCGACATCCTTGTGCTCTGCGCCTCCGTCGAGATGTTGGAGACCTGGGATGCCGTCTCGGAAGCCGCGATGGCTGCTCAGACTGAGATCAATCTCCATGCCACGATCAGACTATTGCAGGCCTTCCTGCCGGGGATGCTGGCGCGGGGCTTCGGCCGGGTGATCGCGATCGGCAGCGTGCAGGAAGCGCGGCCCAATCCGACCCATTTCTACTACGCCGCGACGAAGGCCGCGCAGACCAACATGATCCTGAATCTCGCCCGTACCACGCAGGCGCCGGACGTGACCTTCAACATCGTCAAGCCCGGCGCGATCCTGACCGACCGCAACCGCGCCGTCCTCGCCCAGCCAGGGCGGGAGGAACAGGTTCTCGCCCGGATTCCGCTGGGCCGGATCGGCAGGCCCGAGGATTGCGCGGGCGTCACCCTGCTGCTCTGCTCGGCCGAGGGCAGCTATATCAACGGCGCCGAGATCGCGGTGGATGGCGGATTGCGGCTGTGACAGCCGTTTCGACCTTCCGTGAAACTGCCGTGCGGATGTTCCGAGTCTCCGCCTCCCTGCGCATGGTCGAGGGGCCGCTATCGCAGCTTCCCAAGCCGCAAGCGTGACGTAAGAGTCGGCAAACACGCTCGAATCAAGGCCGGCGCCCCTGAACGGAAGCCGGAAATTAGCCGGTTATGGATGTGCGAAAACCAGCGGCCGGCACGGGGCCCTTTGCGCCGCTCAAGAATGTCACGTTCCGGGCGATCTGGCTCGCCGGGCTGATCTCCGGCTTGGGGTGGCTGATCCAGACCATCGCCATGAGCTGGCTGATGGCGACGATCACGCCGTCCAGCGTGATGGTCGCGCTGGTCCAGGCCGCGACGAACCTGCCGGCCTTCATCCTGTCGATCTTCGCCGGGGCCATCGTCGACAATTTCAACCGCCGCCGAGTGATGCTGGTCGCGCGCTCCCTGATGGCCCTGACCGCTGCCACGCTGACGATCCTCGTCGCGGTCGGGCTGATCAATCCCTGGATCATTCTGTTCTTCAGCTTTCTCGCGGGATGCTGCATCGCCTTCAACGATCCGGCCTGGCAGGCATCGGTGGGCGATATCGTCGACCGGAAGGACCTTGCGGCCGCGGTGACGCTGACATCGGTCGGGTTCAACACCGTGCGCAGCGTGGGGCCGGCGCTCGGCGGCATCATTCTCGCGACATTCGGCCCCCTGACGGCCTTTTGCCTGTACACGCTCGGCCATTTTGCGCCGCTGATCGTGGTCTGGCGGTCCAAATGGAAAGGGCCGGTATCGCGGCTGCCGCCCGAAGCGATGCTGACGGCGATCTCCGACGGCATTCGCTTCACGTCGCTGTCTTCCGAGATCAAGACGGCGCTCGCGCGCGGCTTCCTGTTCGGTCTCGCGGGCATCGCCATCCTCGCGCTTCTTCCGCTGGTGGTTCGCGATCAGCTGAAACAGGGGGCGGTTGCCTATGGCGTCCTGATGGCCGGCTTCGGCGCAGGGGCGCTGCTGGCCGGGCTGACCTCGACGGCGCTCCGGCGCAGATTGTCGGACGAGCAATTGCTCAAGCTCGCCTGCGTCGCCTGCGCAACCTGCACGATCAGCCTTTCGCTGACGCAAACCGCGGCCGTCGCCGCGCTTGCGCTCATGCTCGGCGGTGCCGGATGGGTCCTGGGATGGTCGGGCCTGAGCATCAGCGTGCAATGGGCGAGCCCGCGCTGGGTCGTCGGCCGGACGATTTCGCTCTACTACTCGCTCACCTCGGCCGGGCTCGCCGTCGGGAGCTGGCTCTGGGGCATGGTCACTGAGAGCTATTCCCTCAGCTTCGCCTTGCAGGCCTCGACCGCGGCTTCGCTCGGCGTCGCCCTGCTCGGCGCGCTCCTGCCCATCCACCAGCGCAAGGAATCCGACGTATCGACGCCCGATCACTTCGAGGCGCCTGCGATCAGCCTCGACCTCAAGCCGCGGAGCGGGCCGATCGCGGTCAAGATCGAGTATCGGATCGCCGCCGATCAGGTCGAGCCCTTCCTCGCCCTGATGCTGCAGCGCCGGCGCGCCCAGGGGCGCAACGGTGCGCGCCGATGGATCCTGACGCGCAACCTGCACGATACGGCGGTGTGGACCGAGACGTTCCGCACGCCCACCTGGAACGACTATCTGCGTTTCAACTACCGCCAGACCGCCGCCGACCGGGCGTTGAATGCCAGCCTCGCCGACCTGCACATGGGAGGAGAGGCGCCGGCCGTGATCCTCTCGATCGAGCGGCCCACCGCTGCGCCGCGAAAGGCCGAGGTTTTCCGCTCCGACACGCCCCATAGCTCGGCGTGAGCGCCGGGCTTTCCGGGGGGCTCGGTCCCGGAGTGGAGAGGTTCCGCTTCAGTCGCTTCGGGGCGGCCAGCGGCGTCGAGGGGCGCGGCGAGCCCCGGATGCCCCATCCTTGCCATTGCTCCCGGCTTTCCTCAGGTCCAGCGCGACGCGCCTGACGGAAATGTCGTCGGGATCCAGCGCGATCTCGAACCCCAGGTCACGGCAGAGCGCGAGCATCGGCGCATTCTCCGCCAGGACCTGGCTATGGACGCGTTGCAACTGCTCGGCCTTGGCCCAGTCTATGATCAATTCCATGAGCGCCCGACCGAGTCCGATGCCCTTCAGGTCGGAGCGCAGCAGGATGGCATATTCGGCCTCGACATAGCCGGGATCGGCATGGAGGCGAACGGCGCCTGCGGCTTCTCCGCTGCCTTCCTCGATGGCGATGAAGGCCATTTCCCGTGCGTAGTCGAGTTGGGTCAGGCGGGCGAGGAAGGCGTGGCTGAATGATTTCAGCGGCGCGAAGAAGCGCAAGCGCAGGTCTTCCGCCGTAACCCGCCCAAGCATCGCGCCGATCAGGAGTTCGTCCTCCGGTTTCATCGGGCGGACGAAGAAGTGTCGCTGGCCGAGCGCAAGCTGCACGGTCCAGCTGCCGGGATAGGGGCGGATGGCCGGGCGGCGGCGGCGTGCGGAGTCGGGTTCCAGCACGATGCGGGCATCGACCGCGACGACGCCGTTCGCATCGGCCAGGATCGGATTGAGATCCATCGCTCGGATCTGCGGAAGCGCCGAGGCGATGGTGCCGAGCGCCACGAGGACAGTGGCGATCGCATGCCGGTCGGCGGCAGGAACGTCGCGATAGGCAGCCAGAATGCGAGACACCCGCGTCCTGGCGATCAGGCTCTCGGCCGAGGCGAGATCGAGCGGAGGCAAGGCGACATGCGTATCGGCGATGAGCTCGGCCGCCGTACCGCCGCGCCCGAAAACGACGACCGGGCCGAAGCGGGGATCGACGGAAAAGCCGGCGATCAGCTCGCGCGCCTTGCTGCGATGCGCCATCGGCTGCACCAGGAAACCCGACAGGCGCGCTTCCGGGCGCAATTGGCGCAAGCGTTCCGCCATACGGCCGGCTGCTTCCCGCACAGCCTGCTCGTTCGCGAGGTCGAGCTCGACGCCGCCGACATCCGATTTATGCGCGATATCGGGGGAGACGATCTTGAGGGCGACCGTGCGGCCAGCCGTAAACTGCGCCCTGGCGGCTTCGGCGGCGGCCGTGGCATCCGCGGCGATGATGAGGCCGAGCGTCGGAATCCGGAACAGGGCGAGGAGCTCGGAGACCTCGTCCGGTTCGAGCCAGCTGCGGCCTTGCGCGATCGCCCGGTCGACCAGCGCGGTGGCGGCAACGATATCCGGCTGGTCACCTTCGTCGAGCGCGGGCGGGGTCGCCATCAGCTCCTTGAGCAGCCGCGCATGGCGTGTCAGGTGCTGGAAGCCGAGGATGGCATCCCGCTCCGTTGCGAAGGAGGGAATGCCGGCCGCCGCGAAAATCCCCGCCGTCTCCTCGCTGCCGCCGACCCAGACCGCCAGCACCGGCTTGCCGGCTTGGGACGCGGAGCGTGTCTCGGCCAACGCGCGCGCGCAATCCGCTGGGTCGTCCGGTGCGAGCGGGGCGTTGAGCGCCAGGACGGCGTCGACCTCCTTGTCGGCCAGCAGGCGGGTCACAGCTTCGCGGTAATCCTGCGCTGTCCGGACGATCGCGGGCTTCTGGCGCTGCCGGTCCACGCCGCCGACCTGTCCCAGTCGGGCTGCGGCCAGCGCCGCCAGCCCCTCGCCGTTGCTGACGATCGCCAGCCGGCCGGCATCGGCTGCGCGGGCGCGCGCCAGCGTCTCGGCGGCGGCAAACAGCTCGTCGAGATCGCTCACCTGCAACAGGCCCGCCCGATGGAAAGCGGCATCATGCGCGGCGTCGCTGGTCACGATCAGGGCCGAATGCGTCAGGGCCGGCCAGGCCGGCTCGAGGCGCGGCGGCCGCAGCACCAGCACCGGCTTCAGCCTCGCGGCCGCGCGCGCCGATGAGAGAAAACGCGCAGCGTCGGTGACCTCGTCGATCGCCAACAGGATGGTGCGCGTCGAGGGATCGGCGCCGAAATGATCGAGGCCGTCCGCGATATCGACATCGGCACCCTCGCCGAGGATGACGGCGCCCGAAAAGCCGATCCCACGCCCGGCGGCCCAGGCCAGGATGCCGGCCGCCACGGAATTGGATTGCGCGACGAGGGCGAGCGAGCCCGCAGCCAGATGCACGGGGACGGCGGTCGCGTTCAGGCCGAGGCGTGGCGCCGCAAGCCCGAGCGACGATGGCCCGATCAATCGGATGCCGGCGGCCCGGGCCGCGCTCCGCAGCCCCTCGGCATCGGAGGCGGACCCGTCAGGCACGAGAAGCCCGGCGCAGTCGCTTGCACCTGCCGCCAAGGCCTGTTCGGCAACCGCTGCCGATGCGATCAGAAGATCGCAGGATCGCAAGGCTGGCATCGTCCCCCCGCCCGGAAGCACCGTGAGAGCGCCGCGATAGGGGGCCGAGCGGATCTGCTCCGCCAGCACATCTGTTTCAGGAGAGCCGGCGATCACCGTGATCGTTCTTGGCTCAAGCGCACGTCTGATCAGGGCGAGCGTCATCGATCGCGGTTTCCGTCTTCGAGGCTACCAGCAGACGCGATTCCCGTCAGTCAGGCCAGTCGTCCCTTACAGGCATCCGCGATCTGCATCGAGATCCGGCATGCGAAGGCCGCGATCCCGGCCATCAGCATGAGCAAGGCTGACCAACACGATGCGTACTCGCTCGCGCGGCTCGCCGGAACCTGAATGCGATATGCGGCCGTTTTATCAGCGATGCAGGGAGCCCTGATCAGCCGCCTGATCGATTTTACCCAATCCTCGCCGTCCAGAGAACCGCGCTGGCACGTTTCCTGAAAGGGCTCTGCCCTGATCATCCGAGGGAACGACTGGAAGGCATGGCGTCACATCTGCGGATCCTCATCGTTGACGCCAACCAGGTCAGGGCGGCGATCATCGAAGAAGGCCTGCGGGAAGCGGGCTACGATCAGCTCATCCGCATGACGGCGACGACCGGCCTCGTCGCCGCGATCGAAACCCATGATCCCGATGTCGTGGTGATCGACCTCGAGGACCCCAGCCGCGACGCGCTCGCCGACATGTTCCTCGTCAGCCGGCATATCCGCCGGCCGATCACCATGTTCGTCGACCAGTCGGATTCCGCCTCGATCGAGGCCGCGGTCGAGGCCGGCGTTTCCGCCTATATCGTCGACGGGCTGAAGAAGGAGCGAATGCAGCCGATCCTGCAGACCTGCATCAGCCGCTTCAACGCCTTCCGCAAGCTGCGCGAGGAGCTCGACGAGGCCCGCTCGCAGCTCGAGGACCGCAAGACGATCGATCGCGCCAAGGCCATCGTCATGCGGCTCAAGGGCCTTTCAGAAGACGAGGCCTACGCGCTGATGCGTCGCACCGCGATGAACGAGAAGCGCAAGCTGATCGACATCGCCCGCTCCCTCATCACCGCAGCGGAGATGCTGAAATGACGACGCTGCACCTGCGGGTCGGCTTCATGCCGCTGGTCGATTGCGCGCTGGTCGTGCTGGCGAAAGACGAAGGCTTCGCCGAAGCGGAAGGCCTCAACCTGGAACTGATCCGCGAGATCTCCTGGTCGAATCTGCGCGACAAGCTGAATGTCCGCCTGTTCGACGCCGCCCATATGCTCGGCCCCGCGGCCATCGCCGCGACGCTGGGCATCGGCGGCGTGAAAGCTCCGATGGCGGCGCCGCTGGCGCTCAACCGGGACGGCGCCGCGATCACCCTCTCGCTGCGGCGTTTCGAGGAATTGTCGCGGCTGGCCGAGGGCGATCCGGCTGACACCGCCATCTCCGCCCACGCGCTCGCCGCCCTGGTTGCGCGCCGCAAGGCGGCGGGACTGCCGCCGCTGACCTTCGCCGCGGTCTTCGGCTTCTCGATGCATATCTATCTGCTCGGCGAATGGCTGGAGAAAGCCGGGCTTAAGCTCGGCGAGGACATCCGCTTCGAGGTCGTCCCGCCGCCCCAGACCGTCGAGGCGCTTGCGAGCGGGCGGATCGACGGCTTCTGCGCCGGCGCGCCGTGGAATTCGGCCGCCGTGGCGGCAGGCGTCGGTGCGATGGTGCATGCCAGCGTCGACCTGCGCCGCAACTGTCATGACAAGGTCCTGGCCTGGCGCGCCGACGATGTGCAGAAGCGCCCGGCCGCCGTCGCGAAGCTCGGCGCCGCGATCCTGAACGCCAGTGCCTGGGCCTGCCGCCCCGAGAATTTCGCGCGCATGGCGCAGCATCTTTCCGCACCGGACCGGCTCGCGCTGCCGGCCCCGCTCATCGAGCGCATCCTGCTTGGCGAGCTGATCCAGGGCGCCGACCGGCCACCCCGGCCGATCGACCGGTTCATCCGGTTCGACCGGGAGGCCTTGCGCCCCGAGCCTGACGATGCCGACTGGGTACTCGCCGGCATGGCGCGCGCCGGCCAGATCGTCGCGACATCGCAGATGCACGATATCGCGCGTGGCGTTTTCCTGCCTGCCTACTTTGACGGCATTTTTGTCGCCAATCAGGATGCGCTCAAGAAATAGGCGTCTGCGTCGATTTTGTGCGCTGCAACAAGGCAATGCTTCCGGACAGCGACGCAGTGGGGCGGGCGCAATTTGTTGCAATTCAAGGCTGGGCCGCCGGCGGAGCGGTTGGCACGATCCTTGTAGGATAACTCGTGACGCGGCCAACGCTGCCCGCGCCATCCCCGATCCGGACGATACAGCAACGTCGCTGTCGAATGCGCCTGCCACGGCGACTTTCGCGCGGCGTTTTTCGCGTTCGGGGTTGGCTCAAACGAACGGCTTTCCAGCAATCCGAGAGGCGATCGATGACGCATAGCTCCAAGACCGGGATCACGGCGGCCGCATCCATGCAAGGCAACGCCAGCCGCCGCCGTTTCCTGCAACTCTCCGGCGCGGCCGCGCTGCTCGCGGCGGCGAAGGCCACCTTGCCCTCCGGCGCCTTCGCGCAAGGAGCCGGTCCCGAGGTCAAGGGCACGCGCCTCGGCTACATCGCGCTCACCGACGCCGCGCCGCTGATCATCGCCAAGGAAAAGGGCCTCTACGCCAAATACGGCCTGCCCGACATGGACATCGCCAAGCAGGCCTCCTGGGGGGCGACGCGCGACAACATGGCGCTCGGCTTCAAGAACAACGGCATCGATGGCGGCCACATCCTGCGGCCGAAGACGCATCTCTATTCGACCGGCAAGGTGATGCAGAACGGCCAGCCGTTGCCGATGTACACGCTGCTCAACCTCAACGAGGACGGGCAGGCGATCTCGGTCTCGAACGAATACAAGGATCTGAACGTCCAGAGGGACGCCTCGCCGTTGAAGCAGGCCTTCGAGCGCAAGAAGGCGGCCGGTAAGGAACTGACTGCCGCCATGACCTTTCCGGGCGGCACCCACGATCTCTGGATCCGCTACTGGCTCGCCGCCGGCGGCATCGACCCCGACACCGACATCAAGGTCATCGTCGTGCCGCCGCCGCAGATGGTGGCGAACATGAAGGTCGGAACCATGGACTGCTTCTGCGTCGGCGAGCCCTGGAACGAGCAGCTCGTCAACCAGAACATCGGCTACACCGCGCTGACCACGGGCGAGCTCTGGTTCCGCCACCCCGAGAAGATCTTGGGCATGCGTGCCGATTTCGTCGATGCGAACCCCAGGGCGACGCAGGCCATCCTGATGGCCGTGATGGAAGCCCAGCAATGGGCGGACAAGATGGAGAACCGCCAGGAACTCGCCGAGATCGTCGGCAAGCGCCAGTGGTTCAACGTCCCGGTCGGAGACATCAACAAGCGCCTGCTCGGCGACATCAATTACGGCAATGGCCGCGAGGCGAAGGGCACCAATCTCTACATGAAGTTCTGGGGGGAGGGCGGAGCGACCTCCTATCCCTGGAAGAGCCTGGACACCTGGTTCGTCACCGAGAACATCCGCTGGGGCAAGTTCGAGCCGACGCTCGACATCAAGGCGTTGGTCGACAAGACCAACCGCGCCGATCTCTGGCGCGAGGCAGCCAAGACGCTGGGCGTCGCTGGCGCGCCGACCGCCGATTCCCGCGGCGTCGAGACCTTCTTCGACGGCACGAAGTTCGATCCGACGGCGCCGATGGACTACCTCAAGGCGCTGAAGATCAAGCGGGTGGCCTGACGCCATGGCCGAGCCCCTGATCATCGTCGGCAACGGCATGGCGGCGACCCGGCTGGCTGACGAACTCAGCCAGCGCGCGCTCGGGCGCTATTCCCTGGCGGTGATCGGAGACGAGCCGCGGCTCGCCTATAACCGGGTCCTGCTCTCGCCCTTGCTGGCGGGCGAGATCGGTGAGCGGGAGATCGAACTCAAGCCGGCCGCCTGGTGGCGCGAGCGCGGCATCTCGACCTTCTACGGCCGTTCCGTCGAGGCCATCGACCGCGCAACGCAGACAGTGTCTCTCCGCGACGGCCCGACACTTCCCTATGGCAAGCTCGTGCTCGCAACCGGCTCGACGCCATTGCGCCCGCCCTTTCCGGGCGGGGATCTCGCTGGCGTCGCCACCTTCCGCGATACCGCCGATGTCGACGCGATGCGGACCTATGCCCGGCGCGGCGCCCGCATCGTCGTGATCGGCGGCGGGCTGCTCGGGCTCGAGGCTGCCTATGGGCTCGCGCGGGCCGGTGCCGATGTGACGCTGCTGCATCTCGTCGACCGGCTGATGGAGCGCCAGCTCGACCATGAGGGCGCCGGCCTGCTCGCGGCGGCGATGGCCGCGCGCGGCATCGATGTGCGCCTCTGCGCCGAAACCAAGGGCTTCCGGGGCGAAGGGCATGTCGAGGCTGTCGAACTGACGGACGGGACCGAAATCCCCGCCGCTCTCGTGGTGATCGCCATCGGCGTGCGTCCGAATGTCGAGCTCGCGCGGGCAGCCGGCCTCGCTGTCGGGCGCGGCATCCTGGTCGATGACGGCCTCGCCACCGACGATCCCGCGATCTTCGCCATCGGCGAATGTGCCGAGCATCGCGGCCTCGCCTATGGGCTGGTTGAGCCGGCCTATGAGCAGGCGCGGGTGCTGGCCGCAAGGCTGGCCGGTCGCGAAAGCGCCTATCAGGGCTCATTGCTCTCGACCAATCTCAAGGTCTCCGGCGTCGGCGTCTTCTCGGCCGGGGAGTTCGAGGCGGGCGAGGGTGCCGAGACCGTCCTGCTGCGTGACCCCGCCGCGGGCATCTACCGCAAATTCGTGCTGCGCGATGGCCGGCTCGCCGGCTGCGTGCTGGTCGGCGATACGCAGGGCGCGCTGTTCTATCTCGGGCTGATCCGTTCGGGCCAGGACATCAGCGCGATCCGCGCCGACCTGCCCTTCGGCGAGAGCTATTGCGTGAGCGAGGCCGCCTGATGCGCCACGATGCTCCCCTTGCTCCAGCCGCAACACGCACCACCTGCCCCTATTGCGGCGTCGGCTGCGGCGTTCTGGCCACGCCGGACGGTCTGGGCGGCGCGGCCATCGCGGGCGATGCGGATCACCCGGCCAATCGCGGGCGGCTCTGCTCCAAGGGCTCTGCGCTCGGCGAGACGCTAGAGCTTGGCAGCCGGGTGCTGCACCCGCTGAAGCGCAACGCCGCCGGCAGCTATGACAGGGTCAGTTGGGACGAGGCGCTCGACGCCATCGCCGTCGGGGTGCGGACCATCGCCGCCGAGCACGGCCCCGAGGCGATCGCCTTCTATCTCTCAGGCCAGCTCCTGACCGAGGACTACTACGTCGCCAACAAGCTGGCCAAGGGCTTCGTCGGAACGCCCCATGTCGACACCAATTCGCGGCTGTGCATGTCCTCGACGGTCGCGGCGCAGCGCCGTGTCTTCGGCTCGGACACTGTGCCCGGTGCCTATGAGGATTTCGACAGCGCCGATCTGATCGTGCTCGTCGGCTCGAATACGGCGTGGTGCCATCCGATCCTGTTCCGGCGCATGCAGGATAATCGGCGGGAGCGCGGCGCGCGCCTCGTCGTGCTCGATCCGCGCATCACCGCGACGGCGGAAGACGCCGACATGGTGCTGGCGTTGAAGCCCGGCTCCGACGCCGCACTCTTCGCCGGCCTCCTCGTCCATCTCGCCGGCCGCGGCCTCGTCGACCGCACCTATATCACGCGCCATGTCTTCGGCTTCGACGAGGCGCTCGCCAATGCGCGCGAGATCGGCCCCGACATTGCTGCCGTTTCCGCCCTGACCGGCCTGGCGGAGACGCAGATCACAGCCTTTTACGAACTCTGGGCCAGCACGCCTCATGTCGTCACGGCCTGGAGCCAGGGCGTCAACCAGTCGGCACAAGGCACCGACAAGGTCGCCGCGATCCTGAATTGCCATCTCGCAACCGGCAGGATCGGGCGTCCCGGCTGCGGCCCGTTCTCGCTGACCGGCCAGCCCAACGCCATGGGCGGACGCGAGGTCGGCGGCCTCGCCAACACGCTCGCCGCCCATATGGGCTACGGCGCGGAAGAGATCGATCGCGTCCGCCGCTTTTGGCAGGCGCCGAACATGGCCCGCCGCGAAGGTCTGAAGGCCGTCCAGATGCTGGAAGCGGTCGCGGAGCGCCGTATCCGCGCCCTGTGGGTGATGGCGACGAACCCCGCCGTCTCCCTCCCGGATGCGGACAAGGTCCGCGCTGCGCTCGCCGGCCTCGATCTCTTCATTGTTTCCGAAAACGT
Organism: uncultured Allobosea sp.; assembly: GCF_945956895.1. Classification (GTDB taxonomy): domain Bacteria; phylum Pseudomonadota; class Alphaproteobacteria; order Rhizobiales; family Beijerinckiaceae; genus Allobosea. The sequence goes on along the minus strand of NZ_CAMFJF010000011.1, from coordinate 24,651 downwards.
GCTTTCGAACGACACGCTCGCGGCTGGACCGCATTACATCCTGCCGGCAGCCGCTTGGGGCGAGAAGGACGGCACCGTCACCAATTCCGAGCGCAGAATCTCGCGTCAGCGCGCCTTCCTGCCGCTGCCCGGCGAGGTGAAGCCGGACTGGTGGATCGTCTGCGAGGTCGCCAAGCGCCTCGGCTTCGGCGCGGCGTTCACGTATGCTGGCCAACACGCAATCTATGCCGAGCATGCGGCGCTCTCCGCTTTCGAGAACGACGGCACGCGCGATTTCGACATCGGCGCCCATGCCGGCCTCGACAAGGCGGCCTATGACGGGCTCAGGCCGGTGCAATGGCCCGCCCCAGCGCGCCACCTCCAAGGCACCGCACGGCTCTTCGGTGACGGCAACTTCTTCGGCCCCGAGCACCGCGCGCAGATGCGCCCGCTCGCCGCGCCGAAGCTGGCCACGGCAACGAGCGAGGCTTTTCCGCTGCTGCTCAACACCGGCCGCGTCCGCGACCACTGGCATACGATGACGCGAACAGGCCTCAGCCCGCGTCTCAGCGCGCATATCGCCGAGCCTGCGGTGTATGTGCATCGGGGCGATATCACGCGCTTCGGACTGGTCGAGGGCGGCTTCGCCCGTCTTGCCAGCGCCCATGGCGGCGCGGTGCTCAAGGTCGTGGCCGATGCGGGTGTCGGCGAGGGTGTGCTCTTTGCGCCGATCCACTGGTCGGACGAGATGGCGTCCGACGCCAGGATCGGCGCCCTGACGCAGCCGCTCTGCGATCCCCTCTCCGGTCAGCCCGAGATGAAGGCGACGCCGGTTTCGATCGCGCCGGTCGCCTATCGCTTCGAGGGCTTCGTTCTCTCTCGCGAGTCCTTTGCACTGCCGGCGGGGAGCTGGTGGGCGCGGCTTGCCGTGCAGGGAGGCGAGGGCCGGCTTTTCAGCACGGATGCGCCTGTCGAGGCCATGGCCGCCCTGATGCGGGACCGTTTCGGCGCGGATGGGCTGACCGAGCTGATCGACCGCGATGGCGGCAGCTATCGCTGTGCCGTGCTCCGGGATGGCCGGCTCCAGGCCGCTCTCTTCTTCGCGCCGGCCGGTCGCGCGCCGCTCTGGGACACGGTCAAGGCCGTCTTCGCCGATCAAACGGCCACCGTGGAGAACAGGCTCGCCCTGCTCTCGGGGCAAAAACCTGGCGGGGTCGAACCCGGCCCGACCGTCTGCGCCTGCTTCGGCGTCGGCCTCAATGCCATCTGCGCCGCCTTCGAAGCTGGTGCCGCGACGGCCGAGGAGATCGGCCTGCGACTCAAGGCGGGGACCAATTGCGGCTCCTGCCTCCCCGAAATCCGCCGCATCGGCGCGCAGGCGCGCGCGAAAGCATTTTCGAGCGAAGTGGATGCCGGTTCGCGTGAAGAAAATGCGACCGAAGAAAAGGATGGAGCCCTTCTGCGTTTCGGAGAAGCGCGGAAGGGCTCCAGCGAGGCGGCATGACGAACGCGACGATGAGCTCGGTCAGAGGAGAGACTGGAACATGGGGCAGCCTGTCTTGAAAGGCGCGACTGCGAGCGCGACGGTCGTCACGCTCTCGGGCAAGCCACCGGAGGTCGTGCCCTTGCCGGCAGGGCCGTCGAAGCCCTTCGCGGCGAAGCTCGCGCCCTTGGCAAAGAGCGTTCTCGTCAACCTGCTGCCACCGCTGGTCACGGTCGCGCTGATCCTGCTGTTCTGGCAGCTCGCGGCGTCCGGCCCGCAATCCTCGCTGCCGCCCCCGACGAAGATCTGGGGAGAGGCGAAGGATCTGATCGTCGAGCCGTTCTACTGGGCGGGCTCGCAGGATATCGGGCTGGGCTGGCGTATCCTCGTCTCGCTGCAGCGCGTCGCGATCGGCTTCAGCCTCGCCGCCGTGGTCGGCGTGCTGCTCGGGGCGCTTGTCGGCCAGTCCGTCTGGATGATGCGCGGGCTCGACCCGGTCTTCCAGGTGCTGCGCACGGTGCCGCCGCTCGCCTGGCTGCCGCTCTCGCTCGCCGCTTTCCGCGACAGCCAGCCCTCGGCGATCTTCGTGATCTTCATCACCGCGATCTGGCCGGTGATCATCAATACCGCCGTCGGCATCCGCAACATCCCGCAGGATTACCGCAATGTCGCCGAGGTGCTGCGGCTGAACCAGATCGAGTTCTTCTACAAGATCATGGTGCCCTCGGCCGCGCCCTACATCTTCACGGGGCTTCGCATCGGCGTCGGCCTGTCCTGGCTCGCCATCGTCGCGGCCGAGATGCTGACCGGCGGCGTCGGCATCGGCTTCTTCATCTGGGACGCGTGGAATTCGTCCCGCCTGTCCGACATCATCGTGGCGCTGGTCTATATCGGCGTGGTCGGCTTCCTGCTCGACCGCCTCGTCGCTCTCGTCGGCCATGTCGTCACCCGCGGCACCGCGACGAATTGAGGAGCGAAGCGATGAGCTATCTGAAGATCGACCATGTCGACAAACGCTTCCAGCGTGGCGCCGCGACAACGGAAGTCCTCAAGGACATCAACCTCGTCATCGACAAGGGCGAGTTCGTCTCGATCATCGGCCATTCCGGCTGCGGCAAGTCGACCCTGCTCAACATCGTCGCCGGGCTGACGCCCGTCAGCGCGGGCGCGATCCTGCTCGAAGGCAAGGAGGTCAATGCGCCGGGCCCCGACCGGGCCGTGGTCTTCCAGAACCATTCGCTGCTGCCCTGGCTCACCGTCTACGACAATGTCGCGCTCGCCGTGAACAAGGTCTTCGGGGCTAAGAAGAGCCGGGCCGAGCGGCATGACTGGATCATGCACAATCTCGACCTCGTCCAGATGGCCCACGCCAGGGACAGGCGGCCCGGCGAAATCTCGGGCGGCATGAAGCAGCGCGTCGGCATCGCGCGGGGCCTCGCCATGGAACCGAAGATCCTGCTGCTCGACGAGCCCTTCGGCGCGCTCGACGCTTTGACCCGCGCGCATCTGCAGGACTCGGTGATGCAGATCCACGCCGCGCTCGGCAACACGATGATCATGATCACCCATGACGTCGACGAGGCCGTGCTGCTCTCGGACCGGATCGTGATGATGACCAACGGCCCCTCCGCCCGCATCGGCGAGGTTCTGGACGTGCGCCTCGCCCGCCCGCGCAAGCGGCTCGAGCTGGTCTCCGACCGCACCTACATCGCGGCGCGCGAGGCCGTGCTGAAATTCCTCTACGAGCGCCATCGCTTCGTCGAGGCGGCGTAGTCCTTCGTGCCGTCCTTCACGTCATCCCGGACGCAGCGAAGCGGAGATCCGGGATCCATCATAGGACCCTGTCGAACCCTACGATGGATCCCGGGGCAAGCCCGGGATGACGGTCGAGGATCAGGTGACGGTCTCACCCATTGGTCTTGAAAAGCATTTGGTCATGAGCGACGATTTCACCCCCGACCAGAAGCGTTATCTCGAAGGCTTCGTCAGCGGCATGCAGTCGGCCCGCACGGCCCGCGGCCTGGGTCCGCTTGGCGGAGCACCGGGCAGCGCCCCGGTGAAGCCTGATGGCCCCGACAAGGAGCATGCCGAGGCCCAGGCGAAAACGATCGCGGCCGGCGGCAAGCTCGTCGATCAGGAGAAATGGAAGGCCGCCGAACACCCCTTCGACGCCTATGCCCGCTTCAAGGAGCAGGCGGGCGCCGGCATCTACCCCAAGCCGGAGGACAATTTCCGCTGGCGTTATCACGGGCTGTTCTACGTGGCTCCGGCGCAGAACAGCTATATGTGCCGGCTGCGGATTCCCAACGGCATCTTGAAGAGCTGGCAGTTCGCCGGCGTCGCCGATCTCGCGGAGAGCTATGGCGGCGGCTACAGCCACGTCACGACTCGCGCCAATCTCCAGATTCGCGAGATCGCCGCCGAGAGCGCGCCGCTGCTGCTGGAGGGGCTCGCCGATCTCGGCCTCACCGCCAAGGGCTCCGGCGCCGACAACATCCGCAATGTCACGGGCTCGGCGACGGCCGGCATCGACCCGCTGGAGCTGCTCGACACGCGCCCGCATGCCCGCGCCTGGCACCATCACATCCTGAACGACCGCTCGCTCTATGGCCTGCCGCGCAAGTTCAACGTCGCTTTCGACGGCGCCGGCTCGATCGCGACGCTGGAAGACACGAACGATATCGGCTTTCAGGCCATCGAGGTCGGGGAGGGCGCCTCTTTCGACGGGCAATCGGTCGCGCCCGGCATCTGGTATCGCCTTGCGCTCGGCGGCATCACCGGCCACAAGGACCTCGCGCGCGACACCGGCGTGATCGTCGCTCCTTCCGATGCGATCGCCGTCGCGGATGCGATCGTGCGCGTCTTCACCGCCAACGGAAATCGCACCGACCGCAACAAGTCGCGCCTCAAATACGTTCTCGATGCCTGGGGCTTCGACACGTTCCTCGCCGCCGTCGAGGAGAAGCTCGGCCGCCGGCTGATCCGGCTCGATAGCGCCTTCGTCAAACCGCGCCCGGTCTATGACCGGCTCGCCCATATCGGCGTCCACCCGCAGGCCCAGGCCGGCCTCAGCTGGATCGGCGTGGCGCTGCCTGTCGGCAAGCTTACGGTGCAGCAGATGCGAGTCATCGCTTCGATCGCCAATCAATGCGGCGACGGCGATATCCGCCTCACCGTCTGGCAGAACCTGCTGATCTCCGGCGTGCCTGACGCGAAGGTCGAGGACGTGCTCGCCCATCTGCAGGCTGTCGGCCTCTCCGCCGAAACCTCGGTGCTGCGCGCCGGGTTGATCGCCTGCACCGGCGCGACCGGCTGCAAGTTCGCCGGTGCCCATACCAAGGAAGATGCGCTCGCCATCGCCGCCCATTGCGAGCCGCGGATCACGCTAGACACGCCGGTCAACATCCACCTGACGGGCTGCCACAATTCCTGCGCCCAGCACTATATCGGCGATCTTGGCCTGATCGGCGCCAAGGTCTCGGTCAATGACGAGGGCGACACCGTGCCCGGCTACCATGTCTTCGTCGGCGGCGGCTTCGGCGTCGAGGGCGGGATGGGCCGCGAATTCCAGTCCAATGTGAAGGCAGAGGACGCGCCGGCTCTCGTCGAGGCGATCCTGCGCAGCTGGCAGACGCATCGCGCCGCGCCGGACGAGAGTTTCGTCGCCTTCGCCCGCCGCCACGAGATCGCAGCATTGCAGATCATGGTCGAGCAGATCGGAGACGCGGCATGAGCAACGACATGCACCGCCATCATGGTCGGGCTTGTCCCGACCATCCACGTCTTCGCTGGTTGAAAGGCGTGTTCAAGACGTGGATGTTCGCCACAAGGGCGAGCATGACGGGGAGCATCCGTGCATGACGGTCCAAACCCCGTCCCCCATCGTCCAGGTTCTGCCCGAAACCGCGCCCTTCAGCGAGGAGCAGCGCTTCTGGCTGAACGGCTTCTTCGCCGGTTTGCTCTCGCTCGACAATGCCGGCGTGACCGCGCTCTCGCCGGTCGAGAACGCCGCCGTCATGGCCGAGGCCGAGGACGGGGCACCCTGGCACGATCCGTCGCTGGAGATCGCCGAGCGCATGAAGCTGGCCGAGGGCAAGCCTCTGCCGCGCAGGCTCTACGCCGCCATGGCCCAGCAGGATTGCGGGCAATGCGGCTATGTCTGCGAGACCTATTCCGCTGCCATCGCCTCAGGAACCGAGGGGCGGCTCAATCTCTGCGCGCCCGGCGGCAAGGAAACGCTTCGTCAAGTCAAGGCGCTGGTGGAGGAGACCGGCTCTTCCGCCCCGGCCGCTCCCGCCGAGGCCGCTCCTGCATCAGAGCTGGGAGCGCACGGACGCTGCCGCGAGAACCCGGCGCTCGCGACCTTCCTCTCGCGCCGCAAGCTCAATGGCGAAGGCTCCGAGAAGGAGACCTGGCATGTCGAGTTCGACCTTTCCGAATGCGGTCTCGACTATGTCGTCGGCGACGCCTTCGGCGTCGTCGCGCAGAACGATACCCGCCTTGTCGACGCGGTGATCGCCCTCCTGGGCGCGCAGCCGGATGCCGACATCAACGGCAAGTCTTTGCGTGACAAGCTTATGGCCGATTGCGCGCTCGGCCCGGCACCCGACGCCTTGTTCCAGCTCATCTCCTACGTTACCGGGGGCGAGGCCCGCGCCAGGGCGAGGCGTCTTGCCGCCGGCGAGGATCCGGACGGCGATCTCGATCGCCTCGACGTGCTCGGCACGCTGCACAAGTTCTCGCAGGCCCGCCTCTCGGCGGAGGCTTTCGTCGAGGCGCTCGATCCGCTCCAGCCGCGGCTCTATTCGATCTCTTCGTCGTACCACGCCACGCCCGGCCGGATCACGCTGACGGTCGATGCGGTGCGCTACAGGATCGGTTCGCGCCCGCGCTGGGGTGTCGCTTCGACCTTCCTGGCCGAGCGCGTCCAGCCCGGCGACACGGTGCCGGTCTATGTCCAGCGTGCCCATGGTTTCGGCCTGCCTGCCGATCCGGCGACGCCGATCATCATGTGCGGTCCGGGCACCGGTGTCGCGCCCTTCCGCGCCTTCCTGCATGACCGGCAGGCGACGAAGGCGTCGGGCCGCAACTGGCTGTTCTTCGGCCATCAGCGCCGGACCTGCGATTTCTTCTATGAAGAAGAGCTGCAGGCGATGAAGGATCAAGGCTTCCTGACCAACCTGACGCTGGCCTGGTCGCGCGACGGCGAGAAGGTCTATGTCCAGGACCGCATGCGGGAGCGCGGCGGCGAACTCTGGTCATGGCTGGAGAAGGGCGCGCATTTCTACGTCTGCGGCGACGCCAAGCGGATGGCCAGGGATGTCGAGCGCGCGCTGGTCGATGTGGTCGCGGAGCATGGGGGGCGCTCTGTCGACGAGGCCGTCGCCTATGTCGCGGCTCTGCGAAAGGCGGGGCGCTATCAGGCGGATGTCTATTGAAGCACCGGCCCGAAAAGTGGGGCGCGGCTTTCGGTCAAAGCCGATGCAAAATCAAAGAGCTAGCGTATCGGACTGAAGACGATATTCAATCCGATACGCTAGAGGCCACGTCCCTGAACCATCGATGGTGTGGCAAAGGCCGCCTCAGGTGATGGGCAAGCCACTCAGAATTTGACGGCAGGGACGCCCTTGAAGGCGGGGTCCTGAGCATCCTGGGCGAGCTGCCCGGTATGGGAGAGGCCAAGCGAGGCGTTCTTTCTAAGCGCTCGACAGCAGCCGCTCTATTTCGTGGATGGGATGCTTGGTCAGGTCCTTGTCGACTTCCGCGAGGATACGAGAGCGCGCTTCGCTATCGAGGTGTTGGCGCAGCGCCGCGAGGATACGTGGCGGCGCCACCAGCACGATGTCCCGGGGGAGACCGGATCGATTGGGGCGCTTGAGGGCCGCAGCGGTGTCGCGCGCAAATTTCGCCTCGGCCAGCTCGTGCCAATCCGTTTCTTCGGTCGCGCTCGTCGGCGCGACCGCGTTTTGAATACGGCCGGGCCGATCCCTTCCTTGTCGAGCGTTCGGCGGATTCGCGGAAGCTTCCTTCACCTCCTCGACTTCGAACCTGGGCTGTATCGGAGTTCCTTCGTTTCGGAGGAACATCGCCTTGCGGGCGTCGCAGACGACCACCCAGGCAGCGTGTGGAATCCTTAGGTTCATGGCATTGTTCCCTCAGTCGGGTCTGGCCCTTGACGAGGATCGCGACTGAACTCGCGTCCGCCTTGATCCAGCGCAAAAGGAACGCCGCACCCGCGAATTTGATCGTTCTCAAGGCGTGGCTCGACGGACCGTGTTCCAAAGGCCTTGGTGGATTTCAGGCCTGCGGCTCTTTTCGGAGATCGACAATGTCAGAGGCGAGTGTTCGGCAGGACACCGGAATCCGTCTTTGCTTTCACGGAGCGGCCCACGCCGTCACCGGCTCCTGCTTCGCGCTTCGGACGGACGATGCCCACATCCTCATCGATTGTGGCATGTTCCAGGGGTCAAAGTCCGAAAAGGAATTGAACTACCGGGCGTTTCCGTTCGACCCGGCTTCAATTGACGCCGTGCTCCTGACGCATGCCCATATCGATCACAGCGGATTGTTGCCGAAGCTGGCGAAGGACGGATTCCAAGGGCCTATATTCGCAACTGCCGCGACGGTCGATCTCTGCTCCGTGATGCTCCCCGATTCCGGGCATATCCAGGAAATGGAGGTCGAGCAGCTCAACCGACGAAACGCGCGTCGAGGCCGTTCGGCGGTAGAGGCGATCTACGGCGCCGAGCAGGCCATCACGACGCTGACGCAGTTCCGTGCCGTCCCTTTTGGCAAGCTGATCGCGATCGCCAAAGGGATCCGGGCACGATACTGGGACGCAGGGCATCTGCTGGGCTCGGCCTCCATCGAGGTGGAGATCGACAGGCCTGGCGGGGCTCCTCTTCGGATACTTTTCTCGGGTGATATCGGCTCGAGCCTCCAACCGTTCCACGCAGATCCGACCGGCCCACAGGGGATCGATTATGTCGTCTGCGAAACGACTTATGGCGACACTGATCGGGAAGATGTCACCCTGGAGCAGCGTCTACAAATGCTGCAAGCGGAAGTGAGGGCTGCGGCCCAGCTCTCCGGGCCGCTCCTCATTCCCTCCTTCGCCGTCGAACGAACCCAGGAACTGCTCGTCGATCTCATACGGCTGATGAAGACAGGTGGCATCCCGGCGGCGCCGATCTTTGTCGATTCACCGCTTGCGACCAAGGCCAGCGCAATCTTCGAGGAACATGCGGGCGAGATGGCCAATGGCGAGGCCTTGCTGGAGGCCTTGCGGGATCCGCACGTCCGGTTCACGGAATCCGTCGAGCAAAGCAAGGCCATCGACCGCATCCGCGGCTTTCATATCGTGATCGCGGCCAGCGGCATGTGCGATGCGGGGCGCATTCGGCATCATCTGAAGGAATGGCTGTGGCGCGGTGCGGCGACGATCCTCTTTGTCGGCTTTCAGGCGCAGGGGACGCTCGGGCGAATCCTGCTCGATGGCGCCCGCCATGTGCGGTTGATGGGCGAAGACGTCCAGGTGAAGGCCCGCATTCGCTCGATGGATGTCTACTCCGGCCATGCCGACGGGCCTCAGCTCACGGCCTGGATCGCGGAGCGGCGACCGATCTCCGGCTCCGTCTTTCTGACACATGGCGAGGAGCAAGCCATGCAGGGCTTGGCGGAGAGGTTGAGGAAGCTGGATCCCGCGCTGCTCGTCATCGAGCCGTCGCTCGACAGCATGTTCGCGCTCCCGGGCGGAGCGCCTCGTCAGATCAGCGGTCCGGTCCGCAGCGCGGCAGAAAACACGGGTCGGCTCGACTGGCATAATGAACTGTCCAGCCTGATCCTCGATATCGACGAGCAGATGTCGCTCGCCGCGGACGAGCGAGGCCGCAAACAGATTATCAGGCGCCTGCGGAGGGCTCTATCGTCCGAGTGAGACTTTTGCCGGGCCAACGGGAGCCGAAGGCGGATTGCCTCAGCGGGACAGGATTTCGCGAATGAGGCTGATGAAAGCCCGCAGATGTAGCAGGAACGCCAAGGCGGGCTTCTGATCGAGTTCGGCGACGATCTCCGGAGGTTGGCCGTTGCGCCAAGTCAATGCCTGATCCGAGACCATTTTCGGGAGCGCGATGGCCTGGCTTTCATCACTCAAGACATCTACCGCCGCGCAAACCACATGCGCTTGAGCAGACCATCGCCCCGCACGAGCTGATGATACAGCGCGGCAGCGGCATGAATTGCGGCGAGACAGAGCAGCGCGTTGGCGGCAAGCTCATGCCAGCCGTTGATGGAACGTCGCAGGGGCCGATCTTCGGGTGCAAATCCCGGTATCTGCACAATCCCGAACAGGTCCCACCCTCGCGCAGCCACATTGACGATGCCGAGAACGAGCGCGGTCGCGAGGAGGGCATATAGTAGCCCGTGCGTGACGTGTTCTGCCAATCGAAGCATGCCGGTGTTGACCGAGGCAGGGCGTGTCGCGGACGACGTCAGCCAGAGCAGGCGCGCGCCATAGATGAGGATCAGGACCGCTCCGGTCGTGATGTGGAACGACCACATGCCATGGCGCCACTCGCGGGGCAGCAGGAATTCGCTTTGAGCCATGAGCCAGAGCAGCAGGACGAGCGCTGCAGTCAGCCAATGGAAGGCGATGCTGGCCCCGTCATATCGGATTCTGCCAGGATTGCGCTGCATAAGAGCCTCGCTCGTTCACGCGCCGCCGATGAGGATGCCTGTGGCCAGGACGAGCAGGCCCCCCAGGATGATCTGGAACATCGCCCGACCGATGGGGGTCTCCATGAAGCGGTTTTGGATCCAGACGATCACCCAGAGCTCGACGAAGACCACGCAGAGCGCGATGGCGGTCGCAGTCCAGAAATGCGGGATCAGGTACGGGAGTGCGTGTCCCAAACCGCCGATCGTCGTCATGACACCGGAGGCCAGCCCGCGTTTCCAGGGCGCGCCGCGTCCCGACAGCTTGCCGTCGTCATGGGCCGCTTCGGTGAAACCCATCGAGATGCCGGCACCGACCGAGGCGGACAACCCGATCAGAAAGGTCGTCCATGGGTTCTGCGTGGCGAATGCCGTCGCGAAGATCGGCGCCAGGGTCGAGACCGAGCCGTCCATCAGCCCTGCCAGGCCGGGCTGGACCCAGGTCAGCACGAACTGGCGCCTGGCTTGATCCTGTTCGGCCTTGCCTTCGTCGCCGCTCGTCAGTTCACCCTCGAGAGATAGAGCCGTGCGCTCGTGCTTCGCTTCCGCGGCGGCGAGATCTCCGAGCAGCTTGCGCGTTTCCGCATCGGTACTGCGCGAGGCGGCCAACCGGTAGAAGGTTTCGGCCTGCCGTTCCATGTCGGCAGCATCCGCCCGCGCGCGCTCCAGGGGGAGTGACTTCACCAACCACAGCGGCTTGCGCGCATAGAAGCCCTCGACGTGCTCCCGGCGAATGGGGATGATCGTGGGGCCGAACCGCCGAACATAAAGATCCAGCAAGGCACTGCGATGTTCGTTTTCCTCGGCGGCCATGGCATCGAACATCGCGGCGGATGCAGGGTAATCCTTGGCCAGGTTGGCTGCATAGGCCGCGTAGATTCGTCCGTCCTCTTCCTCCGCGAGGATCGCAAGCGACAGCACCTCCTGCGCACTCAAGTCGTCGAACCGCCGTCGGGCCGGCCGAAAAATGGAGAACAGAGCGGGCATGACGTCGTCCAATTGCGAGAGGAGGCTTAGTTTAGAAATGTTCTAATCAAGAGTCGAGCGACTCGATGACGCTCCTCTGGGGCGGTCCAGGCCTGGTGCTGCACTTACGTCGTTGCGGACCACTGCCAGTTGCGCACCTCCGGCATGTCGATGCCGTGGTCGCGAATGAAGCGCCGGTGCTCCGTCAGCTTGTCGCGGATCGTCTGCTTGGCGTAGGCGGCTCGCGCACCGAGTTTCGGCACCCGATCGATGACATCGCCGATGAGATGGAAGCGGTCGAGCCGGTTGCGCACGACCATGTCGAAGGTCGTCGTCGTCGAGCCTTCCTCCTCGTAACCGCGCACATGCAAGTTGGGGTGGTTCGTCCGCTTGTAGGCGAGCCGATGAATGAGCCAAGGATAGCCGTGATAGGCGAAGATCACCGGTTTGTCGGCCGTGAACAGGGCATCGAAATCGGCATCGGTCAGGCCATGCGGATGCTGAGACTTCGGCTGCAAGGTCATCAGATCGACGACATTGACGACGCGAACCTTCAGCTCGGGCAGATGTTGGCGCAGTAGCATGACCGCCGCGAGCGTTTCGAGCGTCGGCACGTCGCCGGCGCAAGCCATCACGACGTCGGGCTCTCCGCCGCGATCGTTGCTGGCCCAATCCCAGATGCCGATGCCCTGCGCGCAATGCTTGATCGCGGCGTCCATGTCGAGCCATTGCGGGGAGGGCGCCTTGCCAGCGACGATGACGTTGATCCGGTTCCAGCTTCGCAGGCAATGGTCGGTGACATGAAGCAGCGTGTTGGCGTCCGGCGGAAGATAGACCCGCACGATGTCGGCCTTCTTGTTCACGACATGGTCGATGAAGCCGGGGTCCTGGTGGCTGAAGCCGTTGTGGTCCTGCTGCCAGACATGGGAGGTGAGGAGGTAGTTCAGCGAGGCGATCGGCCGACGCCAGGGCACTTCCTTGGCCGTCTTCAGCCACTTCGCATGCTGGTTGAACATCGAGTCGACGATGTGGATGAAAGCCTCGTAGCAGGAAAACAGGCCATGGCGACCGGTCAGAAGATAGCCTTCCAGCCAACCCTGGCAGAGATGCTCGCTCAGGATTTCAGTGACACGACCGTCGCGCGTGAGATTCTCGTCTTCGGGGAGGATTTCTTCCTGCCAGGCCCGGTCCGTCACCTCGAAGAGGGCCTGCAAGCGGTTCGAGGCGGTCTCGTCGGGGCCGAAAACCCGGAAATTCCGACTGGGTTCATTGGCCTTCATCACATCGCGCAGGAAAGCGCCCATGATCCGGGTCGCCTCGGCCTTGCCGCCGCCCGGGCGCTCTACCTTCACGGCATGCCGGGTATAGTCCGGCATCCTGAGGGGCCGGCGCAGCGCTCCGCCATTGGCATGCGGGTTGGCGCTCATTCGCTTTTCACCTGAAGGCGCCAGCGCCGCGATCTCGACCTTCAGCCGACCGGCCGCATCGAACAGCTCCTCCGGGTGATAGCTGCGCAGCCAGTCTTCGAGCAGTTGCAGATGGCCGGGCTTCGACATGTCGCTGAACGGCACCTGATGGGAGCGCCAGAAGCCCTCGGTCTTCAGGCCGTCGACGATCTTGGGACCGGTCCAGCCCTTGGGGCTGCGCAGCACGATCATCGGCCAGCGCGGACGATTGCTTGCAGTCCCCTCACGGGCCTCGTTCTGAATTGCTGCAATTCCGGAAAATGCGCTATCGAGCGCGGCCGCCATCGCTTGGTGCATCGCCTCGGGCTCCTCGCCCTCGACGAAGAGCGGATCGTAGCCGTAGCCGCGCAGCAATGCCTCCAGTTCAGCATGCGGGATGCGCGCCAGCACGGTGGGATTGGCGATCTTGTAGCCGTTCAGGTGCAGGATCGGCAGGACGGCACCATCCGCCGCCGGATTGAGGAATTTGTTCGAGTGCCAGGAGGCGGCCAGTGGACCAGTCTCGGCCTCGCCGTCGCCGATGACGCAGGCGGCGATCAGGCCGGGATTGTCGAGCACGGCGCCGAAGGCGTGCACGAGACTATACCCGAGCTCGCCGCCTTCGTGGATGGAGCCGGGCGTATCGGGCGCGGCGTGACTGGGAATGCCGCCCGGGAACGAGAACTGCCTGACGAAACGCCGCAGACCTTCCTCGTCCTGCGAGACGTCTGGATAGAGCTCGCTATAGGTCCCTTCAAGATAGGTGCTTGCCACCACACCAGGCGCGCCATGGCCTGGCCCGGCGATGAACAGGATGTTCAGGTCCTGGTCGCCGATGATGCGATTGAGGTGCAGATAAATGAAATTCAGGCCAGGTGTCGTGCCCCAATGACCGAGCAGTCGCGGCTTTACGTGCTCGATCCGCAAAGGCTCGCGTAGCAGCGGATTGTCGAGCAGATAGATCTGCGCCACCGAGAGGTAGTTGGCGGCCCGCCACCAGGCCTGCATCAACGCGACCTCCTGCGAATTCAGAGCCGTCGGTGTCACGGTATCGATGTCCCGAGCGCTCATGTCCGTGCTCCAAGGGGCTTCAGAGGAGAAATCCATACGACCGCGCCATCGCTATGCGCTTTGATTTTGAGCAAAGCGCATCCGTGGCGCAGAGAGTACGACCGAGCCGGTCCGCGCAAGGATGATCGACCGTCATCGGGGCGTCGATCTGCCGTGGTCCGCCGGCAGTGTCGCGCGGTGCCCGATGCGCAGCCATTGGAGGGAAATCTCATCATGACCGACGATTTGAGCCGCTATCTCAATACACGAGCCGGCTTCAGGTTCCTGGTGAGGCCCGCCCGGCCCGACGACGAAGTGGGATTGGCCGAATTCTTCACGCACGTTACGCCGGAGGATCTGCGCTTCCGCTTTCTGACCACGGTGAGGGAGGTCGGGCATGATCGACTGGTCGCCATGACGAAGATCGAGGATCGGCAGACCGAAAATTTCATCGCCTTCACCGATGACGGGAAGACGATCATCGCCGCGGGCATGCTCGCTTGCGACGCCGCTTTGGAGAAAGGGGAAATCGCGATCTCGATACGACGCGAGTACAAGCACAGAGGCGTAGGCTGGGAGCTCCTAAGGCATATTTGCAAGTTCGCCGAGAGCAAGGGCGTGAAAGCCGTTGAATCTCTTGAGGACCGACAAAATCACGAAGCAATCGAGATCGAGATCGAACAGGGCTTCGAGGTTGCGGAATGCCCCGACGACGTTCGTCTCGTCGTGCTCAGAAAGACATTCAGGTAAATTTCGAACGCCCCACAGCGGCCATCAGGCCCGCGGACAGACGGCGCGTTCGTGCCAGGACGTCAAGCGTGGTCGCGGTTTCAGCCGTTCGATCCAAGCGAGGCGTCTGCCACGTAAAGCTTGGATCCGCGAGTCACCACCGCTGTGGTCGAAAGAGATTCAAGCGGTGATTTGATCCGCGAAGATGGTCCGCCCCCGCTCGCCGGTGAAATACTGTCTCAGCCAAGGATCCTTGTGCGTCAGCAGGTCCTGTAAAGTTCCGAGAGCGATGACCTGGCCCCGCGCGATGGCCGCGATCCTGTCGCAGGTCGTGTGAAGACTGCTCAGGTCGTGGGTGATCATCATCACCGTCAGGTTCAGGCTCGCCTTGAGAGACAACAGAAGCTGGTCGAAGGCATCGGCTGCGATGGGGTCCAGTCCCGAGGTTGGCTCGTCGAGAAACAGGATCTCCGGGTCGAGAGCCAATGCCCGGGCAAGGGCGGCTCGCTTGGTCATGCCGCCCGAGAGCTCCGCAGGATACTTTCCCGCCGCATCGAGCGGCAATCCGACCATCTCGATCTTCAGCATCGCCAGCTCGGTCAACAGATTCGGCGACAGATGCAGAAGCTCGCGCATCGGGAGCTGGATATTCTCGGCGATCGTCAATGACGAGAACAAGGCACCTTGCTGGAACATGACGCCGCAGCGCTGTTCGAGAGCTCGGCGCTCATCCTGTCGGAGGTCATCGAGATTTCTGCCGAAGATCTCGATGACGCCGCTCCGCTTGGGCAAAAGCCCAAGGATGGTTCGCGCCAGGACGGACTTGCCCGAGCCGGACGCTCCGATAACGCCGAGAATTTCACCCCGCATGACGTCGAGGTCGAGGTGATCCAGCACCGCCTTGTCGCCGAAGACGACTTCGAGGCCCCGGACACGAACGGCGACCTCATTCATTTCCGGCCCGGGTTCTCGCTCGGTCGTTGCCATGAACGGCTCTCCGGCTGCACGTCGCTCGCTGAGCGAGGCGGTTGGCCCGTCGGTAAGACCGCAAGGGCCAACCGCCCCGGTTATCCTAGTGCGCGAGCAAGAGCGGCACGGGAGCGCGGTCGATCAGATCCGCAGTCACGCCGCCCAGCACCCATTCGCGGAAGCGCGAATGGCCGTAGGCTCCGACGACGATCAGGTCTGCCGAAATTCTCCGCACTTCGGCGAGGAGGGTGTCGGTCGGAGACGCCTCCGGGTTGAGGACGGTTGCCGTCGCCTCGACGCCGTGCCTGGCAAGATGGGCGCTGATGTCCGCGAGGACTTCGGCGCCTCCCATCCTGCCATGGGCCTCTTCCCTGACCGTGACGATATGGACCTGCGTCGCGTGAGCGATCAGGGGCAGGGCCTCCGCCACCGCTCGGGCGCTCTGTCGCGTGTCGGTCCATCCGATCAGGACGGTTTTGATGGGAGAGCGCAACGCGGCTGCCGGCGGCAGCAGCAAAAGCCCCCTGCCTCCGTCGAACATGACGCTCTCGATCATGGGGCGCCAGCGGCTGTGGCCGTCATCGCACGGACAGGTCGCGATGAAGAGGTCGTTCCAGCGAGCTTCGCTGGCGACGGCCTGTTCGAGAATTCCAGGGAATGCGTCCAGCCGGCGCAGCTCATGCGTGGGGCCGAGGCGCGCCAGGCGTTGCCGAAGTCTCTTCTCGCTGACGTCTCCTTCCTCCGTCACTGCATCGACCAATTGACCGATCGCGGTGACGCCGAAGTCTCCGGCGAAGAGAGCGGGATCGGGCAGGAGGTTCGTGAAGATGCCGGTGATCCGAGCCGCAAAGCTCGTGGCCAGGGCTTCGGCGTGCGCAAGGCGCGTTTCGTCCTCCGGAGAACCATCGAGATGAACCGCGATGTCGCGATAGGCTGTGCCGCGAACGGCCTGTGCCTTCGCCACGTTGCTCGAAGAGGGTGTGATGTCGTTCATGGCAACCTCCGCGTCGATAGCTGATCCTGGTGCGCTATCGAGCGACGAAAGCAGGTCGATCACATTGATTTTCGTCAAACGCGAGCATGTTCTCTCGCGGTTTTGCGTTGAGTCAAATCCAACGGGACCAGTTCGCGGCAGGCTGATTTCATCTCATCGGTTTCGGAGAGTGATCATGGCGCCTGTCCCTCAATCCGTTGCGCGGCCTTCGTCGGGAAACACGCGAACGGCCCGCTCCAAGATGATGTGCGCGGCCGTGTTCGTGGAGCCGGGCCGCATCGAGCTCGAGGACAAGCCGATCCCGAAGATCGGGCCGCTCGACGCGCTGCTGCGCATCACCACCACGACGATCTGCGGCACGGATATCCATATCCTCAAGGGCGAATACCCGGTCGCGCGCGGCCTCACCATCGGCCATGAACCGGTGGGCGTGATCGAGAAGCTCGGTTCCGAGGTGAGGGGATTCCGGGAAGGTCAGCGCGTGATCGCAGGCGCCATCACGCCTTCGGGGCACAGCGCTGCCTGCCTTTGCGGCTGCGCCTCGCAGGATGGCGCCGACACGCGCCACGGCTTCAAGGCCATGGGCGGCTGGCGCTTCGGCAACACGATCGATGGTGCCCAGGCGGAGTATCTGCTGGTGCCGGACGCCATGGTCAATCTCGCACACGTTCCTTCCGGACTGACGGACGAGCAGGTTCTGATGTGCCCGGACATCATGTCGACCGGGTTTTCCGGCGCCGAGAGCGGTGGGGTCAGGATCGGCGACTGCGTCGCCATCTTCGCGCAAGGCCCTATCGGACTATGCGCCACTGCCGGCGCCCGGCTGATGGGCGCGACGCGCATCATTGCCGTGGAGAGCGTTCCCGAACGACAGGACATGGCACGCAGGCTTGGCGCCGACGAGGTCGTCGACTTCTCCAAGGGTGATCCGGTCGACGAAATCATGCGGCTGACCGATGGCAGGGGCGTCGACGTGGCGATCGAGGCCCTTGGCCGCCAGGAGACCTTCTCCGCCGCATTGCGGGTGCTGCGTCCCGGTGGAACGCTATCGTCGCTCGGTGTCTATTCGAGCGACCTGACGATCCCGCTCGGTGCCTTTGCCGCAGGGCTTGGCGACCACCGCATCGTCACCACGCTCTGCCCTGGCGGAAAGGAGCGAATGCGGCGCCTGATCGACGTCGTCGCCTCCGGCCGGGTCGATCTGGGGCCGCTGGTTACGCATCGTTTTTCGCTGGAACGCATCAAGGATGCCTACGAGCTGTTCTCGCACCAGCGCGATGGCGTCCTCAAGGTTGCAATTACGCCTTGATCGGTAGAACCATGGATCAGCGTGTCACCTCGCGCCCGTCGCTGCGACCGGATCATCATTGTGGTCGACGGGTGCATCGCGGGAAGCCGGCATGACGACGGAAACCGCGAACGCAGCTGCGACAGGCGAGGGGGAGTTCTGGCGGGAAGGCCGGAACGCATTGTTGCAGCGTCTCGGGGCGACGCCTGATGGCTTGAGCGACGTCGAGGCGGCTCAACGGCTGCATCGCTTCGGGCCCAATCTCGCCGTGACCAGCCTGCGGCGCGGGCTGTTCTTCAAGATCGTCAAGCGGCTCGTGGAGCCTCTCATCGCGATCTTGCTGATCGCCGCGCTGATCTCCGGGGCGACGGGCGATTGGCAAAGCCTGATCATCATCGTGCTCATCGTGCTGGCTTCGATCGCCCTCGACGTGTTCCAGGAGACCCAGGCCGAGAATGCGGTCGATGCGCTGCGGCGCACCGTGGCGGTGCAGGTTACGGTTCTTCGCAGCGGACGGCTCGTTGAAGTCCCGGTCCGGGAGGCGGTTCCTGGCGACGTCGTCGCGCTTCACGCCGGTGATCTCATCCCGGCGGATGGCCTGATCATCGAGAGCCACGATGCAATGGCTGATGAAGCGGCGCTCACCGGCGAACCCTTTCCGGTGGAGAAGCTGGCCGCTCCCGAGGATTCCGCCGCTGACGGAACCGATAGCGCCCTTTTCGGGGGAACAAGCCTCGTCGCCGGAGAGGTCCGGATGCTCGTCACGGCGACGGGCGCCGAGACACGGCTGGGCGCGATCTCCCGCTCCATGCAGGCGAGCGAGCCGCCCACCGCCTTCGAGCGCGGCGTTCACGGCCTCGGCATGCTGATCCTGCGCCTCACCGGCTTCCTGGTCCTGTTCGTGCTGCTGACACAGCTCGTGCGCCACGGGCTGTCGATCGAGAGCTTCCTGTTCGCCGCCGCGCTGGCCGTGGGCCTGACGCCGGAGCTGCTGCCGGTGGTGATGACGGTGACGCTCGCACGCGGCGCGATGCGCATGGCACAGCGCCAGGTGGTGGTGAAGCGGCTGTCCGCGATCCACGATCTCGGGGCGATGGACGTCCTCTGCACCGACAAGACCGGGACGCTGACGGAAGCACGGATCGCTCATGTCGGGAGCTTCGACTGCGACGGCTTCGAAAGCTCACGCGTCACCGAACTCGCTTGCCTCAACAGCCGCTTTTGCAGCGGGTTGCGCAACAGTCTCGACACCGCCCTGCTCGCCTCCTCGGCAAAGGACGATGGCTCCTGGCGGCCTCTCGCGGATCTACCTTTCGATTTTCAGCGTCGGCGTTCCTCCGTCCTCGTGGCGAAGGGCGACGAGCGGGACATGATCGTCAAAGGTGCTCCCGAAGCGTTGCTCGACTTGTGCGATAGGTTCGAGCGGGCGGGGGGCAGGATTGAAAAGCTCGACGATGCCGAGCGACGCAAGCTCCTGGCCTTCTTCGAAGGCAAAGGAGCGCAGGGCTTGCGGCTGCTCGGCATCGCTCACCGTCCGATGTCGCCGGGAACCGATGACCTGTCTCGCGATGACGAAGCCGGTCTCGTCTTCGCGGGCTGCGCTGCCTTCGTCGATCCGCCCAAGGCTTCGGCGGGTGTGGCGGCCTGTCAGCTCGCGGCCGCGGGCGTGCGCGTCAAGGTGATTTCGGGAGATGCCGCTCCCGTCGTTCGTCACCTCGCCGAAACCCTGGCGCTTCCGGCGCGAGGGCTGATGACGGGCGAGGAGATCGCGGCATTGGGAGATGCCGCTCTGGCCGCTCGCGTTCGAAACGTCGACCTGTTCGCCCGGATCGCGCCCGAACAGAAGGCGCGCCTCGTCCTGGCTCTGCGCAGGGCAGGACATACGGTGGGCTTTATCGGCGACGGCATCAACGATGCGCCGGCAATCCATGCCGCGGATGTCGGCTTGTCCGTCGAGGGCGGAACCGAGGTCGCGCGCGAGGCGGCCGCGATCGTCCTGCTCGCGCCCGATCTCGGCGTGCTTGCGCAGGGTATCGCCGAGGGGCGGCGCACCTATGCCAACATCATGAAATATGTCCGCATGGGCACGAGCTCGAATTTCGGCAACATGCTTTCGATGGCGCTGGCGTCGATTGTGCTGCCGTTCCTGCCACTCAATCCGTTGCAGATCCTGATCAACAACATGCTCTACGACCTGTCCGAGGTCGGCATTCCTTTCGATGAGGCGGACCCTGCCGACCTTGCGAAACCGCAGCACTGGGACATGCACGCCGTGCTCCGCTTCACGCTCGTCATGGGGCCGCTCTCATCCGTATTCGATGCGGCGACTTTCACCGTTCTGCTCGGTGTTTTCGGCGCAGGGATCGAGACGTTCAGGACGGCCTGGTTCGTCGAGTCGATCCTGACGCAGATCCTGGTGATCTTCGTCATCCGCACGGCGGCGCCCTGCTGGCGCAGCCGGCCGCATCGCTTTCTCGTCATGACCTCGCTCGGGGCTCTCGCCGCCGCACTGATCCTGGCCTTGACGCCGCTCGGCCATCCGTTCGGCTTCGTCGCACTGCCGGTTCCGGTCCTGCTCGCCACCCTGGTCATCGCCGCCTTCTACCTCGGGCTTGCCGAGATATTGAAGCCGCTGGCGATGCGCGCGGATGGGAAACGAAGAAGAGGTCGCACCCGCAATCCGGTGGTGCGCCGTTTCCGCGCCTTCTGAGCGTCACGACCTCAGCGAGCCGTCGCGGTCGCGGAGGCCGTGCCGTCAGGCGCCGTCTCAAGCGCCCGGATGACGAGATCGTATTTCACGGTCGTCATCGCAAAGCCGCGCGCCCAGTCGACGACATCGTTCCAGGGATCGACGATCTTGGTTGTGGCGGACAGGAAGGTGACGACGGTGGCGATCTCGGTCTGTCCGCTAACCGCCAGCACGCAGCCGATGCCGAGCACGAGCAGACTGCCCAGGGAATAGGTCAGGTTCATCAGAAAATTAAGGGAGAACTTGATTTCGAAGACGCCGATATCGACCGCGAAGACCTCGTCCAGTCGGGGAGCGCTCGATCCCGTCTTCACGGGCGACAGGATCTCGTCGCCGAAGCGTCGGAGGAGACGCGTTCGTTCCGCCACCCGCCGATTGATCGCCCGCTGCATCAGCGGCACGAACACGAATTGCGGCGCGAGGATCAGAAGGCTGGCGGCCATCATTCCGAGGTCGAGGAAGGCGAGATAGATGAAGATGCTCGCCAGAAAGCCGACCTCGACGATCGGCAGGCTGAGGCTCGAGCCGACGAACCCGCCGATTTCGTCCGCTTCCGCGAGGATCATGGCGAGGCCGGTGCCGTTGGCCAGATCTGAACCCTGCTCGTCCGCGCGTTCAAGCCGCTGCGTCACCACGAGCCGCAGGTCGCGGGTCGCGCATTCGCCGATCCAGGCGCGGTAGACGTTCATTGCCAGCTTCGCCAGGCCATAAGCCAGGACGAGCCCGATTTGCAGGGCGACCAAGGTCAGGATGGCACGGACGCTGCCGACATGGACGGCAGTGTCGATGATGCGCCGCTGTGTTTCGATCGGAGCGGTATTGAGCAGGAAGACGGCGATGGACAGGGCGCAGACTGCCGCCTGGTGCCAGCCGCCGGAGAGGATCACGAAGCGGAGAAGCGAGGGCGGCAGGGGCAAGGCCTGCTCATATGGGCGACGAGGCTTGGAGATCGCGTTGACAAGCCCTGAGAGCCTCATGGCACCAGCACCGCCGCGCCCTGCAATCGGCCGGCGCGCAGATCCGAGAGAGCCTCGTTCGCCCGCTCCAAGGGATAGACCGTGGTTTTCGTCTTGATGTCGGCCTGCCGGGCAACTGACAGGAATTCCCGGCCGTCTGCTCGGGTGAGATTGGCGACCGAAACAAGCTCGCGTTCGTGCCAGAGCAGATCGTAGCCGAAGCTGGGAATGTCGCTCATATGGATGCCGCCGCAGACGACGCGTCCGCCCTTCACGACGGCGCTCAACGCCAGCGGGACCAGCGCCCCGACGGGCGCGAAGATCAGCGCGGCGTCGAGCGGCACCGGCGGCTTTTCCTCGGAACGACCCGCCCAGCAAGCACCGAGCGAAAGGGCATGGGCCTGCGCGGCTTCGTCGCCCGGACGGGTGAAGGCATAGACTTCGCGCCCCTGCCAGCGACAGATTTGCGTGAGAATGTGAGCGGCCGCGCCGAAGCCGTAGAGGCCGATCCGTCGGGCTGCGCCGGCGCTGCGCAGGCTTCGCCATCCGATCAACCCTGCGCACATCAAAGGTGCGGCAGTGACCGGGTCGGGGAATTCATCCAGAGGGAAGACATAGGCCGCGTCGGCAACGACATGGCTGGCGAAGCCGCCGTCGCGGGTGTAGCCGGTGAATTCCGGGGTATCGCACAGGTTCTCCCGCAAGGCGCGACAATAGGGGCAATGCCCGCATGTATGGCCCAGCCAGCCGAGGCCGACGCGCCGGCCGATCAGTTCGGGCGCGACATCCGCTCCGACCAGATCAACCCGGCCGACGACTTCGTGGCCTGGAACGCGCGGGCATTGCAGATCGGGCAGTTCGCCATCGACGACATGCAGATCCGTGCGGCAGATCGCACAAGCCTCAACCCTGATCCGTAATTCTCCCGGGGCAGGTGCGGGATCGGGGCGTGCCTCCTTGACGAGCGGACGGCCCGGGGCGTTCAGAACCATCGCCTTCATGGGATTCTCCCGCTCTGCACGCTGAAGAACCTACCCCGGGTGAGGTGGCATCGGCTTTGACCAAGCTCAAGGAACGCGCGGCTTTCGGCGCGCATCCTGGCGAGAGTTTCGAAGGAAGAAAGCCATGTAGTCCTCGTCCCGAACCGGCTTGGCCCGGGAGCCCCGGCGGCAGCAGCCTTGCAGGGAGGAGACGCTCGGCGAGGAGGCGTTCTCAGCGATCGATCGCAGGCGCAAAGCCGCCACGGCGAAATTCACCGGCGGGCTCTCGCCCATGGCCTTGGCGCTGGCCTATTTCGACTGGGCCATCCATCTGGCCGCCGCGCCAGGCAAGCAGTTCGAACTGGCGAGCAAGGCGGTGCGCAAGGCCGCTCGCCTGGGAGGGCAGGCCGTTCGGGGCTTCTCGAGACGGATGCCGATCCCAGCATCCGGCCATTGCCTGGCGATTACCGCTTCTCGGCCCCGGAATGGCGCACGCAGCCCTTCAGCTTCATGGCGCAAGCCTTCCTGCTCAATCAGCAATGGTGGCACAACGTCACGCACGAGGTGCCGGGCGTCGAGCGCCATCACGAGGGGGGCGTCTCCTTCATCACGCGCCAGCTTCTGGACGTCTTGTCTCCCTCGAACAATCCGTTGACCAATCCGGAGGTGATCCAGCGCGCTCGCGAGACGGGAGGCGCCAACTTCATCGAGGTTTGGAAGAACTGGACCGAGGACATGCAAAGGCAGCTTGCCGAACGGCCCCCGGTCGGTGCCGAGGGCTTCGTCGTCGGTCGGGACGTGGCGGTGACGCCCGGCAAGGTCATCTTTCGCAATCACCTGATCGAGCTGATCCAGCATGCGCCGTCGACGCCGACCGTCCATGCCGAGCCGATCCTGATCGTGCCTGCCTGGATCATGAAATATTACATCCTCGACCAGTGTGATGGCAGCGCTCGATGCCATCGCTGCGATCCTGCCCGATCGCAAGGTTCATGCGGCCGGATACTGCTTGGGCGGGACGCTTCTGGCCATCGCAGCGGCGGCGATGGCGCGTGACGGCGAGATTCTGAGGCTGCCCCGGTTGCGACCCGGCTCTTCGGTCCTACGATTGAAAGCTGAAAGGCGGCCGACGATCGGAGGTGCCATGCGCGCTCTTCTCGACCAAATTGGCTGGAGCGGTGCGATTGGTTCTCGCGATATCGCTGAACTCTTGTCCGTGCCGGGGGCGCCATTTGCAGACGGTGCGAATGCTCCTGGAACCAAACCGCGTCGATCTGGAGGCTCGAAACGCCTTTTCAGGCAGGCGGGTTGTTGCCCTGAATGACGAGCTCTTTCGAAATCTGGCGGGCCCCGATGAAGAAGCCCCGTACCGCGTCGCCGACGATGTCGCCGAGATCGGGCGGGGTCGCGGTCTGGTACACGAAGCGTCGGATCGCAATGTAGAAGATGCGCCCGTGCAGGCCCCAGAACATCTCTGTCTCGCGCTCGGCCAGGGGCAGCTGGGCCACATCCGGCAGGCCGAGTTCGTGACGCAGTTCGGCGCAGGCGGGCTCGATCACTTCGCGCCTGACGATGTCGAGATAGCGGCCGGTGATGTCGAAGGAGCGCAGGCCCGAGAAGACGAAGATCCGGACCCAGTCATGGTCGAAGACCTTTGCGACATACTCGCGGTAGAACTGGTCGAGCCGCGCTTCGAGCAACTGTGAGCGGTCCTTGATCAGCGACGCCCAGCCGGGCTGCCAGCGGCTGAGATAGACCTGCTCGTAGACGCGCTCGATCAGCGCCTCCTTGCTTGGGAAATGCCGATAGATCGCCGAATGGGTAATGCCCATGCGCTTGGCGAGCTCGCGCGTCTGGCCCTCGAAACCATGCTCGGCGAAGAAGCGGATCGCCTCGCTCAGGATCGCCTGCTCCCTGTCCGTCGCACGCATGTTGCGCCGCCGCGGCCGGGTCTCGCCAGCTCCGGGTGTGGTCATGCGTGCTACCGCGCTCCAGTTTCAGACCGTGCCGACTCGGTCGCCCGAATTTGCGACCATCTGGTCATTTTGGCCAGCGCGATTCCAGATATCCCCGCAACGGAGGTTCGTTGAAGCCCGTCTCTGCCGGGCTGGGTACTTTGCTAGTCTTGCCCGAAGCTTAGCTCTGCCCGATCCGCGCCGGGCCTCCTGGGGAAGCCTCCGTCGTTATATCCAATAGAATATAACGTATTGGCCGCGCAAGGGAAATTTGTGACCAATTGGTCATTTCTTCTTGACGTATTCCGGGGTGCGTGCATTCATTTTGAGACCAGATGGTCACAAATCTGGCCTGGAAACGCACAACGGAGTTCGGAGCCTTGAAAGCCCGAGCCT